>NZ_FOUB01000055.1 GCF_900114745.1 Nitrosomonas communis | reverse complement strand
TTATCAATCGCTTCTTGAAGCCAAATCTTCTCCAGCTTCGACCAGAACTCATCATTAAGCATCCATCGTGGCATCGCAAACTCGTTTTGTTGGGGGTATAGGAAATTCAATATTACGAGTTGGTTTTTATCTATGAAATACTTACCTTAAAACGTCAACAGACCCTAGCTGTATGCAAATAATATACTGATGATTAAATAATATCTTATAAAAAAAAAAGAGCAATAGAATTCTGGCTGCTATAGCAAAGAAAATTGATATTCAATAGCTGAAAAGTACATAACTACCCTGCTGCTTTGTCTTATTATTTATAGCTAATTTAGGATCAAAAGATAGATGCTAATTATCCGGACTAGCTAAAAACGCTGCGCTTTCAGAATTTAAAACTAAAGATATTTTCAGACATCTAATTTATCACTGCCTGGCATAAGTAATTACCCATTAAAAGAGATCAAGAGACCAACAGAAAATACAATCCGGAAATCGTTTAATCTTCTCCTGAGTAGGGATACAATTAAAGATAAAGTTATTATTACAGATGTATATCATTGATTATGCGCCATATATTATTACGACGAAGTTGCACTCATTCTATGTAAGATCATATAATCTTTTAAGAGATTATGATTTATTTTAAGGATGCAAATTTCTGTATCGATGATTACCGTCCAACTCGCAATAGACCCATAAGTTTTAATGAATAGTAGTTGGAGCAGTCAAATTCACAACGGCCTTTTAATTGATGAATAAGCAATCAGCTGACTCATTGTGATAAATGAAAACTGGTGATGCTATCCGGCCCCATTTGTTAGTTACGGATAGAAAGTGACAAACTATGACAACAAATCCAAACTCTATAGCTAATGCCCGTAGTATTCACTTGCATATGCAACGCATGAACCATTGCTCCCATCACCATCGACTGTAATCAACTGAAAGAAAGGAGGACACAATGGAAACAAAAACAATTTATTCAATTTCAGTAAAGAAAAATGATGGCAGTGATATGGTTCTTGATAAGTATCGAGGCAAAGTATTACTGATCGTCAATGTTGCCAGTCAATGTGGTTTTACTCCTCAATACGAAGGCTTAGAGGCGTTATATCGACAATATAAAGAAAAAGGATTGGAAATTTTAGGTTTTCCATGCAATCAATTTGGCAGACAAGAACCTGGTAATGATGAAGAAATTAAAAACTTCTGTTCGCTAAATTATGATATTACTTTTCCTTTATTTGCCAAGATAGAAGTAAACGGTGAAAGTGCTCACCCCCTTTATCAGTATCTAAAAACCAAACAAAAAGGCATTTTAGGAACAGAAGCGATTAAGTGGAATTTCACTAAATTTTTAGTTGATCGCAATGGCCAAATCGTTAAACGTTTTGCCCCGAAAACGACGCCTGCGGAGCTAGAAAAAGAAATTAAATCACTACTATAATTGAGCAGGTGTAGGAAAAAAATAACCATCTCTTTCACGGGAACTGAATGTACCGAGAGCTGATCTAATTGGCTGATTTATGGATAACTGACTGGAAATTCAATTCATCCCGGCACAATTTGTAAGTAGATACTGAAAAATTTTGCAGCATTTCTGCTGCTTCAGGCGAGTTATTTCATTTCTAAATCAAGCATGACGAGAAGGCGAGCACAGACAGCATTAATAATGCGGTCAGGGGAAGCCGACAACGCTAGGTTTGATTTAGAAATGAAATTAATCTACGTTCATCGCACTACAGCATATTGACAATAATTGCTTGCAATGAGTAATTCAGGCAAGCTACCAACTAGCAGATATGCAAGATCTGGACGGCAATTTCTATTCCAAACTCGAATTGAAGCAATCCTCAAATTTTCGAAAATTTATCAAAATTAGGCATCAGAGATAAATCATGAAAACTATTATTGTGGCAACATTAAGTTTATTAATTGTTATGGCATCATTTACGATGGAGAAAACTGTGGTATCCAGCCCTTTAAAATCAAATCAAAATACCAGTTCAAAGACAGATTATATTGTTTTAGGAATGGGCTGCTTCTGGGGTGCAGAGAAGCGTATGAGCGAGATTGCGGGGGTTACTGATGTAGAAAGCGGTTACGCAGGCGGTGATTTTTCGGGTGTTGGCTACCAGCAGATATTGAATCATGAGAAGGCGCTTCGCGCAGATAAGGCTACAGGACGAAACCATGCCGAAGTAATTAAGGTAACTTTCGATCCAGAGAAAGTAACACTGGAAACCGTGTTAGCAAAATTCTGGGAAAACCATAATCCAACGCAGGGTGACCGTCAAGGTAATGACATTGGCAGCAATTATCGAAGTGCAATTTATTATCATGACGCAGCCCAGAAAGAACTAGCACTGGCAACACAAAAAGTTTATCAGCAAGCGCTAAAAACCGCTGGTCTCGGTCCGATTACAACCGAGATCCTGCCACTGAGAAACTACATCACAGCCGAGGAATACCATCAAGACTATCTGAAGAAGAATCCCAGTGGATACTGCGGCCTCGGCGGCACGGGAGTAAAATACCCCATATCTGGCGACAAAACTGCACAAGATGGCCCTTTAAGTAGTGAAGCAATGACTGGTCGCCAGAAGATGCTCAATGGCAAAGATTTAAACTTTCCACAGCAATTGGTCATATTTGAAGCTGAAAATTGTGAATTCTGCAAACTGTTTGACAAAGATATTTTAAACCGCTGGCAAGCAGAGGTTCCCGTCATTGCAACGATAAATACCAATCCACCTGCCGATTGGACACTGGAAAAACCGCTATTTGCCGCTCCCACCATTGTGCTGTTCAGAAACGGCAAAGAAGTTAGCCGATACACGGGATATAACGGGGAACAATCAAATTTCTGGAAATGGCTAGGCTTTCAGTTATTATCGCCGGAACAACAGAAGATTGCCTTTGAGCAAGGCACCGAACCACCGTTTACTGCTACCATTTTGGATGAAAAACGTCCCGGGAAATTTGTTGATCCCATTACAGGTGCTACCCTTTTTCTTAGCAAAACGAAGTTCGATAGCAAAACTGGCTGGCCCAGCTTCTTTGATCCCATAGAGGGATCTGTCACGCTCCATGAGGATAATTCGCATGGCATGAAGCGGATCGAAGTTCGCAGCGCAAGCTCCGGTATTCATCTTGGCCACGTATTTACCGATGGTCCACCACCCAGCTTCAAGCGCTATTGTATCAACGGTAATGTTCTGAAATTCATTCCAGATTGATTGAGAAACATCGTATTCTGTCCTATTTTATCTTCGTGAGTTATGCTGATTTTCTGAAATGGTCTCTATCCAAAATCTCTCAGCCTGTGGAGCATATGCTCTTTCCATGTTGTGGCTAGTCATGCAGCTACTAAAGGCCCGTCAGCACAATAATTTGCCCAATCTATCATCAAGTTTCTCGCCATTCTTGAAAAAATCTCCTTAGCAAATCAACGATCGTTGATGATTAATCATATGTAGAGCTTGCTCAGAAAATATAAACAATTGTTTCCCATGAGAATATCGTAAAAATCACTTTTTAAGTGCAAGGTTTTTGAATAAATTATGCAGAAACCATTGCACTTGATTTGAGCTCAAGCTCACCTAAGTTTGATCTAATGACCCACTCCACCACCTCTAACACACCTTGATCGCTCTCGGCTAACTCCTCGCATAAATGCTGCAACAGCTCCATAATCAGCCCGAAAACACACGGTTTAGGCACATCTCAATACCACGGAATAGATTGATCGCTGACAGCTGATACTTGCCGGTCGGATCAAATACCAATTGATCCGAATTGGTCATCCGACGTTCTTTATGCGTCAGCCACCAATCCACGCAACTCTTGCCGAACGCCAGGCGTATAGCCGAGATATTCATAATCAACGCAGTATCAATGTCATATATCGTCTCAGTACTGTAAATCAATGCAAAGCGATCCAGCACCGTACGTTGTTCCTCTTCCGGCGACCCGGTAGTCTTCTTGCGTCTTGTTTTTGCTTTCCTTGGCGGCTTGCTGGCTGGTTTTTCATCAGCCAGCGTGATTCCAACCGGCTTAGCATTCAGGATCATCTGCGTGATCTCATCAACGCATAGGCGCGCAGCATTGCCTTGGTACCGGGCTGCTCGTTCTCAGGCAACAACGATTTGCTGGCTGGATCAACTCCCGCTTCTTTTTCCTCTTTGCTTAGTTTATGCCGCTTCGCATCGTCATCCGGCCAGGCGTAAATTAGCCTACCCACCAATGGCGACCAACCGACCTTATCGACTGCATTAGTTCCACCCGACCAGGTGACGCAAACAAATTTATCTCTCAGGATATCATGCGCATAATCTGCGCACTTCTCGCCTTCAACCAGCGATACCGGCTTATCAAGAGACTGTGCCAGCTCATACAGCCCATAAAGCGACCTCGGCTCGGGAAAAGCCATCCAGCGCCATTCGTATTTACCTGTTTTGCTATGTCGCGCATAGACACAAAGCAATACCTCCTTGCCGCCATCGGACGTAGTAAAACGATGCACAACGCTGAATAACTTGCCATCAGCATCGAAATAATCCCAATGCATTTGAGAACGACCACGCACAAGGTGAGCCCCTGGTGAAGCAGACACCTCATTCTGGTGCTGGTGACACCGGAACCCATTCTGCTTTATCTCCCACTTTTTTGTCATAATAAATGACTTACAATGATCAACGCTATTGAGCCTTATCCCAGCTTGGACTGCTATCTTCTTAGCGGCATCAAGTTGGGATATTCCATTAAGATATGCATTCAGGCTAATAAAATCCATGCCGGTATCTTCTGTGGCAAAATCCTCCCACTTCCCAGTATCGAGATTGACCGAGAATGAACCGATCTTGCTATCTGATCGCGTAGGATTCAGCGACTTATATTCGCGCCCATCCACTTTGCCACCCGGTGACTACCTCCCGAGCAAAATCAACGATTGACCCAGCGCAGCACGTACGATTTGCTGGAAATCGATTTGCTGATTCATATTCTTATTCATTCTTATTTCCCCTTCCCATTCCACCTACTCAGATGAAATAGTCCGCTGTTGATGGCATGGATAGCTTTGTCAACTTCCGTCCACGTCCAGCCTGCGATCATGGTGATAAAAAGCTGGTTGAGCGCATCATAGAGCGGGCCGCCTATTTCTCAAGGTATGGGTATTGGACCAATCCTTGAGCTCCTTGATAATCTGCCAGGCGGCTTCAAATTTGCGTTGATCACCTGGGTGCGTCCAAACGGGTAGATCGATTGGTTGATATTTCGCCTCAAGCTTTTGTATGCGTTCTTCGAGTTGATTAGGTAAGATAGGTATGTGGTGATAACTTCCAGTTTTGCGAATGGTCGGGAGGATTTCATCCATGACCATTTCTTCAAATTTTTCCGTTTCTGGTTTTTGGAGCGAGTGATTATGCGGTAGAGGTTGCCTTAATGGATGAAGGCAAGCATTTGTTTGCTCCCTTCGGTAAGGGGGTATCGTTCCGATGCCCCCTTTTCACGGCAATGATCTTATAGTTTGTATAGCCTAAAACTTCGCAAACATCCTTAGTGCAAAACCATAGATTACCATGGTCATCAAGAAAGGTGCGGATGTTGGTTGATTGGAACGAGAAAATGATAGGCGCAAATGCGCCACTAGATTAAGCAGCCATGATTAGCCTTCTACAGGTTATTTTGAAATTCACCCATTTTGAGTGGGTGGCTGAGGGCTCAAAACCGCCTGTAGACGGCTAGCGTATTTCCTGTCTCAGCAGGTCTTTTATTAGCCCAACACTCGGCCATGGGAAATGTATGGACGCAAAAAAACCACGACTGACGGGCGCGGGGTTATCCGCTACAGGAGATGTTTTGAACACCTGAGCGGATGGATAAACCAGTATAGTAGTGATTGTCAAATTCTTAGATATCCTTTTATAATATATCAATATAGATATATCATCTAAAAAATGAACACAAAACAAATCATCAAGATACTTGAATCTGAAGGCTGGGGATTTAAACGTATCAATGGCAGCCACCAAATTATGGGCAAAAACGGCAAGATTGTTCCGGTTCCAGTTCATGGCACCACCGACCTTGCCAAAGGATTGGTGACTAAGATTGAAAAACAGACAGGAGTAAAACTACAATGAATGCATGTTATCCAGCAGTATTTGAACCGCAACAACCTTCCGGCTATGTTGTGCAATTCCTCGATCTTGAAGAAGCATTTACGCAAGGTGAAACAATCGATGAATGTATATTTAACGGCGCAGAGGTATTGACTACGCTCCTTGAAATATATCTTGAGGATGGGCGTGAAATTCCACGCCCCAGTGAGAATGTCAAAGATGCCTACCACATCGCGCCTGATGCACGCATACAATCCGCTTTGCTGATCCGTTGGGTACGTGGCGATCGTTCGCTTGCCAAAATAGCGCGCGCCTTGGAGACCTCTTGGCCTGCTGCCCAACGTCTCGAAGATCCTCATCATTGGCCATCCCTCAAGCAGCTTGACAAAATGGCTTCTGTACTTGGAAAAAAGCTGGTTTTGTCGTTTGAATGATGTTGGCAAGCGCAGCAAGAGCGTTGTAATAAGTGTTTTCCCCTATGCTGGCTGAATAGATAGTTAAACCAAACTATTAACAACAAAGGAGAAACCATGAAAGAGATATACTTAGTTACCGCAGAAGCATTACACATAAAAGCCTCAACTAATGGCGAATATGTTGTTGATGTTAGTGCAATCATTTTCATTGCTGCGCAATCTCTGGAAGAGGCTCTGACACTGGCTCGTTCTGCTTTGATAAATTATGGATATCACTTAACAGAGATCCTGGACGTCTCTGTAACAACTCCTTCCGCTGTTTCAAAGTTGAAAGAACGATTAAGAGCGCAGTACAAGGCTGCGTTGATTCGAGGTTACGGATTCGAGTTAATAGCTCTGCCGCGTTAAGAGCGGCATCCTGATCATCCTTTTGAGAATCGCTCATTGGGATTCTCCTATTCTTGACTCCCGCATGTAAAATAATGATTTATGGAAGTTTATTCCAAGCTTTTTTGAATACCACCCCAACCCAATAGTGAGTATTACAGACGATAAAGCCGGCAGAAAAGACACAAAATTGCTTAATAAAGCCCGAGAAAATCAGATGAGGGGGCGGCTCGCGACCACATTCCCAACCAAACGTCTTCCCTGGCCAAATATGCGTGCTCTGAGGTCCAACCTGTATCCCATTCATTCCACGAACTATGGAGAGATGGGGCAACTGCACCTCGCAGCGGCAGCTATGTTTACTACATATTGACATAGCGCTATCTCAAGCCTATCTTTTCCACAAGCAAAAATAATTTAATAATAAGTAATAGAAACCAACATTTCTGCAACAAAACATAATTCCTTAGCCCATCGCCAAGCTGGGTGGTTAAGTTGCATGATGCGGGGATCACATGTAGGCTTCTAGGTAAATGCAAGAAAATAGTTCAGGGCAATTCCCAAATGGCAGCCAAGCGACGAATTACAAGCACAATAACCGAATTGATAAATTGATGAGCATGAATGCTTTTATTATTAATCACATAAAAACCTTAGAAATGATTGGAGTTATTATGCGAATTTCTAACTTCACTCTGGTCAGTTGGCTCGGCCCGGAGAGTCCTTTCATGTTTGTCTGGGCCATCAATACTCTTGATTCCCTTCTTCTCACATGGTGCGCGTTTTTACGCAAAGATGCGGCATACACACTCCTAAACATTTTTTGGATACTTATGGGAGTTGTCGTCATAGCCCGGACCGTCGGATTTCTGGGTCTAGCGTAACCGTGCGAGCGACTTATCGAAATACGCCTAATAACCGATTCCAACCGATCCACAAAAGTAGCGCAGGCTTGTCCTGATTCATGTCGATAGCTTCTTCTGCAAAAGTACGGAGAACCCCCCCGTAAATAACACTCCAATCCAGCATGATGATACAAGTTTTGCCTGCTGATAGAGCTGACGAGCAGAGAATCGCTGTCGTCACCGAAGAAATACCTCAAGGTTATCCCTGGCTACATGACCGATGGCCCAGTTGGTGATATTGAAACATAAAGCGTAGTCGAGTTAGAGGCATGGCCGGGAAGCGCTCATTAAGAGCGTACCCCAGAGCCCGCCGTGAGTGCACCGGATGGAGGTAGCTCTCCCTACCTTGCAACCGCCTCGTCGTGGCCAACTATGCGCACGTGGGAGGCCAACCTGCACCCTATTTCTTCTCCTGAAACCGCGGCGAATGCCCGCCCGGGTGCCGCCTTGAGAAACAACACAACAAGCCTTTAATTGTTTTGATGCTATCTCATTCCAGGCACTCTACTTTCAACCTAATTTAATCTGGGTTGAGTGTCCTCTCTGTGTCTTTTTCATCTGAAAAATCAAGAAATAGTCAAGATCTCATCAACTGGCGTTGCCAATTGATCATAAATTTTATAACCGCATACTTGGCAATGTTTTTATCATCCTTTCTGCTTTCATATACCTTTCTATGAAAAAGAGCGGTTATTTTTCCTATACCCAACAACAATAAACATACAGATGTTCGTTCAAGCTGTGATTGTGGAATGGATAAATATATTTTCCACTTAGAGAAAACGTGTGAATATCTATAAACACGAATAAAACCCGTAATCCTTACCAGCCGAATATTGTCTTTAAGGTTTGTAAGCTAATTTACTTGCCGGATAAATCTAAGCCACGGCTCGCCAACTCATTCCTGGCTATCACGTCGAGGTCGATTTAATCATTGACAGCAGCGATGATTAGCTTGAGCGGGAGAATCTTTACTACTTCGGTGTTACGAATGACCTCTCAAGCTCCTCTGCACCATAATGCGGCAGACTATCATAAGGATTGGGAAGCCTGTCATCGGTTATGTACAGATTTCCAACGTGGTTCTCGTCAGCCTCACTGAACGCCTGAGTCATTTGTTGCAAGTTTGCGTTATATACGATGTGGATAAATCTGCTCTTCGAATAATTACGTTGCCATTGCTCTGGCTGAAAGTTTACGTAACTTCTTACGCTACTTTCAAATACCACTAAATTATCAGCGACGGGTTTGCTTAAATAAACTTCATCGGGTACTACCCCTGGGTGCCCCGTTACCGAATAATGAGTGCTTTTGTCCTTGATATAGTTATATATTGCCTCGTAGTACCTGATGTTTTCATCCGTGCCATCTGCGGTCATTTCATCGATAAAAAAACCGTCAATCGCATAGAAAGCTATGTAACTATCAATGTCTTTGAAAATATCGTTCATCAGGCGATCACCATAACTGGAGTGTACGTAAGCAATGACCTTTCCTCCAGCTTCACGAACCCGGTCAATTGCGTTAACAAAACTAGGTTCAATGCTTGTTCCAGGCCCGTTATGTGGGTTAACAATGACGGCGGTAGATACCATCTGAGCTGCCTCAGCCAGGTGACTCCAGTAAATCGGTTGTTTAGATGGATGGAAATATGCTGGAATAAAAAGATTGGCAGCGTGGACGAGCGTACCGAACATTACTGAAAAATAAACTACAGAAAGCAAAATAAAGTGTTTTATGCTCATGTCGAATATATCCTATAAAGTAAGGCGTAATAGACCGAGTTTCTACACTGATCTTGGGAGAAAAAAGAGGATACACGAAAAATAAATCCCTATCCAGCTCAAACGAGCATTTTCTTGTTGTGCATGAATGCTAAGATATAACAAATAGGTCATCAATAATGCTATTGCATACAATCCCTATCCGCTATCTGAAAAATCAAACGACAATTCAAAATAAAGCGCAAAACAGCACCAAATTGAGCGGAAATTTATACTCTAGGAAAACCCAAGTCAAAATTACAATTTATAGCAATATTCAATCTACAAAAGCTGACAATGTATTGCGGGGAAGAGGTAGGTCATCTTAAAAAAGTAATCAAGCGCTAGCAGAGAATTGGATGCAAAAAATCGAGGACCTGCTCAACATGATAATAATAAATCTGAAAAGATTGAATACTTTAAAGGCAACTTATTATTGAGTTTTATCCTTTTTTTCCTTTTGCATAACCTCATTCTGGACTTCAGTTTTTATTTTTTTAGTGTCGGGTTGGCTTTGTAGGGATTCTTTATTTTCAATTTCAACTTCTTTGATAAAAACTGCATATTCAGTTGGATAAATTGTATAACCTGAGATTTGAGCATAAATTCTTGTAAGGATAGCGCTAAAGTACAAGATAATGGCTGAATAATATACCCAAAGCATAATGATCACGATGGAGCCCGCTGCCCCGTAAGCGGAACTTATATCACTGTTAGATAAATACCAAGTAATAACAGATTTCCCTATCATAAAAAGTATAGCAGTGGTTATGGCGCCAGCAATAATATTTCTCCATCTAATCTTGGCATCTGGCAGGATCTTGAATATACAAGCAAATATAAAAGTAATGACAATAAAAGTTACAATAAGATTAAGATAATAGGTGAAATAGACTGTAATCGTAGGAAACATTTTTTGTAAATTGCCGGTTAGCAATTCCAATCCAGCATTTAACATCAGGGATACCAGCAGAATAAATCCTAATGAAACAACCATTGAGAAGCTTAATAGACGATTAACAATGAGTTTTATAAAACCTTTTTTGGGCTTCGCTTTTAAACGCCAGATATAATTAATGGACTCCTGAATTTCAACAAACACTCCGGTGGCTAAGAACAAAAGTATAATCACGCTAACGGTAGTTGATAATGTGCTACTTTTAGAAATAGCAGCATTTTTGATCATTTCTTCTACTTGAGTTGCTGCTTGTGAACCTATCAATTCAGCAAGTTGTGGATAAAGGTTTCCTTCTATAGCTTCTGCACCGAAGAAAAATTGCACGATCGTTATAATCACGATGAACATAGGAGCCAGTGCAAACAAGGTATAAAAAGCAAGCGATGAACTCATTCTCAGTACATTGACTTCCATGAATTCAGAGAAGGCCTGTTTAATTACAGGCCATGCGTTCTTTAGTGTTAATTTCATTATCACGAATAAGTAAATAATAAAATTCTAAAAAATTCTTCGATGAGATGGTTTTTTAAAACTTAGGATTTCAGATTTCATGAAAAATTCAAAATTTTTAATTTATCTAAAAATAATTTATTAATTTACTTTGTTATTTATCTCAAAGGTTTAGTTGATTTTTATACTTGCGAAGTATTCAAGCTGGTCTTAATGATAGTTGTTTACAGCTAGCTTACGCACAAGGAAAAAGTAATTTAAATGGCAATGCAGGAAAGGGTACAACCTCAAGCTTGCTATTGGATTTTGTTTTTGCGCTCAGACTGCTATAAGGTTAATACCATAGGGCGCCTCTAAAAATTCAGAGTTCTAAACAAGACAAGGCGAGAACAAAAAATGTTGGCGCAGCCTATAACTGATAGGTAAGGAAACATTTTTTGTGAACAACGAAGTATTGTGACGAAATATGAATTTTTAAAGGTGTCCTATATCAGTACAAAGTTTATATTAATGTAACCTATTGATATTTATGGCTATACGGCCAAGGCTCGAACCTGGTGCCTGTGGGTTAATAGGTGTATAACAAACTGTTTTTATTAAATATATACCCGCTAATGCTTGCCAACACTTGCCAATAACCGTGAGATTTGTCACGTTTTATTTTTACAATAATAGGGCAATTAAAATAACTTCTTAATATATAGATGCACGATAAGCAGGTATTTTGATTTAATCTCTACAGGTTTAATCCCCACTTCAAGAAAAAACAAATCATTAGCTCTGTATATTTTTTAAAAATAATGTAGTAGAACTACAAATTAATGCCTTATCAAAAAATTTTTCTTGTTTGCCACCAATATCCCATCCCAGCTATTCAGGAATTTTCTTGTGGAGTTTGACAGGCTCCACCCGTTTTTTCCGCATACGAAGATTGAGCATCTCCACTGAGACTGAAAATGCCATTGAAAAATAAATATAGCCCTTTGGCACATGGATGTCGAACCCCTCCAATATGAGCGTGACGCCCACTAAAATCAGGAAGGAAAGAGCGAGAATTTTAACCGTAGGATGTGCATCTACAAAATCACCGATCGCCTTTGCCGCTAGTAACATTACCAATACTGCCAAAATAATAGCAATTGCCATGAGAGAAAGATGATCAACCAAGCCAACTGCCGTGATGACTGAATCCAATGAGAACACAATATCCAACACGGCAATCTGAAGCAGCATCATTCCCAGGCTGGTGACGACAATCAAACGATCAGGTTCTTCTTGCCCTTCTAAGCTATTATGGATTTCATGTGTAGCTTTGGCCAGCAGAAACAAACCGCCTCCGATTAGAATTATATCGCGACCTGAAATTTCATATGAAAGCAATGTAAACCACGGTGCAGTTAATCCCATTACCCAGGAAATTGAAAATAGCAAGGCTAAGCGCGTAATCATGGCAAAGCCAAGCCCCATTCTTCTGGCAAACGCACGTTGATTTTCTGGAAGACGCGCGACAAGTATGGAGATAAATATAATGTTATCGATTCCAAGAACAATTTCTAGTGCAGTTAATGTGCCTAAAGCTATCCAAGCTTCAGGACTTGCTAGCCATTCAAACATCAAGGTTTCCCCTTCTTATTTTTGACGATTATGAACTGTTGCTAACAATGTTCGTGTTGATTGTTCATTGAGACTTAGACTGATATCAGCAGTTCAACTCTGTCCGATTTCATGACGTTTTTCAACAGAACTGCTTTCTAATTCCATTTCTAAATCAAAAATGACGCGAAGGCGAGCCGCAGACAGTATAAATAATACGGCAAGGTGAAACCGACAAAGTCAGTTTTGATTTAGAAATGGAATAAAAATACATAATACGTAAACATCATTGTAAGCCAGAATAAATGTACTGGTAATCCACTGTATTGTCAAAAGCACAGATGAATCTTTCAAAAAATGTTATTTTCAAGACGAGATTAGAAGAGGTAGATTATGAAATGGCTAGCGGGAATTATTATATTGATTTTGCTCATAGTATCAGTAAGATTTAGAAAATTGGCAGGGTTTCTTGTTTTGCTAGGTGTTGTGGTGGGTTTGATATTTTGGCAGTATCAAGAGTATGAAAAGAACAAATCTAAAAACAGAATTTCGCCTTCAGAGCTGGTATTGAAAAATATTTCTTTTAAGCCCTCAAATAGTCATTATGAAATGACGGGACGTATAATCAATAACTCTCAGAAATTCACTTTGAATGGCACTCAATTAAAAATTACTGCTAAAGAATGTGCGAATAATAATGATTGCATTGTTATTTTAGAAAAGAATGAATATATCTATGTTCATATTCCACCCAAACAAGCTAGAGATTTCAGAAAAGAGGTTTCTTTCTATTCGAATCAGACTATAGAGGGGAAGTTAGTTTGGAACTATTCGGTAGAATTTGCTGAATCAGAATAGACACTCGTTTGTATGTCAGTAATAATTGTCTGGCGTATTGTCACAATTTTGTGGTCAAGCCTATTTGATCTTAAAATTTAACTAGGGCCTGTTGACATTTCACATAGGTAGCCATATCCGCAGGTGCTAGCTACTATACTTTCATAATTTCTTTTCGGTTTGCCGCCCGATACTGTTTTATTCCATTTCCAAATCAAAAATGACGCGAATGTGAGCCGCAGAGCAGGCTTCATTCTCGAACATCAAACGGGGTGGTCAATGATTGCTCCATACAACTCCCATTTTATCTAGCCGCTCTTTAAGTTTTTTCCAACTCTCGAGTAGCACAGTATCTCCTTGAGGATGAGCAGTATCAGACGAAAGTTTACGCCAACCATGGCGATCCAGCATTCGATAAACTGTTGATAGTGTGCTACTCCCAGTCATTTCCCAATTTTCTCTTTAAGTGGAGGAACAACCACTACGACGCCTTGAGCCGCTTCCAACAAAACTTCAAACGCCAGGGGAAAAGTTCACTGATATCCAGCGCGCCGTCCACTTCTCCTATTTGCAGAAGCTGGCTTTCGATGACATAGTAGCCAGCTAGAACTTCGGTACTATCACTCCTACCCCACCCCATCTCAATTTGCCGCACTTGGAGGGAGAGCAAAGCCACGCACACTTGTAGCTTTCGCGAACTTATATTGAGCATTTGGCATAGCAAGCGTGTTCACGTAAGTAAAACCAGGGATATATTTATTTTATTGTGAATCCCTTATTGGAGAAGCGAAAGCTATGATGTAGATTTTGGGCTGGAACAGTATGCTCAGCTAGCAAAACTGGCAAGAACGCTCAAGGGCAAGATGATTATATCCATTAACTATATCTCGGCGATGCGCGAGATATTCAAAGGACTAATAATGCAGCCGGTGGTCCAACTACACCGAGGTATGGATAGCAAGGAAGCGGACCACGCATCAAGCTGGTAACACGTAACTTTTAATGACGATGCATTGCACGGTTTTTTTCTAAACTCAATTCAATTGCCTGATAAATCTAAACTATGCCTGGCCGACCCATTCCTGGTATCACGTTGAGGCTGATTTCGTCCTTAGCAGCAGTGACAATTAGCTTGAGCAGAAGGTTTGAATAGAGAGTGAGTCGTCTTGGGTAAGTGTCGCTGGTTCTGCGTTCATTTAATCTCTTGTTCAGATGAACACATTGGCGCCCACCCGAGTTTAAAAGACAAAAAGAACCAACAACGGATCAGAACACGTATACGGCGACTTGGAGAAGGACTCTATGGTGACTATGATTCAGTAGGAAAAGGTACTTCAGAATTACGAATGTTTTTTGGTTCTGGATACCGTGTTTATTTTGGTGAAGATGCTGATAACATCGTCATTCTATTATATGGCGGTGATAAAGATAGCTAAAGCCGTGATATCAAAAAAACTAAAGAATATTGGAAGAATTATAAAAATAATGGCTAAAGAACGTGTTTACAAAACATTAGATGAAAGTGAAGAATATTACCGTATAGCAAAGCTGTTGTGTCCATTGAAATAATACAGAATCATAAAAAACTGCCGTAACAAGCTTACTGAGCTTATTGTTTTACATACATGCTCTAAGAAATTGTATCTTTTATTTTTGGTGAATAAACCATACTGGGAATTAACGGATAGCTATGAGATGTATTACTTTACTGCTGCTGGTATTAATTTCAGGAATATCTTCTGCTGAGAATTCTTTAATCAATAGCAATAACTTATTTAATTTTGCTGAGGCTTCTTCTCCTGGGTATTTTAGCCCTGCCGGCGTGACTACTACTACTACTCTTGATGAGTATTTAGTCCGCTACTATCCCACCACCGGCAACTATATCGGCACCAAAGGTGAGGAAGTCTATGTCTATGGAAATGTTTTTAATGGATTGTTAAGAGCGGGAATAATTTCTGATTATGTTGAATTAGAAGCTGATAGCGATGAATTATTAGCTCAACTTTTTGCAAATGGCAAAAGTAATGTACAAGTTTATGGAACAGGTGTTGTCATTTCCATTTTATCGGATGATCTTGATGGTAGTCGTCATCAGAGATTTATCATTGAATTGAAATCAAAGCAGACTCTACTGATCACTCATAATATAGATGTAGCACCAAGAATTTTTGCGTTATCCCTAAATGACAAAATTGAATTTTATGGTGAATACGAATGGAATGATAAAGGTGGAGTCATCCACTGGACGCATCATGATCCCGAAAAAATTCATGTGAGTGGCTGGATATTTCATAAAAATGTTATCTATCAATGACTTTGTGTGAGTAGTAACAATATTGAAAAATGGGCTTCGTATGCTTAACTATCCGACCCGAAAGTATAAGTCCAACGTTCACTCCAGCATGCTTATCAGGCATGCCTAGTAATTTTTTTATAGAACAGTAAGTTACACACAGACGGCTCCCCGACCAGAGCTCGAACCTGGGACCTGCGGATTAACAGGTGTTATAACTAACTGTTTATATTAATATCACACCCGTCAGTGCTCCCTAATCTTCGCTGATTCTCATCAGATTTGTCACGTTTATTTCATAAAAATATGATATGAATAAACGTAAAGCTCGGCTTTCATTACGAGTTTCAGATTCAATTCATATATGCCTCCAGAATCAGAATTTAATAGCATGTGCTCCATATAGTGTTCCAACTTAAGACAAAAAAATAAAATTGCCGGTTAAAAAAATCTTTTAGTTATTTTTAGTTCTAATAGATAGATATGAAGATACGAGGTTGCAGTCTCACCGTGAGATACCCCATATACTAAATAATACTCTCCAGAATATATTGACAAATATTTTAAGATAAGACAAATCTATGAAAGCAAACGCAATAGGCATAAATCATGTGGCATTAGAAGTTGGAAATATTGATGAAGCATTGAAATTTTATGGCAATTTCTTGAATTTCGAAGTTCATGAAAAAAATGAGATGCAAGCTTTTATTTATTTTGGGGATCAATTTATCAATTTTACAAAAAATGATAATAGACAGCCTGATCAAAAGCGACACATTGGTATAGCGGTAGATAATAAGGAATTAGTAAGGCAGACACTTGAACAGATGGGTATCAAACTTTTAAAAGGTCCTTTTCTTGATTTTCTTGATCCTTGGGGAAATCGAGTGGAAATAACTACTTATATCAATATTCAATATACAAAAGCTGACCATGTATTGCAGGGTATGGGGCTCGGTCATCTGAAAAAAACTGAGCAAGCTTTGGCTGAATTGAATGCAAGAGGTTTAGGACCTAAAAAAAATGAAAATAGTTAAGTGTTCCGGGATTTAATAAAATATTTTAGAAGTGTTCCCTAAAATAGATGGCAAAATCCAATACTTCAATTAGAAATAATTCATTTTTGATCACTCACTTATCAAGTTTGACAACATAATGAATTAATTAATAACTTAATTCTGAAACCGGCTTATTTTTTTACTTTGGTTAAGCTGAATCAACCTCAAATGACGAACAATCAAATTGCAGAGTACAATGCAGCGTTATGAAATAAACCCGCATTAGAGATCGTGCTGTTGTATCAACCAACTTCCGTCCTTATGAGGCAGTTATTGTTCATCTTTGCGTTCAAGTACAACCGGATATTCAGGGGTCTGGGTAGTCATGGTTACAACCGACCGGTGATTTACAGATTTGCTGAGCAGCTTCCGTGATAGCCTCAATCTTAACCTTAAGATCTATCTACCCAAGCTAACCGCTGCCCATCGGGATACAATGTATAGCCCAATTCCAAGTATCGACGATGAAGCCGAACTGAAGAAATTTAGCGCGATGATGAAATTATTCCATTTCTAAATCAAAAATGACGCGAAGGCGAACCGCAGACAGTATAAATAATACGGCAAGGTGAAGCCGACAAAGTCAGTTTTGATTTAGAAATGGGATTAGAGCCCTTTCAACGTGGCATGAATGAGCTTGCGCCTACAGTTTGGTTTACTGCATTGTTGCAAAGTACAAAATCCGAATCGCGCTCGACTAGATATTCTCCCCTATGTGTCACATGGTATTTCTCGCCAGCGGGTGCATAGCCATGGGTACGCGGCGCATCATGTACAAACCCACTTTCATCAATTTAAACAATGACCCGGCCTGCGGCTTCATAAGCGGCAATCTTCTCCTGGAAGATACACCGTGCGGGACCAATCGCTTTGGGATGCTTCAGGGTTTTTTATAAGTTATGCCAAGCTTCTTGAGCGCCAGGAAAAATAGCGTTCTGCGCTACTCCCAAACGTTTTACTCGCTCGTACTGATAGGCATCGGGATAATCGGTAATTTCCTGCCGCAATACATCCAGATCAATCTTGCGTTTGCGAGACCCTTGAGGTTTGCGATGGATGTTCTTAACCCAGCGCGTCACGCTTGCCATGCCAACATCAAATCAGGTCGCGACCTCAGTTATTCTAAGCCCTTCCTTTTCTTGGAGAGACAGGGCTTTACTGAAAAAATCCAACGAATATACCATGCCTTCCATTATAATTATCTAGTTATGATATATCTCATTGCGCGCCTTTCCGGCTTCTATCGACTTGGACTGAAGTGATTATGCTCCCGCGATTACCCCATGCATTACGGATATACGACAAAACTAACGCGATCTCTTCATCATTCAAGATGTGTGCAAACGGCGGCATGCCGTAAGGACGTGGATTACTTGCTGTGACTGGTGCGTAACCGCCGTACAGAATGCTACGAATCACGTTAATCGGAGATGCTAGTGTGACGCTGCGGTTGCCCGCCAGTGGAGGGTATGCGCCTGGTGCGCCTTGCCCAAAACTTCCATGACAATCTTGGCAGTGTGTCTCGTAGATCTTGTTGCCATGCTGGAGTTGTCTGTCGACCTCCTCCGTAAGCTCAGGAGCGATTCCCCTTGAGTGTGGAGCGGTCTTAGGTAAAGACTGCAGATAAACTGCCATAGCGTGCGCATCATCTTTTGATAAATGCTGAAGACTTTGACTGACGACAACTGCCATCGGTCCTGTTGTGATCGCACGGGATGACAAGCCTACCGTGAGTAGTTGAACGATTTCATGGCTCGGCCAATCGGAAGTGCTTGCTTCTTGCAGCGAAGTCAGGGATGGCGCATACCAGTTAGATCCCATGAGCTGTCCTCCACCCAGAATTTCGCCCTGGCTTGCACCCAGCGGATTCCGAGTAGTGTGGCAGGCATTGCAATGTCCGAGTCCTTGCACCAGATATGCTCCCCGGTTCCATTCATCACTCTTTCCAGCTTCAGGCTGATAAATACCTTGCTCGAAGTAAAGGGCTCGCCAGATATAAATGAGTGGGCGGAAATTAAAAGGGAAATGGATCCGGTTCGGTGGATTGTGTTGTTGAACGGGCGGGAGAGATTGAAGATAGGCGAAAATTGCATTGGAGTCCTCGCGAGTGATTTTTGTATATTCCGTGTATGGAAAAGCCGGATACAAAAGCTCGCCATTGCGTCCCTTACCTTCATGCAACGCCCGCCAGAAATCCTCCTCATTCCAGAGACCAATACCGGTTTCCTGGTCAGGTGTAATATTAGGGGTTACGAATGTTCCGATGGACGTCTCCAGGATGTGTCCTCCAGCGTAGGGCTGCCCGCCTTGTCTAGTATGACACCCCATGCAATTGCCGATATGTGCAAGATAAGCGCCTCGTGCTTGCTGTGCCTGTTGTTTCCCAATGTTATCTTCTGGCTTTGCCACTGTAGACTTTTTACTCACAGGAGAAAAACCGATCGAAACCAGAAATACAGCGAGGCATAACCCGACAATCGCAGCGGCGATGACAGAGCGCTTCATTGCAGTTCGGGGGGTTGCATGACAATACTGCTGCAACGTCTAGCCATCTTTTCAGAGAGGACTGCAGAATGCTCCCGCTTGAGGAGTGATTCCGAAACCGGCTGTGCAGCCAACCAAGTTGCTATGACATTCGCCTCCGCGGCAGTAAGCTGTTTTGCAATTTCTGACATGCAGTCAGAGGTCTGGCCCCGCATCACACCGCCATTCTGCCAGCTACCAAATTGGGCGATTATGTAGATACGTGGCAGGCCTAGCAACCCAGGGATGAAAGGCGCTGTTCCCATTAAATCATTTCCATGGCATTCAACACACGCGGGAATTTCTCGGGCAGGATCGCCCTGAGCAATAAGCTTACGGGCCAGTTCGATGTCGGCGGAAGAAGAACTCATCGGCTCGGGTGGAGGAAAAATCTGTTTCAGCGAAGCGAAATATGCAGCCATGTCCCGCAGGTATTGATCAGGCAAACCTTTCAGTAGCCAAGCCATGGGTTGATAATGACGCCTACCATCTCTGAAATTTCGTAGCTGGTTAAAAAGATAACCTTCCGGCTTGCCAGCGATACGTGGGTAATACGCATCTCTACCTTTCTTATCCTCCGGACCGTGGCAAGTGATGCATGCTTTTACGCGTTCCGCCATTGTATCGGGAGCGTTGACTGGCGGTATACCTGTCGCTGCAGCGAATTGTATAAAAAATAAAAAAACGAGCGGAGCAGTCCATATCATATTATCACCATTTATTTTCTACCTGTTCTTCTATATAAAGCATCCAAGAGGAAAGTAATAGCAAAGTAAGGTATAGTATGGTGAATTCAACCAATAAATACAACATATTGAGTAAGTTTCTTACTTGGTGTCATAAAACCAAGGATCGAAATAATCATCAAGAAAATTAGTTTTTCATAATAACACCTCATCACTTACTCAAATCCACCCTCATTTCTTTATTTAAAGTTTTTTATCAAAATTATATTATGACTATATAGAAACAGGTGGGATTAAACTCTCTAAACCCTTCAAACCCTCCACTCTATAATATTGGTGAGGTATCGCAGCATCTGACACGCTATTGGCTTGCGCCTTTGTGATCGCCTACTTTTTCCAAACAAAGCCCAGCAACAATTCTCTCCTACCGGTATAAAAAATTTGACCCAGTGACCTGGGGCCGATTAGATCACGTTAAGTATGTTGAAATATCAATTGAGCATCAAAAAACTTTGAGATATATTGAAAATTATCCAGCATGATTTTATTCTGCGCTGTGGGGAATAAATATATTTGTGTTATTTCGAAAACTGGCTCTTAACTAGTTCTTAAAATAAGGAGAAATGTGATGAAAAAGTCAGTAATAGTACTGTCGATTCAAGCGTTATTTCTCGTTGGCTGTGCAACTTCATTTACAGGTAGCTCCAAAATTAGTGGTGGCCCCGAACAATGTGTAGAAATATGTTCAAAATGGAAGATGGAACTTGTTGGGATGGTTGCAATGGGTGAATATACTGAGGGTTGTATTTGTAAAGTTAAAGAAGCCAAAATATCAACAAACGATATAGGGAAAGCTGTAATTCTCTCGTCTGCAAGTGGAGCGGGTATTGTTGGGGTTTGGCAAAAAGCAAATGACCAATGAAAATACACTATCGCTGCTTTTGTGTTTACTGAAGTAGAGTAGAATAATCAAGGGCAAGAATGACTCTAAGGAAGCTAGTCACCTTCATGGCTCTCTTGCCACGTCGTTAGGTTAGTCGCAACCAAGCTACGGCGCCTTACTCGTCAGTATGCAAATACTATTCTTATAACTACATGAATATCTGACAGGCGCCTTCTACAGCTCCTCATTAATCTCGCAGTCTGCCTCTTGTTAAATCAAAGCATCGAACTCGTAGAATCAGAGCATCGAACTCGTAGATCGTGACATGACTCATCTATTTGTTTAATCATTAGAGAGTTTGCGGTTGGTAGATACCGATGCAAGCCTTCAATTTTAGACTGCAGACTCTTGTAAGGTATAGTGCCTCTTGGTTCCGAATGAATCTAGTCCATGATTGCTACCAAATAGATTAACTAGCTCATTCTCATGATCTTGGTTCCTTGTCACAAAACACGCTGATTTTTCTCCCTGGTTATCTGCTAAGATGTGTAAATAGCAGAGTAAAAATGTACCACTGAGGCACGCTATCCGGTAACTTTCTGCTCCGCCATTGGCACGGCCGCATAATTCATTTTCCGCTGCTCGCTGGCTCGTCGTTATTCGCAAGTAATGAGCGGCCGGACTGGTAAGCTTATTCGTTAGCCTTATGCATACAAGTAAGGAGATTTTTATGTCTGAAAGAATTAATCTTGGTAAATCTGCTCCAGCGCTTTATCAGGCAGTCATGAACCTTGAGAAGCTATCGACTGAGGTCATTGCGTCCGCAGGCATGCCGGTTGGCTTCGCACATCTGTTGCGCCTTCGCGCATCCCAACTCAACCAGTGCGCGTTCTGTGTCAGGATGCATACTCGAGATGCCCTATCCAGTGGCGAATCAAGCGACCGCATAAGTGTCTTGCCAGCCTGGCGGGAAACTGAGTATTTTACTGAAAAGGAACGCTCCTCATTGGCACTGGTGGAAGCAATTACATTGATTACTAACGGGCAAGTGTCAGATGCCGTCTATGAGCAAGCAGCGGCCAATCTATCAAAGGATGAAATATCGGCTATCGAGTGGCTTTCGATAGTCATCAATGCTTGGAATCGCGTTGCCATTTCCAGCCGCTACCCTGTGAAGGCGTGAGCATGGCTAACTATTCAAACTGAAGCCGCTGCTCAGCTTAATTCAGACGTTGAGCTGTCCATTATGCCGTAGGGATTGAATACAGAATAGAGCACTCAGAATCTCAGAATAGGATCAGATCACGAATCAAGAAAAATAAGTGTAAAAAAGGTGTCAGTCATTGTAAGGTGCAACAAGCCTTTTTAGGCGATAATGCTTTTTTGGTGAGGTACAAAAACTGGGTGGGCAGCAAGGACGCGGACAACGCACCGAGCTGGTGATCCGTAATTTTTAACGATGGAGTAATTCGCGGGCTTTCTCAAACCCAACCCACTTAACGGATAAATCTAAACCA
>NZ_FOUB01000114.1 GCF_900114745.1 Nitrosomonas communis | reverse complement strand
AGGTTGACATGCCTGCCCGGATGCCCTGATCAGTCTCTGATTGTCGCACCCATTTACGCAACGTCTCAGCAGTACAACCTATCTTGGATGCTATCCCAGTGCCGCCCATTGCGACTCATACTCCCCTTGGTGTTCATACAGCAATCGGACAGCTCGTTTACGAACCTCCGGTGAATATCTTACTTGTTTTTTCATTACTCTATCCTCTCAAGAAATAGAGTCTCCTGTAAACCCAGGGCGATTCAGTTTGTCGATGGCGGTACAGCAAAGCTTGGGACACTCGCCTTGTGCAGGCTTAGCTTTTGTGTTTGGCCATCGTGCTGGTAATCGTATCAAGGTATGGGTATGGGTATGGGATGGGACGGGTGTATGGTGATGTCATCGTCGCTTGCACAAGGGACGGTTTGTCTGGCCAGGCTCTGGCGAGCGCTGTTTTACATTGACGCAGGCGCAAGGGGAATGGCTGATCGCGGGTATGAATTGGCAGCGTTTATCCGCATTGCCACCCGCCCATTTACAGCCATAACAATATGTAATTATTTAACATTTACAAACAGTTAGGTAGACATAGGGTATAATGACGGCCATGAAATCGTGGCTACCGCTCGATCCACTGAGGGAAGCGAAGGGTCAGTCGACATGAGTAGCTTATTCGACAAATTGACATCCATCCACTTGGCAGACATCTGCATTCATATAAGATGCTCCGGTTACCGCAGCACCAGAACGCTACTTGAGAGGTATCAGCACCGCGACACCATCGTAGTGCTGATGGATTACGTTAGCGGGATCAAAATGGCAATCTCCGCCCCGCCATTCTCAACGATGTGCCGACGGGCGAGATCAGGGTCGGTGGCGAGCAGACACCGGATCACGCTGCCCACCTAGTCCTGCAAGGCGGTGAGCCCGTGCAATACCGAGGGATAGCGGCTCAGCAGATCGATTAGCGCTAAGCATTTGGCGTGACCCCTATCTATGCCGGTATCAAACTTCATAACGGTCACCTTCTCCTTGAACATATGGGTTAAGTGATGGATATTCAGGGCTGTGCCAGCGCTGTCGCCTGTGCCGCGTATTCGGCGCACATCGCCAGCAGATCGGCGTCAACGCCCGGCTGCTTCGGGATGAAGTTATCGACATCGAAGCCTTCGTCTTGAAGATGTAGATCATCTCGTAGCAGCTGTCGTGTTCCTCCAGTGCTGCAGCGCTGCCACCGGGTTCCACCTCGATCATGTAGACGTGAAGGTCATAGTCGTAGGGTTCACCGGCGCAGACTTCCGAGAGCCACTGCCGAACCAACTCTCGTATAGCGAGATTGAGGATACAGTCTACAAGGGAAGAATCATTGAGGATGAGCATAGGTACACCTCCTATCGTTAATAGAAAATAGAAAAAGCAAAACGCCCAAGGCCGATGAAGACCGAAGGCGATTTGTAGGATGTGACACTTTCAGATTACCGCGCTCAATCTGGCTAAGATAATAAGAAAATTAGCATTATTTAATTTCCAATTACTGAGGCGAATCAACATGAACTGCAAAACATGCGGTAAAAATCTCGGATTAGGCCCCAGTATGTTCCCTAATCCCATTTCTAAATCTAAATCAAAACTAACTTTGCCGGCTTTACTTTGCCGTATTATTTATACTGCCTAGGGCTCGCCTTCGCGTCATTTTTGATTTAGAAATGGGATTAGATGAAACACAAATGTGCATATAGCTGCTTCCATACGCAGTGCCAGAGGTTGATATTCGGGAAGGAGTCCTACTTGATCATTATTGCAATGAGCAACATGCGATTGAGGCATGTTGCTCATATTTAACCCTTGCAGGTGCCGAAGCTATATGGTCTGACGTTTGACCCATTGAAGATTGTGGCATTTGCAAAGAAAATATTGGAGTATATATCTGTAACTTGCCAGAAGCACTTAAAACAAAATCTAAAGTGTAAAAGCTTGGATTTAATATGACGCATTCAAAAATAGAAGTGAATAAGCACAGATAATTAGCATCATCGAAATGACTACTTCGTGCCAAAACCAGTTAGTCAATTTTTCTCAATAAGTCTCCTATAACCTGACATAATAATATGTGGCAGCGCGTACAGTCATGATCCCAGAAATATATATCGCTTCATTTAATATAATATGCAATTAGCACACGTACCAATTCTATTGTTAATGCCAGAAGCATGAAAGAGATATGAAGACTAATTAATTACTTGTTAGATGCAATAGGCATGGCTAAGATACATACCCATTATGATAACCTCAAGGTGTCACGTAACGCTCCACCAGAGATCATCCGTGCAGCATACAAGACACTTTCACAGAGATTTCATCCAGACAAGAATCTGGGGAATACTGAAGCAGTTCGAATCATGGTAATCATCAACACTTCGTATGACGTGTTATCCAAGCCAAACAGAAGAAGGGAGCATGACCAGTGGATTGCTCAACAAGAATTAAATGCTGCGCAAGCAGAGTATATTACCAGACAATCAAGATTCACGTCAAAAACTCCACCGGTCCATTCGTCATCTATCTCGCGTATTAATACTCGGGGAATACTTGCGCACATTTTCAGATACTCGATTCCTTACGGGCTTATTGGCTTATTTTTATGGAACTGGATAACTGAGAAACCGAGCACACCATTGGAACGCAAACATTACAACGCAGAACCCCCTCCATTCCAACTAAATTATGTCAGGCCAAGTACAGCGCCAAATGGTCAGCCATGGCCGGTGTTTGCTAGCTATGTTAAAGGGGGTAAACCACTTCACTCAGATATCCTTTCGACAATAACGGTAGAGAACAGCCAGAATGATTCTGATGTTTTCGTAAAATTGGTTTCTTTAGGTTGCGTAGAGGCTTATCCATTACGCCAATTTTATATTCCCGCTTTTGGCAGCTTCACTATGAGCAAGATTACAGCAGGAAGTTATGATATCTGCTACCGTAATCTTAGCAATGTCGATCTCTCACGTTCCGATTCGTTCAATATTGAGGAAATAAGAACTTTTAGAAACACTCAATACAGCAATTTCACAACGATGTTGCATAAAGATCAACAAGGAAATATGCAAGCCTATGATCTGTCCGAAGCGGAATTCTAAACTTAGCACTATGCTGAGCTTGAACGTTATCTCTGTTAAAAATGAATTTAGCGCGATCTCACTGTCTGGTTTGTGTTCAAGCTGTGCAAAAACACAAAAATCGAAATGTCAGTGGTTTGATCATGCAAGATATTGACTGAAATAGCGAGCATTGTGGAGTCAACCATTGAGTCATTGAGTATTGACTGATCTTTGGCTGGTCAGTAGGGCAATTCCCATATCGACAGGTTTGGTGATGAGTTTTTACACGGCCTCGGTCGCAAGCAGGCTGCCGAACTGTATTAAGGCTATACTACAAGAATATCAGCATAAATCTAAGCCACTACAACCACATTTTTTCTTATTTATTTCTCCTCCTCAACCTTCCTGCGTAACGACTTTCTTTGGCTTTGAATTACTTTACGTTCCAAACGCTTTGCCTTGGAAGCTTTGGTTGGTTTAGTGGGTTTTCGTGGTTTTATCTGGACAGTGACGCTTTTGATAATCTCTTGTAGTCGATTGAGTGCATCTTCTCTGTTTTTAATCTGACTGCTATACCGCTGAGCCTTTATGATAACAACGCCTTCGCTAGTGATTCGACTATCTTTTAAATTCAATAACCTTTCTTTATATATTTCCGGGAGTGATGAAGCCTTTATATCGAATCGCAAATGAACTGCAGTGGCAACTTTATTTACATTCTGCCCGCCCGATCCCTGGGCGCGTATCGCTTGAATTTCGATCTCAGTTAAGGGTATGGATAGATTGGCTGATATTCTCAACATAATTAATTAGTGTCTGCCTGGAAACCCTTTGTTCCTATAAAAAAACAGTGGGTTGCATCTAATTTAAGAAATGAAGATTTCTAAAAGATTGAGGCAGAGTGAGGTTGATTAATTGAATTGCGCTGGTTTTACTTAAATTCCTAGAAATCTTCATTTTTGAAATCAGGAGCAACCTTTTGTTCTTTATTGGGTTTGAGAGTTTTCGGGTAAGCACTAATTACTGAATTACCGTTTTTTGGGCGAAGTCAACCGTAACGCCGCGCTCACGCATTATTTCTTCCAATCGCCGATAGCTAATCGGACAAGCCACATACCAACGGATGCTTCAAAGGATGATACCCTGCTCGAACTGGCTGCCTTTGAAATCTATCATCGTCGCTTCACCGTCTGATTATCTCCGGGTAGGAGATCCAATCTCGGCAGAATTTCGAACTTTGCGACAGAATTACTTAAACATACAATCCTAAAAAATTCCTATCACTTATCTCCACCCATGGCCATATTGAGGAATTGCAGTAACCGGTCGCCGTGCGCTTGAATGGCCTCCACCGAGTCGTGAGCTACACCAGGAATTACCCAAAGCTGCACAGTGTCGCTGGGGCGGTGGGCGTAAAGGGTTTCGGCAGCGGTCACTGGTACGGTGCGATCCTGATCTCCGTGGACCAGCAGTACCGGACAATGGATAGCTTGGAGAGTATAGAGGGGAGCAATATCGTCCAGACGATGGCCAATGGTGCGCTCCACGTAGTCTATAACCCAGCGACCAATAGGCCAATAGGGGATATGGTGGGCGGCTATTACCTGACGCATGATTTCGGCGGGGTGAACGAAGGCAGCGATACTGATCACCGCGGCCAGTCCGCGACGTTGCGAAGCAACCAGTAAACAGGCAGCAGCGCCCACTGAGTGACCCAGAATCGCCAATCGTGCCGGATCCGCCTCGGGCTGTTGGACTAGCCAATCTAGAGCATGCTGGAGGTCTTCGGCAAAACGCGGCATGGAGGAGAAGGTATCGGCGTCACTGCGACCGTGATTGCGCGCATTTACCAGCAATACACCCAAGCCAGCGCGATGCAGCAGCGAAGCAAAGGGCAACATGTCCTCGGCGTTGCCACCCCAGCCGTGCAGCACTGCTACTATCGGTTGAGGTCCGGATAACGAGGCCGGGATCAACCAGCCGAATAACTGCTTGCCGCGGACAGTGGGGATGCGTATCTCACGATAGGCGAGTCCGAGCTCGGCAGGACTGCTCTGTTCGAGCCGACGTGGAGCATGAAAGCCGCGGCGCACCAAGGCCGGAGCAGCGGACCAAGCCAGCAGTATCAAGCTGAACAAAAGGGTAAGAGCGATAATTAAAGACACGGTGACTAAGATTAAGATGCGGCGATAAGGGTATTTACTATTAAAACACAAGCTTGACAATTATCGAAGGGCTTACGCAGGATGAGACAACTGCTCTGCTCTCCAGTGCGTGTACACTGTCGACGGGTTCTACCACGATCATGTAATCGTGGGTTTCGTAGTCGTATGGTTCACCAGTGCAGACTTCCGAGAACCGCTGCTCTACCAGCTCTCGTATAGCGGGGTCGGAAATGAGATCTACAAGGGAAGGATCATTGAGGATGAGCATGGGTGACTCCTATCGTTAATGGAAGACGGAAAAAGCAAAACGCCCAAGGCCAAGAGATGACCGGGGCCCTTTGGGGGATTGCGACGATTTCAGATTATCGAGCCCATAGCATCGCTGAAGGCTCTTGTTGTTATAGTATTAGATTGCTGTTTTTAATGGAAATATTTTTAGTGCATTAGAAGCTATTTGATCAAGCACATAACTCAGGTATTTGTAGTTAAGGGAAAATTTGGATATTCTCAGGAGAGGCAGAAGATAATCTAGGGAGTAATACAAAGATCTGATCTGATTAACTTGGGATAACCGTTACTCTTCATTGACATAAAATACTTACTCACCGTCATATCTACGGAGATTGTAAAGAAGAATAATTACTATAAAATATGGCAACATAATATTTTGTGATAAGATTTTCGTTATAACAATTTAGTCGTTTTATGTCATTGCTATTTTATTTTTATGTAATTATTTCATCTCATACGATAATTGTCTGTCTCGCTTCCTAAATTTTCTAGGCTGGAACCTACCGTGGAATAGCGGAACAGACATTCAAGCCCTGACCCGATCTCGAATCTGTGATAGAACAAGACGTCAGATTCTATATTTTTAGAGAACCTTTTAACAGTGGACTTGGTGTACACAATATTCACCAGAATCAAGGGTATGCGTCCAACGCTCCCATCTAAAACATCATAATTCACTGCATTATTATCCTCAAACGTTTTCAGGAGGATAATCGATGACATTACCGATGCA
>NZ_FOUB01000159.1 GCF_900114745.1 Nitrosomonas communis | reverse complement strand
GTAAGCCTCCAACCCTTCCACATTAACACCCAGATACATGATCGCTATCCTTGAACTTTTTACAAGGAAGAACGATGTCATCACCAGAATCACGACGAGTTCATATCGAAGCATGGCAAACCAGCGGCATGACTCAAGCAGCTTATTGCCGGGAACATGGTTTGAATACCAAGACGTTTGGCAATTGGGTTCGCAAGCATCGTGCCGGTCAGGTGATTCGGTCGCCTGAGTTTGTTCCGGTAACGATCAAACCAATGCCTGTGCCGGCAAATACGATGCGTCTTCGCGGACGGGGCGATCACGTGCTGGAACTGCCGTCGACTGTATCGCCGCATTGGTTGGGGGAGTTGCTGAAGTGTCTTTGATTGCTAATCCGGGGAAGATCTGGTTGATGGTTGAGCCGGTGGATATGCGTCGCGGCATCGACGGGTTGTCGACATTGGTTATGCAAGCGTTGCAGCGATCGCCTTGTGCGGGTTCGGCGTTTGTGTTTTGCAATCGCGCGGGCAATCGCATCAAGGTGCTGCTGTGGGACGGCACCGGCGTGTGGTTGTGCCAGCGCCGCTTGCATCAGGGGCGGTTCGTTTGGGGACGTTCGGATACGGGCGGGATGGAACTGACTTCGTCGCAATGGGAGTGGTTGATTGCCGGAGTGGATTGGCGTCGTCTGGGGCTGCAATCTTGCGTGCGGAAATATAGCTAAAGTCAATACTGACGCCACTTTGTGCGGGTTTCGCGGTATAATAGTGTCATGAAAGCGCACGTAAATCAGTCAATCGAATTAGATCATTTGAACCTCACGCCGGAAGCTAAAACCGAGGTATCGAACCTGATTCAATCACTGCTTACGCAAGCACAAAACGAGCTCAAACTGCTGGAAACAAAGAATCAGGCACTGACGCTGGAACTGGCACATTTGCGCCGCATTCGCTACGGTGCGAAGAGCGAAGCGCTGCCGCGGTCGCAGTTAAGTTTGTTCGAAGAAGACTGGCAAACCGATATTTCAGCGATTGAAGCGGAAATCGAGCAGCTGCCGATTCCGCAGCAGCCTAAGCGTGCACGCACCGGGCGCCAACCGCTACCGGATCACCTGCCACGCATCGAACACCGCCATGAACCGCAGTCCTGCCAATGCAAACAGTGCGACAGCAATCTGATAAAAATCGGTGAAGATGTCACCGAGCAACTGGACGTCAAACCCGCCGAATTCTTCGTGCACCGCCACATCCGCCCGCAATACGCCTGCCGGGCATGTGAAACCGTGGTTGCGGAACCCGTGCCGCCCGCCATCATCGACGGTGGCATGGCGGCAGTGGGTTTGCTTGCTTGGATCACGACTGCCAAATACCTCGATCACCTGCCGCTGTATCGCATCGCACAAATCGCCGCGCGGGAAGGCATCACTTTATCGCTTTCCACCTTGGCCGAATGGGTTGGACGCGTCGGCGTGGCACTGCAACCGCTGGTTGACCGACTGATTTTGCACTTATTGCAAGGCCGTGTGTTGCACGCCGACGAAACCCCGGTGGCGCAACTGGATCCCGGCAGCGGAAAAACGCGGCGCGTCTACCTGTGGGCGTATCGCAGCAACGACTTCGAATTGGGGCCGCGTATCATCGTATTCGACTACCAAACCAGCCGTAGCGGCAAACATGCGCGAGACTTCCTCGACGGTTGGCAAGGTCATCTCGTTGTCGACGACTACGCCGGTTACAAATCGCTATTCACCCTCGCCGGCAACTGCACCGAACTCGGCTGTTGGGCGCACGCGCGCCGCAAATTCTTCGACCTGCATCAGGCCAACGCCAGCACCGTTGCATTCGAAGCATTGCAACGCATTGGCAAACTTTACGCCGTCGAAGACGAAGGCAAGTATTTAACCGTCGAAACCAGGCAGCAGCTACGTGCCGAAAAAAGCCTGCCGATCCTGCAATCGTTGCACGACTGGTTACTGCAAACCCGCACCCAAACCGCCGATGGCGGCGGCACCGCCAAAGCCATCGACTATACCTTGAAGCGCTGGCAAAGCCTGATCCGCTATGCCGGCAGCGGACACCTGCCGATTGACAACAACCCCGTCGAAAACACCATCCGACCCATAGCGCTCGGCAAGAAAAACTGGCTGTTCGCCGGCTCCGAACGTGCCGGAAAACGTGCCGCTGCCATCCAAACCCTGCTCGGCACTGCAAAACTCAACGGTATCAACCCCGCACAATGGCTAGCTGACACCCTCGAAAAACTCCCTACCTGGTCTAACAGCCGAATCGATGAATTGTTGCCGCTTGCACCGGAGGCTATTGAAGCATTATTGAAGGAACGTGGGTAGGTGGTGGGGTTGGAGGGATAC
>NZ_FOUB01000076.1 GCF_900114745.1 Nitrosomonas communis | reverse complement strand
GTTTTCCTCGCCCACTTTTTCTTGCCATGTTTGCTCTCCCGTTATCGAACAGGGGGATTATGGCTCATAATTTTAAATATGTATATGTTTTGATGAAACTAAGTACTAGAAGTAATACGGTATGGGTTGGATGACATACTGTTGGTATTAAAGAAGAAATAATTGTGGTTTTGCGACCCTACTACTATTCACCTGTTTTATAGGGTTGGACCTGGCTACTAAAGAAGTACTTTCTCTGAATCTAATCACTCCGACTATGTTAACTTGATAATCCGATGCGCTTTTCCAAGCATGTTTGGTTGGGATGAGGCGATCAAAGTAGTGCGATTCTGGATTAAAGCATCTAGCGCATTGTTTACCAATGGACAATTGATATCAAAAACGGCCGTTGTTTCGTCAATGATGACAATCGCCGGGTTTTTAAGTAATGCCCGGGCAATCAAGATGCGTTGGCGCTGATTCTCCGTGAACTTAATATCTTTATTGTCAATTCTGGTTTGAAGGCCATGCGGCATTTCACGCGCAAATTTTGTCACATGGCAAGTGCGCGCAACTTTCATGACGCTCGCTTCTGTGGCGCAGCGTGTTGTACCATAGGCGATATTAGCTGCGATGGTATCGTTTAGAAGCCTGGTGTCGGGTGTTATCCAGGCGATCTTTGCACGCAAATCAGCTAGCTTGATCGTGGCAATATCGACGTCATCTAGCAAGATTCTTCCACTTGCTGGGTGAATGAAACGTGCAATGAGATCGATGAATGTTCTTTCCTGACCTTGGCTGGAGATTGGTAGCGCGATGATTTCACCCGGCTGTATCGTCAAGGTGAGGTTGAAGAGGGGAGGGCATATTTGTGAGTAATAACCAGCATTGATTTCTTCAAACCGTATTTGACCGCGCACGCTTGTTATCTCAACTTTGCCTGAATCAGTTTCATTTTTTTGTGCAAGCAGTGAATCGATATTGTGGATGACTTGAAACTTATTTTGCGGAGATATCTGTATGTTCAGTACGCGTCTCACAGGAAGAACCAGCATCAGTACTGCTGTGATTAAAGCACTTGCGTCTCCGACCGTCATCATGCCAAGAGAGATCTGTTGTTTAAAAAGGAGAAAAAACACCGTCAAGATGGTAGCAATCATAATGAATGCAATGGTTTTGCTAAATGTTTTGGTGGCTACTTGTTTTAGGGCAAGGTTTCGTTGATGATCAATGGAGTTGCAAAAATGTTGACTTTCTTGTGACTGGCTACCATCAAGCTTGATTGATTTGATATGCTTGCTCGATGTTAAGAAAGTAGACGTTATTAATAAGTGAGGTACTTTTTGATGTGAGTTGCTCGCTTGAGAGACAAATTGCATAATTAAGCCAATAACCAGTGCGATTAAAAATCCCATGAATGAGAATTCCCAGTTTAAGAGTATCATCACTATCAGTAAGCCAGTTATGGTTAATATTTCTTTGACGAAAATGATTAGGATCTGAGCGATACTATCGGTAGCGTGCTCGATTTCTGAGAAGAGATTGATACTGAGTTTGTCTGGATTCGCTTCCTTCGGGTAGGATAAGGGTAGCGCTAGGAGTTTCTCAAACAAGGTTCTTCGCAGATCTATTCCGACTTTTCCACTTACCCAACTAGTTGCATAACTACAAGAGAAGCTTGCGAGGCTACGTGTAATTAATAAACCTAGTATCGCCAGAAGAGCAAACTGAAACTCTTCTAACCCATGCTGACTGGTCAGAATATTATCGAGTAATGGTTTTATAAATAAGGGTAATATGGAGGTAGTGACTGCAATAGTAATCAGGCTGATGATAGCGAATGCGAGCATTGTCCAGTAGGGCACAACCCATATCATCAGGCGGCGGAGCATTTGTATTTCGATCATAGTCAGCTTATCTGAATATCAAGATACAATGGATGCATGTGGTAGCAGGGGATGTAAAAAAGTTAGACATGTCATTAAGTGTAAGAAATATTATGACTAAATTAAACAATCTATTTTAATCAGGCTTTTGTTCAAATAATTGTTAGAAACAATTAAATTTAATGCAATAAAATAATAAAAATGATTCCAGTGCATCCTATTAATCTGTCACAAACTGTTGCTTGCCGAAGAAAAGGTATTATTTTAGCGGGTGGTTCTGGTACAAGACTATATCCCGTTACTCAGGTTGTCTCCAAACAGCTATTGCCGGTTTTTGATAAACCAATGATCTATTATCCATTAAGCACACTGATGCTGGCGGGTATTCGCGATATCCTCATTATTTCTACGCCACAGGATACGCCGCTTTTTAGACATCTGCTGGGAAGTGGTGAGCATTGGGGGCTGAATTTATCTTATGCTATCCAGTCCTCACCAGATGGATTGGCTCAGGCTTTTATCATTGGCGAATCTTTTATCCACAATGATCATTCTGCACTTATTCTGGGGGACAATATTTTTTATGGGCATGATTTCCATTATCTGCTCGAGAATGCCATGATACGTCAAGAAGGCGCGAGTGTTTTTGCCTATCATGTTAATGATCCTGAACGTTATGGTGTGGTTGAGTTTGATCAAAAAGGGCTGGCGGTCGATTTGGAAGAAAAGCCCAGGCAACCGAAATCAAATTATGCTGTAACTGGTTTGTATTTTTATGATCAGCAAGTAGTTGATTTTTCCAAAAGTCTTAAGCCTTCAGCACGTAATGAACTGGAAATCACTGATCTCAATCGGATTTATTTGGCTCAAAATAGGCTGAATGTGGAAATTATGGGACGTGGCTATGCCTGGCTTGATACGGGTACCTATGATTCTTTGCTGGATGCCAGTCAATTTGTGGCTACGATAGAGCACAGGCAAGGACTTAAAATAGCCTGTCCAGAAGAAATTGCTTATCGAAAAGGGTGGATTAATGCTGCCCAGTTGGAAAAGCTGGCTCACCCATTGAGTAAAAATGGTTATGGTCTATATTTGATGCAGATTCTCAAGCATGGCTATATTGATAGTACGAATAATGAGGAAAAGCTTGGTTAACTATGAAAGCGACGCAGTTAGTGATACCTGAGGTATACCTCATTGAACCACGCGTATTCGGTGATGAACGTGGTTTCTTCTTCGAAAGTTATAATCAGCGCCAATTCGACGCTTTGATCGGTAGAAATGTGACATTTGTCCAAAGTAATCATTCCCGTTCTATGAAACATGTTTTGCGCGGTTTGCATTATCAGATCAAGCAGCCTCAAGGTAAGCTGGTACGTGTAATTGCGGGTGAAGTATTTGATGTGGCAGTGGATCTTCGTAAAACTTCTCCTACATTTGGGCAGTGGGTGGGAGAAATTTTGAGTGCGGAAAATAAGAAACAGCTTTGGATCCCTGAAGGTTTTGCTCATGGTTTTGTCGTACTTTCAGCATTTGCAGAATTTCTTTATCAAACAACAGATTACTGGGAGCCTGAATATGAGCGTTGTATTCTATGGGACGATCCGGTATTAAATATCCACTGGCCTATTGAGAACGAGCCTATGTTATCAACCAAAGATGCGCAAGGAAAACCTTTTTACGAAGCAGAAGTTTACGAGTAATCGATCCGTTTACTCTTTTGGTCGGGATGATAGCCGTAAGGGTTTTAAATGATGGCTAGATCTAAATCGCTTTATTTCTGCAATGCCTGTGGTGGCCAAACTTTGAAATGGCAGGGACAGTGCCCGCACTGTCGAGAATGGAACACGCTAGTAGAAGCGGTTGCTGAGAAAACGAGTTACACGAGTTTCGATAAAAATAGCTTCCGCTTGATTGCTGCAGCTGAGGCTAGCCAAGTATGCAATTTAAATGAGGTTGTAACAGAAGAATCTCCGCGTTACTCGACAGGAATGACCGAATTTGATCGGGTATTAGGAGGTGGCTTAGTGCGAGGAGGGGTTGTGCTGCTGGGTGGCGATCCCGGTATTGGTAAATCCACACTGTTATTGCAGGCGCTCTCAGCCATGTCGGCCCGGTACGAGGTATTGTATGTTAGTGGGGAAGAGTCAGCACAACAAGTTGCGCTACGTGCCAAACGTTTAACGCTTGAGGTATCAGCAGTCAAACTATTGACCGAAATTCAGTTGGAAAACATTCAAGCAGTACTCGCTGAATATCAACCCAAAGTGGCTGTGATTGATTCGATTCAGACCATTTATTCGGATACACTACAATCGGCACCAGGATCAGTTGCTCAGGTGCGCGAATGTGCTGCTCAGTTGACACGATTAGCTAAGACTCAAGGAATCTGCATACTTCTAATTGGTCATGTTACCAAGGAAGGTGCACTTGCTGGGCCGCGTGTACTTGAACATATGGTGGATACCGTGCTGTATTTTGAAGGTGATAACCATTCCAGTTTTCGTTTGGTTCGGGCATTCAAAAACCGCTTTGGTGCCGTCAATGAATTGGGCGTTTTTGCAATGACCGAGAAGGGTCTGCGTGAAGTGAGCAACCCTTCAGCCTTATTTCTTTCTCATCATGATAGCCGAGTGTCCGGTAGTTGTGTGATGGTAACCCAAGAAGGGTCGCGTCCATTATTGGTAGAGATCCAAGCGCTGGTTGATGCTGCTCATGCGCCTAATCCCAGGCGATTAAGTGTAGGATTAGAACAAAATCGGCTGGCGATGTTACTGGCAGTATTGCACCGACATGCAGGCATCCCTTGCTTTGATCAGGATGTTTTTATCAATGCGGTGGGGGGAGCCAAAATCACAGAGCCTGGTGCAGATTTGGCGGTTGTCCTTGCGATAGTTTCTTCTCTGAAAAACAAACCATTGCCGGAAAAAATAGTCGTGTTCGGTGAAATCGGCTTAGCAGGTGAGGTGCGTCCCGTTCAGCGTGGTCAGGAGCGATTAAAAGAGGCTGCCAAATTGGGCTTTGTTAAAGCGATTATTCCCAAGGCTAATCAGCCCAAACAATCTATTCCTGGCCTTGAGATCATCGCGGTGCAGCGGATCGAAGAAGCAGTGATTCAATTGCGTTGAGGAAGTATTCATTCCATTTCTAAATCAAAACTAATTTTGTCGGCTTCACTTTGCCGTATTATTGATACTGTCTGTGGCTCGCCTTCCCGTCATTTTTGATTTGGAAATGGAATAAGATGACTGTTGTAATCAAAATTGAAGATCATGAAAACCAAATTTTGTATTTTGATAATACTTTTCATTATGGGATTACTCGTTGCTGCGATCTTGCCACCCTTTCCTCAGCCTCTTTCCTATCATGAATTTATTGACCAGCGCTCATTTCTGGGTATTCCCAATTTTCTCAACGTTGTTTCTAATCTGGCTTTTTTGTTTGTTGGGGTAGCTGGCTTAGTGTTTCTGAGACGTATGCAGGCATTGCTCTCACAAACAACGTTTTCTGCCTTCTCAGAATACTGGCCATACGTGACCATATTTTTAAGTATCATCTTAGTGAGTATGGGATCAGCTTATTATCATTGGCAACCAGATAACCATACTTTATTTTGGGATAGGTTCCATATAACCATTGCAATCATGGGTTTATTAGCTGCAACCATGACGGAGCGGATTGGTGTCAAACAAGGTTTGCGATGGTTACCGGTATTGCTAATAATTGGGGTGGCTAGTGTGACTTACTGGTACTGGAGTGAACTGCAGGGCGCCGGGAATCTGAATTTTTATATTGTCGTGCAAATCTGCTCGATACTATCGATCATTTTATTGGCAATTCTGTTTCCATCCCGCTATACACGAGGACGAGATACTTACCTGATTATTTTCCTTTACGGTCTGGCTAAGCTGGCAGAAATACTGGATGAGGAGATCTATCATTTCGGTCAGATTATTAGTGGCCATACGCTTAAACATCTTCTAGCAGGCTTTGCCGCTTACTGGATTCTACGTATGCTAAAAAAGCGTAGATTATTAGAAAGATTTAATCAAGCAGATCAAATAAGGAAATGCAATGAGAGGTGAAAAATATCCAAATCTCGCAAGATGGTGGTCAGTGAATAGGGGGTATACTACGGCAGTGACCTGCCGTAGTTATTTATTCGCCTTCTCTTTTTACAGATTATCCTAAAAGTGGTTTTTTAGAATTATTCTTACGGGTTGAATTAATTGCTTGATTCAGCATAAATGCCCGAATTGAATTGATTTGGGCGTCTAAAGGAGGAACGCTTCTTGCTATCGTTACTAGTAGTGCGCTCGAATCTATGAGAATGGTTCTTATTTGAATCGGCGTGGTTAAAAGAATTTCTTTCATTTGATGCCCAAGAACGATTCCGCTTATGAACAACATGAGGAACTTTCTGGGCTTTTCCTTCATTTTGCCGAATTCGTGGTTTAAATTTTGGTTCCATGCCTGGAATGACAGAAGGAGTAATGCGCTGACCCGTGAAGCGTTCAATTCTTTTCAGGCTGATGCTATCTTTCCCGGAAGCAAAGGAAACAGCAATGCCTGAAGCACCAGCGCGGCCTGTTCGTCCAATACGATGTACATAGTCTTCAGCAAATTTCGGCAAATCAAAATTGATAACGTGAGTAATATCGGCGATGTCAATTCCTCTTGCCGCTACGTCCGTTGCCACCAGTATACGAAGCCTTCCGTTACGCAGTTTAGTCAAAGTGCGTGTACGTTCACGCTGACTCATATCACCATGAAGTGCCCCGACCTCATGCCCTTGTGCTGCGAGATCGTCCGCTAAATCGTCTGCGTCGCGCTTGGTTGCGGTAAAAACGATCGCTTGCTTGAGTGATTGATCACGCAATAAATGATCGAGCAGTTTATTTTTGTGCAAGAGATCATCCACATAATGAAGGCGTTGCTCGATATTTTCAAGTTTTGCGCGTTGCGAGGCAACTTGTATGCGTTTAGGGGATTTCAGTAATCGTGCTGCAATTTTGTCTATCGTTGAGTCTAGTGTAGCGGAGAATAATAAAGTTTGACGACTTGCTGGAGTAGCTGAGGCAATACTTTCAACATCTTGGACAAATCCCATATCTAGCATACGATCTGCTTCGTCTAATACCAGCATTTCCAGACGGGAGAAATTAATGCGTCCTCGCTGAATGTGATCAATTAGACGTCCAGGTGTTGCGACTAAGATATCTACCGTTTGAGATAATAATTTGTTTTGCATAACGTAAGACATTCCACCCAAAATACTAACAACTTTGATGCGAGGCAGATATTTGCCATACTTGCTTGCTGCATCAGAGACTTGCAACGCTAATTCACGAGTAGGTGTCAATACGAGGATGCGCGGCCCACGACCTTGTACTTTTATAGGGGTAGCCAGGCGATGCAGTGCAGGTAACATGAATGCGGCTGTTTTGCCAGTCCCTGTTTGCGCCGAAGCCATGACATCATGACCTTGAATTAATTCTGGAATAGCTTGCTGTTGGATAGGTGTAGGAGAGGTGTAACCTAACTCATTAATTGCTTTAACAATAGAGGGATGTAAATTTAAATCTTCAAAAGACACGTTGTTTTCCTGATGTGTATAAATAAAAAATACGCGAGCAGGGATTGAGACCAGAAACTCGTAGGCAACAAATACCGCTGGCGCAGATATAAAACATCGCAGCTAACCAGTGGTATTACGCAATTTCCAGACTATGTAGTGGGAAAATCGGAAGAAGGTCAGAAACGATGGAATCTAAAAAGATAACTACTATTTGTGTAATTAACGGAGTATACAGGAATTACCAAATATGTCGAGTCTTTTCATTGGCGATGCGAAAAAACTGACTACTCGTTATCATGAAAATAGAGCTTGGCTTACTTACTTTAGGTCTTTAAGAGCAGAGGAGAAGATTAGTTTTAGGCATAACAAATCTAGCTAGCATTTAGCTGGAGCTATGGTTACTTTAGCAAATTTACGCTTGCCTACTTGGACCACGACTGTTTCGCCAACCGCTAGATGGAGTGACTTATCAACAATTTTATTTCCGTTTAGCTTTACTCCCCCTTGCTCAATCATGCGTAATGCTTCACTACTACTCGACGTCAACCCAGATTGCTTTAATAACTGGGCAATAGGAATGTTTGTTTCATTGATCTGAAGTAATTTTTCAGGAATATCATCTGGTATAGCCCCTTTTTTGAAGCGAGTTTCGAAATCGATCAGTGCTTTCTCAGCATCCACCTTGGAATTAAAGCGGGCTACGATCTCCTGAGCAAACAGTACTTTAATTTCTCGTGGATTTCGACCTTGTTTTACCTCCTGCTTCCACTTATCGATAGTATCTAATGATTCAAATGATAATAACTCGATATAGCGCCACATCAAACTATCGGAAACTGACATGAGCTTTCCGAAGATATCATTAGCGCTTTCAGTGATGCCAACATAGTTGTTCAAAGATTTGGACATTTTATTGATGCCATCCAACCCTTCTAATAATGGCATGGTGAGAATGCATTGAGGTGGCTGACCAAAATGTTTCTGTAATTCACGTCCCATCAATAAATTGAATTTTTGGTCAGTACCGCCTAATTCGATATCGGCTTTGAGGGCAACTGAGTCATAGCCTTGAATAAGGGGGTAGAGAAACTCGTGGAGAGCAATAGGCTGGTTAGTACGATAACGTTTGCTGAAGTCGTCTCTCTCCAACATTCGGGCAACCGTATGAGTTGCCGAAAGTTTAATAAGATCGGCGGCGTTAAGTGTATCCATCCAGGTAGAGTTAAATACCACTTCGGTTTGATCCGATCTAAGAATTTTAAATACCTGGCTGGTATAGGATTTTGCATTCTGCACGACTTCCTCACGTGTTAACGGAGGACGTGTCGAATTTTTCCCAGTTGGATCACCGATCATTCCCGTAAAATCACCAATCAAAAATAAGATATGGTGACCCATATCCTGTAATTGGCGTAACTTATTAAGTAATACCGTATGGCCCAAGTGCAGGTCAGGCGCAGTAGGATCAAATCCAGCTTTAATTCTCAAAGGCGCGCCTGCTTTGAGTTTCTGGATTAATTCTTCTTCTATCAGCAGCTCATGACATCCGCGTTTGATTATTTTAAGTTGTTCTGAGATTGAGTTAAACACAATAAATACAATGGGTTATTTTATAGTCTTAAAAATCTGCTTATTTTAAGTTCGTTTACTATGGAATGCCAGGCTAGGGATTGCACATTTTTGTGCTAGACTTACCGGCCGGCTCACAACAAATAGGAGATGTAACATAAGATGCTATATACGTCACCACGCGATAAAATAAGAATTTTAGCGCAAAAGCCATCGGTGTTTATACATAAAAGATTACGTTGGCTAACAATCTTATCCAGTCTGCCCCTATTTGGCATAGTCACTGCATTTGGCATCGCACCCAATACTTCTTTACAAGATATTCCAGAACGTAAAATTGTTCGTACTCTTCCGCTTCCTGAAATGGCCATTTCTGCTGATACGAATAGTGCTTTTTGGCGTCAGGAAAACATTCGTCGTGGAGACACAATGGCTGCGATTCTTGCGCGCTTGGAAATTAATCAGCAGGATAAAGCTAATTTCTTACGCGTTGCCAAAGGCAGTAAAGCGATGCGGCAACTCAAGCCTGGGGAAGTTATTCATGCTGAAACTACAGCAGATGGGGAATTGTTAGCGTTACGATATTTCTACGGCAATGGTGAGCAATTCCTGATGGAGAAGGCTGATGACACTTATGAAATGAGCGAGCAGTCAGCTGAAGTAAACACACGTGTCAGTGTTGGGTCTGGCGTGATAGAAAGTTCTTTGTTTGCAGCCACGGATGCTGCTGGATTGCCCACAAGTATCGCAATTCAGATTGCTAATATTTTTGCATCAGATATTGACTTTTACCGTGACTTGCAAAAAGGTGATCGTTTCACGGTCGTTTATGAGACTTCTCATGATAATGGCGAGAATACTCAATATGGACGTGTTTTGGCGGTTGAATTTATTAATAAGGGTAAATCTTATCGGGCCGTCTATTTCCAAGCTCCTGATGAAGAGGGTGATTACTACACCCCATCCGGTGAGAGTTTACGCAAACCGTTTTTGCGAGCGCCGCTAGAATTTTCTCGGATCAGCTCAGGATTCACAAATGCTCGTTTCCATCCGATATTGAAGCAATGGCGAGCTCATAAGGGAATCGACTATGCTGCACCAACAGGTACCCCTGTTATGGCGACGGCAGATGGAACAATAGAATACACTGGGCGAAAGAACGGATATGGTAATCTGATCATATTGAAGCATCGGGGAGAATACAGTACTGCTTATGGACATTTATCCGCTTTCAAAAAAGGTATACAAAAAATAAAGTATGTTAAGCAAGGTGAAGTGATAGGATATGTTGGTTCAACTGGAATGGCAACAGGACCGCATCTACATTATGAGCTTCGTATAAATGGAGTTCAGCGCGATCCATCAAAGATGGTAATGCCTGCTGCGCACCCTATCAGCAAAAGAAACAGAGCTGCGTTTCAGCGAGATACAAAAGAGCTTGTTGCTCGCTTAGATCTACTTCGTAATGCCAATTTCGCTTCCGCCAATTGATCCCTGAGTTTTACGAATTTTCTACAGTCTAGTGAGTGAATCTTTTGAGAGAATCTCTTTATATTGGGATTATGTCTGGAACAAGCCTCGATGGAATAGATGTGGCATTAGTCGACTTTAATTTTCCGACTCCTTCTTTGATCGAGACTTATTTCTTGGTGTACGATCAATATTTACGCGAAAAACTATTAGCATTAAATCAAGTTGGCTATGATGAGTTACATCGTGCTGCATTACTGAGTAATCAACTATCTAGATTATATGCTGACGCAGTAGAAGGGCTTCTAAGCAAAAGTGGGGTTAGCTCGCAAAATATTACGGCTATTGGATGCCATGGGCAGACTGTGAGACATTGCCCCCAATCTGAAAGAGCTTATAGTATCCAATTAGGTAATGCTGCACTTCTGTCTGAGTTGACTGGTATCACTGTGGTTGCGGATTTCAGAAGTCGTGATATCGCAGCAGGAGGGCAAGGTGCTCCCTTGGTGCCGGCATTTCATCAAGTCATATTTGGCCATACAGAAAAACATCGCATCATAGTGAATATTGGTGGTATTGCAAACATTACTAGTCTTTCACCTAGGAGGGAGGTTATTGGTTTTGATTGCGGCCCAGGGAATATATTGATGGATGCGTGGTGCTTACAGCACACAGGAAGCCTTTATGATCACAATGGATACTGGGCCGAAACAGGATGTATTATTCCAGAATTACTGGAGGCATTGCTGGCATTTCCCTTTTTCTCTCTACCACCACCGAAAAGTACGGGGAGAGAGATATTTAATAGTGAGTGGTTAAACAGCTATTTGCATGGGAAAGAGTCGCCCAGAAATGTGCAGGCAACATTGCTGAAGCTTTCTGTTGAAACCATTGCACAATCTATATGGCTCCATTTCCCGGAGGCTGAAGAAATTTATGTGTGTGGGGGAGGGGCCCGCAATGGGAAGCTGATAGATGAGCTAAAGACAGCTTTATCCGGGAAAGAAGTTAATCTGACCGATGTATTAGGTGTCGATGCCGATTGGATGGAGGCGTTTGCGTTTGCCTGGTTAGCCAAACAAACGATTAATAAAGTACCTGGTAATCTTCCCGCTGTTACGGGTGCACAAGGTTGCCGGATTCTTGGAGCAATTTATACTGCCTAAACCTTGATAGCTAAGCAATTAAATAGAGAAAGAAGAGCCGCAACCACATGTGCTTGCCGCAGACGGATTTCTAATAATGAACTGTGCGCCCTGAGGGTTTTCCTGGTAATCAATTTCAGCACCAATTAAATATTGAAAGCTCATCGAATCCACTAACAGTTTTACCCCTTCTTTTTCCATAACAAAATCGTCTTCATTGATGATTTCATCGAAAGTAAAGCCATATTGAAAGCCTGAGCATCCCCCTCCGCTTACAAAGACCCTTAATTTTAAATTATGGTTTCCTTCTTCTTCTATAAGATGCTTAACTTTGTCTGCTGCATTCGCAGTAAACATTAAAGGTAACTGCTTTTCAGTGTTTACATTGGTATTTATTGTGCTCATATCATTCCACCTATTTTATCTATTATTAAATAAAAATCTCGAATAAGGCGTATTGTTATTTAGGTATGTAGAAAATTAATTTATGACCGAGATTTATTTGATTTAGAAGTATTTCTTTTGGAACAGTTTCTTATTTTATAGATAAATTGAGCTCAAAATAAGGTTAAGGCAATAATGGAACGTGCTCAATTCCTAATGTTTCTGGAAATCCAAATATGATATTCATATTTTGTACTGCCTGCCCTGCTGCACCCTTCACGAGATTATCTGTTACCGAAAGTATTACTACAATGTCGCCATCCTGGGGGCGGTGCACTGCAATTCGACAATAATTAGATCCTCGGACAGAACGTGTTTCTGGATGATTGCCTGCTGGTAATACATCTACAAATGGTTCTTTAGCGTAACGATCCGCATATAAAGTTTGCAAATCAACCTTTTTGGTCAGTTTTGCATAGAGTGTTGCATGTATTCCACGAATCATGGGTGTAAGATGAGGCACAAAGGTAAGACCAACCTGTTTTTTAGCTATACTGAATAAGCCCTGCTTTATTTCAGGTAGGTGGCGATGCCCTGGTACTGCATAAGACTTGAAGTTATCAGCTGCTTCTGAAAATAAGGCATGGACTTCTGCTTTACGTCCTGCACCGGATACACCTGATTTAGTATCAGCAATCAGATGATTCATATCGACTACTCCAGCTTCAATTAAAGGCAAAAAGCCTAATTGGACTGCGGTAGGATAGCAACCAGGATTAGCTATTAATCGCGCATTTTTTATTTGCTCACGATTTATTTCGGGCAAACCATACACTGCTTCTGCAACCAATTCCGGGCAAGCATGAGACATTCCATACCACTTTTGCCATTCTGCCACATCTTTGATACGAAAATCTGCCGATAAGTCAACAACAAAAACGCCAGCATCGTACAAGGCTTTTGCCTGTTGCATAGCCACTCCATTGGGCGTGGCAAAAAAAACGATATCACATTTATTTAGCTCCGCCTTGCCGGGGTCAGTAAACTTAAGGGTTATCTGCTTGCGTAAACTGGGAAATAATTCATCCACAGGCATGCCAGCTTCTTGGCGTGAAGTGATTACTTCTAGTTGAACTTTCGGGTGTTGTGCAAGAATGCGTAACAACTCCACTCCTGTGTAACCTGTTCCACCCACTATACCGACTTTTATCATAGAGAGTTCCTATGTATTAGAGCATATATCTTAATATATTTTACTTCTGGTAAAACAAAAAAGCCGCCAATATAGGCGGCTTTTATTGGAAAATTTAATAAATCAACGTTTAGAGAATTGTTTGCGTCGACGTGCCTTACGTAAGCCAACTTTCTTCCGTTCAACCTCACGTGCATCACGTGTCACAAAGCCTGCCTTGCTTAAAACTGGTTTAAGGGAAGCGTCATAATCAATTAGAGCTCTGGTTATTCCGTGGCGCACTGCACCTGCTTGTCCGGATTCCCCACCACCGCAGAGATTAACCATTATATCCAGATTTGCCATGTTGCCAGTCAACTCAAGCGGCTGACGAACAATCATGCGTCCGGTTTCACGTGAAAAATATTCATCAACTGGCTTATTATTAATGGTAAATAAGCCACTCCCTGGTTTAATAAAGACTCTAGCTACAGCGCTTTTTCTGCGACCAGTCCCGTAATTATAATTTATTGCCATAAATTAAGCCCTGATTTCTAATAGCTTTGGTTGCTGTGCGGTATGAGGATGAGTATCTCCTGCATACACTTTAAGTTTTTTGAACATAGCGTAACCTAAAGGACCCTTGGGTAACATGCCTTTTACTGCTTTTTCTAGAGGTCTTCCAGGAAAACGTGCATGCATCTTCTTGAAACTGGTTTCGTATATTCCCCCAGGATAGCCACTATGACGGTAATATTTCTTATCTTCTGCCTTATTCCCCGTTACACGGATTTTATCAACATTAACGACAACGATATAATCTCCTGTATCAATATGAGGAGTATAGATAGGTTTATGTTTGCCACGCAAACGATGTGCTATCGCTGCGGCTAATCTTCCCAAAACTTTATCGGTCGCATCTATAACAAACCAATCATGTTTGACTTCATGCGGTTTAGCTGAAAAGGTTTTCACTGAACTTATCTCGCTTTTTTATATTGAGTGTTTTCTTTTTGAACACAAATTAATCAGAAATATTATTCTACTCATACGGAATTGTCAATTTTCAGTCTCTTCCATTATGAAATGAATTTGATGTGGGCGCGTATCGTATTTTCAGCGAACGTATCTTCAACGAAAAATACGAAAAATGATTCTGTTCATCAAGTAGATTTTGATAGTTGGGTATGATGTAAGGTGAAGCAGGATATCGATAGATATGGATGAAGCAAAATTCAAATTATAAGGTATTTCAGGAAATTATAGAAGTATGCACGGCCTTGCGCTCAAGATCCCTTCGGTAGGCATTGATGAATCTTGATTTTTCATTATTTCATTGAATGAAAAATTATAATAGAAGCAATATATTATATATTATATATCATTCTTTTTTGAGAATATTTCTAAAAAGCAGATATTAGAGATTTTAATTTTATAATGGAAGACCTGGTTTTTGAGCGGTTTACTGTCAGTAGTAATTTGGTCGAAGAATATTAATGATGACGTAATGTTGCATTATTTTTAGAATAAACGTAACATCCGAGGTTTTTTAGCAAAAATTGATTGGGGAATTATATATGGCCAACACAGCACAAGCCAAGAAACGAGCTAGACAAACTGTCGTGAGGCGAGAGCAAAATTTTAGTTTGCGATCCAGAATGAGAACTGCGATCAAGAGCATAAGAAAAGCAATTGAATCTGGGGATAAAGATTTAGCTGAAACTGTGTTTAGGAAATCAACCAGTGTTTTGGATTCTATCGCAAATAAGGGGATTATTCATAAAAACAAGGCCGCACGGCATAAAAGCCGTTTAGCAAGTTCGATTAAAGCTATGGCGTGATAATCTGGATAGAAATTCATGTATTAAAACAAAAAGCAAAGAAGGGAGGAGAGAGGAATGAATGCCAGAAAATGGCTGAAGGGGCTAGCGATAGCCTGTGGAGTAATGTTTGCGGGAGCACTGCATGCGAACCTGTCGACC
>NZ_FOUB01000053.1 GCF_900114745.1 Nitrosomonas communis | reverse complement strand
GAGATTGCGCCACCGACTATGAAGCACTTTCGGTTCAACGCAACGCCCCTCGTTGGATCAAGGCATTGATTCGTTTCGGTTTCATTACGAAACCAACCTGATCTAACTATTTCTAATTTTATGGCTTTCAGTAGCCAGATTCCCACTCACCCATAATAAGGGTTCTTTCACGTTAAAGTTTCGGAGTTCATTTTCCCTCTTAAACTAGAGATATTACTTTGATTTATAAGGCATCAAGCTTTATTGTTCCAGGATCAAGTTGCAAGGTTTGAACAAAAAAGTACTGGATGTGTGCGTCGATAATATCCAGTAATAAAGTAATTGCGTCGCCCAGTACGGCTTTTAATTCATCTAATGCACCAGTAATGATGGCACGAAATACTTGCCATAACTTGCTGGCAAAGCTTATATCGGTGCTATTACTACAAATCTTCTGCCGTATCTGGGCAATACTGTTGGCATCTTGTATTTGTTTGGCGATCGCCAGCAGACAAAATCGGATAGCTGCCAAATGAATGGATGCGATATAGGCGGCATAATGGTTGCTTTGCTCTTTCAGCAATCCGAGATGCTGCTTTGCTTCCTTGAAATAAACTTCAATTGCCCACCGCATGGCAAAGCGTTGTAAAATCTCCGTGGCGGATAAAGCGGTATCGGTACATAAAAAGACCACCCAGTCATGCTTGCCTGTTTGGGTTTTAGTTTTATCAACCGCGCCACGGACAAATAGCAACCGAACTTTAACCCATTGTTCAGAGTCCTTAGGGCTTTCGGCCAGATTGAGTTCTGCATCTACCATTTTAGCTTGGTAGCCACAGCCGGCAATCATCTGCCATTTTTACGGACACTGTGCCGATAGAGTGCTCTGGCATCCAATTCCTGTCTCACCATGCTACCCTTGGCATATTCACTTACACGATATTTCATCTTGTTCTTCTTCATCCTGAGAATGGCAACCAATGCGGTTTCCTGGCTCAGGCGTATCATCGCTTTGCTGCCGTACCATGCATCGGCCAATAGATAACTTGCGTCAATCCCAGCCCGCACCAGCCCGGTGAATCATACTGGCAACCTTCTCTGGCTTGCTTTGGTTTTGAGCTATACGATAACGCTTCGCCACTATACTGCGCCCATCCTGAAATGGCTGTTCCAGAGGCTGGGCTTTTACCTGGCTAATAAACAATTCGCTATCCAGTGGCACAAACCTTCTTCGCTTGCCAAATCCAGTGTCACTACTTGCTGTCCCATCACATGCCTTCCCAGGGTGTGATCAAAATGGCTCGATATGCCAGGCATCTTGTAACCAAACCGTCGTACTACCGTATCATCCACAACAAACGCACTATTCTTCGCCTGATAACTTGACAGCACCTTGCGCGCAACCTGCTCATGATGCTTGCGCCAGTTCAGATCTTCTCGGTTCAGGGTGTCGTAAAGCACATCTTTATCCATCCCTTGCAGCAACCCTTCGCGCGCAAACATGCCAATAGATTCCTTCTTTAACCACAACCACAGCGATAGCGTGTAAATCACTTCATTGATTGGCCTGCCTGAACGTTTGCTAAATCCACAACGGTTCAATAAGGTTTTTATCCCTAGCCGTTGTCAAAGCATAGCAAAAATATTATCAATTAAGAGTTCGCTTGCTTGCAAAAGATCAGCCGTTAAAGCTGGTAAAGCTGTGATTTTTGTGACAGGATTCATTGGTGTTCTATTAGGGAGTAATAATATTTCTAGACAAGCGATATTATACCCTTTTAGAACACTTTATTCTTTATATATCAATGTGTTATTGATATTCCGCGAATCCAGAAACTTTAGTTATAGCTTTATGGATTTAGATATCATTGGGGTCAGCTTTTTTTTCCATCACTATTATCGGCCCTACTGCAATCATTGCTGACAAAACGCTTACTTTAATTGAGAAACAACGTATAGGGGTTATTTATATCCTTGCCTTTTTCGTTATTTTTTCTGGGCAGCATTCGAACAAGCGGCTGCATCATTGATATTTTTTGCAGAAGAACAAACTGATAGAGACCTATTCGGCACAGAAATTCTAGCAAGCTTTTTTCAATCAATTAATGCCGTACTTATCATTATTTTAGCCCCGTATTCTCCCTTATCTGGACATTCTTAGTTCAACTCAATTTAGAACCATCATCACCTACTAAACAAGCTTTCGGGTTATTGTTTTTATCGATAGGCTATGGTAATTGCATTTGGCATAAAAGGGATAGATCTAACTATTAAAATTAATTTCATGTGGCTAACTAGCTTATAGTTATTGCATATTATTGGTGAATTGTGCTTATCACCAATTGACTTAGCGATGGATATAAAACTAGCCCCTGAGAAATTTGCTTCCTTGTTAATGGGTGTATGGTTTTTATCAAGTGCAGCTGCCAATAAATTTGCAGGCACATTAAGTTCTTTGTACCCTGATCCTGCATTTCCTGCGCCGTCAAAAATCATAATATTTGAAATCAATGATCTATATGAGTTTTTTTGATTTTTGTCATTTTGTCCGGGCTTGCATCCTTGCTTTTATTTACACTCATTAAGACATTACAAAAAATGATGCACGGTGTGCAATAAATCTGTTTGTACTAGGGTCTGTTGACATTTTACATAGGTAACCATAGATATCCACATGCTATAGCTACCATACTCTCGTAATTTCGCTTCAGTTTGTCGTATCGTGTCGCTATTGCCCGGTACTGCTTTAGCCGGGCAAAAGCATTCTCCACCAAATGCCGGTATTGATATAAACCCCAATCCATATCTGCATTACCCTTCAACGAGTTGCGCTTTCTCGGTATCACAGCCTGAGCTCCCTTCTTCGTTATCTGTTCCCGTAACCATTCGCTGTCATAGCCCTTGTCCGCCACCATCGCTTTTGCGTCAGGTAACCTGGCAATCAAATCAGGTGCTGCAGAACAGTCATTGACTTCTCCACCGGTGATTTCAAACTCAACTGGCAAGCCATAACCATCGACCACTAAATGGATCTTGGTGGTATTGCCTGCACGGCTTTTCCCGATAGCCTGCGATTCTTGACTCGCTGCTCCCGCACTATGTTGATGCGCTTTAACATAGCTGCCATCAATAAATTTCCACTCCCAATCCGGATCAACAGCCAATGCTTTGAAAATATTGAGCCATTTCCTGCTCAATGACCAGGCATTGAATCTTTTATAGATGGAATTCCAGCAGCCGAACACCCTGGGCAGGTCGCGCCACGGACAGCCAACCCGCATTCGATACAGTAGGCCTTCTACCGTCATGCGCAGATTGCGCTTGTTATAAATCGATTCTTGAAGCAGAATCTTCTCCAGCTTCGATCAGTACTCATCATTGAGCATTATTCGGGGCATCGCAAACTCGTTTTGTTGGTGGTATGGGAACCCCAATATTACGAGTTTGTTTCTATCTATGAAATACTTATCTTAAAACGTCAACAGACCCTAGCAGAAAATTGCTCAGGTGATGATAGTCTCAACGGATCTTCGTTTTGGCTACATGATTAGAGGATATCCCCATCTATATAAAACCATTGTCCTGCTTGGTACACAAAGCGACTGATTTCATGCAGACGATGAGCACGACCGCTTACTTTATAGCGGGCTATAAATTCAACTATCGCATGTTCCGGTGCGAGTTGTTCATGGTGCTTCACTTCAAGATTGAGCCACTTTCTGTACGGTCGATCTGCCAATCTAAGCGAGGTTGGGCGGGTACTGTGATACCAGGTCGCCAAAAGATAATCTTCACGACCAAGTGTATACGCAGTGTAGCGTGAACGCATTAATACTTCTGCATTAGAAGCAACTTCGCCTTCGTCGAGATAATGGCCACAGCAGTCAATATATTTTTTATTGCTGCCACAAGCACAGCGCATTGTATTGATATCCATATTAAACGTGAAAGCTTCATTAATAAAATTATTTTATTCCATTTATAAATTGAATGTGATTTTGTCGGGCACTTTTTGCCGTACTCTTTATACTGTCTGCGGCTCGCTTTCGTGTTATTTTTGATTTAGAAATGGAATAAGCAGGCAATATTAGATATTGTATAAATTAATTTATTTACCCCTAGAAAAAAAGTACTCACTGTTTTTTTAATTAATCCTGATTATCATAATGAGGTTTATCTCTTGAGGGTGGTCTATAATGACTCATCGTTTGCATCTTGACACACTTTGGTAGTCTATTTTTGCTATATAGCGTTGCTTCATAACTACAAAAAAGAAAATTATGCTGCCCAGTAATCATATAGATGATACTTCACCTTGGTATCAAATAACTGTCGAGCAAAATATATCCTGCATCAAACTCACGGGCAGTTATACGCTGGCAGCATTAGACCAACAGCTACAGAAAGTAGGTGCCAAGCTTACTCATTTTGCAACACAATCAGATCTTCACTGGGATTTAACGAGTATCCAGCAAATGGATCATGCCGGTGCCGTATTAATCTGGCGTGCCTGGAAAATGCACCGCCCAGCTAATTTATTGATACGACCTGAGCATGAAAGGTTGTTTACTCACTTGGAAAAAGCACGTCCTGCACCTAAACCCGTACGCCGTGACATTCTTTGGCCCATCCTGACGCTGGGTAGGCGTTTTTTTTTATTTTGGGATCATTTGACTGGCATTATCACGTTATTAGGGCAGGTATTACTGAATGTTCTCTATCTCGTCAAACATCCTAATCAAATTCCACTGCGAGAGATTTCTGCAAATTTATTCAGAACAGGGGCGCAAGCACTGAGTATTACTGCACTCGTGGGTTTCCTTATCGGAATTGTCCTGAGCTATCTTTCTTCTGAGCAACTTCATAGCTACGGTGCGGATATGTTTATTATCAATATTTTAGGAATGAGTATCGTTCGTGAGCTGGGACCAATGCTAGCTGCAATATTAGTTGCTGGCCGTTCTGGCTCATCAATGACAGCGCAACTTGGTGTGATGCGTGTTACAGAGGAATTGGATGCTCTGACCGTCATGGGTATCCCACATAGCTTAAGGTTGGTTTTACCTAAAATCATTGGATTAGGGATCGCTATGCCGCTCGTTGTACTTTGGACCAGCGCGATTGCCCTGCTCGGAGGAATTCTGGCAGCTGATCTGCAAATAGGGTTGAATTATAAATATGCATTGAGTAATTTACCCGATGCTGTTCCAGTTGCAAATTTATGGATAGGGATGGGCAAGGGGGTAGTCTGTGGCATGGCCATCGCCCTGATTGCTTGCCATTTTGGTTTGCGTATTAAACCGAATACTGAAAGCCTTGGCGAGGGTACGACCAATTCCGTAGTGACTTCCATCACAGCAGTTATCCTCATTGATGCGATATTCGCGGTAATTTTCTCGAATGTAGGTCTTAAGATTAGGAGCTAATGATTAATAATGATCCTATTATAGAGCTACAAGGCTTGTATACACGCTTTGGTAGTCATGTCATCCATAAAAACATTAACTTAAATATATATCAGGGAGAAATATTATCCTTGGTCGGGGGTTCAGGTAGTGGTAAAACCACCTTGCTGCGCCAGATGTTAAGCCTGGAAATTCCCGCGCAAGGGAGTGTTAAGATTCTTGGGCACTCCACATATGATTGTGACCTTGAATTATTGAGAAGCTTACGTAATCGCTCAGGCGTTTTGTTTCAGCAAGGTGCACTTTTTAGTGCGCTGAATGTATATGACAATATTGCACTGCCGATGCGCGAGTTACATTGTCTGACGGAAGAAATGATTCGCGACCTGGTCATGTTAAAACTTGATATGGTTGAAGTAGAAGCGCAGCATGTTAACAAAATGCCGGCGGAACTCTCAGGGGGTATGATCAAACGTGTTGCTTTAGCACGAGCACTTGCATTGGATCCCGAAGTGCTGTTTCTGGATGAGCCTACAGCGGGTTTGGATCCGCCATTGAGCGAGAGTTTTATCAAACTCATTCAAACATTACGCAAGGAACTTACATTGACGATCATCATGGTCACGCATGACCTGGATACGTTGGCCGCGCTATCTACGCGTGTCGCAGTACTGGCTGATCAGAGCCTTGTTGCAGTAGGTGAATTGGCCGATATCATAAAAATTGATCACCCTTTTATCAAAGAGTTTTTTCTTGGGGAGCGTGGCCGGAACGTATTACGAAATGTATTGACTCTCCCTTAAGTAAGGCGCCAGTAAAATATAAAGATATAAAGATGTACCAGATAAATCGCTCGTGTGAATTTTTAAATACTATATGCTATTCATTCAAGGAAATATTTCATGTCTGCTGACACATTGACACTTGCCCAAACGTTAATTGGCCGTCGCTCACTTACACCAAATGACGATGGTTGCCAGGAAATATTAATCAGTCGGCTAAAACAAATCGGGTTTAACATTGAAAGCATGCGTTATGGCGAAGTTGACAATGTATGGGCGCGCCGGGGCGATGTTCAGCCAGTTGTCTGTTTTGCAGGCCATACCGATGTCGTGCCAACCGGCCCATTGACTCAATGGGAAAGTGATCCGTTTATACCTACTGTTCGGGACAATAAATTGTATGGGCGCGGAGCAGCGGATATGAAGTCTTCTCTGGCTGCTTTTGTGACCGCCATAGAACATTTTGTCTCTACCCATCCCAATCATAAGGGATCCATTGCATTATTGATCACCTCAGATGAAGAGGGAGTTGCCGTGGAGGGCACGGTCAAGGTGGTTGAAGTGCTGAAAGCGCGCAGAGAATTGATTGATTATTGCATTGTCGGTGAACCGACCTGTACTAATAAACTGGGTGATACCATCAAGAATGGGCGACGTGGCTCACTATCAGGAAATTTAATTATCAAGGGAATACAAGGCCATATTGCTTACCCCCATCTTGCCAAAAATCCAATTCATCTGGCTGCGCCAGCTATCGCTGAACTGGCCCGGACCGAATGGGATCAAGGTAATGAGTATTTTCCTCCTACGACATGGCATATTTCCAATTTTCATGGTGGGACAGGGGCTACTAACGTTATTCCGGGCGAAGTGAGCCTGCTATTTAATTTCCGCTTCTCAACCGCAAGTACGGTTGAATCACTTAAGCAGCGAGTTCATGAAATTCTCGATCGGCATGGCTTGACTTATGAATTGATATGGGAGCTTTCCGGTAAACCTTATCTTACCCAAAAAGGAAAATTAGCTGACGCACTCAGCGCAGCGATTAAAAGTGTCACAGCAATTGAACCCGAGCTCTCCACTACAGGTGGCACTTCTGACGGTCGTTTTATCGCGGATATTTGCCCTCAAGTAGTCGAATTTGGGCCGCGCAATGCCACTATTCATAAACTCAACGAGTACGTGGAGATAGAGGATATAGAGCGATTATCAGAGATTTACCGACTAACTTTGGAGCGATTATTGAAATAATAATTATACTGTATGGGGGAAAACAATTATAAATAATAAAAGAAGTTGCTTATTTATGGTTTTCTTAGCAACTTATTCTATGGCGCCCATCTCCAGTGCAAGATTACGTGATTGTTCAATTTCTTCTTCAGTTGGTTCTGAACCTAGCCAGCCCTGCAGGTGAGTGTAAGCCATATCGCTCAACACTTTGATCCAATCGTGATGCTCATTGAGGCATGGGATAAAATGAAATTCCTGCCCCCCAGCTTCAATGAAAGTTTTTTTTCCTTCAATGGCGATTTCTTCCAGTGTCTCCAGGCAATCCGAAACAAAACCAGGGCAAACGACATCCACGCGTTGCGTTTTTAACTTGCCTAATTCTTTGAGGGTCACGGCAGTATATGGTGTTAACCATTTCGCGTTGCCAAAGCGCGACTGGAAACACACTTGGTATTGTTCTGCATCTAGTTCTAGCGCTTCTGCCAGTAGCCTGCCAGTTTTCTGACATTCACAGTGATAAGGATCTCCTTTGTCTAGCGTTTTTCGCGGGACGCCGTGAAAACTGAGGATAAGCTTGTCGGGTTTACCATGCTCAGCCCAATAATCTCGAATATTTTGTGCTAGTGCAGCAATATAGCCCGGATGATCATGAAAATGCTTAACTGTGCGAACAGCCGGAATATTACGCATCTTTTTCAGCTCCGAAAAAAGGCTATCTATGGCTGAGCCGCTGCTGCTAGATGCATATTGCGGAAAAAGCGGAAAGGCCAGGATGCGATCACAACCGCGCTCTTTCATATGTTGCAATACATGCGCGATAGATGGATTACCGATGTTCATGGCAAATTCAACGATAGGGGCTGGTTTAATGCGCTCTTCCAAAGAGCGTGCTAATAGCCTGGCTTGCTGCTCAGTATGGATTTTTAACGGAGAGCCTTCCGGCATCCAGATTTGCGCATATTTTTCAGCCGATTTTCTTGGGCGCGTATTAAGGATAATGCCATGTAATATCAACCACCAGATCCAACGAGGAATTTCGATGACTCTTGGATCACTGAGAAACTGTTTTAGATAAGGTCTCAGCGCTTTTGCAGTAGGGGCGTCAGGTGTTCCCAAATTAATCAGCAACACTCCAATTTTACTTAAGGTCCCGTGTTGGTAGGCTGGCTCAGGTAACATGGATTTATTTAGTTTTATTTCTGCTTAAACTGGTAAGATGCATAAATAATATCTGTCAATTTTTTGACAGCCCACTTGTGAGCAGTCTGGCAGTAATATCTACGATCGGGATAACACGCTCATAAGCCATACGTCTCGGACCAATAACGCCGACAGTACCCACTACTTCTCCTTCAATTTCGTAAGGGGCCGTCACTACACTGACTGCATCCAATGCAGCGACATCTGATTCTCCGCCGATGAAAATTTTTACACCATGAGCTTGGCGGCTCAGTTCCATGAGCTGTAACAATTTGGTTTTACGCTCAAATAACTCAAAAAGTTTTCTTAAACTAGTCAAGTTGTCAGAGAGATCCTTAACATCGAGCAGTTTATGTTCACCTGCTAATACAACGGCTTCACTGCTTTCACGAATGACATCGCTGCTGATTTCAATTGCTGTGCTCATCAGACTCGTCATATCATGGCGCAATTGCTTTAGCTCTAACTGCAGGCGGCTGCGGATTTCTTCCAGCGCGCAGCCTGCATAATGCTGATTGAGAAAGTTGCTTGCTTCGATCAAGTCTGATTGATTGTAGGAAGTTTCAGTAAAAATGATCCGGTTCTGCACATCGCCTTCTGGCGTCACCATAATCAGCAGAATGCGCTTTTCAGACAATGCCATAAACTCGATATAACGAAATACGGCGCCACCTGACCGTTTGGGTGTAACCACTATTCCTGCAAACCGGGTCAATTCGGAGAGCATTTGCGAAGCTACATTGATGAGTCTTGACGGATTATCAGGATGCATCTGGTTTTCCAGGTGGGACACCTCTTTACTATCTAATGATTGGACGACCAATAAGCTATCGACGAAAAAACGGTAACCCTTAGCGGTAGGTATCCGGCCGGCTGAAGTATGAGGGCTGGCGACATAACCCATTTCCTCAAGATCAACCATGACATTGCGGATGGTAGCAGGACTGAGATCTAATCCAGAGAATTTAGAAAGCGAACGCGATCCTACTGGTTCGCCTTCATGAATAAAGCGTTCGACCAGTGTCTTCAGTAAGATTTTGGCGCGTTCGTTAAGCATCTGTTTATTCTACACGATACAGCTTTGCTAGAGAGTATATTCTGGAAGAAAAATCCAGCTTTCTTTAGTAGAGAGTTATTTCAGCAATAATTTTTTTACCTTTCAGACACGCTGCGTTAATATGCAAAATATTTACTGAAGACATTTGATATCTCAAATATAAATTTGTTTCCATGAGCGCATTTTTCAACAAAATTGCATTAATCGGTAAGCATAAGAATCCGGAAATCCTGGCACCGTTATTGAGTTTGGCAGAGTATTTAATCAGCCGCAATTTTGAAGTGGTACTTGATCAATTGACTGCCTCACATCTTGGCAAAATTGACTACCCAGTGCTGACATTGGAAGAGATTGGTGCACAGGCTGATCTTGCTGTGGTATTAGGGGGAGACGGCACCATGCTTAACATTGCGAGGATTCTTGCCCCATTTAATGTGCCATTGGTCGGGATTAATCAAGGACGGCTCGGTTTTCTGACTGATTTGACAGTGGATACCATGACGGAAACGCTTAGTGCCATGCTGGATGGGCAGTTTGTTATCGAAAAACGCATGCTGTTATCTGCAGAAGTATTGCGCAATGAGGTAAGTGTGTTCAGGGCGTTAGCGTTTAATGATGTGGTGGTTCATCGAGGTATTAGCACCGGTATGGTTGAATTTGAAGTACGCATCAATGATGAATATGTCTACTCATTACGCTCTGATGGCTTGATTGTGGCTACTCCCACGGGATCAACAGCTTATGCGCTTTCTTCAGGAGGGCCTATTTTACATCCCTGCCTTGATTTGATTGAGTTAGTCCCAATATGCCCTCATACTTTGAGTAATCGTCCTATCGTGGTCGAACCGGATGCAATGATCGAAATCAAGGTGCTTTATACCACTGAAACCAAAATATATGCGGATAGTCATTCCTGGTTTGATCTAGGGGAACATGACAGGATTATCGTGCGATGTTTCTCCGAGAGAGTCAAATTGTTACATGCGGTCAATCATAGTTACTACCGCATGTTGCGAGAAAAGCTAGGTTGGAGTGAAATTCCCCAAAAAAATCAATAATAGTTGCTTGGCATGTTGATTCTTTTAACGATTCGTGATTTTGTGATTGTTGATTTAGCTGAACTGATGTTTAAACCAGGCTTTACAGTTTTGACCGGTGAAACAGGTGCAGGAAAATCCATCCTAATTGATGCCTTGATGCTTGCGCTGGGAGGACGTGGCGAGGTGAGTCAGATTCGGCATGGCTGTGAGCGTGCAGAAATCATTGCCGAATTTGATATCGACAATCATCTAAGTCTGCAGGCATGGTTGGGAGAAAATGATCTCCAGGGTGATGCTGGCATTTGTATACTTCGCCGTATTATAGACACTCATGGACGTTCCCGCGGTTATATCAATGGTAATGCCGTAACCTTGCAGCAGCTTCGTACCGTTGGCGATCAATTAGTTGATATTCATGGGCAGCATGCGCATCAATCTTTGTTACGCAGTGACACGCAGCGAGACTTACTTGATGGCTATGCTGCCAATAGTGAGTTAGTCAAAGCGGTCGCAGCAGCTTTTCAACATTGGCAGCAATTGCATCAGCAACACCTTAAATGGGAGCAGAATGCGGCTCTATTTTTACAAGAGCGCGAACAGCTGGAATGGCAGCTTCAGGAACTTTCTGCACTGAACTTTTCAATAGAGGAGTGGCAAGCATTACAGACTGATCATAATCGTTTGTCTCATACAGCAAATTTGTTGGAAGCAGTCGAATCCAGTTTGGAAATATTATGCGAAAGTGAATCTGCTGCGTTGGAGCAGTTGCATACTGTGCTCACTCGTCTGCGTCATTCTCTGGATTATGATAATGATCTTAAGTCTCCTTATAATTTATTGGAAACTGCCCAGGTTCAGCTACAGGAAGCAGTATACGAATTAAAACACTATCAACAGCGACTGAATCTTGATCCGCAAAGTCTACGTATTATCGAGGACAGAATTTCAGCTATTCACGCCTTAGCTAGAAAATATCGTCTTTCTCCAGAGGAGATACCTGATTTATTGCATAGAACAATGCAACGCCTGCAGGAACTGGGACATAATGCTGATGGAGACAGCCTGGGTGAAGTAGTATCATTGGCAAAGAAAGCCTATGAAGAACTTGCTCAGACACTTAGCACCAAGCGACGCAAAGCGGCTGAAACATTGGCACATCAGGTCACTGAGGTGATGCAAACGCTGGCAATGGCGGGAGGTTCTTTTGATATCATACTGATACCTTGTAATCAAGCCAATGCGCATGGATATGAACAAATTGAATTTCAAGTTTCAACGCATCGAGGGCTACCGCTACGCCCGCTCGCAAAAGTTGCTTCAGGGGGCGAATTATCACGTATCAGTCTAGCCATCCAAGTTATTACGAGCCAGATAAGTACAGCGCCAACCCTGATATTCGATGAGGTAGATGTAGGAATAGGGGGACGAGTGGCTGAAATTGTCGGCACACTTCTTAAGAAGTTAGGCAAAACGCGCCAGGTACTTTGTATTACCCATTTAGCTCAGGTAGCCTCAATGGGAGATCAGCATTGGCAGGTGGTCAAAGTGCCTGGGTTGCTTGCAGACAATCCAGTGTCTAGCGCTATCCGCTCACTGGATGAGCAGGAGCGGGTAGAGGAAATAGCGCGTATGCTTGGGGGAATGAATATTACTGCCACGACCCGCCAGCATGCTACGGAAATGCTACAGCAAAATAAGAAGTTATCTTGAGAAATCTTGCTAATTTTGATCAAAAAATAGAATAACAAAAAAACAGAGCGGGATCTAGAAATGACTAGATCCCGCTCTCCATGTTTTAGAAACTAAACCCCACCTTACATCATGTTAAGTGGGGCGCCAATTATTTAAATTAACTGGCTTTCATAATTTGCGATAACAGACAGTATGGTTTCTCTCGCATCAATTGCTTTATCCACCTTATTCTGATTAATGGCTTCTTTTAAATCCTGCAGCGCGTTTTCCATTTTTACGCGTTCTAATGAGCCTAAACGCAATGCTAAATCTGGAAGGAATATATTGGCATACAGAGATAATCTTTCAGCTGCCAGCGTAGCTTGATTCTTGTCAGCCTGAAATGTTGATTCAATCTCTTTTAAGTTATTTTTAACTTGACCTATTATTCCTTTGCTGATTTCGCTTACGATTTCGTTTGCGGATACATTAGCCAAATCTCTGGTCAATTGAGATTTAATACGAGTACTGCCACTCGGATTGGTTTGTGAAATAAACTCTTCCACAATGCGATAGAAGAATTCGCCCTCAATCTGTTTTTCTCTTGCTTCATTAATATCTCTATCTCTTTCTGAAATAATGCCTTCCACTTCACGCAGCACTCCAATTAAGAAACTTCTGACTAGTGGGACGACGATATTTTCACGTGCGAGCGCAAGATTTGTTTTATCCTCTGCGCTGTTTTTAACCAATGCTTCTTTCCCATTGATAAATGCTAATGTTATTTGATCATCCAGATCAGGGTTGCTGCCTGATTCGATGGCCAGTTTATCCGCTGTGAGTACCTTGTTTTCTCTGCCTGCTGTACCAACAATTGCGAGAAAGGCAGCATAGGCCCGATCCCACTCAAGTTCCAGCGCATCGGTTGGCAGGCTATCAAAAGCGTCCAGCGTTAACGTTATGCGGTTATAGACAGTTAATGCGAAAACGCGTTGTAAAGTTTTATCAATGGCTTGGGCAGCTAATGCAGTCTCATTTCCGCTTCTGATAACTTCTATGGCGTTTAATATGTCGTTATTCATCGACAATCCATAGATGCCGTCCACTATTTGCGTTAGTTGCTGTAAGTCTCCTTCATATTCAGCAGCAATGGCATCGGCGTTCATGGGCGTTTGACTACGTAATTCACCAATAGCTTGATAAGATGAAACTGCCCCATCAATGATCAAACTTGTATCATTTGTTTTATTAAATTTAGTAAGCTTAAGTTGATTCTCATAGTTGGTGAGAATCGTTGAAATGACTTGACGCGCTTCCGCTGATTTAGGCTCACTGTTTTCACTGCTTGCAATTTGCAGATTATTTAATGCATTTTCAAAATTGCTACGTACATCTGCGCCTAGACGTAGCTCTAGATCCGGCAGAAGGATCTTGGCAAAATAAAGTGTTCCTGCAGCCTCTGCCATTGCATGAGCGCGATCTTTGCCAATATTATCTTCTTGGCCTTTCATTTCAGCTTTTACTCGACCAATAAACCCTTTGTTTAATTCACTGACTAATTCATCTGCTGTAATTTCGGAAGGATTGCCTGTCAACCGAGCTTTTATCAGCAAATTACCTATTGGATTATCCCGCGCGACAAGTGACTCAATAATACGATAGAAAATTTCACCTTCTTTCTGTTCGATGGCCGTCGTTTCCGGATCTCTGTCTCTGTTATTAAGAACACCCGCTACTTCACGTAAAACCGAATTGTAATAGGCACGCGTTAATGACATTCTGGTCGCGTAGCGCTCAATACCAAAGTTAGCAAAGTCTTCGTCCGGGTTATTTTTATTTAATGTATTTCTAATTCTTTCAAAGGCTTCATTTATTGCAATATCTAATCCTGAATTGGTGCCTTCCACTAAAGATTGTTTATCTGTAGTAAGAACTTGATTCGGTCTTGCAGTAGTTGAGCTAAGCACTTGAGCCGATACGAGCGCTTCATCTGTCATTTGATTTAGTGCAGCAGGTGTCGCCTCTTTAAATTGATCCCGTATCGACGCAATACGGTTAAAAACTGTTTGGTAAAAAACACGTTGTAACGTCTTGTCGATGACCTGACCGGCCAGCTGTGGATCATTATTCTTTTTGATATCCTCAATTGCAGTCAAGATATCACTATCCAGACTCAATTGGTTGGTAGTATCGACTTCCTGCACAAGCGTTTGTAATGCACCAGCGTAAGCGCTTGCAATAGCATCTGCGTTAATAGGCGTTTCTCTTCGTAAGGTACCAATCGTCTTGAAGGCAGCAGCTGCTGCTTCAATCGCCTCTTTATTAGAGGTGGTTGCGGCATACGCTGTTGCGCTTGCGTATAGCATCAAGAAACTGCTTAATATGATTATGAATCTTGAAACAAGCTTCATATAAATCTCCCTTTTTGAAAAAATGAAAAGATTAATAATAGTACGAATAATAATTATTATTGTTTATTTTGAAAATAGATTGTTTTAAATTTGTATACTCCTAAAAGCTAATAACAATTATTACAGATACTTAGCTAGAAATTAGCAATCAAAGCTGCACGAACTGCAATGGGGGAACCGGGCATAATATTGTTGTTATTTTGAACAGATGCAAAATAATTAACATCAAATACATTTTCGATATTGAGTTGCGCGCGTACATGCTTATTAAATTGAGCAAATAGTGCTGCATCGACGCGTGTAAAATCTGGAATAACCACTGTGTTATCAGTGGAGGCAAACATGTTACTTCGATAAATTACGCCTACTGCTGCACCGAATTGGGGAATGAAATCGTATCGACTCCAAATGGAAAAAGTATTGCGTGGAAGCTCAGCGACTGTGTTTCCTTTCGGCGCTCCGAACTGCTCGCTAGTGATTTCCCCATCTTGATAAGCATAGCCCCCCATCACATTCCAATTAGAAGTTAGCTGACCATTTACGCCTACTTCGACGCCTTCAGTACGCTGCCCTTTGGTTAAAAATGATCGTGATGAATCATTGGGATCAATCGTTATAACATTGGTTCGATCGATGCGATAGGCTGCACCAGTCAACGAAAGATCAGGGCGAATATCCCATTTTATACCTACTTCATAATTCGTAAATTTCTCGGGTTTAAGAGTTTCAGTAGTAACAGTCAGTGAGGTTAATTGTTCTCCTGCTCGTGGCACATATGCCCGACTAAAGCTCGCATAAAGGGAAAAAGGCTCAATCGGTTTATAGATCAGGCCAAATCTTGGTGACAATAGGCCATCCTTGGTTTCTAGATGATCTTGATTATTTCTATCGCGAAAATCCGTTTCAAATAAATCATAGCGCACGCCGACTATTGCCTGGAGCTGGGGGATGAATTCTATCTGATCTTGAAAATAAAATGATGTGATATTAACTTTACTGTGATTATTCGCATCAATATCTCTATTGACAAAGGTAATAGGGGCATTTGTAATGGGGTTGCTGACCGGAATACGCAAATTGGTTTGTCTGGGATTATTATTGAAAAATGCTTCTTTCCGCAAATTATCAGTGATCTGTTGTCCTACTTCTATACCCGCCAGCAGCGTATGTGCCACAGGCCCTGTTTCAAGTGAATACAGGAGATCTGTTTGATTGAAAACATTCTCACGGTCAGTTGCATCGCTATAAGCGTCAATGGATACTAAACCATTAAAAACTGGGCTAGCGGGAAATACATTCTGGTAAAACTTATCGAATTGAGCGTAATTGGTTCGATTACGGAGGGTTACTCCAAAATCGAATTTATGCTCGATCAACGAATTAAAAGATAAAACATCAACTCTGGAATCGCTTCGCCTTGGATCTCCAAAAAATTGTGAATGTTTAACATCAAACGGGCGCCCTTGGAAAGAAGGAATCCCACGATCAGCAGTACGGTCGTCATAGTATCGTTCCATGTTTACAACAACTTTAGTGCGATTAGTCGGTTTGATGGTCACGGTTGGAGAAATACCGAGCCGATCTGAATCTACTCCATTTCGGAAACTTCCTGCTTCTTCAAATAGACCATTCACCCGGAAAGCAATTTGATCATTAATTGGCTGATTGAAATCGGCGGTCATTCTTTTTAGACCATAAGAACCTCCCTGGAAAAAGAATTCGCGAATCGGTTCCCAGCCCGCTTGCTTTGTTACGCGGTTAATGACCCCCCCAGAGCCGCCGCGCCCAAAAATCATTCCATTGGGGCCTTTCAATACTTCAATTCGTTCGATGTTATAGAGATCACGAAGATATTGAGCATCATCACGCACACCATCGACAAAAAAGTCCCCAGTTGAGCGATTTCCTCGGAATATCAAGGCATCGCGATTTCCCTCACCTTGCGACACACCGACACCCGGTACATAGCGCACAGCATCGGCTATACTTCGTATTGATTGATCTTTAATGACACTCTCTGTAACGACAGAAATTGATTGAGGCACATCGCGTAGCAGGGTGTTAGTCTTGGTTGCTGTGGTGCTGCTGGTAGCCATATAGCGACTTGTTTCGCTACTGGCTGTTATTTTGATCGAGGGGAGGGTAGTGACAACTGGGCTGAGCGCAGAGTCGGTGGATAATTTGATTATGGTAAAACCTTCTGGATGCGATACTGGCTGCAATTCAGTACCTTTAAGTAATTGATCTAATGCGGCAGAGATTTCATAATTACCAACCAAGCCTTGGGTTGCCTTATCTTGTATAACAGCATTATCAAATAAAATTTTTACTCCGGATTGCCTTGAAAATTCACTGAGTGCATTTTCCAGAGAACCGGCGGGAATATTGTAAGAGCGCGTGACAGGTTTGGGAATTTCTGGCGATTCAGCAAAAACTATATCTGGTAAGAAAATAATAAATATTGAAAAGAATAAGGTCGCATATACAAAAAATCGGTTAAATCGTGTGCTCTTATATCTGCTATATTCGCTTCGTCTTGGCAATAAAATATCGATCCATTCCTGTTGAGTAATAAAGCTTTTAAAACTGGGGGTGTACATTATTATTTTTAATACGATAAATCAAAATTAAAGATCGATTTTGCACGGGAAGGAGAGAGAATATTCGACAAGAGCTTGCTAGTCATATTACTGGAAATTGAATACCAGCAATAGAACAAATTACCAGCCTTTTGCATGACATCTAATTGTGTTTCTAACCAATCGATATGTTCTTCAGTATTTTCAATAATATGTTCCGAAAAGTTCTCGTGAAATATAATCTTGAACTGTTTCACAGGCAGCAATCGCAGCAAGTAGCGTTTTGCGTGAGGTATTTTCCAGAGTGAGGTCACAAGCCACGCATTCCTGGGGTGATTCACCAATCAAAAACTTTTCCAGTTCCTGTAAATTGGGTAATCCATCCAGAAACAAGATACGCTCAATGAGTTTGTCAGCGTGTTTCATCTCCTCGATCTATTCGTTATATTCATGCTCGCCAAGTTAGTTAAATCACCAGCTTTTGTACATCCGGGCATGAAGAAAATACTGATTGATCACGGTTAATTCATGCAATAACTGACGATTTAACCAATTAATAATGTCAGCGTTCCCTTTCACAGTTGTTCCCTTGGACGGTTGACTCGTAAGAACGAGTGAATTTAGGTGACAGGGGGTTGGGCCGGGGTTTCTTGCATTAATGCTTGCTCAAGCACCCTTTTTGCGTGGCAGGCACAAATTCCACATTGCTCGGTAATACCGAGATTAGCTTTTAGATCACGCATCCGTTCAGCACCTTGACTGACAGCTTCGCGAATTGCATGATCAGTAACCCCCTTGCAGACACAAATATACATGAAACACGCCTTTTATCGATTGGTTTCGCAGTTGAGTTGTTTACTTTTCTGAATATAACGCAGCAAACAATATCGTTAATGAGAATTATTCGTAATTATATTCATATTGGCAGAGAATGCAAGTAGTCCGAATTAATATGTTTCTGCGCAGCAATCCGTCTGGCCGTGACATGTGAAAAAATTATCGCTACAGAAGCTAACTAGACATGAGTAGACATACCGAGGCGTAATTAAGTGAGCGACATGCCGTCTCTTAGGCTAGGGCAAGACAATGAATACAGAGGAACGTTTTCAGGTGAAACGAATTGTGGTGGAATCTGCCGCTTTACCCTTGTAGCTGCTGTCTCATTACTGCAACATCGCGCAGAGTATGCACGAGAGTTGACCTTGAAACCGATTCAAGTTATTCAGGACTTTAAAAAAAGTGTTACAGCATATATATTCTTTTCCGCAGGATTTTGTAAGTATCCTGAGCAAAGCTGTTTTACTTATTTCAAAACAATTGAATACAATGGTTAAAGTATAATGTTGCTTTTTCCATTGAAGGATTAATGGAGATAATGATGCCTATTTATGAGTATGTTTGCCATTCGTGTGGTGTAGAGAAAGAACATTTGCAAAAAATGGGTGATTCACCCATCGAAAATTGCCCTGAGTGTGGAAGTGGTGAATATGTTAAGCAGATTTCTGCTGCCGGCTTTCAATTGAAGGGAAGTGGTTGGTATGCCACAGATTTTAAGAATAAACCCACGTCTGAAATCAAAACGAACTCAAAATCAGAAACTAAGAGTGAAAAATCAGAAACTAAGAGTGAAAGCACAGTCTCGTCTGCTACCACAACGGAATGAGTCGGCTGCGTTATCACATCATTGCTTCCATGGACATGACGAGTCGTTTGATCATACTTATAATTAAACTGAAGTCTTTTCATTAACAACCGCGTTGAATTTGTAGATGCGCCTAATTTTCCTTATATAAAACCAATACAATATGCGTACTAACTATTGCGGCACCATTAATACTCGCTATCTGAATCAAATTGTTACGCTTTATGGGTGGGTCCATCGCCGACGCGATCACGGTGGCGTGATTTTTATCGATTTACGTGATCGTGAAGGCATTGTTCAGATTGTCTGTGACCCAGAAAATGCGAATACTTTTCAGATTGCGGAAAAAATTCGTAACGAATTTGTGCTTAAAATAACCGGGATAGTACGTCCTCGTCCAGAAGGAACGGTCAATCTGGCCCTTCAAACTGGCGAGGTAGAAGTACTGGTGGATACGATTGAAATTCTTAATCCTTCGCTTACACCACCTTTCCAGATGGATGAGGAAAATTTAAGTGAAGCGATACGTCTGGAGCATCGCTATCTTGATCTGCGCCGCCCCGTCATGCAAAAAAACCTGCGCTTGCGTCATAAAGTCACCATGGCGGTACGTTCATTTCTTGATCAACAGGGATTCATCGATGTAGAAACACCGATGCTGACCAAATCAACACCTGAAGGTGCGCGGGATTATTTAGTTCCTTCGCGCGTCAATGACGGACATTTCTTTGCACTTCCTCAATCTCCCCAGTTATTTAAGCAGCTTCTGATGGTGTCCGGGTTTGACCGCTATTACCAAATTACTCGTTGTTTTCGTGATGAGGATTTACGTGCGGATCGCCAACCGGAATTTACTCAGATTGATATCGAAACCTCTTTTCTCAATGAAAATCAAATCATGGCACTAATGGAAGGGATGATCCGCAATCTGTTCCGTGAAGCCATCGGTGTTGATTTGCCCGCTCCTTTTCCGAGATTGAGTCATGAGGAAGCCATGTTTAGGTATGGCTCCGACAAACCGGATTTACGCATACCCTTGGTATTCACTGAGCTGACCGACCTAATGCAGGAGGTTCCTTTTCAGGTATTTCGTGATGCTGCCAAGAAACCAGATGGGCGGGTAGCTGCCCTGCGCATTCCGAAAGGGAGTGAATTATCGCGCAAGGAAATCGACGATTATACCCATTTTGTCGCTATTTATGGGGCAAAGGGTTTGGCCTATATCAAGATCAACAGCCTGGAAAAAGGAATGGAAGGATTACAATCTCCCATCCTGAAATTCCTGCCTGAGCCAGTTGTAAAAGCTGTATTGGAACGCAGCGGTGCGCAAGAGGGTGATCTGGTGTTCTTTGGTGCAGACAAGTCCAAGATCGTTAATGATGCATTAGGGGCGTTACGTGTCAAGATTGGTCATGAACGTGGATTGATTGATTCTGAGTGGAAACCCTTATGGGTGGTCGATTTCCCTATGTTCGAGTGGGACGAGGAAGAAAATCGCTGGAAAGCACTTCATCATCCGTTTACTTCTCCTGCAGATGGCCACGAGGATCTACTCGTGACCGAGCCAGGCAAAGCATTATCCAAAGCCTACGACATGGTATTGAACGGAGTCGAAATTGGAGGAGGCTCCGTGCGGATCCATCGCCAGGATGTGCAATCAAAAGTCTTTAATGCACTGAATATCTCTGAGGGTGAGGCGCGGGAAAAATTTGGTTTCTTGCTTAATGCGCTTCAATACGGTGCACCACCGCATGGCGGGATTGCATTTGGACTTGATCGTATTGTTGCCATGATGACGGGCGCCGAGTCGATTCGGGATGTGATTGCTTTCCCAAAAACACAGCGTGCGCAGTGCCTGCTCACCCATGCACCTAATATCGTTGAAGAAAAGCAATTACGAGAGTTGCATATTCGCCTGCGTAATCCTAAAGAGGTCATTTCCTGGAGCTACTAATTTCAACAGTGCCTGCTTACAAAAAACCTGTCTCTGTCTTGGTTATTGTTCATACGGCCGATTTGCAGGTATTGCTACTGGAGCGTGCAGATCATCCTGGGTATTGGCAATCTGTTACAGGTAGTCAAGACCCGGATGAAACACTGCTTCAAACCGCTATCAGGGAAGTCAAGGAAGAAACCGACCTTGATGCAACATGCTATGAGCTGACAGACTGGCATATACAAAACCAATATGAAATTTTCCTGGAATGGCGCTGGCGGTATGGGCCAGGCATAACTCACAATACCGAACATGTCTTTGGACTAAAACTCCCCAAAATCGTACCGGTTAATATTGCTGCACGCGAACACTTAAGGGCAATCTGGTTACCTTGGCAGGAAGCTTCTGAGAAAGTATTTTCCTCGAGTAACGCAGAAGCTATTCGCGTGTTAGGATCGAGTAGACAATAATGTCATGTAACTAATTTGGAGTAGAGAGACTAGATATAAGGCGAGGGATACCATTACATAATGGAAAAAGTGGGAGTTGGTGTCGAGTTTATGAGATACTATATTTATTAATATTTTTATATTACAGGGTAAACTCGCATGGAGAAGGAAGATATCTTCATGATTATATAGGGATAAAATCTGCGCCTGTCCGGGAATTAGTTTTTTGTTTCATTTTATTTTGCTTTTCCAAGTGATAAAGTATTTTATAATGCTGAATGAATTGATATAATAGCGCGCTTTGGGTCGTTAGCTCAGTTGGTAGAGCAGCGGACTTTTAATCCGTTGGTCGCGAGTTCGAATCTCGCACGACCTACCAGATAAATAAAGGGTTGCAGGTAGTTTTGCTTGCAGCCCTTTTTTCCGCAATCGGCATACTTTTCCGCAAAAGTTATTTTGTTGGTTTAACTTTGTCACCTTTTCTTCCTCTTACATACCTCTCTGTAGTAGCCACGCTAGCATGTCCTAACTACTTTTGAGCTTGTCGTATGTCGCCAGCCGAATCAGCCTTGTCGGTACCGGCCTTAGACCTTAAATCCCTAAACTGAAAATGTTCTTTGTTTATACCGGCCTTTTCCCTTGCTCTGTCAAAGTGGAATCACAGCATAAAGCTCGTAAATCTTTGCCCTGCTTCATCCACAATCAAATGCAGTGATCGAATGGTATAGTGCGATTTCCTTGACTTAATTTATTCAATCAATGACGCGAGCTCTCCCTCAATGCTGATCCTTAGTTTCACTCCGGTTTTGTTTTGCTTGATCTGTAGAGCACCATTGACAATATCATTTTCCATTATCTTGAGTACATCAGAAGGCCTTTGACCAGTAAGAGAAGCTAAATCCATTGCGTCACATAGTGGGGCGCTTGCTGATTCATATACCGCATAATAAGTATCATCCGCTACATACACATTCTTTCGACCTTTCTCTTTGTGACCTTTGATTCCAACGCAGGGGTTTGGTAGGTTGGTATAACCCCATTCGCGAGCTTTGTTCCAAATGTGCGAAAATAATGCTTTTTCTCTGTTCGCCCTGGTCTTAGCTTCTCGCTGATCCAGGTATTGCCTGACATGGATCGGCTCAATTTCTTCAAGCGGGGCGTGGGATTGTCGAAAAATTTGAACAACCATTGTAGCTCCTCAAGGTTGTCTTCTTGCGTGCGCTGCGTTTTGGTCGGAATGACTTCCTTGATATAACGATTGGCCACATAGCGGAATGTAATAACTTCGTTATGAGTAGGCTTTGCGTCAATCTCTAACTCTGCCCATTTTTTCACTGCTTCAGCATAGTTCTTGCCAAGCGCAATCTCTTTTCGTGGTTTCCCGCCAGTGTCATAGAAATAATAAATATATAGCCTAACCAGTTAAGAATGATTCAGAATGTATAGGATTTAAAAAGCATCTCAACGGTCTGGTTTTGTTGTTTACGCAGTGCTTTGGCCTGTGCCCATTTATGTTCGATGGGATTAAGATCAGGAGAATAAGCGGGTAAGTATTCAAGGGTGTGCCCAGCGTTTTGTATGGCCTCTTGCGTATCCTGCCTCTTATGGAAGGTAGCATTGTCCATCACAACGACCGCATGTGACGGCAATTTAGGCAACAGGTCCTGCATCGCCCATCCATGAAATACATCGGCGCTGATATTGACTGCAAACAGGCTGACGGTTATCAATAGCTTTCCGATCAGGGCGCCAATCGCGTTGATACGACCTGGCGCATGCCAGTCATGCGTGCCATGACATCTCTGGCCAGCGGGTGCATAACCGTGCGTGCGCGGCGCATCCTGTGCAAACCCACTTTCATCAATA
>NZ_FOUB01000071.1 GCF_900114745.1 Nitrosomonas communis | reverse complement strand
CCACCTTGTCATAAACAAACGGGGAGAAGCACCATTCGTAAGGGGTGGTGGCATGGCGGTTCAGTAAATCTTTATTGATCGTTAAAACAGTCGGTCCGCCAACGCCGTCCTGTACGGTGATCGCTACGGTTGCAGCTCTAAGCCCTTCCAGCATCACTGCGTTAATACGCCTGCCTGGTTTAACCGTTACGGTCACCGGGGATAGTCCAACGCTGGGATTGCCCTGGTTCCAGTCGAACATCCTGAACCTATTGGTATAACCCTTCAAGAACCATTTGTCGGGAGAGGATGCGGGTGGGTTGTTGAGATTGCTGGATACAAGCGATTTGTACACAAGATGACTATTCGCAGTGACGACACTAACCTCGTTATCTACAGCATAAGTAGTACCAGAATTCCATGCGGGCTCCGCTGCCGCCGGTTCTGCAATAGTGCTGCTGACAAAGCGTGCATCGGTAATGTCAATCGGGAGAAAAGCTTTCATGCTGTTTTTGTCCTAAGCGCGGTGCCGCCTTGTGTGACAGCATCGAGCTTGTTTGATGTGCGCCGGGTGTATTCGGTCTGCTTCTGCGTCTCTTTCAGTAACAGGTCCAACAGGGCAATCACTTCATCCTGATTCAACTGGATAGACTGATTATTGTTAGTAGTGGTTGTGTTGGGTCTGGTGCTTTCCACAATCGGAGCTGGGCCAATATCGCCACCAACGAAACCACCATCAGCAAAACCGGATGGCTTGCCCTCTTTACCTGATTTATGCAGTCTCTCCAGCGTATCAAGACCGATGCTCTCTACCGCTGGGGCAGAGAACACATATTCCTGGCCATGTACGATGCCGACCGGATCATCTCTGCCAGCATTGCCGGTATACCCTCCGCTTGCAAAACCGCGATTCATCTCTACACGTTGTAACTCACGCACGCGATCAAAGATGGATTTGCGCGTTACCTCACTGGTGATATTTGCCCGGCTGAGAAGATCACGTTTAGCTTCGCTCGATACCGTCCTATTCTCAAAAATGTGCTTAGCATTAATAACATTTTCAAGATTGCTTATGCTGTTCGTATCATTTAACGAATTCAGTGCATTAGCTGTTTCCTCAATTTTTGAGATTGATTTTTGCTCTTTCTCAATTTTTCTGATTGATTCATGCGCATTCGTCAATTCGCTAGCGATATCATTTTCTACCTTTCTTTTCTCAAACAAACTACTGGCATCAATGATATTTTTAGCCATATTGATACGGTTAACATCAGAGCGATTGATGATATTCTGCGAGCTGACCAGCCCGCCAATTGCATAGCCTTCCGGCTCGCCTCGTTTGGCGGATTCGTGCAGACTATCAAGCGCACCTACACCAAGGTTTTTGACTGCCTCTTGGCTGAATACATATTCACCTGCGTGAACGATACCTACGGGGTCGAATTTACCGCCTGCTCCGGTAAAGCCACCAGCAGCAAACGGTTCCAAATTGTTTTCCGACAGGAATTTATTGATATCCTCAATTGATATATTGGCAGCCTCGGATAATCTCTCCATTGAAATGCCGTTTGCAATAGCCGCGTTATACACAGCAAGAGGATCATCCATCTTATATGTGTCTGCGAAGTTTTTGATATCAGCATTGGATATCGAGGAACCATAATCTATAGTGTACGTGCCGCCATTTTCTGTTGTTCCACTGGTAACGCCCTGCCCATTTTGATCGAAATGAACTACAGTTACCGTGTCCGGATCGACTCCGAATTTTTCTCCCGCAATAGCCTGGTAGTAGGAATCAGGAACAGATCCAGATATATTGCCTCCGTCTACGCTAGCGTTTGAAATCGCGATCCGGAAATTTTCCAGCGCATCAGCAATTTTTTTTGTATTTGTTTCGATTCCTGTCAACAATCCGATCTGTGTTTGAGCATCTTCGAGAATGCCATCAAGCCGGAGCATTTCAGCTTCGAAGCCAGCCGTTAGCGCGTCGCGAGAATCTTCCAATGCGCTCAAAGTACTCTCTTCTACGCTCAATTGACCGTCAGTCAGTGCGCCCAGCTCACCCAACATGCTAGCTGTCTTAGCCTGCTCGAAGGCAAAATCAAAGCTGCTGGTAAAGCCGGAGGTTGATTGCTCTTTCAGTACATCCAGTGCTTGACTGATATCCTCAACATTCGGTAACCCGCCACCGGCCCGCGCGGTATTAATAGCCGATTCAATCTGCGCCTTAGCTTCATCACGCCCCATCGGTTGAATATCATTTATGGTAGTTTTTAGCGCATCCGATAATGATTTGAGTTTACTGATTGAATCAGTAACGCTTTCGATCTGGGTATTGATTCCATCCAGTGCGGTATTGTATTCATCGGTCAGCCTAGTGCGCTCGGCATCGACTGATCTTTCAAGATCGGCATAAGCGGTGTTAACAGCGTCCAGGTTAGCTTGGTCAAGAGTACTGAAGAAGTCGGCAGTTTGACTTGCCGCATTCATCACGTCATCAGCCATATTGGTAAACAGTCCGCCAGCCTTGACGAAATCTGTCAGGGCATCAATCAGCGCTTCCTTGCCCATGTCAACAGATAGCCCAAACTGGCTGAGCGCATCATCTGCCATTGATTGCTTGATGCCGGTTACTTCCTCTGGTGCAAATGTCCCGGCAAGGGACAGCAGGTTTTGATCTGCTTTCGCTTTATTTAGGTCAACGGTATTGAAATAATCAAGAGCAATTCCTACAGCGGTCATCACGCTGTCTGCTGCAGCAGTCAGCAATCCGCCAGAGTTGACGAACTCTCGCACATACTCAGTTAATTGCTCTCTGCTGATATCTGCAGATATTCCAAACTCGCTGAGCACATCGCTCATCATGGAATATTTAATGCCTAGCACTTCATCAGGCGCCAAGTTTTCAGCGAGAGAAAGCGCATTCAGATTTGCATTTAATTTGATCTGCTTAGCTTCAGCATTGAGTTGCTCTGCTGCATCCTTGACCTGCAGGAAAGTTGGTGCCAGCTCCAGCAATTTGCTGGCTGTTTCAACCGATACTCCGCCAACCTCAGTGACTGATCTGATCAACTCAGCGTACTGTTCTTTGCTCATGTCGGCAGATAAGCCAAGCTCACCAAGTTGCTCATTCAGCGATTCAAACGCCAGCTTGTATTGATCATCCGGGGATAAAAAGTTAGTAGCGAAGAAGCTAACTTGCTGGTTAAGCGCGTCAACACCGCCAGCTCTATCAACCAGTTCGGTTCGCTCTTCAAACGATAGCCCCTGCACCGCCTCTTTAGCTGCTGACATTGATCCGCTCAATACTGCCGCCGCACCTTCCAGCGAGCTAAATTCAAGGCCCAGCCGTTCCATGGTCTGCAATGCGCTCTCACCGGATTTGCTCAGGCTGTCAATGCCCGGGATAAGGCTGCGTGCCATGGCATCACCTGCGTCGGCAATCACTTGTCCGATCTGCTCATCGGTCAGCGCTTCGCCTTTCTCGCTGGCGATATTGATTCCCATGCTGAAATTGTCCAGCGCCTCAGTACCTAGCCCGAGCGAGTCAGCAACACTACGCAACGATGTAGAGATGCCGCTTATGCTATCGTCGAGATATTGACCAAGTTCTGTCGCATAGGATTTGGCTTGATCAGCAAATGGCTGCAGCTCGTCAGCAATACCGCCCTCAACAAGTTCTCCGTACTGGTTGAGCAGCTCGCCGCTGTCAGTATCGGTCATGACGCGATCGACTTTATCGGAGATAAACGCCCCACCTTCGGCTTTGAATTTGGTTGACGTGATACCGCTAAAACCACCGGCGGTAAAATCTCCGATTAAATTGGTCTCCTTCTGCTCCAGTGGACCGCGACCGAATAGCACATTCATTAATGGCACTACTGGCATAAAGTCGCCGAGTATAGGAATATCGCCCATAAAATTAAGCGCATCCCCAAACCCGCCGCCCATGCGTTTATCACCAGCGAATGATCTAAGTATTGCTGTAGCAGCGTAGGCAATTGCCAGCGGACCGGCCACAGCGCTAAGTGATGACCCCAGGCTTGCGGCGCTACTTAAAGATGCCCCTGTGCTCGCTGCCGAACTCATGCCGCTCGCACCCCATAGCATCTGCGATCCTTGCGCGGCAGCCAACTGACTGCTCGTTGCACCCATGCCACTAAAAAACGAACCAGCCGATCCGGGCAATTTGCTGCCTATGCTGCTTATAAATCCTGATCCACCGCTAAATAGGTTTGTGGCTGATGATCCAAAACTGGCAATATCCATTATGCCCATCCCGCTTGATCTGCCGCTGGTTGCGGTACTGCCAGACAACCCAAATGAACTGAACAGTGATGCCATATTGCCGGTCGGCTTATTAAATAACGCTCCCCAGATATCCGCAGCCAATGCCTCAGTTATCATACGCAAGATGGCATTCTCGAATCCGTCCACCATATCGTCGAATCTGCCATTGATGCCATCGAACAGTGCATCCCCTAGCGCATTTTGCAGATTACGCTGGGCCTGGATGCTGAACTGGGAAATCTCATCAAAAGCTTGCTTGCCGGTTGTGCCCGTCTTCAGGAACTGTTCTTCAGCTTTTTGTAGGGCCCGGTTATAGGTTTCCTGGCTAAGCACTCCCGCGTTGACTAATTGGTTCAATTCGGCTTGCGTTTGAGCGTAGCGCTCTTCACCAGTCATTACTGACTCGGTTATTTGCGCTGTTTTGTCTAGTTGGCTTTTGTATAAATTCGCGGCTTCTTCTGCGTCTTTTAACGCAATCGTTTCTTGCTCTATTTTGTCAATGAGCGGCGCTGCAACATCCAGTACACCAAGCTTCGCCGCCTCCAACCGTTTAATTTCCGTAGTGGTTTTGCCAAGCTGATCAACCTCTCTGGTTAGGGATTGAAGAAAACGCTCGCCTTCGGATATCTGTCCTTTAGTTGCAGCTGTGTTTTTGTTGCGGCTATCTGTTACCGGCTTTAAGGCAAGATCGAGCGCATTGAGTGCATTCGATTCTTTATTGATTGCAGCGCTTGATTCTGCTGCTGCCTGCTCCATCTTGACCAGATCAGCCTGGTAATCTTCGATTTGCTGGCTCAATAAATCGGCTTCACGTTTGTCGAAGAGTAATCCGCCGACTACCGGGATGTTTTTGCGATCATTTAGCGATGCAAGTTGCTCTTGTAAATCAGCAATCTTTTTCTTTTGTTGGTCGATAGCTGAGAGCTGTTTAATTCCAAATAGATTATTGATTGCTTTGGACGCGGCTTCTGCGGCAGGTACCAGGATACCTGCAAGCGTATCCCCCAGGGTGATGGCAATATTGTTGATCGATGCCATAAGGCGGTCGATTTTAAAGCCTGGGCTAGCCGCCATCTTTTCAAATGCAGTTTGTGTCGCGCCGGCTTTATTGCCCATATCCAGCATGATCTGGTTAAAATCGTTACCAGCCTGCCCGGCCAAGGCCATCATAGGAACCAATGATTCGACGCCGCCAAATAGCACCGCGAGTTTATCAGCGCTACCACCAGTTCTCTTGGTGACTTCATCCAGGAATCCGGCAAAGCCTTTGGCCTGCAGACCGGCGGCATTAAACTCTAAGCCAAGTTGATCGGCAAGTTTTGCAGCCTCTGCGGATGGTTTTGCCACAGCAGCCAAAATGGCTCTAACACCTGTTATGCTTTCCGATGTTTGAATGCCTTGCTTGGATAATGCGGCAATGGTGGCAACCAGCTCGTCAAAGCTGACATTGAGAGCGGATGCAAGCGGAGTGACTTTACCCAAGCCAGAGGAGAATTCTTCCATGTTGGCCTTGCCCGCTTTCATGCCAACAAACAATGCATCGGATACCGCTTCAGCGCTTTCAACTTTGCCGCTGTAGCTATTCATGATGTTGGTCAAACCATCGACAGAGGTGGCCAGGTCAGTATTGCCACCGATAGCGAGTTTATTGGCGGCAGCTAATAATTCAGTCGCCTGGGTGACATCTTCTGTGCCCGAGCTGATGATTTCGTAGAACGCTTTAGCCTGGTCTACCGGCATCGTACCAAACTGCACAGATAGACTTTTAGCGGCGGCTTCCAGCCGGTTAAGGTCGTCTACCGAGCCGTCGATTTGCGTTGAGATTTGCGCAAGCGATTTGTTGAAATCAAGCGAGCGGCTGAACGATTCATTGAGCGCAACCATGCCGCCAATGGCTGCAGCAGCCTGGGCGGCGGACCCTTTGAGAAAATCTGTAACCGATGCAGAAGCCGCATCAAAGTTTCTCTGCGCGTTTTGAGCGAACTTAAGCGCAGCCTGGTCTGATTTATCCAGCCCCTGAGTGTACTGGGCATAGTCTAATGCCAGACTGACGACAAGTGATCCAAGTGCGCTCATAGTTAATCTTTTTTACGGTTGAGTATCGGGAGCGCAGCACGCTCCATAGTCTTGATATCGTTAAATAGTTCTGCCCTGCGTTTCTTTTTTGTGCCCAGCATATTCATGCTGGACTCAATGGATGGGTAATTAATGCCGATGAATGAGCCGGAAAATGAGATGCGCCATTGCGTTGATAAAGAATTGAATAGCATGAAAACCTCTTCGTTTTCCGGCCAGATTTCGCAATCGATGTCAGTCTCACCGCTTGCCTGCTTTTTGGTTGATTCAATCACATCTGGTGACGCACCCATTGCCATCAGGGCGTCAATGACATCCTGATCAATGGTTGCTACTTTTGGTTGGTTGCCAGTTGGGTTAGCCCAGAAACTAGCAACCTCGATTAGTTTTTTTCGCGTTGCTTGTAGATGGATGACCAGAAGGATTCTGATAGACCGAGCACGGCTTCCGGGATTTTGAGCACGATATCGAGGTTGGTTTCGTTGTACTCCACGACTGCATTGTCTTCAGCGAGCAAGCCTTCCCATCCAACCAGCTTTTTACGGATCACGTCTGTCTGCGGCAGCTTGCGCAATTCCTCCACCTCATCCATGTCAGTTCTGGCGAACTGTACGGTGAAGGTGGATTTCTGAAAGATGCCTTTGTCGTTCTTGATGTGCACATCAACTTGAGTTTTAAAGGTTGGGTTAAGTGCGATTTTGAATGCCATTTTTTATTGCCTCGAAAAATAAAAACCCGCCGAGGTTTCCCGGGGCGGGTGGATTGATTAATAGCTAGTTGTTTATCGTTTTTTCTTGCTGCGTGCAGATTGTGGCTCTTTTTCTGATTCTGGTTCTGTTGCCGGTGGCTCTATCCTGCCTGCAGGTTTAATCAGCAGATGTTCGCGTTCATCATAAGGCCGTTGCTGGCCGGTTTTCTGATCGATGATGTATGAGCCGCCCTTGCCGTCGTATTCATTAAGTTCTGCTGCTGGCTCATCTTTAACAGGATCGGCCGGGCGACGTTCACCCGTTTCAGGATCGATGATGTATGAGCCGCCCATGCCGGAATATTTATCCATTGGTTTCTCCATCATTTTTGAGCCGCACGGATAAACAGTTCATCGAGCTGCGCATCGGTAAGTCCGAGCGCCACGGCAGCGGAAGCAATGTATGGGCTATTTCTTAGCAGCTTGCCGCCATACTCCCAGCGTATCTTGAGTTCATCATCATTTGACTGGGCGATATACTGGTTAACCACATCGAGCAACCCCGCTTCGAGCAATGCCAGTCGCGCTTGATCGGCATTGATTTCCTGCGGTACCGGGTTGAGGCGAGGGGTTATGTGTTCTTCAGTGAGTACATAGATACCCGACTCATCTACGAGGATATCTCTTGGCTCAGGATACTCCAACGCTTGCTCGTACGTTAAATCGGTAATAATGGCCATGCTGGATCCTTAAAGGTTATATACTTCGACAAGATAGCTTTCGATCGTGATCGGCTCGGTAGCATACATACCTAATGCCAAAGCAAAGTTGCGAGTAACAGAAAAATCCAATGCAGAGACAACAGGGTTGTTTGTTGACGGGCCAAATCCCCCCACCATATTATCCGCTAGCCCGATTTGGGACTGGTTAGTGCCTCGCATGTGTATCCTGGCCTGGTATCTGTATGAACTAATATTGACTAAATTATTAACTTCAGACATTTTTAATGCCAGCGAGCGGTATGATAGCGATTTTGGATTCGCGCTATTTTTAAGCGATACCAATGCATCGGCTTTTATGATGGAATTTGGACCCAACGGTGCGATAGCCGACAAAATGTAATTGATTATTACACTACCCAGAGCCATAATCGGCGCCGCCTGCGAAGCAAACGCCAGATCGATCCCGATCTTGTTACCAGTTACATCAGCATCCAGGCTGATAATTTTATAGATGGCTAATCCAGTCCAGCCTGTGCTGGCTGTCAAGATAAAAATATTTGCTCCAACTGCATCGGCAGCAGACAATCCATGCGCGCCTGCACCAGTGAGTAAAACTTTACCTGCACCGTTATCGGATACTGTTATGCCAGTAAATGTAGAAGCTGGCGTGATCAGTTTAATAGGCACCCCACTGTAAGCTTGCAACGGAGCGCCAGAGGGGCCGGTATCTCCCTTCGGCCCTTTAATCCCAACGTTAGTTATTTCAATAGGCATGTTTTAAATCGCCTCCTGCACGATAATCTGGAACGTTTCTGTGCTAGCAACAGCCGATTGCGGATCGGTATAGGTTACATCGCTATACAGCGTTGTGACCGGCCAGGCAGAGGTATCAGCCACCGTCATGGTGTACTCACCTGCGGCAGCACTGGTGACAGAAACCGATGGCGTAGCGATGACGTTGCCTGCCGCATCTCTTATTTTGGCAACTATCGTGTGGCCCGTGAGATTGACCGGCGATCCGCTGCCATCCTTGGCAATTGCCGCGACAGAATAGGTGTCGCCTTTTTTGAGGATGAACTTCACAGGATCGGCTTGCAGTGGATTAACATAGCCATTTGGTGCGCGCGAGTCTGTACCAGAGTTGTAAGTATAACTACCCCCTTTTCCGGCATAAGCATCGTTAACAATAACGTTTTCTATTGTCATTTACTGCCTCCAAAAACGTTACTTATTATTTAACGGTGATAATCAATTCGTCGTTGCCTGCGTTCGGTTGCAGTTGCAGCCCAATATTAAGCATGGCAATGCCGTCTTGATCGTTATATTGCGGATCGTTGATCTGCACCTTGGGTGCATCGAACTGCACGATGTTGCCTGCGCCTGAGCCATGTACAACTTGCAGCGCTGCCAGTGTTCCGGCTTGCGCTACCCCATGCCAGCCCTTGGTGGCAACGGAAGTCATCTCGATAGAAGCGCTACCGTTTGGATTGCGGTCGACCATAATGACGTCTTCAGAATTCACCAGGTTGCGGTATTTGACGTCGTTGTTCATGGCGAGCGATAACGTATCCAGCGCAACTGCTATACCGTGCAGCGCCAGGGTTGGCGTGTTAAGTTTGTTGACGGCAAACGGCGTTTTGAATCCGCTGAAATCTGACCCACCTGGTACCGCCGTGTCGGTGGGCGTGCTGTAAATGCCAGTGAATTTGAATTTCATCACCGGTATATTGCGCGCGTTCAGGTCAAAGGTGACTGTGCCGCGGCAATTGGTCATTTTGTGCAGTACGCCATCGAGATAGAAATAGATAGTGATGGATTCCAAGCTCGAAGAAACCGGTGCATAGACTACGCTCACCCCTGCGCTGATCGTCTCACTAAAAGCGCATGCCCGCAGTAACGAGCCAAATTTTGGAGCCGTTCCCGCTGCACCTGCAGCAGCAATTTCGACCTCTATTTCAATCTCGGAATAGGCCGAGACCTGAACTTTTCCTTTGTTGCCAAAGTACGGTTTGATATTGTTGCGTTCTACGAATTGGGCTACGACCGGCTGAGGATTGGTAACCCGGCATAGAATTGAGTTTGATCCCGCGGTTGGTACCGGATCGACCCCTGCTGATGCTTCGATCTTTGCTAACAGCAGCGTGTTGCGCATTAGTTTTGCCATTTATTGCCTCGCAAATGAAAAACCAGCTTTGGATTGCTCCTTAGCTGGCTTGGGTGGTAATGAAGTGATGACTGGTTTTAAGGTTTTTTGCTACGTTCGTTCTCTGATTCTGAAATTCTGGTAATAAGCGTATACGCCGGGCAGTTCTTCAAAGTCCGCATCGCCTGATTCCTCTTCGCCAAAATAGCGGAATGGGTCACTGTTGATGCCTTCCATCGCGGTAACAATCTGCGGTTTAAACGTGGCAAGCTCTGTACGTGCTTCAGCAAATAGCACCACGGTGACAATATGCTGAATATAGCCACCGCCCTGTACCCAGCCTTTTTCCGGCATACTTTCTATTTGAAATATGATGGCAGGCCAGGTGGGATTAGGTGGCAGTTCTACCGCCCAGGTGTTGGCGATGACTGCGGTTAATGCCGTGTTGACTGTTGAGGCAATGGTCATTGTCTGGCTCGCTCCAAATCTTTCAGTAATCGCGCTTCCATGGCCGCAAGGGCTTCCGCGCGTTTGTTTTCTAGCGATGGCTCAATATATGGCCGTGCCTGCATCTTCTTTGTGCCGAACTCATGAAAGTACCAATAGAAGGGATCATTCTCGCGCCGGATGACTATCCGTCCAGTTTTGCTGAGTGCCAGGTATTTGGTGACCTTTTTACCATTGCCCAGGTGACGCCCATGTCGCACGCCAAGGTTATATTGCGCGGTACCGGCTGGGGCGTTGCGTTCTCGCTTGATGGCAATATTGCGGATCAGGGCTCCAGATTTTTTCAGTCCATGGGCCATGGCTTGCGCTTTGGCTTCTTTCTTGAGTACATTGGCAGCAGAGGCAACCATGCGCAGCGAGGTCTTTTGCACCATTTCGGTACCGAGTTTTTCAAAACTTTCTCGCAGGTTGCCAATGCCGAGGATCTCTACATCACCTGCCATTGTTTCCTCCAGTATCGCAAGTCAGCACGATGAAGGCATGCCCGTCTTCAAAATCATTGATATGACGGATGTTGTAGTATTTGCCGTCATATACAACGCGCATGATATTAGTTAAGCCAGATAGGTAGCGGATAGTAAATTCCGTTCTGGCTTCCAGTATTTGGCCACCGTGTTGCGTTGCTCTGCGTTCATTGCCTGACAGGTAATTGACTCTGGCCCATGCCGTTGCAAAGTCGCTCCACGTCTCGGTGATGCCGCCTTCGGCATCCTTGCCCTGTGTCCGGCTTTGGATAGCGATTTGCCGGTTGAGTTTGCCTGCGCCCGGTGGTGGCATACTAAATTCCCAATACTCGATAGGTGTCTAACAAGCCATCAGAAAATTCTACCCTACTCATTTGCCCAGGAATTGCCGCCTCTTTGTTATTTATCCAATGAGCTACGTGCAACTTCATCCAGTGCTTGATTATTTCTGGAACTGATGCTGCATTGCCATATCCACATACAAATACAATGCGTACGTTTTCTATACTGTCATAAACTATAGGCCAATCGTAATTTGCTGTCTTAACAATCTTTGCAAATTTATTATCGCTGTTGTTTTTCAACACATAATTGCTCGGTGGAATAGTTTGCTCGATACCATTAACATCATCATATTTAATTGATGTGATACTGATTAATGGCAGCTTCGGGATATAAATCTTATCCACAAATTTATCTAGCGTAAGCTGCCAACTTTGGGATATCAGTACACGCGCTCCTAACTCTACTTCGCACTCCTGTCTAGCGACAGTTATCAAGGATGTGATATCTGTATCTTCCGTATTACTTGTAACGCGAGCATTCGATTTTGCTTCTGCCAGCGTAATTGGCTCTGAGGCTGGCGCGGCGATAAGTTTGAGTAGCATAGATAAAAACCCGCCTGGGTTGCTCCAAGGCGGGTTGAGTGGTTACAGTAGTTTGTTATGCGCGAATAATAGTGGCGCTGTTGTCCAACACGTATTGGACCGCATCAGGTGATGGATCAACATTCCCGATCAGTTGACCGAGCACGGATTGATCTGCTTCGATGATCTGATCGGGTTTGTATTCCACACCGTTGAACGTGAACGCACACAGCACACGCGCTTGTTTTATCCCTGCTGATTTCTTGCTCATATTAGCTCGCGCTGTGTTGATACAGTTTTACAGCATTAGGACCGAGCAGGTTGCCGCCCATGCGTGCCCAGCCCATGAAACCGACTTGTCCTTTTTTAGCATAGGCAGAGTCATCAAAACGGAACATGGTAACCAGCATGGCGTCACGAATCATGTATTTGGAAAGATCACCAAAGGCAATCGATTTAGCATTAGCTGCCGGTACCGCGACATCGTTATTGAGCTGGATGGGGTGGCCAAGTAATTCATCGGTAAATCCGCCCGCAATGCCTGCATCATAGGATGGTGTCCAGATTGGCCGTCCTGCGGTATCTTTAATCTTGCGAATGGTCTTGCGCATAGTCTGCGAGAACATAAACCGCAGTGTGCCGTCATGATAAGCATAGTCAATGCTATCGACGAGGTCTACCAAATCTTCATAAATGACTGTTAAGGTCTGGCCGGTCGTCCGAGTTTTGCCGACGCTCGATGCGCTGATCAAACCATTGGGCTGCCCGGAGTTATTGCCGGTGGTAAACATGGTGTTGCCATAGCGGCCAATACGTGTACTGATTCGGCTGTTGATCATGCCGATGATATCGATATTGGTATCCTGCAGCAGCTCGAACGGGATCGTGATGATTTTGGAGCTGAACTTGAAGACGTTCAGCGCAACGGTACCGAAGGAGGGATCGGCATCGGTTGCAGTCGTATTCTCGGCAATGATCTCGCCCGTTTCGCTGGTACCGTCGCTGGTCGGGTAAGACAGCGGATTACCTTGTGAGGTGGTGAGTTGGCTTGCCACTTCACGCATTCCCTTGAAGCCTTTCAGTTTCTCAATCAGCTCGCTCGCTACTTCTGATTGCACGGTATAACCGCCTTCTGTAGTAGTCGTGGTACTCATGGTGTTATGGATGGACTGATACTCTTCCACACTGAGCGCACGCTCGCCATTCCTAAGCAGCTTATCAAAGCTGTTACGGGCAAACTTGGCTGCTTTGTCTTTTGGATCGATCGGTTTTGCATCCAGGAATTCCTTCTCAACACGTTCATCCAGCAGGCGCTGCATGGTACCGATCTGGGATTCGATGGATTCAATCTGATCGGCAATCCCATCAAATTGTGATTTTTCTTCAGGCGTCCAGACTTTATCACCTGCCTTAGCCAGCATGTCTTTGGCTTGTCTTGCGAGTTCCTGTTTTTGCTCGCGCAGGGCTTTGATGTTTCCACTCATCATTTATTTCCTTATTGAGATAAAAATAAAAAAGCCGCCTGGTCAGGGGCGGCTTGTTTCGTCTGCGCAAGCGCGTCAGTCGATTCCTAGCAGGCGCAAGCGTCGCTGTGCGTTCTCGCGCTGTTGTATCCATGTTGTTCTATCATCTTGCTCGGTCAATGCTTTGGGCGCTTTGGTATAGGCAGACAGGTTCCATTTGTTGGAGGCTGTCTGTTTATCTTTGGTAATACTATCCACGAAGCCATGATCCAGCGCTTCCTGTGCTGTGAACCAGGTCTCAGCTGCCATCCAGTCAGCAATCTGGTTAACCGGCTTTCCTGTTTTCTTGGCATAGTCATTGATAATGGATTGGTCTATTTTCTCTAGCAATACCGCCTCATTCATTAAATCCTCTTTATTGCCGATGATGAGTGTCCAAGCGTTGTGGATCATGAAGAATGCACCCTCTGCCATGTGCACCTGCTTGGCGGATGTGGCCACATAAGTAGCTGCACTAGCAGCAATACCATCAATATAAGCCGTGACATTGCCGTGCTCAGCTATCGCTGTAGCCATGGTGCGTGCATCAAACACATCACCTCCTGGTGAATTAATACGCAGATTAACCGCCTTTCCTTTGAGGGCGGATAATTCTCTGGTGAAATCGGTTGCCGATATCCCCCACAGTGAGTCGATAACGTCATACAGATACAGGGTCGATGATTCGTCTGCGTTTTCTATGCGCATAACAGGACGCTCTGGCTTGCTGTTATCGCGTAATAATTGCAGTATCCGCTTGTGCATTGCTGTTTCCTTTTGGTTCATAGAATGAGTTGCCGCCTTCTTTATCGTCTACGGGTGGCAGGTTTTTAATTCTGCGAATCTCGTTCAACGTCATCCAGCCGGGCCCCATCGATCCGCCCATTGCCTGGCGCATGTATTCACCTTCTGATTTGGAATCACCCCGCAGCAAACCATCCAGATTGAACTCGACAAAGTAGTCATGCTTGGGAAATATTTTGCTGTTGGTTTCCTGCTCGATGCGGTTCAGGTAGGTTTGCAGCGTGAACTTGACAAAGCCTAATGTCATCTGCTCGATGCCAGTGCCCCAGCTGGTGGCGGTTTCCTGTGCCCCGATCATGAACGGTGGCACACCAAAGGCACGAGCGATATCGATCACCTGGTATTTGCGGCTCTCTAACAGTTCAGCGTCGACCGATGACATACTTAATTCCTTGATCTCCAGCCCCTGCGTCAGTACCAGCGGTTTACCTGCATTTTCTGGTCCGGCATATTTTTGGACATATTGGTCTTTAAGCTCATCAATCTGTTCCTGTCCCATCTTGCCGGGTGATGTAATCAGGTGCTTTGGGGTAGCGCCGTTTTTGAGAAAGCGACCACTGAATTCATCCGCCGCCAGTGCAATGCCGATTGACTGAAAGGCAGCATGCTGGATAACCGTTAAGCTGCGGCCTGTTTCTCCGTCATAACCAAAGCCGGGTATGTGCAGGATCTCGTTATCCTGGTAGACACGAGCGGCACCATTCTTTGGCTGATAGCGGTAGAGTAATTCACCTTCGCCATCGGGTAATGGCGTAACGCGGTCTGGGTGCAATGGAACTATCCTGACGACATCACCTAAACGATCCCGTTCAATCCGAGAGAAGGAATCTCCACGCAGCGCGTTGCATCGTACCCACCATTCTTTCATGGTGGCTGCTGTCCATGCGCCACATGGGCGCTCGTTAAATAAATAGCTGATCGGTAACGCTACTTTTTCTCGACCGCTATCCGTGCGGCGGTAAAACGCCAGCGGCAGGCTGGCAATCGATCCACCGATCAGATTGATGCATGCAGCTACGGCTGATACACGCATGGCCGAGTCATCGGTAACGACATAACCCGATGAAGACTGCAGGCCACCAAGCAGATTAATTACAGCGGGATCGCTGCTTTTAATGTACTGGACCTCGTTCTTAACTGAGAGCGCCTTGCTTACCTTGCTGGCTTTTTTATCTGATTTATTTTTTTTACTCACAGCACAACGAATCCCTGGTCAATATCATCAGACTCTATTTTGCAATCGATAGCGATGCCAGCACCCATGACGGCAGCAACCATCAGGTCAATGCGGCCAGTTGCTTTTTCTTTACTCAGCTTTCTGTTCTCGGCTGCGTCCTGTACGGTGACGGCATTGGCTGCGCACCAAGTCAAGACAGGATCGCCATCGTGCACTACTTCGCCATTGAGTAAGGCCGTTTCAAATTTGTCCAACGCTGGGGACATATCTTTATATCCTTGGCCAAATGGTTCCATTGGTGGCAGCGGGATGTCTTCATCCTCGGCCAGCTGCTTCAGGTCTTCAATGCGCCAGCGGTCATACGCGATGCATTGAATGTCAAAGATATCAATTAATTTTTCCATCCTGCGCAATACGAACAGTTTGCTCACTGCGCGGCCGGGTGTGGTTTCCAGATAACCGGCTGCTTTCCATACAAGGTAAGGCACCTTATCGAGCTCTTCTTTCCTAAGCAGTCCCTCATCAGGCAACCAGGCAAACGAAACCAGCTGCCATGGTTCACCGTATTCTTCCGGCTCTATCCACAATACCAATCCGGTCAGGTCGGTGGTTGACCCTAAGTCAAGACCACCCCATGCACGGCGCCCCCGCAATGCCCGCCAGTCGTAGTTACGTTTGGCTGCCATCCACACATCAGCAGATATCCAGGGATTCTTGGCATCGGTCCATTGGCAGAAATTAAGACGTCTAACCAGTGCTTCCTTGCTCGGCATGCCATGTGCTTCGTTAACCTGCTCACGAATGTAGCGCTTGCCCGGCAAGCCTGCTTTTAAACTAGGGTTGGCCTTGACGCTCCTATGTCAAGTAATTGCAGCAGCATCAGATAAATCTGCGAGAATAAGCGGATACAATTCACGAACAATGTAACGCTTCAGGCAGCG
>NZ_FOUB01000070.1 GCF_900114745.1 Nitrosomonas communis | reverse complement strand
TATTGATGAAAGTGGGTTTGCACAGGATGCGCCGCGCACGCACGGTTATGCACCCGCTGGCCAGAGATGTCATGGCACGCATGACTGGCATGCGCCAGGTCGTATCAACGCAATGGGAGCGTTGATCGGAAAGCTATTGATAACCGTCAGCCTGTTTGCAGTCAATATCAGCGCCGATGTATTTCATGGATGGGCGATGCAGGACCTGTTGCCTAAATTGCCGTCACATGCGGTCGTTGTGATGGACAATGCTACCTTCCATAAGAGGCAGGATACGCAAGAGGCCATACAAAACGCTGGGCACACCCTTGAATACTTACCCGCTTATTCTCCTGATCTTAATCCCATCGAACATAAATGGGCACAGGCCAAAGCACTGCGTAAACAACAAAACCAGACCGTTGAGATGCTTTTCAAATCCTATACATTCTGAATCATTCTTAACTGGTTAGGCTATAACGATGATGGCGAAGATGAATGATGAGGTATTCACGATAGCCTAATTGTAATGGCGTAAGTAACAGTGGTAGCAAGCGCGTTATGGACCGACTTCACAAGCGCTACGAAGATGTAACAGCTCATGGGTAGAAAGCATCCAGCGCACTACGAACACAGCTATACTTAGCACCAGACTCCATAAGGGCAGCAGGCCGGCAAGCACCACTACCGTATGCAGATAGATGGCGGCAAGCCATAATAGACTCTGTGTTTTGTAACGTACCGCATCCGCCGCAGTGGCACGAAAAGCAACGGGAACAGCCCTGTAATCGGTCATCATGTTTTTTGCTACCGTGACACGTTTAATTGGGGTAAGACAAGGTAATCAACAACGCCTCCGGTCACTCCGCTTCCTAAATACCCATTTCGATAGTCTCTCACCATTGTCTATCACGATGGTTAAAGCAAGGATTGTATTTTATCGTGGATCTTTGCAGCCGAGCGTGCATAAGCGCTATTCTTCAAGTGAAGCTCGTTTGCCCAGTCACTTTCAGGACTGAGCATTGGGCGCAGATCGATATGGTGGAAGTTGGCGTGAACGTGCGCCATCTCTTGCAGCATCTCATTGTATCTGTCAATAAGCTCAAACACGAGACTTTGCTGTTCAGTAGCATCGAAGATTCCTTTTTTTGCAAGCGCCGGCCGCAGCCACGGTCCTGCAAAGGTGAAAAACAGGAAATCCACGCTTTCTCCCGTTGGAATCGTGCGACCATAACCATGGGCTACTATCTGCGTAGCCGGCGATACTGCTGCAACCCGCTTGATAAGCTCTGTGAAGTATTGACGAAATACGATATTGATCATATTGTCGACGAAATCCTCCCGTAAAGCGGGCAAACCACTATTCTTGTGACTCAGATACGACTCGAACTCGTCACCGGCCACATCGTTTCCACCTCCCGAGAACAGAAACACTTTCGGTTGCACCTCCTTTATCCGGCGCAGTACAGTCTCAATCTGTGGAGCAACTCGTTGGAAGCGTTTGTTAATCCCGGTGCCGAAAATCATGTTTTCCAAGGTATCGCCTGGCTTAGCATAATTCTCGATATCGTAGCTATAATGGTTTTTAAGACAGTCGATGAGATCGGTGCCCGGCAGGTAATCGAACCACGAGTCTCCCTCAGCGATAATCCTGCCAGGCTTCTTGGCGGCTGTTTCTAACAGGAAATCTATTGCTCTTTCTCTTGGCTGGATCTCTTTCAACTTTGCTGCTTCTTTGAATTTGGCGACCTGCTCACTTGTCCAGCTATCCATCTGCTCGAAGTTCTCATTTAACATAGCAACCCCCTTTCTGATAGTTCCAGTTCATGGTACTCCTCATGCACTGCACACTGATTGCAAAGAATATTGCAAAGAAAATTTAACGCTATATTATTCTTTTCATGCATAAATTCAATAAAAATAGGCAGCGTTCCCTTTTCCATTCGATGACCTCTGTACTAACCTTAAAATTTCGCTATGGCAGAGAAAATTTCAGATGACAGCTTCACCTGCTTTTTCTGGTAAAAAGTGAATTTTTCCCCTTTTCTTTTTTAAGGGAGTTTTTCCCTGAGGTATCTCCACGAATTTAACCTCCCTCCAATGAAGCGAAGTAGCATCCTGGCAGACTTGCGCCTGCTGCAATATTGAAGACAATAATATCGAGCAGAGTAACACGATATAGCAAGCTGGAGAGAGATTACGAAAGCATAATGCCGTGCCTTATATATATCTGTGATTATTTCTGTGAAATGTCAACGACCCTACGTGTTTGCACGTATTGAATTAATCACCATATTAGATAATCTATTGAAGCAGCGGAATTATAAATAATAAAAATTAAATCCTTCAAAAGGATAAAAATAATTAACTTAATAATTGGAGGTCATAGAAATGAATAAATCAAATAAATTAACCCTGTTAATCAGCGCTTCTTTATTAATTTTAACTTCTGTTAGTTGTTCTGCTAGCGACAGAGCGGAGAGAGAAGCTGATCGATTAGAAGACAGAGCAGATCAAATCCGCAAGGAAGACAAAGAAATGAGTAAAGCAACTGAAAAAGCTGGTGAAGCAAGAGCTGATAGAAAGGAAGAGCAAGCAAAGCAAATAAGAAAATCAGCAGAAGATACGGCTGATAAATTGGAAGATGAGGCAGATACAGTCAGAGATGCGACTGATAAATAATATTATGTTGTATTTATTTGTTTTGGTCTTAGGAAGTTAAGCACTTATTAAAGTAAGCTAACTTCCTAAGAGGCAAGCTAAAAATAAATACTCTTTCCGTTCTCGAATTAGAGAAGCCAAATTCAGGCAATTTATTCGGTGCTTTTCTTTGGATTTCACTGCTACCCGTACTGCACAATTGACGAATATTTCGGTGAAATCGGTTAACAATATTTTCCTTAAAATATGGCAGTGAATAGCCCAGTGTTGTGAGCTTGAACACCGCTTTAAGGCTCTGTAGCAGCCGATGCACCTTATCCTGCTGGCGCCCAGATCGTAAGATAACATCTCAAAAATACTGCGCGGCTTGTAGCATTTGTACCTGGACGCGGCATTGTGCTAGAAATTTTTTGCCTTACCGGAAAGCAAGATTATTTCCAAAATAGACAAGCGGAATAGCCGACTTGGCATGACACTGTGGAATCTCCTGGTAAAAGGACGATACCCACACTCATGCTTGCAGTTCGATAAAAGCTTGCATTTATCTGCCAACTAGGCTGAATCAGCCAGACAGCTCGACCAAGTTATGCTCCCTAATAAAAAGGAAGGCAATCCAAAGATCGTAAAGCGGCAGAACAAACCGAAGCATTCGTTAAAGTCGGCGCGCCCCTCAGCGGCAAAATCAGGCATCCAGCGCGGGAGGTGCATGGTCTGAACAAATATCCGGATCCTGGCACCGCTGGCTGTAAACATTATGTTGCATTAGCCATTTTCAGCATTAATATCCACCAGATCGGTAGCATGTTATGACAGCAACATATCAAACGCGAGCGCGAAGCAATAAAGTGTCATTCAATAAGGCAACAGCAAGCAACTTAAGCCTCCGAGCTAACGCAAAAAAGCCCTGATTGCCAGCCCAAGCGGTGAGTACTGGGTAAAAATCGTATTTTTTATACTCTTCCTCTCAAAACATGCAATCAGGGCTTTTTTGAATACATAGTTTCATTATATTTCCTGGGATTACTCAAAAGCCAGATCTACCACGGCCCAAAATAGGGTTCTCGGGCTGGCACTACTTATGACGCGGTTCGTTTTTTGTCATCCATTTTGTACTCCTAAGTTTTAATGAGTTCGAGATTTACGGGAGCAAGAGGAGTTGAAGCAGGACCATGTAATACTTCACCATTCGTATCAAAGCGTGACCCATGGCAAGGGCAATCCCATGAACGTTCCGCGGAATTGAAGTGAACAACGCATCCTAAATGGGTACACTTAGCCGACACGGCATGCAATTCCCCTTGGTCATCCCTATAAACAGCCCATTTGTGGAGACCATCTCGAACAATTGCACCTTGCCCTGCCAAGATCTCTTGGACAGAGGCTACCTCGCTTCCTTTTAGCCAGTCGACATACTGAACCTGTGTATTAGCTTGTTCAGTAACAAAATCAGAAATTCCATGAATGGCTTTCCGTGCTGGATTGTAGAGGGAAATCCATGGGTTATCCCTCCCCATAATCAAATCAGTGATAATCATTCCACCGAGCGTGCCGTGTGTCATCCCATTACCTGAATCACCCGTGATCACATATACATTCTTGTCATCTATCGGATTGTGTCCGAGAAACGCTAAGCCATCCGCAGGTTCCATGATTTCGCCTGACCATCGATATTCAACCGATTGAGCCATTGGAAAGCGTTCACGGACCCACTCTTCAATTTCATCATAACGATGCTCAGGATGATCATCTTGTCCTACCTTATGATCCCTCCCACCAACAACAAGTATTTCAGAGTCGCTTTCGGAATCTGGCGTTTCCAGGCGCACATAGTAATAGGGATCGCCAGTATCCCACATTAGAATGCGTGGCACGCTTTTCTTAGGAACACGTACGCCGATAACGTATGTTCTGTATGCGGCTTGTTTGGTGTGTATGACTAATTTATTATTGAAGGGAGTATTCGTGGCGACGACTACAGATTTGGCTTTAATTTTTCCGCCATCCGTACTCACTGTCTGCATTAATTTGTCGCCTTCGATCTTTAGTGCACGAGTACCACAATGGACGATACCGGCATTACGCACAAAAGCCTTTGCTAATCCGTTTAAATATCTAAGTGGATGGAACTGGGCTTGGTTAGAATATTGTATGCAAGGGCCGGTAGTGAAACTTATACCAGGAACTTGCTCCAGTTTCTGGACAGCGACGCCCGCTCTGTGTGCGGCATTGAATTCCTTTTCGATATTTTTAAAGTCTTTCTCAGAGCAGGCATATAAATATCCATCCAAGCGCTCGAATGAACAATCAATTTGTTCTTTTTTAATAATAGATTCAACTAAATCGAGTGCTTTAGAAAAACTATTGGCGACTAAGGTGGCGTGCTCGGCCCCAAAATGGTCTTCAATGTTGTGATACCATTCGTCTGGAGGAAAAAAATGTGCTGTGGTACGCCCGGTTTCACCACTACCAATGCAATGGGCATCTATTAATACTACTTTTTGATTTTGTTCGGTTAGAAGATACGCTGTGGTAAGACCAGCAATACCGGCACCTATTACGCATACGTCAGTTTCAACATCACCCTCAAGAGGTGGAAAAGCAGGAAGAGTTGTTGTGGCTTGCCAGATAGAGACGGAAGAGTTATTTCTAGTATTATGCATGTCTTCTCCTTTATAAGTAGCCAGAAACCTTGGTGGCACAATGTAATAAATAAATGGCTGCGCTAGCACTAATTTAGCTCATAATAGCCATGGAGTCTGTGTGATGCAGCACATATTCAAGAAATCGCTGAAATCCAGCTTGAAAAATTTCTTGCTGCTACTGGTGCGGAATTTTTTATGTAGTAAAAGTATAAGATGATTTATTGAAAATAACTACTTAACTAGAGTTTAGGTTTTGTTGACATTTCGTAATAATCCACGAGAATCTCGATTCACTTTTTGTGAGAATGAATAGCGCAGGAGGCCATTTTCTGTATTAATGGCACTGCTGTCTACTGATCTGTAGCTCATAGCCTCGCAATGACCCATTGTCCCATCAATCTCTCTGCTGGCATTCAAGTTATTGCTGGCGTTTACCATATCAAGAACATTAATGCATGCGAGAGTCGACTCAAACAGTGGATGTAAAGATTTTATGGGGTCGCGACCATATATTTGGAAAGTATCCAGGCTGGCGTAATGATTGGAACGTTGGGGCGAGCACAACTCGCCAATCGTTGAACTCCAGGCCGATCTCGGGCGAGAAAATCAGCTTTCAACTATTAATACAAACATAGTCTTTTGCCAGATTGTACGCTAATCAAGTAACAGGAGTCTTCTTGTTCGTTTGTATATTTAATCATATATAGGCTTTCTCAGGCTCTTAATATAAATGAGAAGAGGACTTTTATTTTTGCAAAATTTTAATTATTTATTCCATTTCTAAATCAAAACTGACTTTGTCAACTTCACCTTGCCGTATTATTTATACTGTCTGCGGCTCGCCTTCGCGTCATTTTTGATTTGGAAAGTGAATTAGGTGCATTTCAGCTGCTATTCCAACGACTATAACTTTCCCAAAGTGCGTTGATATAACTAGGACTCTGTGATGACCAAAATACTTGAGCGACAAACATTCTTGATTGCACTAACGTTTGTTACGGGCCTTTTTTTATTTCTGCTTAAACCGTTTTTTGCACCCATTTTATGGGCTTGCATTATCGCAATCCTGTTTCATCCAGTGCAACTTTGGTTGAAAAAGAAATTGGGTGAGCTGCCTAATCTGACTGCATTAATTACACTGATGGCTTGTATATTTTTAGTTGTTATCCCTGTTTTGTTGTTGTTGACATCTTTTTTTCAGCAGGGCAGTGCGCTTTACCAACGTATTGAAAATGGTGAAATTCAGCTAGCGCAATATTTCGATCAGATTCGACAAGCGTTTCCCGTAATACAGCAATTTCTTGAACGGATGGATATAGATATCGCTTCATTGCAAGAAAATGTGACCGCAGCAGTTGTGGGGATTGGTGGTTTTCTGACGCAGAATGCCGTAGCGTTAGGTATGGGTACTTTTAACTTTTTTACTAAGCTTGCATTAATGTTATACATTGCGTTCTTTCTATTGCGCGATGGTCGGCAGTTGATTGAAAAACTCATTCGTGTCATACCAATGGGTGACGAACGCGAGCGGTTGCTTTTCCAAAATATTGCTGGGGTTGCCAGAGCTACAGTTAAAGGAAATTTACTGGTTGCTATAGTTCAAGGGATGTTGGGTGGACTTATTTTCTGGATTTTAGGAATTCCGTCTCCGTTGTTATGGGGTGTGATTATGATGATTTTTTCGATGATTCCGGTTATCGGTGCGGGTCTGGTATGGGCGCCCACTGCTATGTATTTGTATACGATTACACAGTGGTTCGAGGCTACGGTGTTAATTGCCTATGGTGTTTTTATTATTGGGCTGACAGATAACGTTTTGCGGCCGATTTTGGTTGGTCGAGATACCAGATTACCTGATTGGATGGTTTTATTGTCGACACTGGGCGGGCTTACGCTAATGGGGATCAATGGATTCGTCGTCGGTCCACTTATTGCTGTTTTGTTCGTCGCATTTTGGCAAATTTTCAGTGAGGATTTTAATGCCGATAAATATGCCAATCAAGGTAGTTCGGAAATTGAAACAAACACAGATGATTTAATAAAAAGCAAATCTGAAAAATAATTATAATGAGTAGGAGGTTACTGTATATTTTTTACAGCTTGTAAATTAAGCCTTCTCGCAGAATCTGTGGGTAGTGACCGATAAAAAAATTAGAGTATTCCCTTTTTTGAGTGGGTAAAATAATTTTTCCTGGAATTATAAATCGATATCCGGGGTAAGCCGCGAATAAAGAAAAAAATAGAGATCCGAAAGCTAGAATATAAATTCTTTATTCTAGACCTGTTCCTTAAGTACAAAGCCACCTTCAGAGCGATCTGCATGCAGTATGCCCCTGCTTGCTGGACATTACCAAAGAAGCTGATAATCTTTGGTTCTTACGCTTCATTAGCAACATAGACGAATTAACTAAGCAGCCACGTCTGCGCTTATCTATCTTGCTGAAGATTCCTGGCGTGGGCCGCAAGTACGCTGATAATATTATCACATGGCAATCCCATGCCTCATTTAGCTATGAAGTGGAATGGGTCGGCAAAATGATCATTGAAGATGCCCGGCGCATCCTGGCGCTCAAAAACGATATTAAGCCATTGAAGTTGCATTGCAGAACATTATTAAAACAAGCCTACCTAAGCCGCGCAGTTGATTGATAGCATTTTAGCGTTTGGTAATCTGTACCGCGGAATTGGCGGGTGAGATTGCCAGCATTGACAGTTTGCCAGCGAATGTAGTCGAAGGCTTTATATGGGGATGGCTAACCCTGTGGTAACAGCTCAGGGAAGTTTCGAGGCTCAAAAGTACCAAAATATGTCAACAAACGCGCCCAAAGCATTATAATGGCCGCAGTCGTCAAGCATCGAAAATGCGTACTTGAACCACAGTATTACTATGAGAAAAACGAGCTGAGGGGAAAATGCATAATCAAGCATTTCGAGTATTTGGCCGACAATTTTGCCGCATTATATGCAGAATGCTGAAACAAACCCGTGTGAGATGCGTATAAAAATCACAAAAATACTTGAAAATTCTAGCGGGATGTTCGGGTCTAGAATAAAGAGCTTATATTCTAGCTTTCACATCTCTATTTTTTCTTTATTCGCGACCTGGCCCCATACCTTGACCCCAATATCGTTCATAACTCCGCTATAAATTTCTTGGTTATTGCCAGCCAACTAATCGCGCCTCCCAGCAATCATGCCGGTATTCGCTTCCCTTCGTTCGCTAAAAAAATACGCAAAACAGATCCTGCGCGTTAAAGCACAGAACCTGTTTGGTAATCTCCTCTCATTACTTTGCCTATATAACTTTCCACGCAATTAATCGAGCGCTATATTCGGCCCATCAGCATCAGAATGACCAAGATCAGCAACGCTATCCCGAGAATGCCGCTGGGGGCGTAACCCCACCCACGGCTGTAGGGCCACGTTGGAATCACACCAAGCAGGATCAGAATCAGAATGATCAGTAGTATTGTTCCTAATGTCATTTTATTTCTCCTTCCAAACGGTTAGTCATAACAACGCAATTTCCGGGAGAATTCTTGCAATGCTCTGATGCCGCTCTCCTCGGCGTGCTGACACCAGTTTTCCAATTGCTTTACAAGCTGTTCCTTGGATGCAGTAGAGCGGCTCCACAGAACGGTCAGTTCCTGCCGCATCGAGGAGATGGTCCTTTAGCACCTCGATGTAATGGCGCGCCTGCTGCAGGGCTGCCCGCTCTTTCTCCGGCAGCTCACCCGCATCCCTTTGCAACCAATGCTTAACCGCTTCCAGAGCAGTGGCCTCTTGCAGGCCTGTGGGATTTCTGGCGTGCAAATTGCTAATTTCAGCTATTGCGGTCTGCTTCAGGTATTTTGCGTACCTGGCCAGCACGTCGTAGCGATGAGTGATGATGGCTTGCAGCATCTCTATATCGCAGCAGCGAGTCTGGTGAGGTTAAAACGAACCTTGGGTGCCACTTTATGCACCGTGGCCAAGCCCATTATCTCCAGCGCGCAAATGTACACCCAGCCAATGTCGAATTCCCACCACTTGCTAGACAGCTTGGCAGAAGCCACATAGGCATGGTGATTGTTGTGCAACTCCTCACCTCCAATCAGAATGCCCCACGGCACAAGGTTGGTAGAGGTGTCATTCGATGCGAAATTACGATAACCCCAGTAGTGGCCGACGCCGTTGATCACACCGGCGGCGAAGAACGGGATCCATACCATCTGTACGCCCCACATGATGAGACCTATCGAACCAAAAAAGACGAGATCAATCGCCAGCATGATGCCAATACCGAGTACGGTATGCTTTGAATACAGACTGCGCTCAAACCAGTCATCTGAAGTGCCGTGACCATATTTCTCTAGCGTTGCGGTGTTCCTGGCTTCTATACGATAGAGTTTGGCACCCTTGAACAGGATTGTTCCGATGCCATAGATCTGCGGGCTATGTGGATCTTCAAAAATGTCACACTTAGCGTGGTGCTTGCGGTGAATGGCCACCCATTCCTTGGCGACCATTCCGGTAGTGAGCCACAACCAGAAGCGGAAGCAGTGATTGGCTATAGGATGCAGCTCCAGCGTTCGGTGTGCGTGGTACCGGTGTAGAAAAATTGTCACCGAGGCGATGGTCATATGAGTCAAACCCAACGTAACCAGTGCATAACCCCACCAAGGAAGCTCAAACAAACCAAGCTGCATAAATAGATCCTACGTTAAAATAAAGTTTATACCCATCATTATCCTGCCCGCTTCATCTCTTGTTTGGTTTTCTCTCTCTTCTATAACTGTTGTCCGCGTTAACCAAACCAAACAACTCTGCACCGGATTTTCAATACAAAGCATCTATCTTAAATAGCACGTAATGCTTAAATAGCACGTAATGCTTAAATAGCACGTAATGCTTTCAACCCAAGCTCTACTTTCGTACGATAAAAAAGTACACCTAATCCCCTGTTGTTTCTGTGCGCTAGCGCACACATTTCATTTTATGTACTCTGAAGGTAGTGAATTAGCTTATTGATCTGGCACGAAGAAGATTGGTTTCTTGATGCCAATCTTATTGATCAGGCCCGCGAAGAAATAGAATTTCTTGTGTTTTTCAGATCTGAAATCTGATATGCAGGGAAAAGGGCAGCACAAGAAAGTACAGCAGAGTGACCCACGAGCCAAAGCTCATTTCCAGGGTCGCTTCGTCGAATGGGTTGTCTAACCCCATTCCTAAATCAAAACTGACTTTGTCGACTTCACCTTGCCGTATTATTTATACTGACTGCGGCTCGCCTTCGCGTCATGTTTGATTTAGAAATGGACTAATGGCACATAAGAACGACTTCAACACTTGTTGCGTTCTCGCTTGCGAGAGAAATGTGGAGGACACAAACAGCCGGCGGTAGGCTGCCTGGACCGCCAAATCGCCAGATGTACCGCAGCTCCTGAGCACTGTTGTTATGATGCAGGCAAGAAGATCAATGGCCATAAACGTCACATTCCGGCAGCATACTGGGATTACTGTTGGCAGTGGTAGAGACTGTTGCCAGTATGCAGGATCGTGACGGTGCTTGTCTGCTGTTGCGTCATTTGCCGGGAAGATGCAAAAAATTGAAGAGGATTGGGGAGAATAGCGGCTATGAGGGGTCGTTTAGTAGACTGGGCCTCAGAATGGTTTAATTCTGTCTGGAGGTGGTGTTGGCCCCAGAAAAACCAGGAAATTTGGGCTACTGCCTCGTCGCTGAATGGCCGAGCGCACTTTTGGATGGCTGAATCATTCACGCAGGCTTAGTAAAAACTATGAGCGCATTACTCGGACGGATGAAACCTTGATTTACATCGCCATGACCCGCAATGTTTAGGCGCTTGACATAAAACAGGAATTTCCAAACAGTTTCTTATACCGCTTCTATCTATTTGGCGGCTATCCGCTTTTGTCTGCTGGTGATCGCTAAACAAACCAAAGGAGCCGACATATTGCCCAGATGCGACAGAGAGTTTATAACAATAGTATCGATATAAGCTTTGTTGGTAATTAGGACGGCTATTTCATGCGATCATCACCGGCGCTCTAAATGAACTCTGAAACTTTAGTTATTTGATAAAACTAATCCAAATCGCAGTCGGTGCGGTAACGAACAAATGTGTAATCAAAGAGGATAGAAACGGCAACATGCCGATTTGTTCTACTACAGTCAGGGTTACATCACAGAGCCCGGTCGCAATGGGAACTAACTGATTGATACCTGGCAATTACACCCCTGCTTCTACTCGTAGGCACTTTCATTGTGTGCTAGCGTACATACCCGATGCCCGATTCCTGTAATACTTTTAAATATAAACTTCAGTAAATACTTACTAGGGAGATTAAGCATACCTTCCGGCCCTGTTTGGGTTAACTATCGAAGGGAATGGGTTTTTACCAGCCTTAGTCCAAACGGAACTGAAAAATTACCATTTTTAGGCCCATCCAGCTAATGCCTCGAATTCCTGTCCCGCGTTTACATGAGACCATTATGCAACCACTCGCCCACCACTCAATTTTAACAATGCTTGCAGTACTTTTATCAGGTCTGATATTTGTGACCGCTTGCAGTTTCCCGGAAGAAAGTCGGCTTTCGAACACAGGGCACTCAGGCAGCCAGCCGACACCGGCCAGCCACATCGAATATGACATTGAGCTCGGCGAATCGCCCTGGCCAGGGGAAGAAGCCGCAACGCTGGCTATCACGGAAAGCATCGAACAAACGATCAAATCGCGCTATATGGATAACCTTCTCGCGCTCCGCCACGTTCACACCAAAGCGCACGGTTGCGTGCTGGCGGACTTCCAGGTTAACAAAACGCTTCGGGACGAACACCAGCACGGTATCTTCCAGCCTAGTGCGCGCTATAAGGCTTGGATACGCTTTTCAAACGGTGGCAGCGATCCAACGGCCGAAGACAAGGAAGGCGACGGGCGGGGCATGGCGATCAAACTCATGGGCGTTCCCGGGGTAAAACTCCTGACCGACGAGAACTATACTCAGGATTTTATGATGATCAATCATCCCGTGTTCTTCATCAACGATCCACAGAAATATTTGAGCCTCATTCAAGCGCGCAGCAGTTCAAGTCTGCTAACCCGGTTATCCGCACCACTTTCGCTCGGGATCGAAGGCTCGATCATCGCGGCAAAGATCAGTGGCAAGAAAATCGGCAATCCGCTCTACTCGCGCTACTGGTCGATGGTACCTTATCAGTTAGGCTCTGGTGTGAACCGTCGTGCAATGAAATACTCCGCAAAACCTTGCATTCAAATGGACAACACTCTCCCGTCAGCCAGGCCTCAGGATCCCAATTACCTGCGCACAGCGATGCAGCAACACCTCAGCACTCATGACGCTTGCTTCGAATTCCTGATCCAGACGCGTGATACCAGCACACCCACAGGCGCAGCACTCAGCGTCGAGATGTCCACGAGTGAGTGGGAGGAGAGCGTCGCACCATTTTTTAAAATTGCCACTATCACGATCCCCAAACAAGACTTCGACAAGCCAGCACAACACAAATTCTGTGAAAACCTTTCGTACACGCCTTGGCACTCGGTATCCGAACACCGACCGCTCGGCGGGGTCAATCGGATCCGCAAAGTTGTTTACTCGTCCATTGCCAACCTTAGGCGCAGCATGAACGCCATCACGCCGGCCGAGCCGACTGGCAATGAGTTTTTTAAACCAGATTTACCCAGAGATACAGAAGAAGCAATAATCAAACGCAGTGACGAACGCGATTACCGATAAAGTCACATCGAAACTGATTTTTAACAAGGCATACGATACCGGAGCTTGCTGATCTCTGCTCGCAGCAGCGCTTGGACGATTTGGTCAGCCCGTCCTGAGAAATCGTTCGCACATGAGCACATGGCTAAAAATCGGAAATCGATAATTATTTTTGAAAGTGAATCAGCTCTGCTTTAGAAAAAAAATATTATATTGAGTATTATGTTAGCTAGCGCACAGAAGCGTAGTCATGCCAACATTACAATAAAGTTAACCACACGTAAATTAATGATGCGGCCTGTAGCACGCGAACCGACCCTGGTACTTTTTATGGATGCTTAACTTATTATTGAGGAATTCATCATGAACAAGGATTGGGTGAATGGCCAAACAAAAGACATTGTCGGCAAAAATTAGTGTTGTGGCGCACGATGGAAAAGTTCAACTCAGCAGGTCTGTTGAAAACCAAACTCAGATTGACAGGACAATTGAGGTCGCACAGAAAATCAAGGATGTAAAAAACAAACGTCCTTGGTGAAATGAGCATCAAGCAGTAGAAACTCAATTCAAACTTAAAAAGGAGCTGCAAAATGAACTGGAATCAAATAGAAGGTAACTGGAAACAATTCAAAGGTAAAATCAAGGAACAATGGGGCAAAATCACTGATGATCATCTTGACACGATTGCCGGGAAGCGCGATCAGTTGGTTGGCAGTATTCAGGAATCATATGGAATCAGTAAGGAAGAAGCGGAAAAGCAAGTTGGCGAATGGGAAAGAAACCTAAAAGATTAAGGAGTGCCCTTCTCTTGTGTAAAGCAGAGCAGTATGCTGCGAAAGCGACATACTGTGCAACCAATTTTTATTGTTAGTCAAGCGAAGTCCGCGTGTCAAGGAAGTCATAAACAAATTCTGTCTTACCTGTCGATAGCAGCTGGCTTTGCTTCTGCAATAACATTATCCGCCAGACTTTCTGATGGTTGGTAATGTAACGCGAGTTCGACATAAGAATCATCATACTACGGCTGGAAGAACCTGAGAAAACTTAATACTAAGTAAGGGATGGTTTCTTCTCCCGAAAAGTGTAAGCCACTCGCCCAGCTATTAGATTAAAGAAATTAAATGGGCTGCGATGGCGGGAGTGCTCAATTTGTGAGATGTTCAGGTCTAGAATAAAGAGCTTATATTCTAGCTTTCATATCGCTATTTTTTCTTTATTCGCCGCCTGACCCTGATACCGTAACGTTTGAGTTTAAAGGCCGCCAACGCTCAAAGGGCGGAGGGCACCTGCAAGCACAGCTTGCCTGCGGGCTTTGGAACCAAATGTTAGGAGTCTGAATGACTCTCTCGACCAAAAGTCTTTTACAAACATCGTAGCAGTCATCAACGTATGAATTACTAACAATTTTATTGCTCCAAAACCAATAGCAGCATTTGCTGCCCAGCCAATAAAAGGAACAAATTTGAAGATTTGTTTGGTAACGGCACGACCCGTCACTTTTTTTAAACTTTGAGTAATAAGCGTTTTGGGGGTTCCTCAGGGTTAGGTCGCGAATAAAGAAAAAATAGCGATATGAAAGCTAGAATACAAATTCTTTATTCTAGACCTGTACCCCTAAGTAATAAGTAGAAGTAGGGAAGGTGCTATAGCAAAACCAGCTAAAAACGATTCAAAGAGTATGCTCATTGTCTCACCCAGCACAAATGGGCATACGCCAAAGTACTGCGTAAACAACACAACCAAACCGTTGAGATGCTCTTCAAATTCTATATATTCTGAATCATTCTTAACTGGTTACGATATAACATAGCATTTTTATCTTTTTTTTTAAGCGCATCATGTACTTTTTTTAATATACTTCTCGTGAATCAAAAATTGGTTTAAGTTAATGCGGCATAGTTGCGAATATATTAGAATTTTAATATGTCATCCCATTACACACTCACTGCACAAGAAATTGCCAATTTAGAGGGAGCGCACCGTCAAACCAAAGACAAGCGTTATGCTGACCGACTAAAAGCGGTCTACCTATCAGGGAAAGGCTGGTCGGTTACTCAAGTGGCTGAAGCGCTCATGATGGATCGGGAAACCGTACGTAATCATTATAAGCGTTATCGCAAGGGGGGCTTGCCTGCGCTACAGAAGTTTGAGGCTGGCAGTAGCGAGTCTTTTCTGAATGAGCTGCAGAAACAAGCATTAGATCAGCATTTACATCAAAATCTGTATTTGACTGCCAAAGAAATCGCGTATTATGTTGAACAAACCTGGGGTGTCTCCTACAGCGAAAGCGGCATAACCCAACTTTTATACCGCATGGGCTATGTCTATAAAAAGCCAAAGCTGGTGCCGGGTAAGGCTGATGCCGAGAAACAACGTACCTTTGTGCAATGCTATGAAGCACTCAAGGCAAATAAAGCGCCCTAAGATCCAATGTATTTCATGGATGCCACTCATCCCCATCATAATCGGTAGCCAGTTACGGATGGATCAAACGCAGCCAGGATCGCGACATTCGCACTCATACTGGCCGGCAACGCTTGAATATCAATGGCGCGATCAATACGATCAGTCTGCAGGCCATTGTGCGCAATGATGACACTCTCAATGCGCAATCGACTATCCAACTGTTTCAGCAAATCGAGGCACACCATCGAGCAGCAGCCTATATTCACCTTATTTGTGACCATGCGCGTTATTATCGATCCCAACTGATCCGTGACTATCTCAACGACTCAAAAATAAAACTTGTATTTTTGCCGCCGTCCGCACCCCATCTTAACTTGATTGAACGTTATTGGAAATTCTTTAAGAAGAAAATCCTGTATGGACGCTACTATAGCACAACCAGATAATTTTGATTATAATTTAGAGATGGCCTATTCACTGGATTTCCGCCGTAAAGTCCTGTCTGTCAGAGAGAAAAAAGGACTTACGATAGCCGAGGTTGCGGCCCGGTTTGATGTTGGCGTGGCGAGCGTGACGCGTTGGGTTAAGAACATCCATCGTAAACCTCAAGGGTTTCGCCAACGCAAGATTGATCTTGAGGTGTTGCGGCAGGATATTCGCGATTATCCTGATGCTTATCAGTACGAGCGGGCAAAACGTTTGGGTGTGGCGCAAAACGCTATTTTTCTGGCGCT
>NZ_FOUB01000064.1 GCF_900114745.1 Nitrosomonas communis | reverse complement strand
TGCCTGAAGCGTTACATTGTTCGTGAATTGTATCCGCTTATTCTCGCAGATTTATCTGATGCTGCTGCAATTACTTGACATAGGAGCGTCAATGCTCCTATGGAAAGCTTCTGGGGAACTCTTAAAAACGAATTGGTACCTCATCGAAAATTCAAAACACGACTGCAAGCCAAACAGGAGATTACCGAATATATCGAGATCTTTTATAACCGGCAGCGCAAACAGGAAAAATTAGGCTACCTATCGCCCGCAGAATTTACACAGCAATACTATGCAAATCTACTCGCTGCTTAATCATATGGACTCCATATTTGACAACACATACATGGCGCCCACTTTTTGCCAAGCTTTCAGCTAATGATTTTGAGCAGGTAAAGATTGCTGCCATACATACGGGCTTTGTATGAAGCGTATTGCCTCTGCCCCTGATGGAATTTGCTGAGTAGCGCCTTATCACCTCAACGTGCTTGATGCACTGTGTGTTGTTCAGGTTTAGCCACTCACGGTCTGACCAGTCTCGCCATCATGTCATGATTGCCTGCGCAATCGGTGGTAATCTTTCTCCTTAAACTCGTTTTTAATGCAACATTACCAATACGCCTCTATTCAACCGTCGCGATCAATGAGCTACAGCAGTTGATGCCATAGTGTGATCAGGGTGAAGTGTCGCTTTTTGGGTAAGCAATGCCCAGATGATGCGGGCATTCTTGTTTGCCAGGGCAACAGCAGCAACGTTCTTGTTGCGCCGTGCTATCAGCTTGGTACAGCCAACTTCCTGGCTCGGCCTTCTTTTCGGCAAAGCGGATGACGGCTCTGGCTCCGTGGATCAGCAGGGTGCGAAGATAAGTATCATCACGTTTGCTGATACCGAGCAATAACTGCTTGCCTCCACTTGCATGCTGCTTGGGCACCAACCCTAGCCATGCTGCTAATTGTCTGCTGTCCTTAAACTCCGTCGCGTTTCCTACGGCTGCCACAATGGCGCTCGCTGTAATCGGGCCAACACCAGCAATGGCTTCCAATCTTTGGCTGGCTTCGTTCTCCTTGTGCCAAAGCTTGATTGGTAACTCTAATTCGTTCACTCGGCCCTCCAGTTCCTTTAGGTGGTCGGTCAGACTTTCCAGCAATCGGCGCATGGTTCCTGGCAAATCATTTTCGGCATCTTCCAGAATGTCAGGCATGCGTTTGCCAATCGATTGGATGCCCTGAGGGATGACGATACCAAACTCAGAGAGTAGACCGCGTATCTGATTTGCCTGTGCAGTTCTCGCCTTAACAAATCCCTGTCGGGCTCGGTGCACTGATAGCATGGCCTGTTGCTCAACATTCTTGAGTGGGACAAAGCGCATATTGGGTCGAGTCACTGCTTCAGAGAATCGCTTCCGCATCGGTCCTATCATGCTTGTTAGTCTTGACATAGGGCTTGACAAACTCAGGCGACGTGAGCTTGACAGTATGCCCAAATCCACCCAACTTTCTCGCCCAGTGATGGGAACTACCGCACGCTTCCAAGCCAATCAAGCAGGGCTCCAGATTAGCAAAGAACTCCGCCATCTTGCTGCGGCGTAATTGCTTACGCAACACGGCCTTGCCATGCTCATCTACACCGTGGATCTGAAACACTTCTTTTGCCAGATCAATACCTATTGTTGTAATCTTCATATTGACGCTCCTATCTAGTTGAGTGGTTATTGCACCATTACTTTGGCACTTTGATGCCGTTTTGGGTAGTGGGCGTCCATTCCATTACCTCACTTGCCAAGTTATTCAAATGCATGTTCTTTCACCTAATTAGTCACTTAATTCAGCTATCTATATCAGGGTTAAAACATAGGCACCTTTATAATTTAATTGTATTCATTATAGAAACAATTAATTTCTATTATTAAGACTTATTTTTTGTTTGTTGCATCGGTATCATATGGCGTAAGAGCAAATTGTAATGTAGTTAATAAGGTTAATATTAAAAACCATAGTGTTATTATGAGTAAAATTAAAAAAATCATATCGAAATATTAAGTAGAGTACCATTTTAAATCGTCTTGCTGATTATAATTGTTTCCTTCAAAGAACGCATTTTCAATGTGGTTATTCTTAATAAAATACTGACATAGTATTTTATTAAGAAATTTTTAAATAAAAAAATAGGACAAAATTAAAGTAAGTTGATGGAGATGAAATGATAAAAAAACTGACTTTATTGATGATTGTGATTATGCTTGGTTTCTTAGTTGGCTGTGCACAAATGAATCCAATAGGGAACATTCAGAGTAATGAATCTTATAGCGCTAATTTGCGCAACATAGACCCTAACAATCACAATGCCATAGCGAAACATTACGAAGATACGGCCAATGAGATGAAAGCAAAGCTGCAAGAACAGAAAAAACTGCTTGAAGAATATGAAGGACATAGTAATGCTTATGGGCGGAGAGGCCAAGACCGTCAGTCACATATTACTGCTAAAATCCGCCAATATGAAAATTCTATCAAAGAGAATTTGAAAGAGGCTGCCATTCATCGAGAAATGGCACAAGAAGAAGAAAAACGAGAACTCGGTTTTAACAAGTAAAAGGAATGTGGATTCTTAATTGAACTAGCATTTATGAAAACATGCATTCAAGCTTCTGAAGACTAAAAAATGAAAAAAAGTAAGCCGCAGTGTCAATTATACACACGCGGCCTTTCTTTTTGTATTTATGCTTTTAGTCATAGGTTATGTCTGAACGAAATAATTTGTTTTGTTAATCTTATTGCAGCTAAAATCCTAGCTATGATCAGAATAGATGTAACATTATTGCCACATAATCTTTTATAACGTTACATGCTATTTTATTCCATTAATAGAATCAATAATTATCCACAATTTCCCCGGACTTTAATGACATTGAGCCAAAATGGGCCCAAGCCAAAGCCATCAGAAAAAGGGAAAGTTGTGCCATCGAGCAGCTTTTTGCCGCCTATGTATTTTAATCATTTTATATAAGATTATCTATACAACCGCTTTGTGGAGTTGGCTTTAAGGTAGCTTGGTGCCCTTGTGCTGTTTTCTGACCAGCCGCTTTGGGCAATGCAGTGGGATCAGCTTCATTGATTCGACCAAGATCAGCGTGTGCCACAATCGCCGCATTGGGTCGCATAAAGTAATGGCAGAGTTTGCTGCTCGGGGAAAGACTAGTGTAGATTGATTTTATGGGTTCAAGTTGCACTTGGTCATCAATGACCAGGGGGAATTGCTGGCAGTAGAAAATCACGTCGGGCAATGTGGATGACCGTGACCCAGTACCAGAGTTTACGCGCTCCTTATTTGGAAAACTCTTTGGTTATCGGGGCTAACTTTCGCAGCCACTCTTTGAGCAACTCTGGGAACAAGGTGTGCAGCTCGTTACCAAGGTACGCAAAAACATGAAAAATAAGCTGTTGCCGCTTTTTGACAAGCTGCTGTTACGTAAACGCTCGATTATTGAGACACCGTCAATGACCTATTGAAGAATATCTCGCAAATCGAGCATTCCCGTCATCGCAGCCCATTCAAATCCTTTGTTAATCTGATAGCCGGGCTGGTGGTTTACACGTTCCGCGAGAAGAAACCCTCGCTTAATATCAGACTCCCTCAAGCTCTTCCAGTCGTGATGTGATGATTCTTATGTCGAACTCACGTTAAGTAGATATCCCCTAGTAAAGCCGGGGGCTTTAATTTTGTCAGTCACTCAAAGCGGTAAAATGGAGTCGCTTACGCGGCCCCAACCTCTTTAGCGACCTAAAGGTAGCCGGTCATCGCCACAGAATCATCTGATCCAAACGTTTATCTTCTTCCTCGTGGTGACGAATGTATTCCCTTATCTTTTTTTCATCTCGTCCTACCGTTGACACGAAGTAGCCTCTCGCCCAAAAATGCTACCCTACAAAGTTGCGTTTGCGCTCTCCGTATACTCGCGCCAAATGAATCTCGCTCTTGTCCTTGATGTATCCAACTACTTGGGACACCGCATGCTTGGGCGGGATCGATATCAGCATATGTGCATGATCCGGCATCAGATGTCCTTCTTCTATCCGGTTGTCCTTATATTCGGCCAGTCTCATGAAAACTTCCCCAAAGTGCGGCCTCAATTGCTCATACAGCGTCTTCCTCCGACATTTCGTGTATAAATATGATTTGGTATTTGCATTCCCATTTGCTATAGCTTAGGCTTTCACTCTCGTCCATCTCGATTCTCCTTTTATCGTATGCTTGGCGGCTCACGATCCGAGTTTCGCTGATGGGCTCCCGTATATGTCAAACTACTACTGTCACCCCGGCATAGCCGGGGGATTTCACGTCACGGGTTAACAATAGCCTTCGGTTTATTTTGCTTTATCGATGAGTGACAAACATTGCTATCACTTGAATTCTGCAATATTAATCTTAACGATTCATGCCGGGCTTGTAGATTATGAGAACGTTACCATAATACAGCAACGAATGGAAAGAATTACATCTACTTTATAGGAAAACTCTCTTTTCAAATTTCCATATATTTTTTCAAGACTGATTATAAGTCTCTCCTGTAATGCGAATTAAGAGTTAACTTGTAAAAAATTCCAGAAAAACAGAGCCGCAGCCAGCTTTCCGAATACATGCACCATAAGCCCTTTATAAGAACGAACTTTGCTGGCACATTCAATGCCTGTTTTTCTTCTACCCAGGCAAATAATGCTTCAATCGGTTGCCGAACGCGAGACACCGCTGTAGACAACCATTGATCCTGTGGTTTGAGAATAGGGTTGCCCTTTTTGTTTTTTAACGGGTGTCAAGACGGTCAGATTCTGAGCTTGCCTGACGTCTTCGGCGTCGGGCCGTTGATAAGCTTTATCACCATACAGTTCGTTGTTGTGCAATTGTGGCCGAATCTGATCAAATATCTTGCCATCATGGTCGCTGGCGCCAGTCACACCAATATACTCAGGGATCGGCAATGAGCCTGGTTGGCGGCTTCCTATGATAGGAACCCGCACACTATGATAATACAACTTCTTGGTTGAGTAGTAGCCTGAATCCGCCAACTCTTTCGCTACACACGCCTTAAATCGATGGCCTTGTTTGGCCAAGGCTACTGGAAATGAATCGATCAGCCGAACTTGCCCGGAATTCCTGGCTGCCTGTTGCTGCTGAATCAGTGCCAATAAGGGCGCAAACACATCAGCCACCTGATTCAGGCGCTGAACATAAGCTACATAACCCGGGAGTCGCGGAAACCAATCACGTAAATGACGATCCGCATACTCATAAATACCTTTGATTCCTCTATGCTTGTCCACTACAGCGAACAGGTAGATAGTGATAACTTCTTCGTCACCTTAATTCGCATTGTAGTAACTCCGTTCGTCTCGGCTGTTAATCCCTCTGGCTTCAAAAAAAATCGGTTTGATCATTTACTGCAAATGCAGACTGTTTATTTGTTTTTTTCGAACCTAAAATTATTCCTCAAAACAGTATTTGAAGAAAAAAACGCGACTGGAAATAGTCGGATTTTAGAGTAATTGAAACAATTTAAACTCGCGTACTACTAGGTAGTAGGTCATACCGGAGATAGTGCAAACAAGTATTTATTATTCATAAAATGGGTTTTCGTTCACAAATTCTGGTTACATCCCTAGCGGCAATATGTGTTCTGAATCGCACCGCATCAGCGCTTGAGGTAAAGGCAACCCGGCAAAGCGCCGTGCTTGACTGCAACGTGGTGCGTCGGGACGAAACGATCTGCTTGGCCTGCAATATTTACTTCGAGGCACGCGGGGAATCATTGAGGACGCAAACCAAGGTCGCCAGAGTGACGCTGGAGCGGCTTGATAATCCAGCCTACCCGAGAACCCTGTGCGGCGTGGTCTGGCAACCGCACCAGTTCTCATGGACTCGCGATGGCAAAACCGATAAGGTATATGATGGCGATGCCTGGGCTCGGGCATTGTTCCTGGCTGGTACAATGATTTCTGATCACCGATTCGGAAACAAATACATCAATAGCGATAAAGCGATGAATGGGGTGTTGTGGTGTCACAGCAAGAAAGTCAAACCGAAGTGGTCACACAAAATGCGCCCTCACGTCACCGATGGCGGACATATTTTCTACCGCAAACGCTAGGGAAGATACAGAGGTGGACGATCACAGAGGCTCTGTTACATCATTAAATCACGAAGGAATAATCAGGATTTCATTTCTTGAGAATGGAGCTATGAATAAATCGATAATAAACTTACCCAAATTCCGTGAAATGGCTGTTGACATGATATTGGATCACGAAGCCGATTATGAACCTAAAAAACGCGGTTGGACAGAGTAAAGATATGGATGGCTAAGTATGAGGCAAGGTGTGGTGAGGCCTCAGGGATACCCTTTGCAACAAAGATCAACGCTGCGTCCATTTATGTGCTGTCAGATAAAGTAATGAAATTCAGTATATCTCAGATATGTGTCTTATCCCATCAGTTATCGACAATTGGAAGAAATGATGTGGGAGCGCAGCGTTATGGTTGACCATTCCAGCTTAAATCGCTGGGTCGCAAGTACACGAAGTCGCTGGATCAAATTTGCAAAAATGCAAATACCCAATCGGTGCGAGCTAATTCTAATCCTATTCAGCATAAACCCAGATTTTCCATTAGGAAGATTTTCTAATGGAAGCTAATAGAATAAGTTGTTAAAAATAAGGAAGATAACATGTTAAGTTAAGGTAGATTGACTCATGCGCGTTTTTATTCCGGAGGATCTTCGGGGATTTTGAGCTTTGCTTTACTAATGAAGAGATAACAACTTGGGGTGGCATGGGGTTGATGAAGCGGATGCTGGGCCGAATTGGGTTCAGTAAAGCTGCTGTAGTTTGCCGCAACCTGTCAGTAATCGAGTTATGCGCCCATTCATTTGCAGTTCATGTTATCAGTATGGTATGGAGCAAGCCTTTTTGAACAGACGGAAGTGATCCGGCGACATGATCCTGTATGAAGAAGCTGTTTAGTTTTAAACGAATGGCCAATTTCGAAGCAATCATGCAGTTGTTCAGGAAGTTTGATTAAAGCATAAACACGCGGGTATTTGATAATTAATACCGCTGGTTTTTGACAATCCTCACACTGACGGATTAATATTGGATCTGGATTCAACGGTAATGACACGCTATGGGCAGTAGGGAGGCGCGGCGCAAGTTTATAACCCGCGCGAGCACGAGCGTTATTCTTATTATTCCTTGATGGTTTTTTTTCGCAGTGATTCACATGGTAGCCAATTCATCGCTAAGGCCGGGCAACAGCCATACTGCCGATAATGCATTGACCTTTTTGGACGACAATTTGGATAAACCGGCTGGTAAACAAGTCTTGTTGCTTCGGGGGCAGATAATAGTTTGAGTAATAGTGCACTGATCACTTAGATGGATTTACCTAAAGCTAAGCTTTGGCGTTTATTTGTATCGTGGCCGTGCTGACTGTGAAAACCATATCAAAGAATTCAAGTATAATTTTGGTAGAGAAAGTTTTAATCTCAGGGATTTCTGGGCCACTGAAGTTGCTTTAATGACAGTAATACTGGCTTGCAATTTGATGGGTTTGTTTCGTCAGGCAGGATTATGAAGTGATAGGGTGTCAGGCAAACCTGATGTCCAACACCCCCTTAAACCCTATGTTTCAAGCACTTCGCTAACAGGTTAAATCACTCATGAAGGCCGAAAAAAGATTATTAACCTAGCCGCTGCCATGCAACAGCGTCAATGGATCAATGGCCTTTGGGAAAGTCAAAAACATTTGATCTTCCTGTTAAATTTGGCCCAATATTCATCCTTTAATTAATTCTAATGGAAAATTTGGGTTAACCTCTTCGTTATTCCATTTCCAAATCAAAAATGACGCGAAGGCAAGCCGCAGACAGTATAAATAACCTGAGTTCGGGATAAGAAGAGTGAGAGTGAGCGCCTGCTTTTTTGCGTAAAATTATGTTCCCACACATAAATTAATCGCATCCGGGAGACGCCCATGGACAGTTTAACCGAACTTTTTTGCCTTATGGATGATTTCTGCCGCCTGTTTGAACCCACTTTAGAGCACCGTCTTCTGGGAACAGGAGCAAAAAAGCGCAAACGACGAAGCCAGTTAAGCTTGTCGGAGTTGATGACTCTGGCCGTTTTGTTCCATCAGTTGCGCTTTTACCAGTTCAAGAGTTTTTACCTGGCCTACGTGTGCCGCCACTTGCGGACTGAGTTTCCGAAGCTGCCGAGCTATCAACGATGTGTGGAACTCCTGCCCCGCTGTGCAGCTCCCTTGGCAGCCTTGTTCGAGGTACTCAAAGGCCAATGCGACGGGATTTCCATTGCCGACGCCACCCCGATCGCTGTTTGTGATAACCGGCGCATCGCCCGCCATCGAGTCTTCGCAGACAGCGCCCAGCGCGGCAAGACCTCGATGGGTTGGTTCTATGGATTCAAGCTCCACGCCATTATCAACTCCAAGGGTGAGCTGATCCGCCTCCAGCTCATTCCCGGCAATGTGGATGACCGTCAGCCCATGCCCAACCTCTGCCAAGGACTGTTCGGCCAGTTATTCGCCGATAAGGGCTATATCGCCCATTGGCTTGACTTCGACACTGGCCCGGCAAGACCTTCAACTCATCACTACCCTTAAGAAAAACATGAAGCCTGTGCCTCGTACCGAGTTCGAAAAAATCATTCTACGCCGCCGTTCCCTGATCGAGACGGTCTTCGACGAATTGAAGAATCTTTGCCAGATCGAGCACACCCGCCATCGCTCCCTTTTCAATTTCCTCGTCAATCTGATGGCTGGCATCGTGGCTTACTGTTTGTCCGATAACAAGCCAGCCTTGAACCTGACCAGGGTCAATTGCTTGGCCAAAGCTTGAAAGCTTATCCCGAACTCAGGTTATAAATAATACGGCAAGGTGAAGTAGACAAATTCAGTTTTGATCTAGAAATGGAATTAGAAGGCAACTGGAATCCTTGGTTGCACCATCACCGATCTTCCAAGCTCTCCATCAGCTCAATAACTTAGCCTTGATTCTGCTAAACCGGACAGTAGTGATCTTCCCTTTAGGGACTACCAAATGCTCGCACAAAATCAGCAATAAGATCAGCTACCATTACTTCTGGATACCGATTGATTCCAGCCGCTGCTTCACGTCCGCCTCCTTCTGGGTAGCGACGACAAAATGCCGATGCGCCATATGGGTGTGTTTTTGCAGCACGCACACTAATGGATAACGAACCTTGACCGTCTGAGCAAAGAATCAAATGAGCGCGCTCGGGATATGTTTGCGATAAATTATTTGCCAAAGTACCGACTGTACGGCGTGCCCAGGCTACATCCGGAAGCTGATAAACTGCGACTGTATTAGTCGCAACTAAAGGTGTCAACGCTGAGATGTGATGCATGTCTGCAGCATAACCTTTTGTCAGAATAGCTACCTCAGGTGAACTGCCATAAGCTTCACGTGGGTCGTCAAAGTGCTGTAGCGCACGAAAAAGCGATGCGGGGTGAAAATGAAGATCCTCGATATAAGAACCATAACCATTGTAGTTGAGTAATTCACCTAGTTGACGTAATAATTGAGTATCGACTGCATTTAGACCGAGTTCGGAGCAGCGTTTTTGTGCTATAGATACCAAGTTATCGCCGAAAGCGGCGACAATAGCCCAAAGGGAATAGCGTTCATTTAGAAAGCGATCAACCAATAGACTGGTACAAGTATCAGGCGATTCGTCGATCATAGCCTGTAGGTTGCCATGTACAGGAATTTCACCGGCATAATGGTGATCCAAATAATGAACATTTGCCCCTGTCGCAAGCAATCGCTGAAGATCTGTACGGTTGCGATCGAGCGAAATATCCAGAACAGTGATACGGTCCCCCGCTATAGCATTAACTTGTTGCAGTAGTGTAATGTCGCGCTTAACGCCAGTAATTAATTCCGCATCAAGTGGCTTGGCTAGGCGAAGTTGAATTAGCGCGCAGATACCATCTGCATCACCGTTAAAAACATCGAAATATTTTGTCAAATCAATTGTTCCTTGTATTTATCAATTATTATTTTCTATGAAGTGATGGACATCTGTTGCCATAAGCTGGAGTGAAGTGCTATATCGATATAACGGTTTTATTGCCTAACTGTGTAGCACCCCTTAATTCACTTTATGTGCAAAACCAAATCAATATTGATTATTTTAGCTTGATTTAATACCTTAAAGGTTTCCCTTTTTATGTATGTGCTAAATAATTTATCTCGGATGGCGAGATTAAATCCGTAATTGCTGTTCATTTCTTTTATGATGAAAAAATGATGCCCGCGGTGCTACTGGGTGTGACAAGCAACTAACGCAATATTTGACCCAATATGAGCGATAGGCAGATGTTACTGTGATTGAACATGGCTATGGCGTTAAGCACTAATTCAAAAACTGCACTACAAGTACATATATACCCAGGATTACGATAGTTGCAAATTTGATGAGCTTGGAAAGCAGTATTTCAAGCGAATAAAAACTTGCGCCCGTTGTTTCATCGATATCCAGATCAGCATGATGAGCGCCTTGCATTTACCAGTGTGGAGCAGCGAATCAGTATTGCTTCCAGGTGAAAATGGCAAGTTGCATAGCTGTTGAAAGGTGTTTGCAGGTCGCGAAGCGAAACCCGTTGTGCCAACTGCGCATAAATCATTTGACAAACTGCGTCCGGCAGTCAAGCGCCCGTATCCGGTGATCCCCTGCCTGCATGGCGTGTTACCGCACGACCAAAGCGGTAACGGACTATGTGTTTGAGCAACTGGTGAAATATAGTGTTAATGTGTTTTAGACTTAAGCCATTGGGGTAAAAAATTGCTGTTTCGAGCACATCGATTTTACTTCATCCCCAAGCTTACTCAGGCTTTATCTCTCATAGGATGATAGCTAGCCGGACAGTAGTGAACTGAAAATAAAAATACTGAGATTTCATTTGGATCACAGTGTCCGAATGTGATGTGAGAAAAATTGTAGGCAATCGCAATATTGTCTGCCTATTTCATTCCATTTCAACACACTATTACTGATTTTTTCATGGGAGCAAACTGCGTACATTGCTGTGCTATTATCATTTTTCTCAGATAGCATATCTGGGCATAAGTAAGAAAATAATTAAATTTAAAAGAATTTTCTTTGAAGGAGAGATTACAACATGAATTTCGAAAGTGAAATGAAGGCAAGATTTGGAGGATTTTGGAATTCATTGATGCTGTTGCTTGTTGTTATAATTTTTCTGCGCTTCTCAGTTATTGCGTGGGCATCAGAAGACTTAGGAACAAGATTGTTTCATTCATTTAAATTGTTTCTATGGTGTGCATTATTTGGGGTATTGTTAGCCATTTTAAGAATAATTTTTTCGGCTTCGAACCCACCATATACAAAATTACCTGCTTCAGCTAATTTTGCTTGGGGGCTGAAACGTGGCATTATGATAGGTGGTTTCCTGATTCTACTTGCAGGTATAATCCAATTAGACAATTTTATGGGTGTTTTTCAGCCATTTATTGATAAATCCTTGCAAAAATTATTAGGTTTAATCTAAGTATTTTGGCAAGTGTATTTAGCTGATGCCGTCTTTTTAGCCTTTAAGATGATTGCACGAGTATCACGGACACTCCGTGCAATCATAATTAAAAGAAATCAAAAGTATTTTTAGATTTTTTAGGTTCAAAAATCATAGGTTCAACGATATTTATGAGATCGTAATATTCTGTAAATAAATAATTTTAATATAATAATCATTTATTCTACTATTTTAGAATTATGCAAAGCAGAGGTATTTACCTTTCTGTCTGCTTTTTTAATATCTAATATCCTCTCGTTTATAAGTCACTTGGTAATGGTATTTCAGATACTATAGACTACTCAATATATTGAGAATGATGAACTGGCGGTTTTTTTACTCATAAAGGAGCATTATCATGAAAACTGTAAAGCAACTACTCCATCAGAAAGGACATACAGTTACTACCATTGATCCAGATACATCCGTTTATGATGCTATGCAATTAATGGCAAATAATAACATTGGTTCATTATTAGTTATGAGTGACGATAAGCTGGTTGGGATTCTGACAGAAAGAGATTTTTCGCGTAAATCCTATTTATTGAATAAACCTGTGAAAGATATGCAGGTCAAAGAAATCATGACGCAACAAGTAATCTATGTAGGTTTAGACAACACGAATGAAGAATGCATGTTACTAGTTACCGAGATGCGAGTTCGCCATTTACCCGTCATAGATGCAGACAAGGTAATAGGTATCCTCTCTATTGGTGATTTGGTGAAAGATACAATTTCAGAAAATCAATTCGTCATCAAAGAACTTGAGCGTTATATATATGATACAGGGGTGCCTAGACAAGGGATGCGACGCACTTAAAAGCTTAAATGTAATATATTTATGACACGTTTGACTTGTAATATCTCTTTTTATTGGTCACGAGCCGCTTGCTGGAAGTTGTGGTGGGTCAGAATGTTGTGAATTGGATTATGCTGTTAGTAGTATTAGTAATAAAAAATTTTATATAGCTGGCTAATTCTTAAATTTTTGAAATAAGCTGGAACTATGCGAACTGAGATAAAGTGATCCACAGACTGTGTCCATAAAGCCGGCAATAATCCACCAACTAGTATCAGGCTGTTACCTGTTATGATGAGTGAGAAAAGTGTAGGTGAGCGAAATGTTTACTGGGATTTCAACCTTGCCTATTTTCCTCACATCTAGAGGATTATTGTTAAAAATTAGCATGAACAAAGATTATTGCTGTATAATACCACGCCGCCAGAATTGCACTTATTATAAGTGGGTGGTGGGTAAGAATTTAGTACTCAAGCAGGCGGACTTGCTATATGTATCTTTTTCTGTTATTCCTTTATGGTTGATTTGTGCTAGTAATTAATAAAAAAACGGGAGCGTTCAGTATGCCACATGAACCAGTTGTTTCTTACAAACCAAAAAAAGGCGAACCATATATGAGTGCTGAGCAACTCGCATATTTTCGCAATATTCTAGAGGATCTCAGAATTGGGCTAGGGCAGGAAATAGATCGGGCGGTTCACACGATGCAAGAAGAAGCGACAGTTTTTGCTGATCCTAATGATAGAGCTAGTCAAGAATCAGATATGACGCTCGAGCTACGCAATCGAGATAGGGAACGAAAACTCATCAAAAAGATTGATGAAACAATCGCAAAAATTGATGCAGGTGAGTATGGCTATTGTGATAACTGTGGTATCGAAATAGGATTGAAACGTCTTGAAGCACGTCCTACTGCTTCACTTTGTATTGATTGTAAAACGCTAGAAGAAATAAAAGAAAAGCAGGTAGCGAAATAGCACTATTTGATTCCTGTTATTTGTTTAGAATCAAAACGAGGTTCATATTAAAGTCTGGATGAGTAGTGTAATCTGTTAACAAAAGCTTGGCTATCAGAAGGTCATCGTCTAGAAGATGATGACCTTTTTACAAACTAAGTTTGTTTATTACGAAGCAATTCAACAAATTTTTCGCTAAGCTGGTATTTGGTTAAATTATTTTTATTAGGTTCAGTTACGTTACTAACAAAGCCATAATCCTCCAAAGTTTTTAGTTGATCTTGTAAGCCATCGTGCTCCTCTATGAAATATACTAGGCAAGGTTTGGCAAGATTCAGATTAAAGCGCTGATTTTTCTTGAGAACATAAAATTCTCTTTGAAACCTGTATGCTGGATTATCCATGTCCTGCTTCATCTCTTGTAAAAGCTTAGGATGTTGATGCCACAATCGATCAAAAATATTGTTTATTTTTGTGATCGCCTGGTTAGCTACGTGTGTGTTCCATGAATGCGCGATAATAACGCCTACAGCTGTACCGATTAAAAAGCTAAATACCATGTTTATAATATCCATTCATATCTCCAAGATCTAACTAAATAAGCTTTTCAAGTGTGAAGTGATATATTACGTCAAAAGTAAGATCTCGTAGGGTAAAATTCGAACAGACCTTCTGCCTTTTAACGATGAATTGTGGTCTTCTTTGAAATAAGATAGCTGAGGTATATATAACATGGCCTCTACAGTATACAAAGTTATATAAAGCTCTTAGTAGGCAGTTGAAAAACGTGTTCAAGGCCGTCGATCATAGGCAAAAACAGGACAAAAAAGCGGAGTTTATATTGGATAAATGAGTATTTTGAGCCTGTTTTTAGTACCGAACACGCAGTGGGAGCATAAATAGTTTTTCAATATTCTGCTAGTGGTTACCGGAGACATATCATTGGTATCATTGGCTTAAGGTGGTATTAGCCGGTGGAGGGGTAAAAACTTCGTTTGTTTGACTGAATGAACCACCAGGCGTTGGCCCACCGCTGATTACATATAGACGCCCATCGGCCACAGCGGAACCGAGACCATGACGTGCCGTTGGCATGGGAGCCATAGTATGCCACTGATTCTTCACTGGATCATATGCTTCATTAGTAGCAAAGGTACCCTCGCCAGATTCACCACCGACTACGTAAATCCAGCCATTAATTACACCAGCGGTAATGCCGCTGCGAGCAGTAGGCAGATGTGCACGAGCGCGCCATTGATTAGTTTGTGGATCATATTCTTCAACTGTCCCCATATTGTGATGGTAGTCCAGATCAAATCGGCCGCCAATGGCATAGATTCGAGATCCCACTGCTGCTACAGCCAAATGGTCTCGGGCAGTAGGCATCATAGTACTGGATGACCAGCTATTGGTTTCGGGGTCAAAAATTTCCACTGCCGCAGAATTATGTTTTCCATCATATCCGCCAATGGCGTAGATGCGGTTTTGATAAACAGTGACGCCTAAGGCGCCACGAGCTGTCGGCATGGGAGCTAATTCACGCCATTTTGCTGTTGAAGGGTTATATTGGTAGACGGTGGGAACTGCATGCCAGACGGACAAGAAGGATTTAGTGAATCCACCGATTACATACAGCATGCCATTATGTGAGGCAATACCAGCATGGTGCCGTCCCTCTGGTAGAGGTGTGCTAATTGACCAGGAGTCAGAAACGGGGTCATATACTTCCACATCACTGCTAATGGCAAATTTCAGAACATTCTGAAGCTTCGGCTCATTAAATCCTCCCACCACATATATCTTGCCTTCGACCGTAGCCGCAATCACTTCCGTTCGTTTACTAGGAGCGGAAGAAGCGGTTGTCCATGTACCTATTTTGGATGTTTCAGCGAAGACCAGGCTCGCTTTTACTAAACAAAGAAAAAAAACGCCTGCTATGATGTAAAATTTACAAGTAAACATGTAAAGCTCCTCCTCAGAGTTATCAACATCAATGAATTTACTTAGCTTATAAGCTCAGATTGAATGCTAAAAATAATTGATAAAGGCGTTGCACAAACAAGAGGATTGTTAAGGTACTTTCCCTTTTATTAATGGACTACCGTATCGCCATAGCGTTCACGAACAGCGCGGTTACGAGTGGAGGGTGTAATTGGCGAAAAGCAAAAAAACTTCTCCTGCCGATAAGAATTCGAATAAATTAATATTTTTCATTATTTCAAGAACCATCGTTATTTCTTGAATATTACCCCTTAGAATATCACCCCTTATTTTATATGCCCTAATCTAGTTTAGAAACAGTAGTTTTATCGATAATATTAAATGTAGCTAAGTAGTAATCAGATGACTCTTGAATCATATTTTTTGATTCTAAGTGTAATAATAGCAAAACGGGTAGAATAGTCTTGAAAAAGGCTTCACAATACTCATCTATTTGATAGTCAACTGACTTATCCATATTGATATTGATGAAATTTTCTAATCTTAGAAATTGGTCAGAATATTGGAAACAACTTCAGTCAGCTTTACTTGAACCGAAAGTCGATGAAGCTGCGCTGGAATCCTCCTTGCGTGAAGCACGGAAAAAATTGCCGCTTCCAGTATTATGGCTATTGGGCAAAGCACAGGCAGGAAAAACTTCGATCATTCGAGCGCTTACTGGTAACGAAGCAGCGGAGATAGGCAATGGATTCCAGCCATGTACGCGCCATTCCCGTTTTTATGATTGCCCTGATGAAATGCCGCTAGTGCGTTTTCTTGATACGCGCGGTCTTGGGGAGATTGCCTATGATCCGACAGATGATATCCATTATTGTGAATCTCAGGCGCATCTGCTGCTTGCCGTAATGAAGGTAGCAGATATGCACCAGGAACCTGTCTATCAAGTGCTTCGGACAGTTCGTCAGCGTCATCCCGAGTGGCCCTTGGTAATCGTACAAACTGGCCTGCATGAACTCTATCCTGCCGATGGCAAGCATATCTACCCCTGGCCCTATGGTGATGAACCCCTGCCGGATACGATTCCGATCGAGCTACGACGTGCTTTGCTTGCCCAACGTGCTGCAGCAGAAAAATTACCGGGTTCCCTTCCTGCGCGCTGCATAGCTGTGGATCTCACCTTACCTGAAGATGGTTATGATCCAGCTGATTATGGCCTGGAAGCATTGTGGCAGGCAATTGAGTCTCTCTTGCCGTTTGGTTTGCAGCACCAGTTGACGAGTGAAAAAGAAGTGCGTGACCTTTATGAACGCACTGCCCATCAGCATATTGTCGGCTATTCGCTAACTGCGGCCGGGCTAGGTGCTCTGCCAGTCGTGGATTTGGTGACAGTATCTGCCGTTCAGGCAAAGCTATTGCATGGCCTCGCAGTTCTTTACGGGCAAAGCTGGGATAAACGTACCACCACCGAATTTGTTACGCTGCTGGGAGCAGGTATCGCATCCAGCTATCTCGCGCGCTTAGTGGGACGTACCGTCACCAAAATTATTCCTGTTTTAGGGCAGACAGTAGGAGCGGTGTGGGGTGCCAGCTCCAGCGGTGCAACAACTTATGCATTAGGCAAGGCTACAGTTTATTTTTTTACTCGACGTAAGAATGGTCTTAATGTCGATCCTGAGACACTGCGGCGAATTTATATGGAGGCGCTGGAAAGTGGTGCTTCCCTGCTTAAGGAGCGATTACGCAGTAAATGAAGACGTTATTGCATAAAATTGATTTACTACGAGTATTTGCACTGCTTTTATTAGCAGTGCCCGCATTCGCGGTATTCGCGCTAGGAATGGTATGGTTGTGGCAGACAGGGAATCTGCTTTACTGGGCAACCGCTATGGTGGTATTTAGCGTGTTGAGTTATGGCTTGCTCTATTGGCAAGCGAAACGTGATCGTCAAATGCTGGAGGGAATTGTGACCGAACCTAATCCAGACTGGCCATCCAAGGCGGAGGCAGTGTGGCAGCAGGTTGAAAAGCTGGCAGAGACGTGTGATCCTGAAGATTGGCCGATCGAAGATTCATCCTGGATATTAGTATTAGGCAGGCGCACGCTGGATACAGTATCACACTACTATTATCCGCAAGCCGAGAAGCCTTTTCTGGAACTTACTGTACCGCATACACTGTTAATCATCGAGCAGGCGAGCCGTGATTTACGTAAAGATATAACTGAAAATATACCGTTTAGTGATCGCCTGACAATTGGTGATTTGCTTCGGTTACATCATTGGAAAGCCAAAGCTGAGCAAGCATACAACATTTACCGGGCAGGCAGGATAATAATTAATCCAATGAGTGCTTTGTTTGGCGAGATCTGGCGGCACCTCCAGGAGCGCAGTTTCAGCCTCGCTCGCAGTGAGCTACATCGCTGGTTTTTGCGTGCTTATGTGCGCAAGGTAGGTTACTATGCGATCGATCTCTACAGTGGACGCCAACCAGTAGCATTGGATGAAAGCTCCAAACAAGCTTCAGAGAGAACACCTGTTTCTCGCGATGATTTAAGGAAAATCGAACAAATTGCCACCGTACCTGAAGAACCACTACGCATCCTTGTGCTGGGACGGACCAATGCCGGTAAATCGAGCTTGATCAATGCATTGTTCGGTAAGCTCACCACCGCAACTGATGTATTGCCGGATACCACTGAGACCATCACCCCATTTGTGCTGCAACGCGAAGGATTAACCCAGGCGCTGATCTTTGATAGCCCAGGCTGTGATAGCACGCGTTTTAATGAGAAGCAAGTACTCACCGCTGCGCTGAATGCCGATCTCATTCTATGGGTCAGTCCAGCAAATCGCCCTGATCGACAAACTGAGCGTCATTGTCTGGATGCATTACGCGTATTCCAGAGTACACAATTGAATCGTCGCTTACCCCCGATACTGGTCGTCGTAAGTCATATCGATCTTTTGCGGCCGGCAAGCGCATGGCAGCCTCCTTATGATTTGAGCAACCAGCAGGATGTCAAGGCTATTAGCATTCGTGCAGCGGTACAGGCAATTGCGAATGATCTTGTGATACCAATAGAGCAAGTTATTCCGGTATGTCTCAAGGAAGGAAGAGTTTACAACGTCAATGATGCACTCTGGGCAGCCATACTGCACCATCAGGATGCCGCACTCCGAGTGCGACTACTGCGCTGTATGGATGCAAAAAAGCGTGCAGAAGACTGGGCTATGCTACGCCGTCAACTGCTCAGTACAGGACGGTTTCTCTGGAATTTGCCAGACAAACTGGGTAAGCGTTCAGGGGAAGGATGAGGGTTTTGCAATTTACCGCGACTACGCTGACTGAAAGCAACATTACAGAAATTTTTTATCAATTACTGTATTGTTTGACCTAGTTTAGAAAAATGTTGCGATAGCAGCAGAAAAGCTTGTATCAGATATATTTTCTCCTTTTCATCCTCTTCAGTATTTATTGAGCATACCTCCCAGTCGTTTGTAAGCGCTTTAAGTATCGTTGTGGCTGCGGCATGGATCTTGACATGGCGTAATAAAGCATAAATTACCAAGCATATCTATCGCGGTATGGCGTGTTTGTTGATAGGAGTCTGTGATTTATGTATGAACGAACAGGTGTTCTTAGAGTCAATTGGGTGAGTACCCAATTAGGAGAGCGCTATGCCGTTGCAGATCATTCCACTAAGAAGACCTTTTTATGTGCAATGGCTTGGGCTTGGCTTGATCTTGATTACTTTAGGTACGGTAATTGGATTTAATCTGTATTTTGAGCATGAACGCATTGCTGTCCGTGAGCATGACAGATTGTCGACTCAGGCACGGGTAATTGCTGAAAACACGGAGTACCAGCTGACAAGTGTGAACCTTGCGCTGGAAAATGTTCGCAGCAATCTGGCTCACTGGAAAGACGAAGCCGGGCAGCCAGCGGTAATACGCCACCTCAAGGCAGCCAGCATCATACCGGGCATACGCACCATGAATATCGTCGATAAAGAAGGTACCATCACGGCCTCGACGCGTGCTGAATTGATCGGAATGAATATTGGTTTTCGCGATTATTTTCAGGAAGTCAAACGGCATCCCAACGCGGACATCCTTTACCTCTCACCACCATTCGAAACCGTACATAAGACGTACGTCATTAA
>NZ_FOUB01000052.1 GCF_900114745.1 Nitrosomonas communis | reverse complement strand
CGCGACAGGCGTTATTCCAATCCATTGCCGAGGCTCTCAAGCAATCTGCTTAATGATGCAATGGTAAAATACAAATGAAACATTTTTTTAACCAGGTGAATTCATTCATTTTGCAAGATACAATGACTGAGTCCTTTTCTATTGTGTCATTTCGAAGATCTCATTCTAGTTAGCTACCCAAGTGATGCTATTGGCGAATCAATGGAAAGCATCTTGGGAGGGGCTGGGCATCTCAATCACCCCTATGCTGCTTCAGGAGTTTAAAGAGCTCATCGCTCGGTACTCCGAGCCCCACCGTAGGTACCATACTGTCCGCCATCTTGAAGAGTGCTTTGCGAAGCTCACCGAAATCCACAATCTCGCAGAGCATGCCTTCGAAGTAGAGCTAGCGCTTTGGTTTCACGATGCGATCTATGAGAAGCATTCCAGCCAGAACGAAGTTAAGAGTGCAGAACTAGCGGTAAAGAAGGTACTGGTTGCAGGCGGGTCCGCGGATGCCGCTGCCCGCATCTCAAACTTGATCATGGCAACGCGGCACGCCGTACTGCCACGCAACAAGGACGAGCAAGTCTTGATCGACGTAGACCTATCCATCCTAGGTGCAGAACCTGAAAGATTTAAGGAATACGAGCGGCAGATACGTGAAGAGTATTCTTGGGTTCCGTGGTTCTTGTTCAGAAAGGAGCGGAGGAAGATTCTGAAGGATTTTCTCGCACGGCCAACGATATTCAATACGCATGTGTTCATACAGCACTATGAAAAGCAGGCTCGACAGAATATTGAACGTTCGATTACACGATTGGGTAGCTAACCCGTCAATCAACCGAACCCGCTAAAGCGAGCTGGTTATTTCCAACTTTTGGTGGAGTGAATCATGGAAATTATGATGAAATCTAAATTTTTAAATCTTATTAAAATATTTCTTTTAAAATTAACAACATATTGCAATATTTGCCATGTGGAATTCCATTTTTGACGTAATATATTGTGTCATTTTGGAGTTCTCATTCTTGTTAGCCCTGTACATACAAAAAAGGAGATTTGATGTCAGAAGAATCAATCTTGGTAACTCTGCTCCAGCGCTTGACCAGGTGGTCATTGGCTTTGAGAAACTAGTAGCTGAAGCCGTTGCTTCCGCAAACATCCCGAATGGCTTTGCGCATTTGCTGCGCCTTCGTGCCTTCATGCATCACAACTCAACCAGTGCGCATTCTGTATCAGGATGCATACTCAGGATGCCCTATCCAGTAACGAGTCAAGCGATCGCATAAGTGTCTTATTCCATTTCTAAATCAAAACTGACTTTGTCGGCTTCACCTTGCCGTATTATTTATACTGTCTGCGGCTCGCCTTCGCGTCAGTTTTGATTTAGAAATGGAATTAGCAAGCCTGTAGCGGGAAACTGGGTATTTCACCGAAAAGGAACGCTCAGCATTGGCGCTGGTAGAAGCCATTACATTAATCTCTGACGGGCAAGTGCCAGATGCCATCTATGAGCAAGCAGCAGCCAATCTGTCAAAAGTTGAAATATCGACTGTTGAGTGGCTTTCGGTAGTCATCAATGCGTGGAATCGCATTGCCATTTCCAGCCGTTATCCTGTGAAGGCGGCGTAAGCAAAGCTAATAATTCATTCAAGCTGAAGCTGCTGCTCGGCTTAATTCAGACGTTGAGCTGCTCGCAAAAGGTGTCTATCATTGAATTTGTGGATGACACAGACCGACGAATGGATCCCCCTATTCTTGTTATAAGTCTATTCTTTTAATACGAAGCTAAATGGTTGAAAGGCAACAACGGGTACTGGCTGACCATTTTGCAATGGAGGTTTACATCGCCAGGTTTTAACTGCAGTAATAGCGGCCTCATCTAGACGAGAGTAGCCGCTGCTGTTAGTAACTTGCGCCTTTTTCACGCGACCACTTTCATCCAATTCCAGTTTTAGCACTAATTTACCATGCTCGCCAAGTATGCGCGACCGAGAAGGATAGGAAGGGGAATTCATCACTGGGCAAATAACCGATAGTTCTGAAGACAACATAACTGGACCAGAAGGCATTTGCGTACCGGATCCTGCTCCGGATCCTCCACCAGCTCCTGGGTGCCCTGCCATGGCTACATTTGCATCGCTGGATGATTCTTGACCGTCTGCAGGTTGCGGTAATGTCGTTTTCTCCTTAGCCTTGCCGGATGCTCGGGCAATCGTTTTTGGTGGTCTTGGCGCAATAGAAGTTGTTTTCTCCTGGTGAATTTCCTTGGGTGCTGAGGGTTTCTTCTCCGGCCGATATAACGGTTGCCCTATAAAAGGTGAAGAGGCAATTTGGGGTGAAGGGGCGATTTGGGGAAGTGATACTAATTTAAACGTGATGGTTTCGTCCTCTACCCGATCATTTTTCTGTACAAAATTAATGGGCAACATTGTGATTGCGCTATGCACAAAGCATGTCACCAAGATTGGCATGGGCCAACCGCGCAGCTGATTCATGGCGCTTCAGCTTCAGGCTTCTGAGTCGCAATACTCACAGATGTAAATCCGACTGCCTGAACATCACTTAAAATCTGCACAAGCCGCTGCACCGGCACTGATCGATCCGCCACTAAAAGCACTGTCTTGTAACGGGATATCTTTGATTGCAGCTCATGTTTAAGCTCGCTTAATTCGATCTTCTCGTTCTCAACCTTAATTGTGCCCGTGACAGGGATGGTGATCACCAGAGATTCAATTTCTGCTTCATTAGATGATTCCGCTTCTGGAACCGAGACATCCAACGTCTGAATCCGTTGAAAGTTAGCGGCAAGAATAATAAAAATGACCAAGGTAAATATACAATCAATTAAGGGCGTAAGGTTGATTGTGGGTGAAGTACGTTGCCGAGTTTCAAAATCCATTTGTCACCTCCGGTTTGGCTTGGTTCCTGGGGGCAACGTAGAAGATGCTCTGTATAATGTCACCCAAGTGAAGACGAACATTGTCTAAACGACTTGAAAGATAGTCGTGGATAGCAAGTGTCGGCACTGCAATCGTCAGACCGGCTGCCGTCGTTACTAGTGCCTCCCAAATTCCCGACGAAAGGTCTGAGAGATTGATGCTGGAGTTACCGGCTTCCTGAAGGTCCATAAACATTTTAATCATCCCAAATACCGTACCGAGTAGACCGAGGAGTGGCGCAATCTGAGCGATAAAGGAGAGCAGTGAAAGGTTCTTTTCCAGCTTCTGTATTTCTAGGATGGCAACCCGTCTAGCCTCAGATTCTGCAAGCTCAGGCCGTTCCGTGAGTGCCTTCGCAGCGGCGCATACCACGCGAGCGGCAGGGTGCGAACGGTGATTACAAGCTCCGCTCACCGCATTGAAATCTCCTAAACGGATAAGATTTAGTGCCTCTTCGAACCAGCTTAGATCGGATAGGTGTAACGCCCGGTACTCTATGAGTTTGCGAATGGAAACGGCAAGCGCAACGATGGAACACGCATAAAGCGGCACCATTGTCCAACCACCTTGGGCAAGAATTTCTCCGAGTAATCTTTCTTTATTACCATCCATAAGCGCTCCTTTACCATAGGTAATCCCACTTAAATTATTGGCAATCTCGCTTAAATCATTGTATCCATCAGAGGCTGTAGAAGAAATCGTAAAGAACGCCAAACATAAGGCGAACGAAATGCAGATTCGAGAAAATGATTCTCACGAATTTCGTTAAAACTTAATTTTAGCGAAACTACGTTTTGGCGTAACTATCTATCAAATTGATCAGCGAGAATCAAGTACCGCCCAATATAGCCATTAAAGCACACAATAAATTTTTTCAACCTCTTAGTGCGTTTTAAATCAATTCCCCTACTCTTAATAACAGTATATTAAAAAACCGTTTTAATAAACAAGAAAAATAATGATTACCATTTACATAATCAGCTCTGAAAAATACCTGAGACACGTATGTAGATTGGAATTCATGCGAGAATTTAATGTTAAAACTCTCGAACAGAGTACATGAGGTCAAGCCCAGACCCCTTACATTTGATATAAGTAAGTGGGGTAAGTATTTTCGTGTGAGTTACGCGACCGTAAGCTGGGTAATCAAAGAGGTTGAAGGTGAAAATGTCAAATGTAAGGCCTAACCACTGTTTATGCTCTGGGTTGTGATTCAAAAAATTCCAAATGAAGTTAAAGAATTTTTAAAAACTCTTACTGAATTTAGGTCTGACAGTACCTAGCATTTAATTCTTTTTGAACTATTTATTGAGAATAAGCCTTATTATTGTTCCTGAATTTTAGAAGTGTCTCAATACACTTTTGCTGGTGCTTTCGTAGAGCGGCAGAAAGTAAATATATATGTTTCTCCCTTTAGCTGTGCATAGTACAGACCTTTTCTCCTATCCAGCAATGCACCACATTCTTGCCCAGTCATGCAGGTAAACGACTGTTTTACTAAAATAAATCTTGGAATTACTTGTATGACTTGGTATAAAATTCTTTCGCCGCAAACCGAGCCTTGGATCGTGATGGTAATCTTCGTCGTTTGTTTTGCACTGATCCTGCACCGCAAGCTCAAGATCACGCATGTCTCACTGGCAACAGCTGCATTTTTGATCTGCTTGGGGATCATCGCGCCGGATGTAGCATTTCTGGAAAGTGTGAATTGGAACGTCTTAGCACTTTACTGGGGCTATGGCCTGCTGGCAGTTCATTTCCAGGCAAGTAAAATACCAGCATATCTAGCATCTTATATTCTGTCAAAATCAAAAAAAGAAAAACACGCACTACTTTGGATTGCAGTACTGGCAGCGGCGCTGTCCTCGTTCATGCCTAATGCCGTGGTGGTTATCATGATGGCTCCCTTTGTCATCGAAGTGGCAGACCGTCTGAAAGCTTCGTTGTTCGAATATTTAATCACGCTAGCCATCAGCTCCAACATAGTCACTACCGTTAGCATGGTGTCGGACCCGCCCTCGCTGATTCTCGCATTGACTACGGACATGAAATTCATGGATTTCTATTGGTTTGAGGGACGAGTGGGGATCGGTATCCTCACCATCATTGGTGTTCTGGCCGCGTTGACCACGCTTAGCTGGCAATTCCGGTATTTCAGTCAATCGGTTAACATCGCTCACAAGGCTGTGGTCGTATCCTGGTAGCCGCTGACTATATTTATCTGGAGTATTCTTTTTCTAGCGTTTATTCCTATGCAGTACCTCGGCTTGGTAGGTTTAGGCGTCGGCGTACTAGCTCTGGCTTCCGCGCCGTTGCCGCGGAAACAAATGCTCAAGGAATTTGATTGGTCTACCCTGTTTTTTCTCGTCGGTATTTTTATTCTGGTTGACAGTGTAGAAAGAATAGGTCTTCTGAAAAGTTTTGCCCAATGGCTAACTGACATCGGCTTGGGGAACCCCACGGGTTATCTGGCTTTCTTGACATGGATCTCGGTCGTGCTGTCCGGATTCATCGACAATGTGCCTTACGCTGCTCTTATGATCCCAGTATGCCGGTATCTGGCGGAATCGTTGGCAATCGCTCCCTGGGCGTTTTACTACGGAATGCTGGTAGGCGCTGGCCTTGGAGGTAATATCACCCCCGTAAGCGCTACAAAGAATATTCTGGCCTGTGGCATGCTAGAGAAGCGGGGCTATAGAATCGACCTGTGGCAGTATATGAAGATCAGCGTGCCCTTCTCTATAGCGGCGGTTTTAGTTGTCCATATTTTACTCCAACTACTCTGGTTATAATCGTTTTCACTAGGTAGCTCCCTCTTCATTGCGTAGCGCATGGTATTTATCTGCTCTCATATTACTTCATTCACTCATCCAGATCCGCACCAATTCGACGAAGTTCTATTTTTCAATCCTGATAGTATTTGTAGTGTCTCAGTTTGAATTTGAATTCACGGTCTTAATAAAATACAGTACACGGGGTCAGATACTGCCTTGAATTGCAAGTACTGAATGGTTGAAGCTTGCATCAAATGGCTATCCTGATGTGATAACTCCATGAATCAAAAGTAAGTGGGTTAGCGCAGCTTGGGTGCAGACGACTAAAGCCGACTATACGCACCAAGTTAAACGCGCGTGAGTCAACATATTTAAAGTCAAAGTCACCGTTTAAAGACGTTGGTTTTTACCAAATTTATTGGAAATAAATCCATTTTTGTTCTGTAAATCCGTATAATACAAAATCCCTGCACCCAACCAATCACTGCAGCGGTCTTTCTTCTCATCTAATGATCAGTCCGATATTTTTTGATGTTGACTATTACTGATCCTTTATTCGTCTGCCTCGATTGGTGCTACTTATGAGTAACAGGCCGCCGCAGGAGTATTACCTTGTCTGTTCAACCAAAAACTCTAGAAACAACCTCTATCATCTCTACTTTCAACGAACTGGGGTTAAGTAAACCCATCTTGCGCGCCATTGCCGACGCTGGCTACATCACGCCTACACCCATCCAGCTCAAAGCTATTCCGCAAATATTGTGCGGTAGCGACCTGCTTGCTGGCGCGCAAACCGGTACCGGCAAAACTGCCGGTTTCACATTACCCATCCTGCAATTACTGAGTCAGAAGAAAGCTGCCAACTTGGCAAAAGGCCATCCACGCTGTCTAATCTTGACGCCCACGCGCGAACTAGCCGCACAAGTAGAAGAATCTGTCAAAACCTATGGCAAATATCTGTCGCTTACTTCCAGCGTTATATTTGGTGGAGTAAGCATCAACCCGCAAATTACGCGCTTGCGTAAGCCGCTGGATATCCTGGTCGCCACCCCTGGCCGTCTGCTCGATCACGTTGGCCAGAGAACGCTGGATTTATCCGGCATTGAGATTCTCGTGCTGGATGAAGCTGACCGCATGCTGGATATGGGTTTCATCCACGATATTAAAAAAATTCTTGCATTGCTGCCTAAACAAAGGCAGAGCCTACTGTTCTCTGCCACTTTCTCAGACGAAATCAGGATGCTGGCCGCTACTCTGCTAAGGAATCCAGCTTTTGTTGAAGTAGCACGTCGCAACACTGCCTCGGAACTGGTCGAGCAAACAGTGCATTTAGTGGACCAAAGCCATAAACGTGATCTAATGAGCTATCTGATCAAATACCATAACTGGCAACAAGTGCTGGTTTTTACCCGTACCAAACATGGTGCCAATCGCTTGGCAGAAAAGCTGGTCAAAGATGGGATCGAAGCTGCCGCGATTCATGGCAACAAGAGTCAAAGCGCCCGCACCAAAGCATTATCCCAATTCAAGCAAGGAACCGTACAGGTGCTGGTTGCAACCGATATCGCCGCACGCGGGTTGGATATCGACCAACTGCCACAAGTGGTAAATTTTGAACTGCCGAATATACCCCAAGATTATGTGCACCGCATTGGCCGTACTGGCCGTGCAGGTAGCCCTGGTGCAGCGATATCGCTAGTAGACTGTGAAGAAATGAAATACCTTCGCGACATAGAGCGGTTGATAAAACGTGAGCTTCCCAAAACAACTGCCGTAGGCTTTGTCGCACCTACCAAAATTGAACCTGAAGCACTCAGGCCCACGAACCAACAACGACGCGTCATCAACCAAGGTAACAAGAAGCCAAATCAGATCAACTGCAAAGCAGGGGAGCGCGCTAAGCAAGCAGTAAATAGTCGCGCGAAAAATAGGTGCCCGGAACAACCCAAACAACACAACCCAAACAGTACCCCCCGCTCAAAACCAGCAGGCACTCAGCAGCACTCAAATAATGCACAAAACTCACCCAAGAAACAACCTGCTCAAAAAATGTCTGAAGCTGCACGCCATCAAGCCATGCCCCAGACAACTTGGTTTTCGCCAAAATCAGGCCACCATTCAGGCAAACGCGGGCGATAATCGATGAGAATTTGGGTAGATGCTGACGCTTGCCCCGTCGTCATTAAGGAAATTTTGTTTCGTGCAGCAGAACGCACCCAAATTGTGACCACACTGATTGCCAACAAACCGCTGCGTGTTCCACCCTCACCTTATATCAAGATGCAACAGGTACCAAGCGGCTTTGATGTGGCGGATAACAAGATCATATTGGCACTGCAAGCAGGTGATCTGGTCATCACTGCTGACATCCCGCTTGCGGCACAGGTAATTGCAGCGGGCGGTCATGCCCTCAACCCGCGCGGTGAGCTCTACACCACCGACAACATCCAGGAACGCCTTACCATGCGCAATTTTATGGAAGAATTACGCAACAGCGGAGTAGATATTGGGGGGGCCTCTTCCTTTAGTCAGGCTGATCGTCAAGTATTTGCCTCGAAACTCGATTGGTTGTTGGCACACTATTTCAGATCCCCTACCCCATGAATTGAAATTCAATTGACCATGTGCAAAATATTCTGCACGGATCAAGCTATCTGTTTGAGCCGACCAGCTGATTGACAGCATTTTTTAATTGCGCTGCCACAGCATCAGCTGTGATCGCCTCAAAAACCCAAGATATTTCAACAGCTATCAGCGGCTCCTATCTTTTATTGCTCGCCTTCTTCATTCCTTGGGCGCCATAAAGGAGGATAACGCAACAACCTAACCGCAATCTTTTCCAATCCTCGAATAAAATTTTCCTCCCCGCACGATAAACCTTTTTAATATTTGCCGCAACAATTCAGCTTCCTCGGACCTCACCTTCCGCCAATCATGTTGGCTAATTCGAGATTTGATCGCACTGTTTTTTCATTCCGACTTTTGACTCAATAACGCATATTCCTTAACCCACAAGCGCCACGGCCTCGACCAGAAATAATCTTCCACTTTAGAGACCATTTTTACTTGTACCGGATTCCGTTCGACATACCGGATGACAGCCCATAAATAGGCATCTCCCAAGGACAATAAAAAATCACCCTTGCCATAAATGACCTTTCCACTCCGTTCCCGTTATTCCTCTGCGTATGGTGCATGTGCAACGGTTTTAAAACGCTCGGCAACCCTTACTCCGTTTCAGGAAATGCAATATAGTGGATATAGTTCGTCATTAAGTAGCACGTCAAAATATCAACCCTCTATTTATCGTAGGACTCTTTTAATTAGCCGAGATAGACGCTTCGATCATTATCGGTTAAAAAACATTTTTTTCGCCGGTTTCCACGCAGCGTGATGTGATGCGGGATACCAGCCAATACGGTTCTACTTAATCTTGGCATGGAATTCCATTTCTAAATCAAAACTGACTTTGTCGGCTTCACCTTGCCGTATTATTGATACTGTCTGCGGCTTGCCTTCGCGTCATTTTTGATTTGAAAATGGACTAATGACTTTAGTCAAACTCTATAAAAAGGGTAGCGTCCCCCTTTTCTATATTGTTGCCGGCGTCACTTTCCCTTTAATTCCACAGAAATTTATTTATGTTTTTTAATTACGATCAATGCGATCTTAATTAGCATTGTCAGAGCTTAACTATTTGTCCAGTTTTGTGGTACTCCTTCATCGATTAAGCTGACCATTTCGCTTGGAAATCTTTTCTTTTGTCTAAAAGGCAAAAAATGAAAACCATATCTTTGATTTTTTTCAATGATGAGTTGAAATTAAGTGATTTTTGAACGGTCACCAATGTGTTTGACAGTTGATCTGATTTCCAGTACATTTGTTTTTAGTGAAAAAAAAAAGCGTTTTATTTTTTCTGCGTTACCAGGGGTTTGATGTGTATTAGCGAACAAAAAGAACCTCGAGTATTGATGTTTTTTCTTGTCGCGTCTCGCTGTCAAATCACCCTGAAAGCCAAAACTCATTTGGAGGTCAGCGATGATAAATAAGATTGCGCTACTTAAAAAAACACTCCCAGTTACGTTGTGGATTATTGGCAGTGTTATTCTACTGGCTGCTTGTGCTAGCCCAACGCCGGCACGGCTTGCCATTTCATCAGCAGATGAAGCTTATGACCGGGCGATCAGCGCCGAAGGCGCAAAATATGCGCCACTGCCAATGCATTTGGCCAAAGATAAATTAGATCATGCCAAGTCTTCCTTGGCCAAGAAGGACTATGATATCGCACGACGGTTGGCCGAAGAAGCCCAAGTCGATGCTCGACTAGCCGAAAGTACTGCTCTGTCCGAGCGAGCAAAATCGCAAGCTCAAGAAGTTGATAAAGCAATTGAAGATCTCCGGCGTGAAAGCAACATACGTTAGCTCTGTATCCCAAACCGCCATGGAATTCCGGTTTATCTATTATGCTCAACGGTGGATAAGATAGTGTTTTAAGCCACCGATCAATAAACAAAGGAGACGACGATGATTACTCAAAGCAATCGTTTTTTTTGGTGGAAAAATCGCGTATTTACCATTTGCCTCGCTGCTATATTAAGTGCTTGTGCCGCTCCCAACGGGACTCTTCAACAAGCACGAGTAGCCTACGAGCAAACTCGACAAGATCCAAAAATTGTAGACATGGCACCTGTAGAACTCCAGAAGGCTAACGAGACCATAGCGCGGGCCGAGCAGGCAGGAAACCGGAAGGAAACGGCTCATCTTGCCGGCATCGCCCAAAAGCAGCTAGAGATTGCGCGTGTCGAGGCTCAACGCAAGGAAGCCGAGGCAGCATTAGACCAATTGGTCAAAGAGCGTGATCGCATTCTTTTAGAAGCGCGAACCAACGAAGCTCGCGCACTAGCGAATGAATTAGCTGAGCTTAAGGCTGAGCAGACGGACCGTGGTTATGTAATGACGCTGGGTGACGTGCTGTTCGAGTACAACCGTGCAACTCTCAAGAGTGGTGCGCAGCTCAATCTCTCTCGTCTAGTTTCATTCCTAAGATCCCATCCCGAGCAAAATATCCTCATCGAGGGGCACACCGATAATACCGGATCGGAATCTTATAACCAGAAATTATCTGAGCAGCGTGCCCAGGCAGTGCAGAACTTCTTGGTGAGCAACGGTGTTAACCCTCAGCGCATCATGACTCAGGGTTTTGGTGAAAGCCATCCGGTAGCTTCCAATAGTAACGAAGCTGGCCGCCAACAGAATAGACGGGTAGAAATTATATTTCCTAACACTGACCAAGCCGGTGCCGCGGGTAGATAAGGGATTTGCTTTTTGTAATCAGAGCTTACCCAGAAATTCAGCAGTCATTTTTGCATTGCCAGGCAAAAATTCAGTGGAGATGAATTAAGAGAAAAAAGCAAAGAAAAGGTGGGGTGCAGAACCAAGAATTCTTATTCTTGCGAAGAATAGCGCCAATCGTGGTGAGGTGCAATTGATAAAACGCTCTAATTTCTCGCTGGCTGTATGCACCTGTTTTGGAAGCAGCAAAAATTGCCGTGTTGCGGTCTTTGTATTGCGCCGTAATTTCCGACAAAGACTTTGCGATCGACCATTTTTGCTGCGTGGGTATATTTAAATCGCTTTTTCTTTCCCAATTCTTTTCTGCATTGCAGTGACGAAAGCTTCATTCCCTAAATAAATCTGATCTTTCAAATTCAACCATATTTCAGGTTGATGCTGCACGCCTTCCAGGACAAATTGCCGGTATCGTTCCATTGCAATCTTTTTTCGCTTATTAAAAAAGATAATAGCCAGTCTGTGGTTAGCCATTCAGGTCGTGGAGCATCTCTACCATTGCCACATAACTGCTTCACGGCCAGTCTTCAAGTCAATTGACCATGTCTTTGGCTCTTAGTGGATTCTAAACGACATAACGTGAAAGCTCGAGCCAATAACGCTCTTTATCCACCAGGATGGCTTTGTATCGTTCTTGAAAAAGATAACCGCTATGTCCATGCCGGCGATTCGATGTCTGGGTATAAACGCCATTGTGCTGGGGCATGCCCTTTGACAAATCGCCGTCAAAGGTTTCAATGAGGAGATGATAATGATCATCCATCAAATAATAGCTATGACACAACCAATTGTAATCAGCAATAACCGTTCCAAGGATTTCTAAAAACCTTAACCGATTATCATCGTCTTCATAAATGTTTTCGCGGCGATCTCCACGCAATGTGACGTGATAAAACGCATTCGGAAATTCTAAACGGAGTGGTCATGATATAGTCTGTAGTATATATTTATTTTTCTTGGATCGCGACCTGGCCCTTATTTTTTGATGCTTATTTTCCGTTAGATGCTGGACACAAACTAAACAACAAACCAAGAAAATGCCTAGGGTTGAGGACACCTTGGGAGGTGTTCTTAGAATGGTTAGCATCTATGGGGTCAGATACCGTCTTGCTTTTTGCAGAACTAAGCAAATACTGCCAGTCAAAAAATAAAACCTGCCCCTCCCGTTTTTCTGTGTAATAACGATTGCGCCCTACGTTTGCTGTTTTCAACAGATCGGAGTCAGCGAATAATTCTTCGCAGAATTGGGGGCAGGTCACGTGCCAAGAAAAATAAGTGTAAAAAGGTGCCGGGCATCGTAAAGTACAACAAACCTACGGAGGCGATAATTTTTTTATTGGTGAGGTACAAAAACACCGAAATGGGTGATCTGGTCGTGAATTGTTAATGGCTCAAATAAACTAAGCCACGGCTTATTCGATTTGCTCTTCAGTCTGATCTACACAAGGCAAGTTTAATAATGCCCTTCCATAAAGTTTTGCCTGGTAGATCTGGTTGAAGTAGCGGACATAATTCCATTTTTAAATCAAAACTGACTTTGTCGGCTTCACCTTGCCGTATTATTGATACTGTCTGCGGCCCACCTTCGCGTCATTTTTGATTTGGAAATAGAATAAGAACATCCGAGCGCTTCATTATTTGCTGATATCGCTAGTACTTTCCGGTACGCAAAGTAAACAGGTATGATTCGTCATAAATACATAGACATGAGCATAAACTTCATATTCTTGACATATTTTTCCAACCATCTGAGATTGACTGACACATCTACCGCCAAGGTATAGCACACTTGACGATTATTATCCTTTTGATAATATGCTGCACACTACCATAGTTGACCTCATATAAACCGCGCGATTAATTCATCATATTTCTTATTAAGGCGCGATTGCACTCCACGAAGAAATTATTTTTGTAGCATAAATTATTGGCATAGCGCTTTCTTATTCTTTAGATCAACATGCTCAGGTTATTTATATCAGAATCACATCAGACTATTACCAAGCTACTTCAATGGCAAGCAAAAAGAACCAATTTTAAAATCGCACTAATTTGCATTGTGGTGGCGTTAGCATTGACCCTTAATCGTTATTTTGGAGATTATCGTTTTGTATTATCCATTTTGGAAAGTATAGAGCTATACGACCTTTCAAACCTGTTTCGATCCTTCATGCTGCGTCACTCAGATGCTCAGCTACATCAATTAATGTTCTGGGCATCCTCAATTATTTTGTTTTATTTCATTCTGCCATTACTGGTGATTGTGTTGGTTATAAAAGAAAAGCTCAGTAATTACGGATTAGCCCCTAATTACAGTTTTATCAATTATAAGCCTTATTTAATCATGATCATCAGTATGGCGCCTATAGTTATTTATTTCTCAGGAACAGATAGCTTTTTGGCAAGTTATCCTTTTTATAGGATAGAAAAAAATGAGGCGTTTTATCCGAATTTTGTAATTTGGGAATTATTTTATTTTCTTCAGTTTATTGCGCTCGAATTTTTATTCCGAGGGTTTTTATTGCATGGAACTAAACGAAGATTTGGGGTTTATGCCATATTTGTCATGACGATTCCCTATTGCATGATTCATTTTGGTAAGCCTCTACCTGAAACGATTGGCGCAATAGTGGCCGGGATCGTGTTGGGTGCGATGAGTCTAAAAAGCAAGAGTATCTGGCCAGGTGTCATGCTACATTATGGTATCGCCATCATGATGGATTTAAGTGTTTTGTATCGTAAGGGCATGCTATAAATCAATCTGTTTAAGATACTTCAGACTCTCTCCCTCCTTATCACGGAATATTAACCTCTGACCTTAGAGCTTATTCCATCTCCACATCAAAAGTGACATGAAGGCGAGCCGTAGACAATACGGCAAGGAGAAGCCGACAAAGTCAGATTTGATTTAGAAATGGAATTACATGAGGTTGCAAGCCCATTCTCTTGTTCTATCCTTTATCGGCAATAATAAGACACTCACCGATGCGAACACTTAGAGCCAATCTTTTGAATGAGCATCAATAGCAATTTTTTCAACCCGATCAATCACCCAATTACTGGCTCTGCCCGGATTCTCTACAGGTAAAGCCTGATTCTCAGTGCCCGCATTGTTCTAAAATCAGCGATATGTGACTATAAAAGTGAGAAAGTGAGATAAGTCATTAAGCTCTATTTTAAATTAGGACAATCAATGTAACCCTCTTGAGCTCGTGGGAGTGTAACAATCGCTGAGGTAGTAACAATCGCCACACGGTTCTCCTGATTGGGCGTGTTGTCAGGACCTGTGGCTTCACCTGTCGCTTTAACAATTAATTGGTTAGGTTTTGCACCACTTGCTACCAAGCGATCCGCCACTGCGTTAGCCCTTCTTTCTGATAAAGCCTGATTGGAATCTGGCTTGCCGACAGTATCCGTCGTGGCTGTGATAGTTGCAGTTGCATCGGGATGCTCATTTAGCCAACGACCTATTCTGCTGATGGCTTCATCTTTAGTTTTAAATGGCTCAGCACTACCAGTGGCAAAGTAGGCAACTGAATGGTGCTGTTTTTTACCAGCTTTTTTTGCTGCTTTAGAATGGTTATGGCTGTGCACTTCCGTCAGCCATTGACACATCTCTTTCTCAGATTCCAAACGATGGTGTGCTGCTGATCTGGCAGCATTCAAGGCTTTTTGTTTCTCATCAATATTCCAGTAGTGGTCATGCTCCAGATGGTTCAGTATATTATTAGCTACTTCCAGATCTTCTTCAGACTGCTCCGCATGTAACATGGCTTGTCCATAGTGACCCGATCTAGCTGCATCAATCTCAGCTTTTAAATCAGCCGTGTTCTGTTTAGGTGTGGTACAGGCTGTCAGCAGGAATGCCAAAACCGCAAGCGAGGGGTAAATATAATTTTTCATGATGATATCCTCTTGATTGAATGAATTAAAACAAATTTACTCTCCATCATCCAATGGACCATAAGTAGTCCAGTAACCAGGATAATTCAACCCAATATAGCGGCTGTCCTCACTGAAGCGATCCCAGACATAGGCTGGGGTAGCAAAATCATAAGTTGGAAATGGTGAAGTCAAGAATTCACCAGCTCCCACAAATGTTCGAGTCACACCATGCATAACACCTCGAACCAGACCCCAAGTCAAGCCTACAAGAATATTTTGCTCGTTGCTGATATAGCGTAACCAGTTAAGAATGATTCAGAATATATAGGATTTGAAGAGCATCTCAACGGTTTGGTTTTGTTGTTTACGCAGTGCTTTGGCGTATGCCCTTTTCTGCTAGATGAGACAATGAGAATACTCTTTGAATCATTTCTAGCTGGTTTTGCTATATTGATGACATTCTTTGGAATTTCGATAAACCCAAAAGCCATATTTGCCAAGCCTTGGCTGAGTTTGTTGCCAAAACCTGTTAGATAATCTTCTTCAGCTTGCACCGGTGAGGTCATCATTAGTACGCAAACTAGAAGGCAGGTACCAAGAATTTTATCTTTACTCATGATTAGCTCCTTGTTTTTCAAATTTAATACGCCGCGAGACCATACCCAGGCTTAAAACACATGCCGATCCCGCTTCGATCTTACCTTGATAAAACACATTTACAAATCAGCGTGTTGTAGGCGGCAGGCTCCTTTTTTCGTATTTTGATATCCATTAGCTTATCGAGATATGCTGACTTAAAAAATACGTGCAAGCACGTAAATGGAATACGATCGGTGGTAACCATGAAGTCATAGTAGCTTAATGTTTCAGCCATTCTTCTGAGCAGCTCAGATGGGGAGTAAAAGCAGTGGATTAAGCCAATTCAGCTTTATTGCATAAGGATAGTGGGTGGAATCGATTCATCAAAAATGATGTTAGAATTAGCCGGATTAACCTCCGCTTCGTTCCAGGTGAATGTCATTGTGGCAATAGTGAAAAATACCCCAGAAACGACATCGTTGGGGTTAGCAAACCCATCGTTCGCGATTGATGCGCCTCACCGCATTCAACGTTCTTTATCTCTGTATACATTACTCCCTGCATTGCTTATTGCAATTGAATGCGCATCTCCGACGGCATTGCTGATTCTTACAATCTACCAGACAGAGATCCATGCAATTTACATAGCAGACAGGGTCGCGGCTACCGGCGACAGAACCAAAACCGCCATTCCCTCCGCCTCCCCTTCCCGCCGCACCACCTTGCCAAATGGGCGCATTGCCGAAAAGTGGACCCCAGTTGTCACCTAGTGGCCAGCAGAATCCAGCATCATCACACAACATAATTTGCAGAATGGAAGGAACAATGGACATTCCACCCGACTCACGACTGATCATGCTTACTGATTGATAATATCGAATAGATGGGTAGAGTGTCAGTTCAGCAGTAAAGCCAGGTAACTTCATGATTTTTCTCCTTTGTTAATAGATAAAATTTCAACCTAAATTTGAATGATGCGCTCACCCCGATGGTAAAGCGCCGCATCTTTGTGTTTCTTCTCGGACAAGCTTTAACTGGGAACTGGGCGAACTCTGCCCTTTCACTGACCCAGTCGCTGTTTGAGACTAATCGTTCATGAGCTTGTGGATCGCGTCTGAAACTTCGGGTGTTTGTTCTGAGATAGCCGTAAATCTTATGATGGTAGGCTCTTACCTGTTGAACTAATGTATCCATTTATCACTGGTTAATCTATCACGCCAATACCTCGGTTATTCGGTTCATAATAGATTAGAGACCTGCAGCGAAAAATCCTCACCGCGATTCCTTTCCTTTACCTCGTATAAACCCAAAGGTGGGCCTATATTGAATACGAAGATCGGCCATCTTCTGTTGAAGCTAGTGTTGAGTTAAAGATTTCTGTGCAGACCATTGCAATTTGCTGGATTACGGCCTCACTGCCTCAATCTGTGATTACCGTTCTTTGGATCTCAGCACATCCAGTACTCCTCATTAAGCGAATAGCAAGCCACCAATTGTGAAAGGAGGGAGCCCAGCAAAGAAACGACATATAAGATCACTCCCTCCATTTGCCCTGCATCTCCAGTAAGCACCCAAATCCGGATCCGACTGGAAACGAAGCTGTGGCATAACGCTCCTGTCACTTTCCGCAAGAGATGCGCTGGAAACGGCTCTTCCGTGATATATACCCATCGTTGGGCCAAGTGATAATTCTGCACTAAATCCCGGCATGCTCATTTTATACCTCCTTTTATGTTAAACCAGTTCGTTGAGTTAACGGCTGCGGCTAACCCAACCTCGAAGTAAAGGGTGACTCATCACGCTCGTTTCCACTCACTCTCTCAATGTTTTAATTATGCTGAACTCCCTCGACAATATCGAAATACAGCAGGAAGAAACCAAGGTGTAAAAATTACAGCTGGCTCGGCAAGCAATACGATAGCCAGACCCAGACACAAAAACTGCTGGGGAATTACAGTTTGTTTACTCATTTGATGATTATCCAGAGCTTCAAACCAATTACTCGTTTTATAAAGCGACATTTCTGCTGTAAATCCTGGCATATTCATTTTGTATCCTCCTATTTTCTCCAGGTTTAGCGATCATAGTACGGCGACATTTTGGCAACGAGGAACGGAAATTCCTCGGTTACGTCAACACGCACAAAAAATTTCTCTGTAAAATCGGTGTTGCGGTTGGTATAGGCGAAGATGACATCGACGATGTTGCGCGTACTGCTCAAGGGTGAGGAACGCACCTCCACACCAGTCAACGAAAAATCCTTGGAAAATTCCTCGACTGTCTTGGCATAAATGGCAGGATAGCGCATGACCAGGTAATTCAGGACACGATGCTCGTCAGTTGCACCGGCATTGTCTGTCATCTGCATGATCCGGTTGAACAGCTCCTCGGCTGCCGGACCGAACTGCTCCTCGGTGGTCTTCTCTGGCTTGGGAATGGCCTTTATGAGCGCATCACGATTGAAGGAATAGATCTGATCAAACAGAACAATGGGTACCATCAATCCATTGCACATCTGCGGCGGAGCGATGGGACCGCGCAGGCCAATAACGACATCGATGTCGTTAGGGGTAGGGGCCGGGCGGATGGCCTCCACCAGCAGGTCGATGCCCGCCGGGTCGCGCGGCTGCAGCAAGTAGGTTTCTAGTCCTTGGATGGTCAGCACCCAGCAAAGCTGGCGCACCAGATAGCGGTTCTCACGCTTGGACAGGACGGCATGGAAGATTTGTTGATCGGTCTTGCCTGCGGTATCTGCCCGTCCCGTTGCTTGGGCGAATTCCTTTTCTGCGGAAAGATTCGGGAAACGCGCTTCCACCCGGCCAATGGCATAAACATAAGAAACCATGCTGCTTCCTGCGGTCAACTCAACCTCTCCGCCACAGCTACAGGTTCCACCGCCTCCTGTCTGGGGAGAAATTGCAGCACTCATGGTACGGATTTCGGGAGATTGCTGGGCCACTGCTACGTTATTCGCCTCGCCTGGAGCATTCGTCAACTGATCCATCGCCTCGGTTTGTTCGTTCATATTTTTCTCCTTTCGTAATAAGCCTTAACAGCAATTGGCTACCCGTAAATCCCCTGCACATGATCTCGCCACCTCGATTATCGACGAATGAAAATCAGCCAGCGGTTAAGCATGACTGCCCGCTGTTTGCAGCCGCCGCAAGGCTTGATGCCAAAATAGCCGGTTACCCGTTGGATTGCATCGCCCAAGCCAATCTCCTCATCGCTGACAAACCCAGGCAAAGGTACTCGATGAGGATGCTCGTTCCGCTGCCCAGGATTGTTCCGTTCACTTTCTTTTGTCATACAAGCTACCTTCTCGCATTCATTGTTAACAAAATTTGGTAGGCCGCTTCAGCATCCAGCAAAGGCGGGACCACCGAGGCTCGTCGTGGCAGGGAAGCCTGAGTAATGGCAAGCTTGATTTGCGCTGCGGATGCTGCAGGAAATACCGACCACAGCAGCGCAATGGTCCCGGTCACAAAAGGTACGGCAACACTCGTTCCACTCAGAGTGAGAAACTGCCCTGCCGCATTTAAGCTGGTAATGGCATCACCCGGCGCGCATAAGCCACATTTGTCGATTGAGTTGCCCAGATTCGACTCGTTCAACGGTCTGCCCTGCAGATTGCAAGCGACTACCGGAATGACCCAGGGATGACGGGTGATGGCGCTGCTGCCAAGCATACCTTGATTGCCTGCCGCAGCCACGATCATGACGCCGCGCTGCGTGGCATGATTCAGCGCGAGATCTAGCTCACGTTCACCTCTTGAGGAAAGTTGTGCCAATGCAAGGCTCAAATTGATGCAGTGCGCCCCTGCCGCGATACACTCGATGATCGCTGCAGCCAGCTCTTGAGGTTTCGCGCTAGGCATATCTTCTTGACCGGAAGTCTCCTCTGAAAAAATAGGACGAAGCAGCAAAGTGCAATCTGGGCAGATGGCTGGCGCGGAAGAACCCCGCTTGGCAGACAAGATGCCGGCCACAAAGGTGCCGTGCGTACAAGCCGCGCTATCCGTCTGTGTGCAACGACCACTTCCGTTTCCACCGATCTCGCGCATATGCAGGCAGGCAAGCTCAGAATGACTCATCGCCACCGGGCCATCAATCAAACCAATACGCACCTCATGCCTGCCGCGTGTGCGGTCTAGCAACAGGGCGAGTTTGACTAAATCCAGTGGCGACATCGCATCTCTTTGTAATGCTTAAAACACACTAGAACAGGGAATGTTGTAAACTAATGAAGCAAGTGTTGAAGTATCTTCTGCAACCATCTTTATCCACATTGATTAGCTTATGTAATTCCATTTCCAAATCAAAAATGACGCGAAGGCGAGCCGCGGACAGTATAAATAATACGGCAAGGTGAAGCCGACAAAGTCAGTTTTGATTTAGAAATGGAACAATAATGCTAGAGGGCAACAAATAGACAGGCAATAATGCATGCATACAATTTCTACTTCTCAGTAATAGGGAGACAAAAAAGCAGCCAACTTTCTGCCTTTGTGCCCTTTCTAGCGAGCACCGAGTCGAGACCTCCCTCGCCAGTCCACAAATTGCGGCATAGCGTTTTTCCTCTATGACGGAAAGCACCTGATTGAGGAGGAGCAGCATCATCACACAGGGTTCAGCCACAATCCCGACCAGACCGATGCCTCCTATTCTTTTGTTCAGCCAGCAGCACCTTCAGAGGTAAGCGGTCTATGAATTTGACTACTTCTACTTGTGATTCGTCAATCAAATGCTCGCGTTAAATACTTGCGTTCAACTTATCGCTCAGTTTATTGGTTTATCAGCACAGTATGAAGCGATGGTGCCGAGTATGGTGCGATAACAAGTCGTCTCCTCTACCGGATTGAAGCCGATATCCGTCATAAAAACCGGTATCAGGCCCAGAATATTATCGTGCATTTCTTCAAACCATCGCACTATCAGAGAGATTAATCACATGCCTGGATCATGCGGTCTACTGAAATCCGCCACATGTAACTTGCTACCGGATTGGAGGACGCGGAAAGCTTTCCTGAGCATTTGCTGCTTGTCCTCTCGCGTTAGATGATGAAGCACCAGGCTGGCAAACACGCGATCGAAGCATTCATTCGGATAGGGCAGGCAAGTTGCCCTACCCTGTTGAAGGACAATACTTTATCACGGCTGCTCGGCCTTATTTCGTGCGATATCCAATACCTGAGGATCCACGTCAAGTCCGTACACGGTGACATTCGGTTGAGTTTGTTTGATCAGCATCGCGAGCTTGCCCGTACCGCAGCCGACATCCAGCACATTTTGGCCGGGCTGGATGTGCGCTTGTGCAATTAATGCAGTCTTTAATATTTCTTCATGAAAAGAGAGCCGCATCATCGGATCGTACCAGCGTGTCAACCAGTGGAAATGAAACACCGGGATATTATGGGGGTGCTTTTTCATGATGATCAACCTTTCTCATGTGCTGAAGATTATTTCATTGCAATGATTAACTCCATTTCCAAATCAAAATTGTCTTTGTCGGCTGTACCTTGCCACATTATTGATACTGTCCGGGGCTCACCTTCGCATTTTTTTGATTTGGAAATGAAATGGAATAACATCACTATTTCCATGAGCCTTTCCATTGACCTGGGCGATGATGTTGAACTTTATGCGAGCTACTCTCTCCTATGTTAAAGCACAGAAAATAAAGCAAAGCCGCATGCTCTACGCTGCGCTTATTTTAAATTTCTTTTTTTTGTTTAACTTTTATCCATTTTAATATGAAAGCACTGGTATTTCATAAACCAAAAGACGTAAGAGTTGAAACGGTAAAAGACCCTGAAATACAGAAGGATACTGACGTTATACTTAAAGTAACTTCCACCGCTATCTGTGGTTCTGATCTTCATATTTATAACGGAATGTTCCCTCAATTGCGCAGCATGGTATTGGGACATGAATTTATGGGTATAGTAGAAGAAACCGGTTCCGGGGTTACTCATCTGGAAAAAGGAGACCGCGTCGTAGTACCCTTCCCTATTGCCTGCGGACATTGCTGGTTCTGTACGCATCAATTTCCTACGCACTGTGAAGAATCGAATCCTGAGTTTTATGGTCCGGATGGACACTTGTTTAAAGGTAAAGGAGGCGGACTGTACGGCTATACCGATATGTATGGCGGCTATGATGGCGGCCAGGCGGAATACGTTCGCTTACCGTTTGCACATTATAGTCCGCGTAAAATTCCTGATAACATGAGCGACGATCAGGTATTATTTCTTACCGATATCTTCCCGACAGGCTATATAGCTGTTGACTGGTCCCAGCTAAAAGGTGGCGAGACCATTGCGGTATTTGGCTGCGGTCCTGTTGGATTAATGGCGCAGAAAGTAGCTTGGCTGCACGGCGCGGAAAGAGTCATTGCCTTGGATGTGGAAGATTACCGGCTCGAAACTTCAAGACGTACCTGTCGCGCTGAAACCCTTAACGCGCGCGACGAAGATGTGATTGAAAAGATACGTGAAATGACTCAAGGAAGAGGTGCTGATGTTTGCATCGACGCTGTAGGCATGGAAGCAGACCGCAGTTTATGGGACAAAATTACCAATATAATCAGATTAGAAAGAGGAACCATTAACGCGCTGCGTATGTGCCTGGATGCAGTACGCAGAGGCGGCACCGTTTCTATTGTAGGTGTATATGGTTATCCTTATGATAATTTTCCTATCCACCAGATCTTTGACAAAGGCATTACCATTAAAGCAGGACAAGTTCCTGTACAAAATTATATCGATCATCTCATACGTCTGGTAGAAGAAGGAAAAGTTGTGCTGGATGATATTATCTCGCATCGTCTTCCTTTAAGCGAAGCCGCGAAAGGATATCAGATTTTTAATGATAAAGAAGATGAATGTGTGAAGGTGGTTTTGAAACCATGATCAGGGTTGTCTGAATTAATTTTAAAGATTTAAGAATCGTTATCTAAAATAACTAGCGCCACTCCGAAAACCCCATTTTTTCACCTTCAAGCTGCCTGATTTTTAAGCACTTTTGTGAAAATGCAATGAACCATGTATTCTACCAACCCCTGATTGTATTATTTTTTGTGAGGCATGGCATAAAAAATACGATTTTTACTCAGCATTCACCACTGATGGCGCGCAATCAGGCGGTTTTATGCGTTAACTGGAGCGCTTAAGCTGCTGGTTGGTGCTTGCTGTAAATTACGTTTTATAGCTTTGCGCTCACGCTCCCCATCTTGCTGCCATAGCATATCACCTATTCGGCAGATATTTCTGGTGGCGACAATAGCTGGTGCCACGTAATTCCATTTCTAAATCAAAAATGACGCGAAGGCGAACCGCAGACAGTATAAATAATTTGGCAAGGTGAAGCCGACAAATCCGGTTAGTTTTTTTGTGCCTACTATTGCGTGTTTGCGCGGGTTCATGCGAATTCTTACGAACTTCGAAGATTTGCGAAATCCCACAAATTCACTCATTTTTTCTCTTATTACCCTATTATTCTCTCTACCCTTGCCCGTCATTCATGTGCGAAGTCCGCAAGTTTCTGTTTTTTAGGCACTATAAGTCAAGGGCACCTCTAAAAATTTATATTTCGTCACAATACTTCGTTGTTCATAAAAAATGTTTTCTTACATATCAGTTATATGCTGCGTCAACATTTTTTGTTCTCACCTTATCTTGCTTAGAACTCTAATTTTTAGAGGCGCCCTCAATGAATTACGCGTGGACTAATCAAGCTGTTTATTTTCAGCATTGATAGGGGAAGGAAACCGACTTAATTCGGAGAGCGGAGATTGATAAGTAGATTGAGACTTTCAAACCAATGCTCGGTTAAAATGACAAGCTTGGGGTTGGCATTCCTCCATTAACTGCTGCGGCCGTAGCTGATGATGCCTACGCATAAACCCCGGTCTGGGCGCATAGGTTCTCGAGTGCCTGTCCGGTCAAGATAACAAGAAGGACAAGACTATGTGGAACTCAATCCTCGCGATCAGTGTGGGCGCATCGCTAGGTGCATTGATTCGATGGTTTCTCGGGTTATCACT
>NZ_FOUB01000147.1 GCF_900114745.1 Nitrosomonas communis | reverse complement strand
CTGCTGATGGCTGCTGTCGCCTGGAATCTGAAGCAATGGCTGTTAGCCATTTTTTTACTCCATTTCCCGTGGCGAAGAGTGCAAACCTCACAAATTCTTTGATGAAAGAGAGCCAAACTGCTCGATTTTGACTTTATGAGTACACTGCCTTTTGAAATTGCTGATCCAAGATGGTCATTGAGGCAGTTTTTCAGGAGCGACTAATTAATACCCGCTGCTTACGTCAGGGTAATTTATTGAGACGTCCATAGTGCTTGATCAGCTGCTTGCTGAGTTTTTTGCAGGGTTCCTATGGGTGCGTCATCATTCAATCGGCGCAGCTTCCGCCAGATGGTGACGGCTGCTTCCCCCAATTTGCTGAAGCTGTGGGATAGCCGGGCATGCAGGCAGGGCAGGTAAGGGATAGAATTCGCTGGCATGGTTTAAATCATTGGTCATGGTTCCAACGAAAAGATACATACCATCAGTTAAAGGAAGTTATTCCATTTCTAAATCAAAACTAACTTTGTGGGCTTCACCTTGCCGTATTATTTAAACTGTCTGCGGCTCGCCTTCGCATCATTTTTGATTTGGAAATGGAATTAGTGATAATTATGGTGCTTTTTTCATCAATTAATTTTAGGGCTTGCGAATATAAAATTTCGAGTTCTGTTTGAAGATATTTTTGAACATTGTTTCACAAGTTGCTGAAGACAAGGGGACACCAAAAATATATCCTTGCGCTTCATCACATTTCATATTCAACAAGGCCGGCAATTGTTCATGATATTCAACACCTTCAGCTACTACCTTCAATCCCAAATTGTGAGCAAGCGAGATAATCGCAGAAATAATAGCTGCACTTTTAGAATTGCAAGTAACACCTTTTACAAAGGACTGATCGATTTTCAGGCTAGCAAAAGGATAGCGATGCAGATAGTTTAATGATGAATAACCGGTTCCAAAATCATCTAAAGATATGTGCACGCCGAGATCATTCAATTCATTTAAAATGAAAATTGTTTCGGCAACGTTAGATAATAAGAAACTTTCTGTCACTTCCAAATGAAGGTGTTCTGGATCCATTCCTGTTTCGTCAAGCGTCTTCTTAACGGTATTTGCCAATTGAAGCTGGCGAAATTGTTTGGCTGATAAGTTAACCGATATACGAATTCTGGGAAGACCAGCATCTAGCCATATGCAGCTTTGCTGACAAGCTGTATGCAAAACCCACTCTCCAACCGGTATAATCAAGCCAGTTTCTTCCAATAGAGGAATAAAATTATTTGGTTGCATTAATCCCATTTCAGGATGTTGCCAACGCAATAACGCTTCCACACCAACCAGTTGATTTATGCTCAAATCTACCTGAGGTTGGTAATGTAAAACGAATTCGTTCCGCTCCAAGGCAAGCTTTAAATTTTTTACCATCGCCATGCGTTCGGTAATCAGAGTATTCATTTTTGCTTCAAAGAACTGATAATTGCTACGTCCTTTCGCTTTGGCTGCATACAACGCCATATCAGCATGTTTTATTAATTCTTCAGAGCTCTGGTCTCCTTCTGTATACATCGCAATGCCGATACTCATGGTTACGAAAACATCTTTATCATTTAATAAAAATGGTTTCGACATTTCATCAACGATCTTTTGTGCTATATGGGCAGCATCTTTCTTGTGCTCTATTTGTTCCAGAATAATTGTGAACTCATCGCCACCCAAACGTGCAATGGTGTCCTCGGTTCGCACGCAGTGCTTCAATCTCTGGGCTGCAAATTTCAGCAATTGATCTCCTGCGTCATGCCCCAATGTATCATTGATATCCTTGAAGTGATCTAAATCCAGAAACATTAAGGCAATCATATATCCTGACCGCTTAGTACGCTCTTGTGCCCGATTCAAGCGTTCCCGGAATAGTTCCCGGTTAGGCAAATCAGTGAGGGGATCATAGTGCGCAAAATAAGCAAGACTTTGCTCAATACGTTTGCGTTCAATCGCATATCGTAATGCCTTCATAAGTAAAGGACTACTTTCTTCACCTTTAACGATGTAATCCTGCGCTCCACTGTGAACTGCATCGATAGCAAGTTGTTCGTCATTGACCTCACTGCGTACCACTATAGGTAAATTCGGTGCTAAGGCCTGCACTCCGATTAATGCTGATAATCCATAAGCATCAGGTAATTGGAGGTCCAGTAACATTACATCGAACTGTTCTTTAATAAGGAGATCAAGCGCATGCTGCAAGCGATCGACATATCTAAGTACGAATTTCTCTCGTCTTGATTCGCTAAGCATCTCATGCACGAAACGCAAATCAACCTGATTATCTTCTACCAACAAAACTTTGATTTGTTCATTATTCATGATCAGAAATCCCTGATGCCATGACCATCGTTGTTATTCAACTTCAACTCTCAGCGGCAATGTGACTTCGGTTAACTAAAAATCTTTAATCCTACGAACTATCTTGGCAACCTAATCCAGGTTCAGTGGGTTCGTTACGTAACAGTTGGCGTGCAAATTACAACTTTTGATAATATTTTCTTCCGAAAATGCAGTGAATTAAGCTAATAATCGGAATTTTTTTAGATCAGGATCAGTTTTTATTTCTTCTAACGCTTCATAACCGTTTTTCTTTCGTAAATTGAGATCAAGCAAAACAGATCAGGTTGAGAGCATCTAGATAAGCATTTATTTGATGAAAATAATTCATTACTGCGATACTATCCATACCTACATGCAACTCATGATGTATTTTTGCATCTTAGAGAGCCCCTTGAGTTAAACGCAAGTCAGCACGATTGTCTCTAATAGAAGACTGAAAGTGAGTCTAGTTTGAGTGGTAGCCATAGCTTGAGTTCCCGCATCAGGGTAATTTAATATTGAAATAGTGAACAAAAAGCTTGAGCCTTGACTTGGCTTCGATTCAATCCAGATAAGCACTCATGGTGTTCAACAATTTTTTTGCAAATCGTTAAACCTAATCTTGTGCCTTTGCTTATCATTTAATGCGAATTAAGAGCTGAAATAGAAACCAGTTCATCAATAACATTAAACTATTGAGGAAGACAGCGCCCAACCTCAATCAATCAAAGTAATGAATGAACTGGCAAGAGCGATTAATAACGATTTATCTCTATGTTTGCAAGCATTATCAGGAAAAGCTGGGGGTTTATAGTCAAAGAATGAGCAATGACGCGGATTGAAACTTTAGCGACGAAGAAGTCATTGCTCTCCACCTATTCGCTGTAGTAGACAAACATAGAGAGATCAAAGGTATTGATGCGTATGCGGATCGCTATTGACGTGATTGATTTCCACGACTTCCAAGTGATATAGCTTATGTTCATC
>NZ_FOUB01000050.1 GCF_900114745.1 Nitrosomonas communis | reverse complement strand
AGATCAATCTTGCGTTGGCGAAACCCTTGAGGTTTACGATGGATGTTCTTAACCCAACGCGTCACGCTCGCCACGCCAACATCAAACCGGGCCGCCACCTCGGCTATCGTAAGTCCTTTTTTCTCTCTAACAGACAGGACTTTACGGCGGAAATCCAGTGAATAGGCCATCTTTAAATTATAATCAAAATTATCTGGTTGTGCTATATATGCTCGTGCCTACCGTAGCCCAGTCATTGTAGATTTCAAGGTAATGAAAATAGATAATAGGAATGGAACATCCTGATAGCTTATGGTATCTGTCTCGCCAGACACTTGAGAGCCTGGCGCTCACTACAAAAGATGTCATCGAAAGTATTGAGCACCTTTTGCTAGGACGCAAACAATCCAAGGTCTGGAATGCGCCGAAGGCTGTCATTACACCGCCGGATGGCAGATATATGATGGCGACGCTGTCCGCGGCTGATGATCCCCCTTTTCTTGCTGTGAAGGCACTTATTCTCAATCCACGCAATCGGCAGCAGGGTCTGCCAGACATTAATTCATTGGTTACTCTGCTCGATAGTGATACAGGGTTGCCGTTGGCTGTCATGGATGGTAACTGGATTACGGCAGTGCGCACGGCAGGGCTAAGTGCAGTGGCAGCCAAGCGGCTGGCAAGGATGGATGCTTCCACCGCTGCATTTATCGGTTGTGGTACTCAGGCACGCAGCCATTTACAAGCCTTTGCTGATTTGTTTCCTTTAAGGGAAATTCGGGTATTCGGTCGCGGAAGCGCAAACCGGGAAGCTTTATGTCAGGCAGCAGAAAAGCTGGGCCTATTGGCAGTCGCCAGCAAGAGTGCGCGCGAAGCGGTGAGTGATGCTGATCTGGTAATCTCGACTGTCACGCTTTCGCCCGAGCTTATACCCTTTCTGGATGCACGCTGGCTGAAGCCAGGCGCATTTACGACAGTGGTAGACTTGGCTGCTTCGTGGTTAACAGACAGTATGCCCGCGTTTGACCGCATCATTATTGATGATATCGAGCAGGAAGCGCAAATGCCCACACCTTTGGTTGATCCCGAGCTAGTGAGTGGTGATCTGGCAGGGCTGGTTAATGGTGACATTACTGGACGCTGCTCTGACGATGAGAAAACTGCTTTTATATTTCGCGGCCTGGCTTTGGGAGATCTCGCCCTGGCAGCGCTGGCTTATCAGCACGCACGTCATTTACTCAAAGGAGTGGAAATTAAACGCTAGCGAAACACTGCCTAGAAAAAGAGATATCAGCAAAAAATCATGCCTCATTCTGATATAGACATAACAGCATCAATTGGAATCACGATAGATCATGCCGTGCCGTACCAGCGATTTTTCCGCTTCCACCGCGATTAATACTAACCACGGTACTGTGCAGCAGAATAGGAGTTCTTCTAGCGATAATGGCGCGGTATTAAAAATACTGTTAAACACAGGAATATAAATTACGCCTAACTGCAGCAGAATGGTTAGCAATACAGCGCCAATTAGAGCTCGATTTGTCAACCATCCGATTGTAAGCAACGATTGTGCTTCCGAGCGGATCGCCAAGACGTGGATCAACTGCGAAAACGTTAGAACAGTAAAGACCATTGTCTGCCAGTTTTCGATATTATTTTGAATGGTCCATGCTTGAGTAAACAATGACAGGGCACCAATCAACAATCCGATCCATAAAATGTGTTGCCACATACCATGTGCAAAAATACTTTCTTGCGGATGACGCGGTGGGCGCTGCATGATATTTTCTTCCGCTTTCTCTTGACCCAATGCTAAACCGGGCAAACCGTCGGTTACCAGATTAATCCATAATATATGAATGGGGAGTAGCGGTATCGGCAAACCGAGCATCGGTGCCAGAAACAATGTCCAGATTTCACCTGAGTTACCAGTCATCGCATACTTGATAAACTTGCGAATATTGTCATAGATCCGTCGTCCTTCACGGATAGCACGTACTATCGTGGCAAAATTATCATCCATCAGCACCATATCAGCGGCTTCACGGGCAACATCCGTACCTTTTTTGCCCATGGCGATACCGATATCAGCTTTTTTCAAAGCTGGGGCATCATTTACCCCATCTCCGGTCATAGCGACATATTCACCATGCTGCTGTAATAGTTGTACTAGCCGTATTTTCTGCTGTGGTGATACCCGCGCATAAATTTGCGTATGTTTTACCCGATCGCTTAATTGCTCATCAGTGAGCCGTTCGAGCTGTTTCCCCGTGATAACGTCGACGTGCTCATGCACTAAGCCAATTCGTTCTGCGATTGCACGCGCAGTCGCTGGATGATCGCCAGTAATCATGACGGGTTTGATACCGGCTTGATAGCATTCCTGGACGGCTGCCGGTACCTCATCTCGAGGTGGATCCATCAGCCCTGCCAACCCGAGAAACGTTAGCTGTTGTTCTACATTATTAGCACCGAAGGGTTCAGGTAGCGCTGGCCAATAGCGGTAAGCATAGGCAATAACTCGATAACCCCGTGTGGCCCAATGGTTTGCAACATCAAGGATAGCGGCACGGCTGAATTGCCCATGAGCATCACTCGTGCAATGTTCCAGAACCTGCTCAGGGGCGCCTTTGGTAAAGGCAAGTAACTGCTCATTAACCTGGTGAAAAGTGGTCATACATTTTCTGCTCGAATCGAACGCGACTTCAGCCATACGTGGCCATGACTTGCTCAGCGTTGTGTTATCGATACCGGTATCGAGCGCTGCCTGTAACAGCGCAATCTCAGTCGGGTCTCCGATCAATTTGCCTGCCGGGTTTTTTTCTACATCGTTATTCAGCGCCAATGCCTGGATGAAGATTTTAATTTCTGATGGAATATCATCACGAGACGCGAGTGTGGTGTATTCAACGCCAGCTATATAGAATAGCTCGGCATGCATGGCGTTTCGGGTCAGCGTGCCCGTTTTGTCGGCACAAATAAAGGTAACTGATCCTAAAGTTTCCACCGCAGGCAAGCGCCGTATCAGTGCATGTTGACGTACCAGCTGACGTGCACCCAGCGCAAACGCAATGGTTACAACCGCTGGTAACGCTTCGGGAATCGCTGCAACGGCGAGACTGACTGCAGTCAGAAACATCATTATCCTATCTTCCCCTTGCAATAAGCCAGCTATAAAGATAATGGTACAAATCGCTATGATTGATAATGCCAGCTTGCGCCCAAATACTTCGAGACGCTTTTGTATCGGTGTTTTCTGGTTTGTTTCGCTGCCCAGCATGGCGGCGATTTCACCCAACTCTGTTTGCATGGCCGTTGCTGTCACTACCCCAGTTGCACGGCCGCGTGTGGTTAGGGTACCGCGAAACAGCATATTATGACGCTCAGCAAGAATAACATCCTTGTCCTTAAGCGGAGCAATGATTTTGTGCACCGGCAAAGACTCACCCGTTAGCGCCGATTCGTCAACTTCAAGATCTATCGCTTCTAGCAGTCGAATATCTGCTGGTACCATATTGCCAGCTTCCAATAACACGATGTCGCCTGGAACAAGCTCTGCCGCAGCTAACAAATGTGTGATCTTATCGCGTCGTACACGTACTATGGTGTGTGCCATCTGCTTCAAGGCAATGACTGCTTGCTCGGCGCGAAATTCTTGTATGAAGCTAATCAGTGCATTCAGAATGATGATGACTATGATTGCAATCGCATCAGGAAGCTCTCCTACTATTCCAGACACGGCAGCGGCAACAATAAGTACGACAATCATGAAATCAGTGAACTGACTCAGCAATATCCGCCACCAGGGGTGTCCCACCATTTCAATAATGTCGTTAGTGCCATATTTTTGACGACGGAGTGTGACTTCTTCAGACATTAATCCATCTGTTGGATTAACTTCAAGCAACGCACAGACATCCTCGGCTTTCAAAAGATAGAAGGGGCTGGAGGCTTCGTTTTCAGGCATATCAGCAGTATTTATTAGATTTTTGAAATAATAAATTATTAGAGTTTCTGACCGCCTTTTGTTTCTATTCTGGAACAGCTTGTTATTCGTTTTATGACTAAGAATACTTAGCTATTGTTGCAATTGCCTAAACTTGTGACAATGGAATCACCAGTGCTCGAAATTATGACTAATTGATGGCACAGTCATGTCGCTGAGATTGATCCACATGCAATGATGGAATCAACCAATGCATATATGAGGCAAAGGCAGGCCCGCTCATTGTCTATATTAAATGATGATCACCTTCTGCAAGGGGTCATTATCGCTTCCGATATTCTTGGTGGGCAACCGTTGCTCTCCGTTCAGGAACACGTGTGAAACATAGTAAATTCTAATTTCAAATATCATGACACCCCTCGACTGCTTAGAAGCGATTCCTATCAAGGAAGTGTAGCATGCCAAAGTCGGGCATGTGATTGCTAGGATTGTTATTCCATTTCTAAATTAAAATGACGCGAAGGTGAGCCGCAGACAGTATAAATAATATGGCAAGGTGAAGCCGACAAAGTTAGTTTTGATTTAGAAATGGAATTAGTCTATGTGATGCTGGGTGCCAGCATACGTTAATTATGAAGAAAATATCGATGGCACATCTATGGTATGCGGAATTTTTTCGTTGATCCAAGTCGAAAAGCAGTTAGGCACTGCAATTCCACTGACAGAAGTTGCTAAAACTTTTGCAGCGGTTGGTGACCTTGATTCATTAATAGCAACATCGTTCAGTTTGGCCTGATTACGATGCTCAAAAGACACTGGTTCTATATCAATCCCTTCAATCTCAAAGCGTGTTGTAATGTCTGGTATCAACTTTGACCTTCACAGGTTGTTAAAATACTATCTACGTTACCGCTGCCGCGTTAAAAACAGGCTCAAAATGCTCATTTATCAAATATAAGCTCCGCTTTTTTCGCTTAGTTTTGCCTATCATTATTTACCTCGAATGCGTTTTCCGACTAGCTGTCAAACCATATTTTTTGTAGGTGACATTGAGTTTTTTTGTCATATATTGATAATATAGTGACGAAATTAGCCATTATGTTTTGTTTTGGCTTAGACTAAATAATTCATCAGTCAATTGTTAATTCCATTTCGAAATCAAAACTGACTTGTCGGCTTCACCTTGCCGTATTATTTATACTGTCTGCGGCTCGCCTTCGCGTCATGTTTGATTTCGAAATGGAATAAGGTCGCATGATTTTTAATTTGGCAAATGTTGTGTTAATTACGCTATCAAGATTGAGGAATTTTAGGGAATCAAAATGGCAATCGAGGGTATGAACCATTTTACAGTGCTGACCAGCGATCTGGAAAAGTGCAAGGCTTTTTATATTGGCGTGCTTGGATTAACGGAAGGTTATCGTCCACCTTTTCCTTTTTCAGGGGCTTGGCTGTATTCTGGTGATCAGGCCATTCTACACATCATCGCAGGCCGGCCTTTACCAGCAGAGTCACAGGGTGTCATTGATCACATGGCGTTTACTGCATCCAATCTCCAGTTAGTCGTGGACAAACTAAACTTTCATAATATTGCATTCAAACTCCACCGGCTCATAGAGCAACAGACGTGGCAACTTTTTTGTCACGACCCAGATGGTGCAAAAGTAGAACTCGATTTTGCAGCGAGTGAACCAGAACCCAGGTTGGGTGTCGCGAGAGAAGGTTTTAATAAATGAGTGTGGGGATACGATGCAGTGCAAAAAAAGTATACCCGACCGCTTGCTCGGAGCGCAGTAGATTTCCTGGCTCCGAGTATTATATTTATAATTGCATCATGACGATTGCTGAGACCGTTTGAAGTTATTGTGAAGCAGTGACGGTAGTGATTTTGGAAAAATCACCCGCTTTTATAATTGTCAGCTTGTTGAAATCGAGATGCTTGCGTAGTGCAGCGAGAATCGAGTCTGGAGTGAGCGCAGCGATCTTGGTTTCAAACTCGATATCCCATTGCATGGTGCGTTCGCGTGTCAGGTAATTAGCCAGACGTTCTGCAAGTGCTTTGTCTTGCCCGCGAGCAATGCGCCGTGCTTGCAGATAACCAGCCTTAGCTGTCTCAACTTCTTCTGTAGTAAAACCTTCTTTCATTATGCGTTCCAGTTCTTCCTTCATGGCTGACTCAATCCGTGAACGGTTTTCTGGCGCGTAAATGGCATATATACTGAATTCGCCTTGTTCATCAAAAGCACTGGCTGAGAGGCTCGATGCGACATTGTAGGATAAGCCTTCTTGTTCACGGATGCGCCGCCATAGCCTTGAGTCGGCCGAACCACCAAGAAGATAGTTGCCTATAATCAAAGCAGGATAATCAGGATGATTATCACGCAACTTTAGATTCATACCAGCCTGGAATACAGCATTGGCCTTATCAGGTGTTTCAATATCATGATTGATGGGTGTAATGTCTTGATAGAGCACAGGAATACGCTGATAGGGGTGTGGATTATCCCAGTCACTAAAAAGCTGCTGCAAGAGCTGGGTAACTTCTTCCGGATCAAAATCACCCACGAGAGAAAATTCACTGTCTGAAGCACCAAATAGCTCACTGTGGCATTGCTTTACTTCGTCAAGAGTCAATGCATTGATGCGCACAATACGCTCTTCTAATGTAGGTGTATAGTGCCAGTGCGAAGCAGGGTAAGGGGCAAGATGACGCTCTATGACCAAGCTTGCCTGCGCGCTAGGTTCACTTCGCTTGCTTTCAATGGATGACAGCATGGCGAGCTTTAGCTGTTCAAACTCTTTTTCAGGGAAAGTCGGCTCACGCAATACTTCGGCAACCAGTCTTAGTGTATCGGGTAGGTTTGCACGGACAGTTTCGATGGAAACACCTTCAATATTAACCTTGACCTGTGCTTTTAGTTTATCGAGTGCATCACGTAATGCTTCACGAGTATGGTGTTTCGTACCTCGCATTAACATCGAACTAGCAATGTTACATGCGGTGGCACGGTTTTGCGTAGTTTCTTCATCACCCCAATGGAGTAAAAGTGATGCTACGACTGTACTGCCACGGGTTTTCTTGGGTACCATTGCGAGCTTCATGCCCCCAGGCAGGGTAGTACGAATGATCCTTGCTTCAATATTTGCGGGCGTGGGATCAAAGGCTTCTCCAGTATTAATGCTGGGATCACCGCGATACCCTTCAAGCATACGGGCTATATTGGGAGTTGCTGGTATCTCGGCACGGTCAGGAGTCGAAGTAGGTATAAATAAGCCTAGTGTGCGATTGCTTGGTTTGAAATAGCTATTAGCGGTACGCTGTACTTCATCAAGTGTTACTTGTTTGATGCGATCGCGATGCAGGAACAATAATCGCCAATCACCCATGGCAATGAATTCAGTGAGCGTGATGGACAATTTGCTTGTATCGACAAGTAGTTGCTCAATCTCATTTAGTAGGCGAGTACGAGCGCGCTCAAGCTCTTCGGCAGTAATCGGGTGATCAGTGAGCGATTCAACGGTATCGATCAGAACATCACGTGCAGTATCCAGCGGCATGTCTGGTCGTAGATTTGCGCTGAAAAAAGCATAACCTGCTTCCCGCAACTGTCGATCAAAACCTAGAACAGTGGTTGCATGTTTAGGCTCTACTAACGCTTTGTGCAATCTACCACCAGGAACTTCTCTGAGGATGGTGACGAGTAGATCAATCGCAGCATATTCAGGATGTGCGCCAGAAGGAAGATGGTAAAGCGTGGCAGCAATCTGGGTATCACCCACGCGACGTAACTTAACCATGCGTTCACCGTCTTGCGTTGGCTCGACGGTATAAGTTTTTTGCAGTTTACGTGTCGGACGTGGAAGAGGGCTAAAATGACGCGCCACCATTTTCAATGCTTCAGCCTCCTCGAATTTTCCGGCAATTACAAGCACAGCATTATCTGGCTGGTAGTAGTGGCGATAGAAAGCCTGTAATCGCTCAATCGGTACATTTTCGATATCTGAGCGTGAACCAATAATGGAGCGGCCATAATTATGCCAGGAATAAGCTGCTGAAGTCATGCGGTCAGATAGCACGCTGAAAGAACTATTTTCACCGGCTTCAAATTCGTTGCGCACCACAGTCATTTCGCTATCGAGATCCGATTTTGCTACACGTGAATTGACCATGCGATCAGCTTCTAGGCGGAGCGCCCAGTCAAGGTTATCCGCACTGGCGGTAAAGGTTTCAAAATAATTGGTGCGATCATAAGAAGTAGTGCCGTTCCAACGGGCCCCACGTTTGGTAAATTCATTTTTAATGTCGGAAAATTGCTCAGTTCCTTTGAATAAAAGGTGTTCAAGCAGATGCGCCATTCCTGCTTCGCCATAACCTTCGTCACGGGAACCAACGAGGTAAACAACATTGACGGTAATCGAATCGAGTGAGTTATCCGGAGCAAGCAGTAGGCGTAACCCATTGGTAAGCTGATATTCAGAGATACCTTCAACTGTCGTGATTTTAGTTAAACCAGCAGGTACTTCCACATTGGGTTGTTGAGCGTTAATTTCCTTAAAGGATGTAAGAGATACGGCGAAAGCGATAAATGTAATCAGATGTCGACACATAGGTGTTTTTTTATTCTTGAATTAAGATTAATAAACGATTAAAAGACTATCTTTTCAACAGGAAGTTCGATCAAGCTGCTTATTTGTCTATATTTGCAGAGTAAGCTTGCAGGAAAGTGGCTCCATAATGCAGTTGCTTGGAAATCTAATAGTTTTTTAGCCATTGTTGCCGTGTTTGGCGAGCATTCGCAAATGCCTTTTCGAGTGCTCCTCCATCGTTGTTTGCTAGAATAGTGCGCAGACTGGTTAGCTCATTCTGATAAGCATCAATCTGTTTAAGTAACAATTCTTGGTTAGCTAGACAAATGTCGCGCCACATTTCCGGCGAACTGCTTGCAATGCGAGTGCAATCACGAAAACTGCTGCCCGCAAAGCGCAATACTTCTTCTGGTTTATCTTCAATGTTGGTTCGAACATGATTCATGAGCGTAAACGCCAGAATGTGTGGCAAGTGGCTGATAATGGCAAGTATCCGATCGTGCTGATCTGCAGCCATGCAAGAGATTTTTGCACCACAATGCTGCCAGAGAGTTGAGACTAGGTTAATTGTCTGGTCATCATTTTCTGCCAAAGGGGTAATGATCAGATGTTTATCGCAGAACAAATGAGTACTAGCAGCTTCAGCGCCACTGAATTCAGTTCCGGCAATGGGATGACATGGAACGAAGTGAGTGAGATGCTGAGCAAGATGCGTGCGTGCAGCAAATATTACATCTTGTTTGGTACTTCCTACATCAGAGACAATCGTGCCTGACTCCAGAAAAGGAGCAATCTGAGCCATGATGTTGCTGGTTTGACCTACGGGCATGGCAAGCAGGACAAAATCTGCGTCTTTCAGTGCAGATATTGGGTTATTCGCTACTTCATCAATGATGCCCAGCTCAAGCGCACGCTGCAAATTTTTTTGGCTGCGTCCGACGCCAACGATGTGCTTGACTATTCCTGCCTGACGCAATGCCAATGCAAAGGAGCCTCCAATCAAACCGACGCCAATGACAATAAGCTTCTGCAGGAGGGGAGATGTCATGGGTACGTACCTTTAGGTGGATTTTAGGATTGTCATAATTCCGGATATTGATCTTCAGAGAGAGGTTTTCAATACTTGTTCCAAAGCATGCAGGAATTTCTCATTCTCATCTTCCAGTCCAATAGTAACCCTTAAATGATGAGGCATGTCGTAAACACCCAGTGGACGTACAATAACGCCTTGCTCAAGTAGGCTTTGGTAGGTCTTAATGGTATTGGTAGCATCACCCCTCACGCGGAAGCTGATGAAGTTTCCGTAGGAGGGAATATATTCCACTCCCAATTGGCGCAGTCTATTGGTAATCTGCAGCATGCCCGCCCGATTAAGCGTATAGGAGCGTTTGACAAATTCGATATCTTGTAATGCAGCGAGCGCTCCGACTAATCCAATGCTATTGACGTTGAACGGTTGGCGGATGCGGTTCATTAAATCTGCCAAATCAGGATGAGTCAGCGCAAACCCTACCCGAATGCCTGCTAGGCCGTATGCTTTTGAAAAGGTACGTGTAATTAATAGATTTGAAAATTTTCTTAACCACGAAATACTATTGGCTTTATTAGCTTCAGGCAGATATTCATCGTAAGCTTCGTCTAAAATGACCAAGACGTCCGGTGAAACCCGCTCAAGAAAGCGTAATAGGTCATCAGCATCGCAGAGCGTGCCTGTGGGATTATTGGGATTAGCGATAAAGACGATGCGTGTTTCTGGTGTGATGGCATTGAGCATGGCAACTAGATCGTGACCATAAAGTCTGGCAGGAACGGCTATACCATGCGCTCCTAGTGCCTGTGCCAGTAATGGATAAATTGCAAAGGCATGTTGTGAATAAACAGCTGAAGCACCAGGTTTCAGGAAGATACGAGCAGCGAGTTCCAGCACATCATTCGAGCCATTCCCTAGTACAATTTGATCGACATTTACGCCATAGTGTTTTGATAAGGCATTTTTTAGCTCAAAACCACTTCCATCAGGGTATCGAGCAATTTCTTGGAGTGCGCTAATCATTGCTTCCATAGCCAGTGGGCTTGTTCCGAGTGGATTTTCGTTGGATGCAAGTTTAATAACACCGTATTTTTCCAGACCAAGCTCTCGTACCAGTTCTGAAATGGGTTTACCTGGCTGATAAGGGTGTATAGCTCGGATACATTCTGGTGCAAGTTCACAAAGTTTCATAAAAACAATATTGAAATAAAAAAATTACCAGGATCAAGAATAGATCAAATTATTACGCGGATGGATATGAGCCAAGTATTTTAAGGAAAGTTGCTTTATTACGAATTTCCTCAAGTGCCTTTGCAACGTTCTCATCTTGTTGATGGCCTTCTATATCGATAAAAAATACATATTCCCAGAGTCCTCTACGGGAAGGCCGGGATTCTAGCCGGTTCATACTAACTTGATAGCGAGCAAAAGGGGCTAATAGTTCATGGATGGCGCCAGGTCGGTTGCTTGTCGACGTGACAATTGAAGTTTTATCTTTGCCAGAGGCAGAAACTTGTTGTGTGCCAATAACTAGAAATCGGGTGGTATTGTTAGGATCATCTTCAATATTTTTGGCGCAGATCTTAAGACCAAACACGTCAGCAGCTTTTCTTCCCGCAATAGCGGCAGCATTTTTGTCTGCTGCAGCTATTCGAGCTGCATCAGCATTGCTTGCGGTATCAATGCGTGCTATGGCTTGCAAATTGGGTAAATGTTTGTTCAGCCAACCAAGGCATTGCGCAAATGATTGTGGGTGGGAGTAAATTTTTTGAATAACTGTTAGATCCGTTTGTTGCGCTATCAAACACTGATGGACTGGCAATTCTATTTCACCACATACAGTGAGTGAGGTTTGTAATAACAAATCCATAGTCCGTCCGACAGCACCTTCTGTAGAGTTTTCCACAGGGACAACACCATAGCTAGCAGTACCTGATTCTACCTTGCGAAAAACATCATCAATCGAATTGCAGGCTAGAGCTGCCACGGTGCTGCCAAAACGCTTGGTTACAGCTTCTTCAGAAAAAGTTCCTTGAGGGCCAAGATAAGCAATACTCAAGGGCTCTTCCATCGCCCGGCAAGCCGATATGATTTCTATGAACAATTGTGTGATATGCTCATTAGTGAGTGGTCCGGGATTTAACTGCTGTAGACGTGCCAATACCTGAGATTCGCGCTCAGGACGGTAGGTGACACCATTCTTCTGATGTCCGATTTGTTGTGCTAACTCAGCACGCATATTGATGAGTTTGAGTAATTCGCTATCAATCGAATCGATTCTATCTCGCAACTGTTTGAGTTGTTCAGTCATGGGAAATCAATATTAGTCTGAATTTTCTGCCAGAATGGGTAAATAGCGTACCAGTAAGGCGCCCGTGATTCTAGAAAGATCCTCAATCACATTTTCTGATACTGGACTGTCTATATCTACCAAGGTATAGGCCATTTCACCACGAGACTTGTTGGTCATATTATGTATATTCAGTCCCGCATTAGCCATGCAAGTTGATATTTGGCCCAAAAGATTGGGAACATTGGCGTTGGCAATTGCAACCCGGTAAGGTGATCCTCGTTCCATCACTACATCCGGAAAATTAACCGTATTAATAATATTGCCGTGTTGTAGATAATCCATCAATTGATTAACAACCATTATCGCACAGTTTTCTTCCGCTTCCTGAGTGGATGCGCCCAGGTGAGGTAATGTAATGATTGCTTCATGATGCTGTAATTTTTGGCTTGGAAAATCACATACATAGTATTTAATCTTACCATTCATGATGCCAGCGAGCACTGCATCTTCGTCAGCAATTGCATCACGGGAAAAATTAAGAAGTATGGTGTCTCGTTTTAAATAGCGTATCATCTCATCATTGATGAGATGATAAGTAGAATCCATTAGAGGCACGTGCAACGAAATGAAATCACTGTGGCGCAACAGATCTTCGATACTGTGGGCTTTTTGTACCTCTGAAGAGAGACTCCAGGCAGATTCAACAGTAATTTTTGGATCATACCCCAATACTTTCATGCCAAGCTTTATGGCAGCATCTGCTACAAGCCGTCCAATTTTGCCTAAACCAATGATGCCAAGCGTCCGTTTGGGCAATTCTACTCCCAAGAATTTTTTTTTGTGATCTTCAACCTGCTTGTGTAAAACTTTATCATCACCTTGCAAGCTTTCCACAAAACGAAATGCAGGAATCAGATTGCGTGCTGCTATTAACATACCGGCTAATACTAATTCTTTGACTGCATTAGCATTAGCACCAGGTGTATTAAATACTGGAACACCACGGCAATTCATTTCGTTAACAGGAATATTATTGGTACCAGCGCCGGCTCGCCCAATTGCGATAACGCTTTTGGGTATGTCCATGTTCAGCATATTGTGCGAACGTACCAAAATGGCATCGGGATGAGTTAAATCACTACCGATATGGTAATGATCTGAGGGAAAACGCTTCAACCCAACTGCTGAAATTTGATTAAGCGTGAGGATATTAAAAATTCTTTGCGTCTGATCAACCATAGATCTTCTCAAATTCTTTCATGAAAGAAACCAGAGCCATGACGCCTTCATAGGGCATGGCGTTATAGATTGAAGCGCGCATTCCACCTACAGAACGGTGGCCTTTTAACTGGAGTAATCCCTGCGCCTTAGCTTGCTTTAAAAATTCATTATCAAGCGCAGCATCTTTCAGTGTAAACGGAATATTCATCCGTGACCGGTCAGGTCTAGCAACAGGGCATTGATAGAAATCACTAGAATCAATGAAATCATAAAGCAATTTGGATTTAGAGATATTGATCGTCTCCATGGCTATTAATCCCCCCTTTTGTTTCAGCCACTCAAGCACAAGACCCATGATATAAATTTGGTAGGTAGGTGGTGTGTTATACATGGAGTGATGCTCTACATGAGTTTTATAATGATACATGGTCGGAGTACCATTTAGCGGCCTACTTAGTAAGTCCTCGCGTACGATAACAACTACAAGCCCAGCTGGACCGATATTTTTCTGAGCGCCAGCATAAATGAGCCCAAACGGCGTGACATCTAGCGGTCGTGACAAAATATTGGAAGACATATCCGCTATCAGGGAAATATCAGCTCTCCCACCTTTCACTTGTGTGAGATCGGGTACCCAGTTGAACTCCACTCCGCCAATGGTTTCGTTGGGTGTGTAATGAACATAAGCACTGTCAGGGTCAATTTCCCATTGGTCGAGTGTAGGGACATAGGTAAAATGCGCATCTTCTGCTGAAGCAGTGAGATGAACCGTGCAATATTTTTTTGCTTCATCAATAGCTTTTTGTGACCATTGCCCAGTGTTGACGTAATCAGCTCTCTTTTTTTCATGCAGAAGGTTCATTGGCACCATGGCAAATTGACTGGAAGCCCCCCCTTGAAGAAAAAGTATCTTGTAATGATCAGGAATGTTCACTAGTTCGCGTAAATCTCTTTCGGCTTTGGCGGCGATGGACATGAATTCTTCACCGCGATGACTCATCTCCATGACAGACATGCCGCTGCCATGCCAATCTAGCATTTCATCACGAGCTCGTACGAGTACTTCTTTGGGTAATACAGCTGGTCCGGCGCTAAAGTTATAGGTTGTGTTCATCGGTAGATTTCTGGATTATTTCAGTTTAAATCTGCGGTCTCTCAATTATAAAAAGGTTGATCCTATGTTTCATCAGTTTCAATCACTCTTTCGAGTCCAGCAAGTTTTTCTGCCTGATCTAGGTTAATGAGTATCACACCCTGAGTGGCCCGGCCCATTTCACGAATTTCATTGACACGGGTTCGAATCAATACACCACCTGTTGTGATCAGCATGATTTCATCATCTGGTTTGACGAGTTGTGCTGCTACCACTTTGCCATTACGTGCTCCAGTGTTGATTGCGATCATGCCCTGGGTGCCACGGTTATGGCGAGTATATTCGCTGATCGGAGTACGTTTGCCATATCCATTTTCGGTGGCCGTCAAGACAGCTAATTCCTCGTTCTCAGCGACAAGCATTGAAATCACTTTCTGGCCAGCGCCGAGCTTCATTCCGCGCACACCACGCGCACTGCGCCCCATTGGTCGAACATCATTTTCGTCGAAACGCATGGCCTTGCCGTTATCCGAAAACAGCATGACATCATGTTTTCCTTCGGTTAATGCGACACCGATGAGATAATCATCTTTATCGAGATCGATTGCAATTATTCCATTATTGCGTGGCCGTGAGAATTCAGACAAGGGTGTTTTTTTAACAGTGCCGAAAGCAGTCGCCATAAAAATATAACGATTGTCATCGAATATTTTTACCGATAATACTGCGTTGATTTTTTCATCCTTTTCTAACTGTAGCAGATTATTTATGGGCTTTCCTCGAGAAGATCGACTACCCTGAGGGACATTGTAAACCTTCACCCAATATACGCGCCCTAGGCTGGAAAAACACAGTATATAATCATGGGTGTTAGCGATGAACATATTGTCAATAAAATCATCTTCTTTAGTAGTTATCGCTAATTTCCCGCGCCCGCCACGTTTTTGAGCTCGATAATCATCCATCAACTGTGATTTGATGTAACCTGCATGCGACAATGTAATGACGACATCGGCTGGTGCAATCAAATCTTCTGTGTTTAAATTTTGGGTATCAATGACAATTTCACTGCGACGTTTATCCCCAAATTGCTGCTTTATACTGGTGAGCTCTTCCGAGATAATAGCAGTAATTCGCAGGGGATTAGCGAGGATATCAAGAAGGTCAATGATTTTATCGATGATTTCTCTATATTCATCAGTAATTTTATTTTGTTCTAAGCCGGTAAGGCGTTGAAGGCGAAGATCGAGGATCGCCTGGGCTTGTGTATCAGATAGGCGATAACCTTGATCGAATAAACCAAATTCAGCTGCTAATCCTTCTGGACGAAAAGCTTGTGCATCGATCATTGCTCGCGTGAGCATTTCTTCTACCACCCGGGAGCGCCAAACTCTAGACATGAGTGTTCTTTTAGCATCGGCAGGTGTGGGGGCAGCTTTGATGAGTGCAATAATCTCATCTACATTGGATAATGCGACCGCTAAGCCCTCGAGCAAGTGTCCACGTTCACGTGCTTTCTTCAATTCAAAGCGGGTGCGGCGCGTTACTACTTCACGCCGATGACGCAGAAATGCTTCTAAAATCTGCTTTAGATTCAATAGGCGAGGTTGACCATTTATCAGGGCTACCATGTTCATCCCGAAGGTATCTTGCATCTGAGTTTCTTTGTACAGATTATTCAAGACTACTTCTGGGATTTCGCCGCGCTTCAACTCAATGACTACACGCATGCCTGATTTATCAGATTCATCTCGTAATTCAGAAATACCCTCGATTCTTTTATCACGTACTAATTCACCGATGCGTACAAGTAAATTGGCTTTGTTTACCTGATAAGGTAATTCATCAATGATGATGCTGTGGCGATTACCTTTATCGATGTCTTCAAAATGTGTACGAGCTCGCATGATTACCCGGCCTCGCCCAGTATGGTAACCATCTCTTATACCTGCTGTCCCATAAATAATGCCAGCTGTAGGGAAATCAGGTGCTTGAATATGATCCATTAACGCATCTATATTGACTTCCGGATTATTAAGTAACAAAAGACTGGCATCGATTACTTCCTGTAGATTGTGTGGCGGAATACTGGTTGCCATGCCTACTGCAATTCCGGAAGAACCGTTGATGAGTAAGTTAGGAATCTTTGCTGGAAAAATGAGTGGCTCTTGCTCAGAACCATCATAGTTAGGCCCGAAATCAACAGTATCTTTATCAAGATCGACAAGTAATTCATGCGCGATACGCGACATTCGAATTTCGGTATAACGCATGGCTGCGGCGTTATCACCATCAACCGAACCAAAGTTGCCTTGTCCATCGATTAACATATAACGTAAAGAAAAATCTTGAGCCATTCGGACAATTGTGTCATATACCGCGGTGTCACCATGTGGATGATATTTACCAATAACATCGCCTACGATGCGCGCAGATTTTTTATAGGGACGATTCCAGTCATTTGAGAGCTCATGCATGGCATACAGAACTCGCCGATGGACTGGCTTTAGCCCGTCCCGAACATCAGGTAGAGCACGTCCCACAATGACGCTCATAGCATAATCAAGATAAGAGCGTCGCATCTCTTCTTCGAGACTGATAGGTAAGGTTTCCTTTGCGAATTGGTTCATTTTGATGGATTTTATTGAGTTCGGAATTCAGCTCGTCATATCCATTATTGATGGATTGAGCTGAAGAGTTTGATATGGCTATAAAAATTGGTTTCCTGCTAAGAGAGTCAGAGCATTAGTTATTATATTTTAGCATGTCATCTCTTTATTTATTTCATTGTAAGCCTTGGCTGTAACTTAGCTAATAAAAGTATTAGTAAGTTTTAATGACAGAATATATGAATTTAGATTATTGAGCAGATTAAATATCCTAATTATCCTGATCATAGAATGTTTTCATATTAAAATAACATAAAACGAAAAGGCCCCTTGAAAAAGCTGACTAAATAAGTAAATATAGATTGAGTGTAAGGTAACTAATCGATTAACGGCGGCAAATGCCGCCGTATTTGTTTTCTTTTTCTTAAAACTTACTTGCGAGAGTGTAGCGCTGTGTCAAACTTGATGAGTACTTATTTGCGACTTCCGGTAACTTTTATCAAAGGTGAAGGAGTCTGGTTATGGGACGATCGTGATGATTGTTATCTTGACGCTCTTTGCGGAATTGCTGTATGTAATCTTGGGCACAGCCACCCTGAATTGACCAAGGCGTTGTGTAAACAGGCAGGGATGTTAATACATACTTCAAATCTTTATCATATCGAAAAACAGGAATTGCTAGCTGGTAGATTGGCTGCTTTGTCGGGAATGGACAGAGTATTTTTTTGTAATTCAGGAGCAGAGGCAAACGAAGCTGCTATTAAATTGGCAAGATTATATGGTCACAATAAGGGAGTTGAATTACCTACCATCATAGTAATGGAACGATCATTTCACGGTCGCACTATGGCAACTTTGACTGCAACGGGTAATCGTAAAGCCCAGGCTGGTTTTGAACCTTTGCTCGCTGGTTTCGTGCGTGTTCCCTATGATGATCTCAATGCGGTTGCCCAGATTGCTGATAACAATAAGCACGTCGTAGCAGTGTTAGTGGAAACTTACCAGGGTGAAGGCGGAGTCAATTTTCCGCAAATTAATTATCTACAAGGCTTGCGCCAATTATGTGATCAGAATGGCTGGTTGTTAATGCTCGATGAAGTGCAATGTGGTATCGGCCGCACAGGAAAATGGTTTGCATTTCAGCATAGCGGTATCATGCCAGATGTTATGACGCTAGCAAAAGGTTTGGGCTCTGGTGTACCTATCGGTGCTTGTATTGCAACAGGTGAGGCGGGAGAGGTATTTAAGCCTGGTAATCATGCCTCGACGTTTGGTGGTAATGTACTTGCTTGTACAGCGGCGCTAACTACTTTGGATGTGATTGAAAAAGACTGTTTGATGCAAAATGCAGTTCAAGTGGGTGGCTTTATGCGAGAGCGTTTTAAGGAAAAACTTGCTCATTGGCTGAATGTGATACAAATTCGAGGTCAAGGGCTCATGCTGGGAATCGAACTCCCTGTGCCTTGTAGTGAGCTGGTTAAGGAGGCTCTAAAACATAGACTATTGATTAATGTCACTTCGGAAAGAGTGGTGCGATTGTTACCTGCTCTGATAATGAATCAAGTGGAAGCTGAGCAAGTGGTTGATATTTCTTCGGAAATTATTGATAAATTCTTGACAAGTCAAGCTGCGAATATAATCACGCATGACAGACCTGGTTCATCAAATTAAATCAACTATTTTATGCAAATAAAGCATTTTCTGAAGATTAACGATTTAACCCGTAAAGAGCTTGAATATTTGTTCGAGCGAGCGCGTTGGATTAAAAATGAGTTCAAGCAATACCGACGATATTGGCCGCTGACAGACCGGACTCTAGCGATGATTTTTGATAAGAATTCTACGCGAACGCGATTATCATTTGAGGCTGGGATGTATCAGTTAGGTGGGAATGCGATTTATCTCTCAACTCGGGATACTCAACTAGGCCGCGGCGAGCCTGTGGAGGATGCGGCGCAGGTAGTGTCTCGAATGGTAGATATGGTCATAATTCGTACTTATGAGCATAGTATAATTGAACGTTTTGCAGAATATTCTCGTGTTCCTGTTATTAATGGATTAACTGATGAATATCATCCTTGTCAAATTTTGGGTGATATTTTTACTTATATAGAGCATCGTGGAAATATTGCTGGTAAGACAGTGGCATGGATCGGTGATTCTAATAATGTGTGCAATACATGGCTGCAGGCTGCAGAGATTTTTGATTTTAATGTTCATGTTTCGACTCCTCCCGGTTATGAAGTCGAGCCAGAGCGTGCTGGATTGTATGGTACTGATTATTATGAGGAGTTTTTTTGTCCGCATGATGCTGTAAAAAACGCTGATCTTGTTACTACTGATGTATGGACAAGCATGGGTTTTGAAGCCGAGGAAGAGACCAGAAAAAATGCCTTTGCTGATTTTTGTGTTGATGAAGAAATGATCTCTTATGCCAAGAAGGATGCCCTATTCATGCACTGCTTGCCCGCTCATCGCGGAGAAGAGGTAGCGGCCGAGGTATTGGATGGGCCGCAATCAGTGGTCTGGGATGAGGCAGAAAATCGATTACATACTCAGAAAGCGTTAATGGAATATTTATTGTTGGGAAAAGTAGAAATTAAGTAAGCGGATGCTTTAATTAATTTGTAGGGAAAATGTATTGTTGTTATGAATAAAATTAACAAGGTGGTTCTAGCTTTTTCTGGTGGACTAGATACTTCGGTCATATTGAAATGGTTGCAGGATGTTTATCAATGTGAGATTGTAACTTTTACTGCTGATATTGGTCAGGGTGAAGAAATTGAGCCTGCGCGTGCAAAAGCACGAAGCTTTGGTATTAAAGAAATTTATATAGAAGATTTACGTGAAGAGTTTGCTCGAGAATATGTATTTCCAATGTTTCGCGCAAATGCTATCTATGAGGGTGAATATTTGCTCGGAACAAGCATTGCCAGACCACTCATTGCCAAGAGGCAGATAGAGATCGCTCAAGAAACGGGGGCAGATGCTGTATCGCATGGCGCAACGGGTAAGGGAAACGATCAAGTTCGTTTTGAGCTTGGTTATTATGCATTGAAACCTAATATTCATGTCATTGCTCCGTGGCGTGAATGGGATCTCACTTCACGCGAGAAGCTTTTGGAGTATGCGAAAAAGCATGGTATTCCAATTGAGATGAAGCAGCAAATTGGGTCTCCGTACAGTATGGATGCAAATCTATTGCATATTTCCTATGAAGGGCGCCTATTGGAAGATCCGGCAAAGGAGCCCGAACAATCAATGTGGCGGTGGACAGTTGCACCAGAAAAAGCGCCAGACGAACCAGAGTATCTTGACATAGAGTTTGAGCGTGGTGATATTGTAGCGCTGAACCAAGAAAGGTTATCGCCCGCGGCTGTTCTCGCAAAGCTAAATCAACTGGGCGGTAAACATGGTATTGGACGTTTAGATCTGGTTGAAAACAGGTATGTCGGTATGAAGTCGCGAGGGTGCTATGAAACACCAGGCGGCACCATCCTGTTGCGAGCTCATCGTGCCATTGAATCTATCACCTTGGATCGAGAGGTAGCTCATCTAAAAGATGAGTTCATGCCACGTTATGCCGCCCTTATTTATAGCGGCTATTGGTGGAGTCCTGAGCGAAAAATGTTGCAAACCATGATTGATGAATCTCAGCTTAATGTCAACGGCTGGGTGCGGGTGAAGCTTTATAAAGGCAATGTGTTAGTGGTTGGTCGTGATTCTAAAACTGATTCATTATTTGATCCGGCAATTGCAACTTTTGAAGATGATCGTGGCGCATATAATCACGCAGATGCCGCCGGATTTATCAAATTAAATGCACTCAGGATGCGAATTGCTACGCAACTCAGAAAATCTTTGAAAAAATAATAGAACGCGAATTGACATGAGAAATTATCAGAGTGTTACAAGATGAAAGTTTAAGGTTGGGTTAATATTCAAAGAAATATTGAGCAAGCCGAAGGGAACAGAATTATTTATTATGAAAATTTTGCTGCTAATCTAAATAATAAATAAAATTGCTACTGAATATGGAGTGTTTTGATAAATGAAAGTCAGGTAATTCTTGCCTTTCTTTCTTGACATGAAACGATAAAACCCATACAATCCGCAGTCTTTTTAACCGCCTCTTTTCAAATATTAAATGCACGAGTGAAGAAAAGAGAAATAGCTTTGGAAAAAGCAAGTCAAGAGATAGGTTAAATATAAAGTAGTTTACCCATAACATTAAAATCGTGATGAAGAATAAGACAAGGGTTTAATTGAGAAATAAAATATTATGCCAACCATAAGTCAACTTGTAAGAAAACCGCGAAAAGCAAAGCGTGTAAAAAATAAAGTGCCAGCATTAGAGGGGTGTCCGCAAAAGAGAGGTGTTTGTACGCGGGTTTATACAACGACACCTAAGAAGCCTAATTCTGCCTTGCGTAAAGTTGCGCGTGTAAGATTGACAAATGGGTTTGAAGTTGCAAGTTATATTGGTGGTGAAGGCCACAATTTGCAGGAGCATTCGGTGATATTGATTCGAGGCGGTCGTGTTAAGGATTTGCCGGGTGTGCGATATCATACCGTTCGCGGAAGCCTGGATACTGCTGGAGTGAAAGATCGTAAGAAAGCACGTTCTAAATATGGCTCCAAAAAACCTAAGGCATCATAGAATAATTTTTCAGTGAAGCATGTTGGTGGGAATGAGTGGAAATCAATTAAAGTTAACCAGGATAGTTTGGGGTTTGTAAATGCCAAGACGCAGAGAAGTGCCAAAACGTGAAATATTACCAGATCCGAAATATCATAATGTTGAGATATCAAAGTTTGTTAACGTTTTGATGACGGGTGGAAAGAAATCTGTCGCAGAGCGAATAATTTATGGTGCTATGCAACAAATCGAGAAAAAAACTGGAAAGGATCCGGTGGAGGTATTTACACAGGCGATGGCAAATATCCGGCCTATGGTTGAGGTAAAAAGTCGGCGCGTTGGTGGTGCAAATTATCAAGTCCCCGTAGAGGTAAGATCGGTGCGGCGTAGTGCGTTAGCGATGCGTTGGTTGCGTGATGCTGCGCGTAAGCGTGGAGAGAAATCAATGGATGTGCGTCTGGCTGGCGAGTTAATGGAAGCCTCTGAAGGTCGTGGTGGGGCAGTCAAAAAGCGTGAAGAGGTGCACCGCATGGCGGAGTCAAATAAGGCATTTTCACATTTCCGGTTTTGATAGGGTTTTATAGAGAGTTTGTCTTAGATGAATATGCTTTATAGGGGCATATCAGAAAGAGTCATATTATTAAAAATTGGTTAAATTAGTAATTTAAGAGTTTAAATTTAATGTCTAGAAAAACGCCCATAGAGCGCTACCGCAATATTGGAATCATGGCGCATATTGATGCAGGTAAAACCACTACAACAGAGCGCGTGTTGTTTTACACCGGAGTATCTCACAAGTTAGGGGAGGTCCATGATGGTGCAGCTACGATGGATTGGATGGAGCAAGAGCAGGAGCGAGGTATAACAATTACCTCGGCTGCAACAACCTGTTTTTGGAAAGGAATGGCGGGTAACTATCCAGAGCATCGTATAAATATTATCGACACGCCCGGTCACGTAGATTTTACTATCGAGGTAGAGCGATCTCTAAGAGTATTGGATGGTGCGTGCACAGTTTTTTGTGCGGTCGGGGGAGTGCAGCCTCAAACTGAAACGGTATGGCGACAGGCCAACAAGTATAAAGTGCCGCGACTTGCTTTTGTAAATAAAATGGATCGCTCAGGCGCGAATTTCATGCGCGTTCAGGAACAGATTAAAACGCGATTAAAAGCTAATCCCGTGCCAATCCAATTGCCGATTGGTGCTGAAGACAAGTTTGAAGGTATAGTCGATTTGCTAAAAATGAAGGCAATTCATTGGAATGATGCTACTCAGGGTACAAAATTTGAGGAGCGCGAGATACCCGAGAGCTTAAAGAGTGAAGCAAAAAGTTGGCATGAGAAGATGGTGGAGTCTGCTGCTGAAGCTTCCGAGGAGCTGATGAATAAGTATCTTGAAGAAGGCGCTTTGTCAATAGAGGAAATAAAGCAGGGGTTGAGGGCGCGTACGCTGAATAACGAGATAGTGCCAATGTTATGTGGCTCAGCTTTTAAAAATAAAGGTGTGCAAGCAATGCTTGACGCGGTTGTGGATTATTTGCCAGCTCCAACAGATATTCCGGCTATTCAGGGAACTAAAGAAAATGGGGAAAAAGATGAGCGGCATGCAACTGATAATGAGCCATTTGCTAGTTTAGCATTTAAGATTGCTACCGACCCTTATGTGGGCCAGTTGATTTTCTTTCGCGTGTATTCTGGTGTGGTTACTTCAGGGGATACTGTTTATAACTCAGTAAAAGGGCGAAAGGAGAGAATTGGTCGGTTATTGCAAATGCATGCTAATCAGCGAGAAGAAATCAAAGAAGTTCGTGCAGGTGATATTGCTGCTGCGGTAGGTTTGAAAGATGTCGTCACGGGAGATACATTGTGCGATACCGAGCATGTTGTAACGCTAGAGCGGATGGAATTTCCTGAGCCGGTTATCCATGTTGCCGTTGAGCCCAAAACCAAGAATGATCAAGAGAAAATGGGGATTGCTCTTAATCGCTTGGCACAGGAAGATCCTTCATTTCGAGTTCGAACTGATGAGGAATCGGGTCAAACAATTATATCTGGCATGGGTGAGCTGCATCTTGAGATAATTGTCGATCGCATGAAGCGCGAGTTTGGTGTTGAAGCAAATGTCGGAGCGCCGCAAGTTGCTTACCGTGAAGCTATTAAGAAAAAAATCGAGATAGAAGGCAAGTTCATCAAGCAAAGTGGCGGTCGAGGACAATATGGCCATGTTTGGTTGAGAATGGAGCCAAATGAAGCCGGTAAAGGATTCGAGTTCATTGATGAAATCAAAGGTGGGGTTGTTCCTCGTGAATATATTCCGGCCGTTGAAAAGGGATTACAAGAAGCCTTAGGAGCGGGGGTTCTGGCCGGCTATCCGGTTGTGGATGTTAAGGTGGCGTTGTTTGATGGTTCTTACCACGACGTAGATTCTAATGAGAATGCATTTAAAATGGCGGCCTCAATTGCGTTTAAAGACGGTATGCGTAAAGCTAATGCAGTGCTTCTGGAGCCAATGATGTCGGTTGAAGTGGAAACACCAGCAGATTTTATGGGGAATGTTGTTGGAGACCTGTCATCTAGGCGCGGCATGATTCAGGGCATGGATGATACAATGGGTTTCAAAATTATAAGAGCAGAAGTGCCTTTGGCAGAAATGTTCGGTTACTCCACGATCCTGCGTTCTGCAACACAAGGTAGAGCGACATATACAATGGAATTTAAACATTATGCAGAAGCACCCAAAAGCGTTGCTGAAGCAATTATCAATAAAAGTAAATAATTGTGAAGATAAGGATATAGCATGGCAAAGAGTAAATTCGAGCGATTGAAGCCGCATATAAACGTTGGCACGATAGGTCATGTGGATCATGGCAAAACGACATTGACGGCAGCCATTACGATGGTATTGGCGAAAAAATTTGGTGGAGAGGCGAGGTCGTATGCTCAGATTGACTCTGCGCCGGAGGAGCGTGCACGAGGAATTACCATTAATACAGTTCACGTAGAATATGAGACTGAGAAACGTCATTACGCGCATGTAGATTGCCCCGGTCACGCAGATTATGTAAAAAATATGATTACCGGCGCAGCTC
>NZ_FOUB01000113.1 GCF_900114745.1 Nitrosomonas communis | reverse complement strand
AAACTAGTACGCATATCACCATTCAGAGAAAATTCCACAGCCGAAGCTGGAGCGACCCAATGCAGGCACACTCCACAAAGCATGAGAGTTGTCCATTTCCTAAATAGCACAGAATGATTTTAAACTACAATAAGTTATAGACTCCTGAAAAATTCGAGCTACAAAATGAGGCAGGTCAGGAAAAAATGTTATTTTTTGTTGATCCAGAATAACACTTTGTTTTAAATATGTAATATGTAAATCAAACTCCCCGATATGAGACCTTACCATGCAACTCGGTTTCTTTGGCCTTGACAGCCAATATGCTCAGCTAACTAAGCTAAAAGCTCCGCTTGAAGAGCTGAATCGCATAATTGACTGGAATCTATTTGCTGAGCTTCTTGCAAAGACAACGACGAGCCGCGGAAAAGTGCAGCGGGGCGCAAACCCTCTGATCGGGTGATGCAATTCAAGATGCGGATTGCAAAGAATGTAGTAACCATAGTGTCTAGATTGACAGCAAACAGTAACAACTACCTACCTGATTCCAGGTGAATCTGCGTCCTCAAGATCAATATTGCTATTCTATTCGAAAAAAGGGCTTAGGTTCGGTTCCCTACTCCACCAACAACCAAACCTCAACCATTCGTGGTTGGGGGGTTATTGTCTCTTTACCCAGTGTTGACGCGGATTTAGAGGCAATTGGTTGTGGTTGGCAACCCCTTTAGCGGTGGCGGCCGAAAGCGACGTTGGCGCGCATTTTCATACATTCACCAGTTGCGCTTACGCTCCATGAATGCGAACGCGAAGCAACTTGATCGAATTGATGAACACCAACACATCCGGCCCCAGGTGAATAATGGCGGCTTCAATGGGACCGATCCAACCAAGAAGGGCAGCAGTAATTCCGAGCACGTGAACCACCCCAATACCCACGAAGATGTTTTCCTGAATCGTTCTGTATGCGCGTCGCGCAATCGCCCTCGCCCCAGCGATCTTTCTAAGATCGTCGGTCATCAGCGCAATGTCCGCCGCTTCCAGCGCGGCCTGCGTCCCCCCAGCGCCCATCGCAATGCCGACATTCGCGCGCGCGAGTGCAGGCGCATCATTGATGCCATCGCCGACCATTGCCACACGGTGACCCTGCGCGACTAGATCACCAATGGCTTTGACCTTGTCCTCCGGCATCAGATCGGCACGTACTTCATCGATACCAAGGTCGCGCGCCACGACTTCGGCTGTGGCTCGATTGTCTCCTGTCAGCATCACAAGACGCTTGATGCCGGTGGCTTTCAGTTCATCCAAGGACTCGCGTACTCCAGGTCGCAAGGTATCTGCGATGAAGATCACCCCGACAAATTCATTATCGATGGCAACGTGAATGGGCGTACGACCACCATCCTCAACTACCTCGGCTAGCGAGACGCCGTTCTCACGAAGCAGCGCTGCGTTGCCAACCAGGATGATACGCCCCTCGACCGTCGCCTTCACGCCGCGCCCTTGGAACTGCTCAAAGCTTTCCGATTCCGGAACTGGAATACCTTGTTGGGCAGCAGCCTCGACGACTGCCTTTGCAAGCGGGTGTGCAGATCGCCTGTCCGCAGCGGCGGCCCAGCGCAGTAATTCTGCTTCTTTTAAGCTGGCTCGGTTCGATAAAATCTGCACCACTCGTGGCTGATTAGCCGTCAACGTTCCGGTCTTATCGAACACCATGACATCGACCTTGGCAAGGGCTTCTAAATAGACGCCTCCCTTGATTAGGATACCGGCGCGTGCGGCACGAGCAATCGCCGCGATCATGACCAGTGGTGTGGCCAGCCCGAGTTCTGCCGGGGAGGTAAAGATCAACAACGTGACGACAGTACGCACGTCCCACGTCACCAGGTATACGCCGACTAGGAAAATCAGCACGAGAGGGATGAGCCATGCAGCCACCCTATCGGCTAGCTTCTGAATGGGCGCCTGCTCAGACTCCGCGCTCTCAACCAAGGCAATGATACGCGAGAAAGTGGTGTCAGCACCCAAACGCTCGGTGCGGACATCGAGGGCGCCGGAGTCGAGCAGGGTACCGGCCAATAGCGTCGAGCCCGCACTCTTGTCCTTCGGGATGCTCTCTCCCGTGAGCGGTGCCTCGTTGACCGCCCCTTGCCCTGCGATCACCGTTCCGTCGACAGGGATCTTTTCACCGGCGCGAACGAGAACGACGTCGCCCACATTCAGTTCGCTGATGGCGACACGCCGTTCGTCACCCTTCTCCTGCAAGCGGGCGACTTGAGGCACGGAGACGATTAGCGCCTTGATAGAGGCCCGAGCGCGATCAGTGCTAAGTTCGGTAATGAACTCAGCGATCAGGATGATCACCATCAGCACAGCGCCCGCGACCGTTTCCCCGCCGAATACCGCCACCAGGGTCGCTATGGTCACGAAGATCTCGGTGCCGATCTTGTGCTCATGGATCAGGTCCAGCAGACCGATCTTCACCAGCGGATACAGGCCCACGGCCACGGCCAGCCACAGCAACTCCAGAGGAGCCATGCCCTGCCAGAACAATAGCGTCGTCACTCCAGTGGCCAGGATGCGCACTATCTCTATCGATCTATCGAACCTCATCAAGGAAGCCAGGCGGAACTGGTCCGGCGAGCCTTTCATGGTTGAGAGTTGGTTCTTGGCCTCCGTCATTGCAATTCACCTTCAGGCGAGCGCTAGCACGTGCTTCCGCTGTAGCCTAACATAAACAACCACCAGCGGGAACAGTGCGTTGGAGCAGCCTTTAACTTTTGCGACTCAGCATAAGCCTGTTGGGTTGCCTTGATATATCGCTTCGCCCGCACGGTGAAATGGTTGGCCTTATGCTTGATCTTCAAACATTCCAGCTTAAATACGGCGTAAATGGACATGAACACATGGTTAACTTGCGTGGTTACCGTCCGGGTTGGCGACTTTGCTAGCGCCGCATTGAATTTCAACGACTTGTGAAACGCTTCGACTTTCCACCGTTTTTTGTAGATTGCTGCTACTTGTCCACCTTCGCAGGAGAGGCTACTCTAAACCAGATTCAACGCGCCGGTGCTGCCATCCTTGTTCGTAAAGACCCGCCGCACCAGAAGCACTTCCTGATCGAAGCCTTTCAGCCAGCCGCGCACTGCCTGCTGATCCGATAACACCAGTTCGCTTACCTTGACGAAATGGCCTTGTTGTTTGTCTTCCAGTGTCAGCGCTACCTGCCAATTATCCTTCAATGCCGCTACGAAATGTTTGCCTGAACGCAGTACCGTTTCAAAGTTCTCTGCCGCCGCGAACCAGATATCGAACAGCACATAACGGAATTTGAGTGGGTTGTTCACACATGTCTTGAGCATGCTCCGCAGCCACCCGTTCTGGGTGACCTCACTAGCGCACTTGGTTGGGCGCGTTTTAACGTCGCAAAATTGAAACGGTTTGCGAATCATTTCGAAAGCCACCGGGATCGATACCTCATCATTGTAATACAGCGCATTCAACAGGTTGGTGCCCTTTGACCGTCTGCCCTTTGCAAGGGTCATAATGCCAGCAAACAACCTCGTTCTCGTCTTTCAAGGCTTTCTCCTGCACCGTATCATCAAAAATCAGATAGCCTTCCTCCTGCTCGGTTTGCCGTACTACTGACTTCACTTCCCGCCACAAATCCTTGGATGTGTATTTGCGTTCTGTCAAAAACCGGGTCACTTGATCATGACTCATCTTCCCGTCTAGCATGGCCGGTAATTCGGTCGCCCTCGCGTAGCCGGTAGTACTGATCAAATAATCCGTATATAAATCTATATACTTTGTTTTCATGCCAGCAATGATACGCTATCAGTGGGGTTGCGTAACATCAGTTAGATAATGCTTAAAAGTGTGTAGAAAAAATAAGCCACCTTCTTCATAGGAATGAAAGTATAGGAAACCGGATAAGAGGCCAACCATACAGAAAAGTGATCAGAGATTCACTAAAGAGTACTAATGACCTAGTGAGCTTCAGCCAAGTTAATCAAAATCAGAAAGAATTTCCTCGGCTATTTCTTAAGGAAACTACAAATATCCATGTAATTAAGCATATTTTACTCGCTCCCTCTGCTCCTCCCACAGCACCGGCGGATCAATCGCCAAATCGAACAGGGTAATGTGATTCGGCAATGCATCATCCAGAATAGCAGCCACAATATCCGGCGCCAACGTGGTCAAGTTGACCATGCGACTCACGTAGCTACTGTCGATTCCTTCGAGGGTAGCGATTTCTCTTAGAGATTTGGTTTCACCTGATTCCAACATAGCCAGCCATCGATGACCCCTCGCTAGTGCAAGCTGCAGTGGTGTCGCCGCCGTGTCCCAAGGCCGTGCCTTTGCAATTCCACCGTTGGGCAACGTGACCAGCTTACGTCCACTGCGACGTTTGATCTGAATTGGTATGGTCAACGTTAGCGTGCCGTCACTGGATGCAATAACATCTGATGCGCCAGTCTTCTGGATCCTAATATCGCTCATGCCAATGCCTCCTCTTGCTGTACGATTGGCTTCGGGCTCATTTCCAGCAAGAGTCGCTCAATGCCATTGGCACGCAGTCTCACCTCAAGATCGTTGGGTGATACGATTACCTTTTCAACCAGAAGCTTTACGATACGCGTCTGCTCTGTCGGAAATAATTGCTCCCAAATCGCGTCAAGCCGCGTCATCGCCACGGTGACTTTGGCCTCATCCAAGGTTGGATCGAGCTTGATTGCCTGAGGCAACACCTCCCCTAGCAATTCTGGAGCACGCAATATCGTACGCAACTGATTAAGTACCGCAGATTCCAGTTCTGAAGCAGGCAGACGCGGCAATCCTGATACACCCGCATGCTCCTTGGCATCACGTTGCGGAATGTAATAGCAATAACGACATCCATTCTTCTTGGTCGTGTGCCATGGGGACAAAGCCCGTCCATCATTGCCAAACACAATCCCTTTTAGCAGATACGGCACCTTTGCTCTTGTATCGTTGCCGCGAACGCGACCATTGGTAGCGAGGATGGTATGCACCTTGTCCCACAAATCACGCTCGATGATGGGCGGATGCTCAGCTTGATACCACTGCTCTTTGTGGCGCAGTTCACCGAGGTAAGTGCGATTGTTGAGTACTTTGTAGATTAAACTCTTATCGACCGACCTACCCTTACGAACTTTGCCATCCTGAGTGGTCCAGGATTTCGAGGTTACCCCATCCAGTTTCAGTTCCTTGACCAAGGTTGTGCTGGAACCCAACTCGACGAACCGCTCAAAGATATGCCGGATAATCTTGGCTTCACGCTCGTTCGGTATCAATCGGCGATTTTCCACATCGTAGCCGAGCGGTGGTATGCCACCCATCCACATGCCTTTGCGCTTACTGGCCGTGATTTTGTCACGGATGCGCTCACCGGTGACTTCCCGCTCGAACTGAGCGAACGAGAGTAAAATATTGAGCATAAGCCGGCCCATGCTGGTCGTTGTATTAAATTGCTGCGTGATTGAAACGAAAGATACGCCGTAACGTTCAAATACCTCGACCATCCTGGAGAAATCGGCCAGACTGCGCGTCAACCGGTCAATCTTGTAGATGATGACAACATCAATCTTGCCGGCTTCGATGTCAGCCAATAAGCGCTGCAGCGCAGGCCGCTCCATGTTGCCACCGGAGTATGCCGGATCATCATAATCATCAGAAACCGTAATCCAACCCTCATTTCGCTGGCTCGCAATGTAGGCATGACCCGCGTCACGCTGGGCATCGATGGAATTGTATTCCTGATCCAGCCCTTCCTCAGTGGATTTGCGTGTGTAGACCGCACAGCGCATGCGTCGCTTGATGTTTTCGCTCATCGCTTGGCTCCTTTCTTGACTTTGGTTTTCACAGGCGCCAGGCCAAAAAAGAGTGGTCCGGACCATCGCGTACCTGTGATCTCACGTGCAATTGCGGATAAACTGGCATACCGACTGCCTTCATATTCATATTGACCATCTGCTTCCACCATCACGCGATGCTCGACATCTTGGTAAATCCGTATCAATACGCTACCTGCCAAGGGGCGATAATCCTTTTCACGGCTGCGCAACTTGCCAGTTTCAATCAATGCCTGGATACGCCGCTCGTTACTTTCCAGCAGATTAAGATTGGTTTTGCGGAATTCTATGAGTTGCAGTTTGTGTGCAAGGCGGCGCTCAAGAAACTGTCGATTGTGGTTCGGTATCTCGTTACCAAATAATTGTTTCCAAAGCACCTTGATTTCGATCATCGGCAATGAAGGTAATTGGGCGATTTGTGATAGCACTGATGGTGGAAAGGCATATGGGGTGTGAGGTGCGTTCATTTTGGCTCCATTTTTATCTTGTTGACGGGTTTGAATGAACGTATATGGACTCCTCCGTTTTGCGTGAAATTTTTTTGATCTGGCATGGCTGAAACACTTGCACTCGTATATCCGGCCTGTAACGGGAGCTTTC
>NZ_FOUB01000133.1 GCF_900114745.1 Nitrosomonas communis | reverse complement strand
ACATGAATATTTTAACATTTCTGGTCGGCATGATCATCGCAATGAATAGAATCTATTCCTAATATCAATAGTTTGCCGATATTTCAGGGCCGACTAATTAAGCCATTTCCAACATTCTCAAAAATGGATGAGTTACTCATAGCTCTCAAATCTTCAAATTGATTCTGAACCTATCTTTTTTACAAAATAAAGCAAATTAATTTTACATTCTGCAGTCTGCTTGGCATAAAGCTTCAAATTTAATTTAATATATAAACTAGAAATTGCGACGGTTGAAATTAATGCATTTTTATAAGCAAGGATAAGGATTGAAGATTGTGATAACTAAATGGATAATCTTGATTATTATTGTGTTTCTAATTTATTGGAGCCTTAAAAATCTTCAACAAGCAAAAAAACAATCTACGGAATCAAAAAAGGAAATCGAAGATATGGTTTGTTGCGCACATTGCGGGATACATATTCCAAGAAGTGAAAGTATTACTGCGGATAAAAAATATTTCTGCAGCCTCGACCACCAGCAATTATATTTGAAACCATCACAATAGTTTCTGTGTTCTACTGGACTTATTTTTTATTCCTTGTTTTATCTAAATAAAATCACTAGATTCAGATAATCTAAGACAATTTACGATTAACCCAAAGTGCTGCAGTGAACAATAAAATTGCACCTGCTTGATGAGCTGCGGCTAGAGGTATTGGTACGACTAATAATAAAGTGGTAATTCCTAAGCTGATTTGTATTATTAACATCACCAAGAGAAAATGACACGCCAATTGTTCAGAAAGGGATAGCGAATATTTTTTTGCTTTGAACCAGAAAAGAGGTATAACAAATGCCAATAGCCATGCGATCATGCGATGATCAAACTGAACTGTTGTCATATTCTCAAAGAAATTACGATACCATGGTTCCAGCACAAATAAATCCGGTGGAATCAAATAACCGTTCATTAGAGGAAAGGTATTGTAAGCTAAACCAGCATGAATTCCAGCAACGAGACCACCTGACAATACCATAAGAAATATAAGCGTTGTAATCAAAAAAGAAAATCGACGTAAACCCTGTAGATTTGATTTTTCTTGCTGGAGACTATTCTCAGATGATAATAACCCTGTTGCTACCCAGAACATAGCTGCATAAATAATAAATGCAAGCCCCAAATGAGCAGTTAGACGATATTGACTGACATAAATATTATCCACTAATCCGCTCATCACCATATACCAACCCATTAAGCCTTGCAGACCACCTAATACAAAAATACCCAGTAATTTGAGACCGAGTATACGATCAACTTGCTTACGGCTAACAAAATAAATAAAAGGAACAAAATATACTATCCCTATAGCACGCCCTAATAAGCGGTGAAAATATTCCCACCAGAAAATTCCTTTAAATTCTTCCAATGTCATCCCTTTATTAATTTCTTTGTATTGTGGGATTAGGCGATATTTTTCAAAAAGTACTGTCCAGTCCTCTTGGCTGAGGGGTGGAATTGCGCCAATAAGAGGTTGCCACTCGACAATGGATAATCCGGAACCAGTGAGGCGAGTTACACCTCCAACAACTACCATGGCAAATACAAAAGCGCAACAAATAAATAACCAAATCGCAATGGGTTTTTGCATAATGACTAAATCAAAAATTGTTTAAATTCAGTGAGTGCTAGGACAGAGAAGATATTAGCGGGCACGTAGCAAACGTTGTTTGGCACGCTCCCATTCTTTACGTTTTTCAGTTTCCCGTTTATCGTATTGTTTTTTGCCTTTAGCAAGGCCTATTTCAACTTTAATTCTTCCTGCTTTATAATGCATATCAAGAGGTACAAGGGTGTATCCAGCACGTTCGACTTTACCGATTAATCGGTTTATCTCTTCTGCATGCAGCAAGAGTTTGCGCGTACGTACTGGATCCGGATTGATATGGGTTGAAGCTGTAGGCAAAGGACTCAGGTGACTACCGATGAGATATAATTCACCATTGCGAATGATAACATAGGCTTCTTTTAATTGAACTCGTCCCGCACGGATCGCTTTGACTTCCCAACCTTCCAGAACAATACCTGCTTCGTATTTTTCCTCGATAAAATAATCATGGAACGCTTTTTTATTTTGAGCAATACTCATCTGGGAATATGATAGGAATATAGGCAATAACTCTAAAATTTTTATATTAGTTTATCAGTTTTTCCAGCTTCGGCTCAGATGAAAATAAAAGGTTAATAATCTTATGGCAGAAATAGAAAAATCAGTTTTAGTTGACTTCTCAGCGGGTCAAATGTTTAACTTGGTTGATACCGTTGAAAATTATCCAGAATTTCTGCCTTGGTGTGATGGGGCATCTGTTAAGCTTCAAAGTGACGAAATTGCGCATGCAACTGTCCATATCAATTATCATCATATCAAGCATAGTTTTACCACAGAAAATAAACGTCAACCACCCGGTTTAACTAATATGACTCCTGGACAGATCGAAATGAATTTACTAGATGGACCTTTTGAGCATCTAGATGGCCTATGGCGTTTTATCCCTTTATCAGAAAATGCTTGTAAAATAGAATTTCATCTGCATTACACGTTCTCTCATAAGTTGTTGGAGAAACTAGTGGGCCCTGTTTTTTATATGATTGCCAATAGCTTTGTAGATGCCTTCATAGAACGCGCTGAGGCAATTTATGGACCGCGCGATTGATCAAATAGAAGTTGAAGTGGCCTACGCACTTCCCCATCGTCAATTTCTTAAACGCTTTTATGTGCCCAGCGGTACAACGATAGAGCAGGCCATTACCTTATCTGGAATACAGGATATATTCACTGAAATTGATTTAGAAAAGCAGAAAATAGGTATTTTCAGCAAATTTACCAAGCGAGGAGCTATTTTACAAGATGGTGACCGAGTAGAAATCTATCGCCCTCTTCTGCTCGATCCGAAAGAAAATAGAAGAAAGCGCTTAAATCAAAAGACTAGAAAATAAAATCAGGTAATTCCATTTCCAAATCAACAATGACACGAAAGCGAGCCGCAGGCAGTATAAATAATACGACAAGGTGAAGCCGACAAAGTTAATTTTGGTTTAGAAATGGAATAATATTATTCTATAGGACACCTCTAAAAATTCAGAGTTATAAACAAGACAAGACGAGAACAAAAAATGTTGACGCAGCATATTACTAATATGTAAGGAAACATTTTTTGTGAACAACAAAGTATTGTGACGAGACGGAGTAAGCAGGCAATCCGCGAAGCGGATACTCGCAAATATGAATTTTTAGAGGTGCCCTATAAAATAATATTGTTATTTTTCTTATTTTTACCTTATTCCCATTCAATTGTTAGCAATCAGGTTACTTAATTGTTTATTCTGAATTATTTGATAAGCATATCTGATAATATCGTCATTTATACCATCACCAAGAAACTGCTAGGGTCTGTTGACATTTCACATAGGTAGCCACAGATATCCGCACGCGATGGCGAGCATACTTTCATAATTTCTTTTTAGTTTGTCATATCGCGTAGCTACTGCCCGATACTGCTTGAGGCGTGCAAAAGTGTTTTCCACCAAATGCCGATAACTATACAAGCCCCAATCCATATCTACGTTACCTTTCAACGAATTGCGCTTTCTCGGGATCACAGCCTTGGCACCCTTCTTTACTATCTGCTCCCGTATATATAGCCTAACCAGTTAAGAATGATTCAGAATGTATAGGATTTGAAAAGCATCTCAACGGTCTGGTTTTGTTGTTTACGCAGTGCTTTGGCCTGTGCCCATTTATGTTCGATGGGATTAAGATCAGGAGAATAAGCGGGTAAGTATTCAAGGGTGTGCCCAGCGTTTTGTATGGCCTCTTGCGTATCCTGCCTCTTATGGAAGGTAGCATTGTCCATCACAACGACCGCATGTGACGGCAATTTAGGCAACAGGTCCTGCATCGCCCATCCATGAAATACATCGGCGCTGATATTGACTGCAAACAGGCTGACGGTTATCAATAGCTTTCCGATCAACGCTCCCATTGCGTTGATACGACCTGGCGCATGCCAGTCATGCGTGCCATGACATCTCTGGCCAGCGGGTGCATAACCGTGCGTGCGCGGCGCATCCTGTGCAAACCCACTTTCATCAATA
>NZ_FOUB01000144.1 GCF_900114745.1 Nitrosomonas communis | reverse complement strand
CCTGTACCCCCTAGTGACAATGTAATGATATTTCCACCATTAGGCAGTGAAGCGTACATGGTTAACATGGGTCCCAGTCCAAATCCCAACAAACCAGTAATCAGAAAAACAATTCCGATTCCTGCTGTAGAGTGGGCAAAACGCGGTAATACAAACATGGCAATTACCATGCCACTAATGACAGAAATCAAATAGGTCATCGGTGGCATATTTAAGAACATTGAAAGTCCAGCTGTTAGCCCGCTGAACAACAACGTCAACGATAGCAGCAAGTAGGTATTACGCAATACCTTGTTAGTTGCCAAAACAGATGAGGATCTTTGGGCAACTGTTGAATAGTTTTGGTTCATTTTAATGACCTCCAATTATAAATATAAAATACTGCTCTTTTATTTTAGCAGGCATATTGACCCAAATGCCTTACTTATAGTTCGTCTTGTGAATATAACCTCAGCTGCGTTTAATTGTTATAACTCGGCGATTTCTCTGATATAAAAATTTACTAACTAAACACTGTATAGATAGAAGCAATTTAGGCGATTTCAAGCATTTTTCATCCACAAAATATAGGCTGCTTCCTCGTATACCAATGCTGAAAATAAACTGCTTGATTAGTCCGCGCATAATTCTATGATTTATATAGTTAGTGCAAAAAATACAAAATTGCGTACTTCGCCGTTGTATGGCGGGTAGGGGAGGATAGAATAATAGGGCAAAGAGAGAAACAAGCAAATAGGGCCAAATACAGAATCAAGAATTCTTGTTCTTGCGTACAATTGTCCCAACCATTGTTGGTGTAATTGATTGTTCTCTCCAATTTATCATTGACTATATGCACCTGTTTTGTAATTAGCAATAATTGCTATTTTCCGGTCTTTGTATTGCACTGCAATTTCAGACAAAGGCTTTGCGCAACCGGCCGTTTTTTCACTTGGATATATTTAATTTAACTTTTTCTTTCCCAATTTTTCTTGCATTTCAATTACGAAAGCTTCATTCCCTAAGTAAATCTGGGTTTTCAAATTCAACCCTATTTCAGATTGATGATACATATCTTAGATAACAAATTGCTGTCAAATGTTTCGTTGATGAGATAATAGTGGTAATCCATCAGATAATAACTATGACATAACCCGTTGTAATCAGCCACAACCATTCTAAGCGTTTCTAAAACCTTAGCCGGTCATCCCCTCTCTTATAAATGTTTTCACTGCGATCTCCACGCCATGTTATGTGATAAAGCGCATTTGAAAATCTGGAAAGGGGTGACCTTAACATAATTGGGAGTATACACTTATTTTTCTTAATTTGCGGCCTAGCCCCAATTCTCGTTCCATGAAAAACACTCAAGGCAGATAAGGAACAAGGAATCCATCCACATCGAAATGCTTCCTCTTGAATTTCACGCGAGGCATACCGAGCATCAACAATAATACTATTAACCTGGATTAGCCAAGTCAGTGGATGGTCTGCTATTCGGCTTGGAAGCGTCCAATTTGGATCAGTGTGGCCGCACTTCAACAACTCCAGGATAGCCGTCGATTTCGCCAAACCTATTTTTTTGGCTAAGGCCAAAGTACCGGCATAGCTCATCCGCCCGCATGTGCGGCGTTTTACTCTTGTCGAACAGAAAGTTGACCCGACCGAGTTATCGGACGAACAACGTGCCTTCCGGTTAACTATGGTGAGGGATAAGGTAAACTTATTCTGTTCGTTACCGCACACAAACCAAACACAGAGCCAATTACATATAAATTAAATACAATTTGCAGATTCCATATCAGGTATCCTTTTGCCCTCAGGTATTATCCATTCGAGGAAAGGAGAGTCTTACCATCGCACAAATGGCTAAGCGTTTCCGTGTGGGTGTAGCTAGCGTGACGCGTTAGATCGAGACTCTTGATTCTAGACCTCAATGAAATTGAACCAAAATGGGCTCAAGCCAAAGCAATCAGATAAAAGCAAGGATGTTCTGTCGAGCAGTTTTTTTCCACCTATGCAAATTGAATCATTTCATATATTGGATTATGAATGCAGTTCTAGTGCAAATTAGAATAAGAGCCTGTGTGTAAATAAATAGGGGACAGACGTTCGCAGTAACAGCAATTTAGCTAGCGGGTTAAAGTCCCGTCCAAGGAATTGTCCATACGCCTTGGTAGCACGAAGGAGCGGCATTCAAGTAATTGAGTGACGTGAGCTTCTAAACGACAAAGAGGCAGGCCGTAACGCAAGTGAACCTAGAAGTAGCCTCGTAAACTAAATGCGGTTGCCGACCTCGTGTCTGTATAGGGAAGGCCGAAGTGATAGTGTGCTGGTAATGGAAGCCACACTAGCGAGCCGTCGGGGTAGCAGGGTCGGCCTGTATCGGAAGTTAAATGGTACAGTGCTGGAGATCCATAACGGTGGAGGGAGACTACCGACTGCTGCTTATAAGGAAACGAAATAGCAGTGGATCGTTATGGAAGTCGGAGGGGTTCATAGTACCGATTGAAGCTGAGGGACAACACAACCCTGGCCAAGGGAAGGAACCCTGCTTTGTTCACGCAACCAACGAGTGGAGGATCGAGGGATTGCGATGTTGCTAACCACCCCGGATACGATCAGGACGCTACAGGGGAAGCTTTACATCAAGGCCAAGCAAGAACCGGGCTACCGCTTTTACGCGCTCTACGACAAGCGGTATCGGGCTGATATACTCAGTCATGCCTGGCGACTGGTCAAGGCCAACAAAGGGGGTCCCGGTGTAGATGGGGTGAGCTTTGACGCCATAGAGAACGGGATGGGGGTAGACTGCTATCTATTGGAATGGGGACATGAATTGCAAGACAAGACCTACCGGGCAAGCCCGGTGAGGCGGGTCATGCTCCCCAAAGCGGACGGTAGCAAGCGACCGCTGGGGATACCGACGATACGAGATCGCATAGCCCAAACGGCACTCAAGTTAGTAATGGAGCCGATTTTTGAGGCTGATTTTTGCGAGCATTCCTATGGATTCCGTCCAAAGAAATCAGCCCACGAAGCGATAGACGCCATTGCTGACGCAATGCGCCGAGGGCAAACGCAAGTCATCGATGCTGACCTGTCGAAGTACTTTGACCGCATTGCGCACACTAAACTCATGGCGACCGTGGCAGAACGCATTGTGGACGGGGCGGTACTCGCTTTGATTAAGCAATGGCTGAAAGCCCCCGTCATGGGAGACAGCGAACACGGGAAGATGGCATGTGTAGAGGGAGGTAAAGGCAACAGTCGTGGCACGCCGCAAGCTCGCCGTCCGGCATTTGCATTGGTGTTTTCAGCCAACGCTCGACGTATAGCAAGACCCATGGTGTCTGACAGTGCTTCCTGAGCGCGCGCATCAGCAGCTTGTGGTCGATCTTGTCGAACAGACTCTTGATATCGAACTCAAC
>NZ_FOUB01000191.1 GCF_900114745.1 Nitrosomonas communis | reverse complement strand
TGCTTCAAGTTTTGTGTTCCCTTGTGTTATACGTTTTTCAACGTACTCTTTGGTTTTAGCGTCTGTTCTTAGTCGCCCTATAGCAATAATATGCAACGCGCTGTTTGCTGCTCTATCACCACCACGATTCAACCTGTGTCTATTGATCTTGCCTGATGAGGCTGGAATTGGATTAACCCCACACAAGGCTGCAAAGCTCGCTTCAGATTTTAAACGCTCTGGATTGTCTCCTACGGTAATGAGTAGTTGTGCAGCAGATTCATAGCCAATAGCTTTGCCTGCAATCAGCTCGGGAGCCAGCTCATCAACAATGACTGAAATCATCACATCCAAGTCCGCAATTTCATCATGTAATTCCAAATATCTACGTGCAAGCGATTTCAATGCAATTTTGTATGCAGTTGAAACATCACGGTAACCACCCAGATCAGGTCGCCAGGCGGCAAGTGTACGGATTAATTGCATTCGAGTCATAGTACGTAGTGATTCACGAATTGACTCTGGTGCAGAGATGATATTCATCCGGATCATCTGCAGTGCGATACGACGTGCTGCAACCGCAGTCTTCCTGCATACCTTGAGAACCCGCAATGATTCCACCATGCCATCACGCGTTTTAGGGGTCACGGTGCGTATTCCAGCAAATGCGGCATGGGCTGCATTTTCCGCATCGATCGCGTCGTCTTTGCCGCGCTTGCGCCGGTCTGCTTTATCAGGTGAGGTAACTTCTAAAATTTCAATATCAAATTGTTGTAGATACCTGAGCAGACCTGCACCATAAGTTCCCGTGCACTCTACCCCAATACGTTTAACTTCACCAAAGGACTGCATCCAATTCAACATTGATTTATAGCCTTGTCGTGTCGTTGAGAAAGAGCTGCTGGCAAGCACTCGGTCGTATGCATCAACTACGGCTGCAAAATGAAGGTCTTTGTGGGTATCAACTCCACCAACGATGACCTGATGATTAGATGATGATTGATTGCTCATTTTCAGCTCCCTATGTTCCAATAATATTAATGAATAGGGATTCACCAAAACCGATTGCCAGGACAAGACAGTAAAGAGATAAGCGATCAGGCCCTTCTTGGG
>NZ_FOUB01000049.1 GCF_900114745.1 Nitrosomonas communis | reverse complement strand
TCCTAATGGAATTCACACGAATTATTTTCTTATCTCTTCTGATGCATTGATATCGTACTTTAGTCTTAGGAAATTACTCTTGGTAGAAACTGGATAGTTACCTAGCACATTTAGAACTACTACCGTTTTCTGATATTGTTCCAATCGGCGCAAATAGGATTGACCCCTACCCATAAGCTTCCTGGAAAAGAACAGCGACAAGAAGTCCCATTGGATAACGCCTCAATCCGGAATTATGATTCAGACTTTGTTCACAGAGAGAAACACCTCTGGATTACCACTAGATATACGACTGGTGGCCCCGCTTGATGAGTGTAAGAGCTAAAGCGAAGTCGCGTTGAGCTTAAGCGGGATGAGCCCCACGCTATCGTCCCTCCACGGGCCACTGGAAGCAGTGAGGTGGAAGGAATAGCGTTTATTAAGAAGATTCGAGCATTAAATTTAATAGCAGTATAGTATCGCTCTACTTGAAGCGTACTAGGAATATGGAAGAATTTTTACCCTGACGTTACTTAAGAGGAACTTCCGCAGATGCTCATCCCCAAACAAGTGGGCATGAGTCCATACCCACTTTTGTTTCTCAATTTTATCTAAATTATAAAGATTAAGCCTTTAGCTGCGCCAATAGGTATCTACTGAACAGGTACCGTTACTTGATCTGATATGACATTATCCTCGAGCAGAGTAATGGTAGCCGTCGTGAAAGTTACATCGACAACATGAGCAGTCCATTTCTCATTCGGGCATGTCGGAACATTAGGTACCGTAGGAGTGTTAGTTGAGACAGTGTACCTGTATTGACCATTTCTTGGCGTGGCTAAAGGCCCGCTTCCACCCAATGCAGTTACTTCAGTGTCCTGCCCAGGTGCGACATTTTCTCCGGGGTTCTCACATTCGATGATCGCAGTGCCATTAGCTGCAACATTGATTTGAAATGTTGTCCCACCGAGACCAGCGACCTTGCCTTTGCACTGTACTTGTGTTCCGATGTCTGTACAGACTTGATCCCCGACGAAATGTCCACTTTGCGCGAAAGCCATGCCAGCAGATGCGAGGTAGATGATTACTGCTGCGAAGATAATGCACATTATACTAACTTGATTTTTGAGTATGTTCATGATTTTCTCCTAAGTCTGCCTATGATTCGTTTGTTGGCACATAACATAATGTAAACTAAACAAAACTCTGTTTTTCAGAGTTGTATCATTAAATCAGGCTTCACAAACAATTTCATCCTTCAGATGGAGGAAAAATTCCATCTTTTTATGCCAGCGTAAACAAATAGATCAACCGTAGTAGATCAATTTGTCTACGTGTTTCTGTTTTAGCGAATATGCTGCTCAATTGACTGCGTGCAGTACTGATCATGACTTGCCAATTGGTGCAATAATCGTTGAGTGTCAGACCATCTGCCAAGGCGCGACACAGCCTAGTTTCAGCTTTAGTCAAATTGTATTGCTCGGTGAATAGCTGCCATTGTCGTGCAGAATATTGATCAGGATCACGCAGCATAACGAGGTACCTGGCCACATGCAGACTCGCTGTATCTGGTTCAGGCAAGCGAAAGCAGGAGAATAACATTCTGCCCCGATCTTTCTTGTTAGTCAGCAGCTGGATAAGCGGTCCCGGTTCGGTACTTTCCCTGTTCACGAAAGCCTCGAAGCGGGCAGCATTGGGCGGAGAAAGTAAGGCAAATCTTGGCGTTAAAGTAAAGGGGGTGCTTGCTTGGCTTATGATTTTATCCGCTTCCGATGTGGTGTACATGACCCGCTTTTCGCTATCGAGCAACAGCACAGCATTGGATGTACGCTCCAAGCATGAATGACATTGCGGTGTTGAGCAAGTTTTATAGAGATCATTAATGAACCTGTCTGCAATTCGACGAGGTAAATTGCGTCGCTCGATTTCGTTTGGAGTAGAGATAGCCATATTAAAATTTCCTCAGTATTAGGGGCACTTCTTTATTTCGATATGGAACCCATTCAGGTTCTTACACTCTGGCACAGTTCAGTGGATGCTTAATAGAAATAATCCTTGATTCCACAATTAGACGGGGTGGAGTGTGTGATTTTATGGGTGCAGGGCGAGACGCAACGAAACGGAATAGTTATTCTATTCCGAGGATTTGAAACGGGCCAGGTGCTCGTAAAATTGTGCATTTCGCCCAAAGCGATAACACTCGAACAGTGAGTGTTAGAATTAATTTAAAAGCGATAATAGTCATAATGTTCATACTAATAATTACGATCAACTGAGGAATTTAGGGTAATTACTGTTCGTTTCATTTTTCCTCCGCTAGACTTCTTTACTCTTTCTCTGCTGCACAGCGTCCGACGGCAGTGGAACAGCTGACGTTAATTGATTCTACATATAAGCCTCAGCCTCACCTCTTATTCTGCAAATGAGTTTGCCATGTAGGAATTTCTTGCAGGGAAAAAAGAGAAAAAAGAATTTAGTTCTGACATTTCAAAAAGGTAGCTTTTCCTCTACAAGCCCTGAGCCAGGACTCTACTCCATTATGAAGCTAACACTCGATTTTCTCCTTACCGATAGCAGAGACCTCCAATCCGCTGCCTTCAAGATCAGTCCTAATTTCGCTGTAAAACTAAGTAGCCTTGATTAAGGCATAAAATGGTTATCCAACTCGTACCATAGAACAAAGCTTTTCCGGAAGATTTTGCAAAACGCAGAGCCTTAAGATGCAATACAAATTGAATACTCTCTCATTGAATCCTCTAGTTAGTTGGTTTGTGTTTGCGCCAAAGTGCGTAAGAAAAAAGATTGATCTTGTATTGCTGTGACTTTCTTCATGCTTTATTTTCTTCGATCAGAAAATAATAATATTGATGAGGTTTACTTAATGCTTGTTCCCATTTCTGATATCCCCCCTACGCGCAGCAGAAACTTTGAATCAATCTCGCTTAATAATTAATTAAGACTAAGGAATAACAGGCAAATTGAAAATAATGCAAATGCATACAATATTTTCTTTATATCAAAAAACTAGGAAACATCATATCGCTGATCCTATATAGAATGAATCAAAGTGGATAGGCGGTAGAGAGCTGCACAATAAGATATTCTTCCTCTTTTTCTAATTGCTTGGGACTGGGCCCATTTTGGTTCAATGTCATTGAAGTCTGGAAAATAAGACTGCAAGTATTAGAGTATGTGCCCCGCCTCAGCGATGGCATTCTGTATATCCTGTCGTTTCTGAAAAGCAGCGAAGTTTAGAGCCAATTTCACAAAAATGTCACTGTACTAAAGCGCAATATTGTTAGGCAAATGATCAGCCGCTGCTTTTACCTCAAAATAAATAGATCTCAGGCTGGCTAAATTTAAATTAGAAAGTCCACAGCGGAAATAATCTGCATTTATTTATCCATCTGGTAACTAATGAGACAGGCATATTCAGGATTATTACTGAATACACGAGCGATGGCTCCGGTTGGTGCCTGCGACAGCTAAAGCATAGACGAGTTCGGCTTAAGCGGAATTAGGTTCGCGCTATCGCCCGTCCATGCGCCGTCGGGTGCGCACGGGATGACTGCCCCCATACCCGCCCCGCAACCGCCCCGCAGCAGCCCACTATGCGTGCCCGAGGGGTCGGTTTGCGCCCCACCCTCCCCGGAATTCCGACGGGCGGGCCGGGGCGACCGGTCCCCGCGTGGCACCCCGCCGCGGAGCAGCCCCTACCCCGTCTTGCGCCGCATCGCCTCCTCGATCTTGACCGATGCACTGTCTGCCGCCTCCTGCAGCGCCTTGGTCGACAGGTGGGCGTAGCGCATGGTGACCTTGGGGTCGGAGTGGCCCAATATCTGCTGTACCTCGTACAGTGTATGACCGCTGTTGACTAAGAAGGACGCGTATTGATGGCGCAAATCGTGAAGGCGCAGATGATCCAACCCAGCCTTCTGACGAATCCTATGCCATACCTTGGTGATCGTGGTATAGGGCTTGCCGGTCTGCTGGTTGACGAAGAGATGTTCGAACTTGCCTTGTGTATCCAGCTGGTTCAGCACTTCCATGGCACTATCATTGAGAGGCACGGATCGCAATCGTTTGCTCTTGCTGTTGATAGCTCTGATCCTGAGTATCTTCTTATCGAGATCCACATCCGCCCACTTGGCAGAGAGTACTTCATTTAAGCGGCAGCCAGTCGATAGCAACAGCATGGCGATCTGGCAGACAGCACGGTTCTCGTCGGTGCGCAGCACGGCCAGCAATCGCTCCAATTCGGCATCGCTAAGGTAGTGCTCCACCTTGTTGTCCTCGTGGAATAGCGGAATCCGGGTTGCCGGATTAGATTCCAGGAATTCCCATTCGACGGCGAGATTGAGGGAGTGTCTGATGATTTTCAGGATGTGGTTACAACTAGCCGCAGCACTCTGCTCGCGGAATGAGGTGAGCAAGGCCTGAATTTCATAGCGGGTGATCTGGTGCAGCAGCTTGTGACCCAGGTTTGGCCGTAATTTCAAGCGAAAGATGCGGACATCATCGGAGAGAGAGCGCTTATCACTCTTGTGTGGTATGTAGTGATCCTCGAAAAACCGCTCATAGGTCAGTTCGCTCTGCTTGGGTTTACCCTCTTCTCTCGGATTTCTCCCCAGGGCGATTTCTGCTTTGAGCGTTTTGGCCTGCCGACGCGCTTCCGCCAACGTGACCTCCGTGGTGCGGCCGATCCTCTGGTGGCAGGTCTTGCCGGCGTCATTCTTGAAGCGCAGGTAATACGTCCCCTGATTCTGGCTGGTGGCGCGTACTTCGACGTAGAGGCCAGGTAAATCTTCATCGCAGTACTCAATACGTGATTTGCCTTCGGGGCATTGCAGTTGATGAATGTTAAGTTTATTTAGTTTTAAGATAGGCATGAGGCTATCCTCCGATAATAGTGAAATAATTGAAATGAACGATACCTACGAGATTTTTGGGGCGGCATGTGGCGACAAAAAAGTTGCTGCCCCAGAATCCGCCCACAGTTATTTTGTGGAAAGCCATGAAACACAAGCACTTTTTCCGGGACGATGACGGTGGGGGCGACAGTGGCGGCAGGGGCAGCAAATTTGCATCTTCATTTTTCAAAAAGAGATTTCATGCGGGGCAGAGCCATATTTCTTACCTCTTCACCTAAAGTAAAAGTTGAAAAATTGCCGCCCCTGACGCCCCCTTATTGCTGACAGCAGCCTTGCCTCAATTCGTACCATTATTTATGTTTTAAAAACATTGCTTTAGCAATATTCAGATGCATTATTTGGTGGGGCGACGAGGGGGCAGCAACAGCGCGATAAGGGGCAGCAAAAAAACCTGCCCTTCACATGACGAGAAATTCTATTTATCCCTGCTTGAAAATATCGCCGTTCAAAGGCTTTTTCCTATTTGTCAGCCCAGCTGTTCCCAATGTGCGCCTCGACCAATCCCGAAGTCGATGCCGCAGGAAAGATAGCCAGCATACCCTCGACCATGGCCTTTTCCAGGAGCTGTTTGGCGTGCTCGGCGCAATCTTCCCTCGCCGCCAATATAATCTCGTCGTGGATCACGGCGATCGGTTTGATCGTGTTGGTATAACCTTGCGCTTCTATAGCATCGCTGAGTTGCGCCATTGCCTCAAGCAGGACTTCAGCTGCGCCGCCTTGGATGGGAGTGTTAAAAACTCTCGTTTTTCTCAGTGCTTTAGAATGGTTATAGTCGGTATTTTCAAAATAACGCTTACGACCGCCAGGCGTGCTGACCTTCATTGAATCACGGGCTATTTCAAAAGCCTGTGAATGCCAACGAGCGAAGGCGGGAAAGCTGCCGAACCAAGCATCCCGGTATGCACTTGCCTCCGTAAGGCCGATATCGACGCTGTAGCTGCTGGCTGCATAGCCTTGCAACCCTTCCGCTCCTTGTCCGTAAAGCAGGCCAAAATTGACCGCCTTGGCCAATTGCCGTTCTTCTTTACTCACCTCATCAGGCTCTTTGCCGAGTATCAAGGCTGCCGTCAGCCGGTGCGTATCCTGGCCTTGCCGGTATGCATTGAGCAAGACTTCTTCATTGGCAATCATGGCAGCAATGCGTAATTCCATCTGGGAATAATCTGCAATGACGAATTGATAGCCTTCCGGTGCATGAAACATGCTCCGGTATCGCTCGTCTCTGGGAACCTGTTGCAGATTGGGTTTTGAACAGCTCATTCGGCCAGTCACGGTGCCAGCCAAGTTATACGAAGGATAAATCTTGCCCGTATCCTGGTCGATGTAAGCCAGGAATTGATCCCCGTACGCACTGATTGCCTTACCGATCTGCTTTAATGGCAGCAGCATGGTATCCACCACAAAGATCGCCGTCTCTTGCAGTTTTGATTTATTCAACTCGATATCTCGGCTTGAAGTGGAGTAATGGCCGCTCTCGGTTTGAGGCCATCCGTTATCCGATTCCAGCAGCTCCCCGGCGATCCAGTTTGACAATTGCGGCGAGCTGTTGAAGTTGACTCCGGGTACTTGCTCTTCCCACTGGTGCCTTAATTGGTCATACTGGACTTTCAGACCGTCCAGCATCGTCCGATAACCATCCTGATCGATATTGATCCCGTTCAGCTGCATGGCTATCACGAACGACTGCGCATTTCGTACGCGCTCATAGGCCCTCATCAGGTCACGCTCTTGCAGCTTTTCGCTCATCGCATTGAATAGCTTCAATACAACCTCTGCGTCGCGTGCTGCGTAGTTCAGCTGATCTTCACTGAGGTCACCACTCCAATCTGAAGTCTGTTGTGTCTTATCCAGTGTGATGCCCAGATGGTGCTCTGCCAGATCTTTTAAGCTTCTGCAATCTCCCGTCAGGATATGATGCGCCAGCTGTGTGCATTCGAGCTTCAACGAAATGCCGTACGCCTGCAAAAAGCTCATGTCGAATACGGCGTTATGCGCCACCGCGTGGATTTGTGCAAGGACGGGTTTCAGCACTGACAGGTCAGCATGCTGGCGCACGTCGAGCACCACGGTCTCTCGCCCATCGGATAACTGAATCAGGCAGATTTTCTCCCGTCTCGGATTCAGGCCGGTCGTTTCAATATCCAGGCCCAGTATCTGTTTAGTGCTTGCCAGTTTCTGTAATATAGGCACCGCTTCCTCAAGATGGCCGATGACCTGGTAGGGCTGTAATGGCTGATTGAGTGTTTCACACGTGATGGATTGCTGATTCGAGTCAGCTGTGCCATCCTCGTCGACATCGAGTTTGTCATCCGGTAGATAACCCCAAGTCACCGGCAGTGCTGAGCCATTGCTATGACTACTATCTTCGCCGTTAAAGACATCTGGGTTGTAGCGCAAGGTTATGCTGCGGTTCTTATGGCTGCTTGCGGAATGATCAAATTCAATACCGAACTGCTTGAGTGCAGGAATCGATCTGTTCAGGTTACGAGTCATATGACTGGCGATTTTGGGAAAGGATTTGTCCATCCTTTCCTCCGGGGTGATCTCTTTTTCCAGTGACTTATGTAACTCAGTGGGTGTACCTGACCACTCTCGCCTCTTTTGCATGAATCTGAGCAAGGCCTGATTCAGCACGCTATTTTCGATCAGGGGTGCAGCGTTATGCTGACGGTTTGCGAGCAGCAAGCTGATGAAATCATGGTCACCTGCACCCAGCGTCTCCCCTGCCGCGAATCCCCATTGAGCAAAATCCGTCATGCGAATTTCAGCAGGAATACCTTTGGCTCGCCTGTAATTTGGGATTGCAGTCTGAATAGCGTTGCAAATTGCACCAAGGATCCTGGGCCCATGCTGCTGAAAAATAGCGTCAACCTCCTCAGCGCTTAGGCGCACCTGACCAGGATTACCCTCCTTGCTGTTATTAGAGGAGATTGACGGCAGCGACAGACGGATACTCCTGTCCACCAGATCGGGTGATTCCGCGACCGGATTGATGCTGTTGAGGATAATGGGTCGGCGCACTTCATAATAAATTTCTCCAGTGTCGGTATATAGCTGTCGCTTGCTACTTCCCGTACCGGAGGAAATCCCGCAGAGAATATCGGATAATCCTTGTCGGATCTCTGAAAGATTATCTATAGCCAACAAGTGCCCGTTGAAGGCTTGCAAAAACAGATCATCGATATTTCGTGGCATACCCTGAAGTGCGGGTACCCTCGGGTCGACCACCTGTCTAATTTGCTTAGTCAGTGTACTTTTGGAGGTCCCTGCCGGACCTTCCACTATCAGAACAGGATAAGGGACACCTTCGATCAGTACAAACATAAGCCAGCCTGCCAGCAAGATATAGTCCCCCTGACTTTTTAAACGAAATATCTTGGGGAGACAATCGAAGCTACCCGATGGATCAGGATAAAACATCGGTCTGGCACTCGCTGAGCGCAGAAACTTTACCGGAGGTTTATCCTTGCGTATGCGCCAACCTGTAGCGGTTATCTCTACCCACTCCCAATTCGAGTTTGTCAGATCAATCAAAACGCGATCTTCCATACGTGCACAACGCACATAAGTTTTGTGCTCATTGCCGGTAAATAAAGCATCGCCTGCCAGACACTCCAAAACCTTTTTTAAGACTCCTCCCGGTGCTGGCTTTTTATGCCGCAAGCGATATTGGTAACTTAGATAATTTTGGTACTCGGGTGATAGAATCGGCCAGCTCTCATTGTGTGAATCCATGGGCTGCTGTGCCTCATCTCTGGACATATCATTTTCCGGCTTGTTTTCAACCTCAAAAGTCACATATTGTTTTTTGGATTCATCCACCCAGAGCTCATGTTCGGTAGTCAGCTCCATTATTTTGTTGAATGCATCATCACTGTCATGAGGTTTGCTTGAGGCTGCTTCAATTACACCTGTTCGCTTATCCGATCTCCTCGGGCTGATATCTTGTTGCAGCGCACTGTTTACAATTCGTCTGACTTCGTCTTGTTCAAGCGGGGGTTTGCATAAGGATGCATTTTTCGCAGAAACAAGTTTGAACAATTGCTCGTCAGTAACGCCTTCTCTACGTAGCTGGCAGGCCAGCTTGAAAAGAGAGTCGTTTCGGCTGCCTTGAGGGATGCTTTGCGGGTTGATCAGCGCTTTGGATTTGTTCCTGACTAAATCAGCGATACGAGCAGGAAGTTTTTGCAGACAGGAAGAAGTCTTATGAGCATCAAATGTAAAACCCTTGCTCCAGCGATAGCGATGCTGACTGTGATGTTTGCTCGGGGGCACAACAATATAGCCACCCTCCCCACGAAAATCCACACCATCCAATCCTCCAATATTGGTACCCGATCCCACGGTTTCACCATCTTCAGTTTGAACATAGATCAGATGAAAACCACCCCCCTCCGGTATGTACTTTCAAACTTGCCGTTGGTACATCATCTCTATTTTCTGCTAAAAACTTACGGTAGCTTTCAATGCCTTTTTCCTTATCCACATCAACTACGTACCATTTCGAAGCCTCATCGGTGGGAATACCGATATTGGCCTGAGGGTGCTTATTCCACCACTGGTTAATTTGTTGTTCATCAGCCGTTGCATTTTTGTGCCCACCTTTGTTTATTGGATGCTTTCCAGGATGGGTACAGTCTGATTTTCCACAGGTACAAGCGCCACTGTCATTGATGCCATGCACGGGGAAAACCGGGATACCCTCCCGTGCGTAATTCAAAGCTGCTTCTAAAAGATTCATTACTACTTAATTCCTGTTTAATTAAAAGGGCAGCTAGAATAACGCAAAACCTAGACATGATATGTCTAGCTAATGATAATATAGCGCATCAACTTAAAATGCATGTGAGGTAAACAATTTGGCTGACTCATTACTCAGGCAGTGGCACATTCTTAGAATGATCCCGCGTGCTCCGCGTGGCATCACCATCAATCAGATCATCAGCAATCTGAGAAATCACCCGTTAACTGTGCCCGATTATCGAACCATCCAGCGTGATCTGGATACGTTAAGCTGTGTATTCCCGCTACAAAGTGAAAAGCGAAGCAAGGCCTTTTATTGGTCTATGCATACGATATTGGAAATCCCAGAAATGGAACCGTCTACTGCCCTGGCGTTTTGTTTAGCGGAACACCAGCTGCAGGCCCAGATGCCACCTGATGCATTGGAACATCTCGAAGCGCATTTCAATACCGCGGCAGAACTACTGAATAGGCACAACTCAACCTATGCTCAGTGGCGGGAGAAAATCCGGGTACTGCCACAGACTCAGCAGTTGATTCCACCGCATATCGACGCTCAAGTCGCCAACACTGTCTATACCGCTTTGCTGGAGAATCGCCGTTTTGAGGGTAAATACCTCGCACGTGGCAAAGAGCATCCCACTCACTACCGGGTCAATCCTTTGGCATTGATTTTCCGGGGCACAGTTACTTATTTAATCTGTACTTTGGATAATCACACAGATGTCCGCTATTTAGCCTTACATAGGTTTGTTGAGGCCAAACAGACTGAGCAGCAACATGAAATACCGCTGGGTTTCGACTTGGATGCATACATAAGAGACGGTAATCTAGATTTCTTGATCAGCGATGATAATCTCGAACTGGAAATACTGGTGGACAAGCAAATTGCCATCCATTTGAGTGAGTCAAAACTGGCTGAGGATCAGCAGTTGACGCATTTGGACAATGGACAGAGCTTATTCAAGGCGACATCTCCGGATACCGGTCAGTTGCGCTGGTGGCTGCTGGGGTTTGCAGAACGAATCGAAATCTTGAAGCCGGAAACGCTGCGTCAGAAATTTAAGGAAACGATAGACAAAATGAAAGCAAGGTATAACGACCCACCAAAATAGGCAGCAGGAATTGCGGACACGCTGGATCGGGGCGACAGGGGCGGCAAGGGGCGGCAAACGGTGTGTTGTTGCCCCCCACAGCCCGGGCAGGAAAGCACGGTATTCTCATGTTTTTTATCAATTTTTCTCCGGGTCGCCGAAAACGGGGGCAACAGGGGCAGCAATTCTTTCCTTTTTTATAGAAATAAAAAAAGAGAGGGGGTTAAAAAATTGCCCTCCTTAAAAATAAAAAAAACCCCGCGAAATTGCCGCCCCTGTCGCCCCTGCTGCCCCCCCCTTATTGCTCCCATCAAATATCTCATTGAAATATATGGAATAAAATGTCTTTTTGGCAGTAAAATTCAGGGGCAACAAAGTGGGCGATAAGTAGGCGACAGCCCCCAATTTGCCGCCCCTCCTTGCCCTGCATGGTTCTGGGCCACTTTTGTGCCGTTACGTAAATGTCTGTTATAGGCATATCATTTACTGGCATGATTGGATCGGACATCAGGATCTTTTATGTGGATGCTTCAGATTTTCCTAAGATGATCTAGGATGAATGGCTTGCCCGAGCGCACTACCCTCCTCGCCATCATCACACAATAGCAAAGAGGTTGAAAGGTCACATCACTTTATCCTCGGTGATCTCTCGGGCCTGACCGTGCCGATTGAATCCGTTTCATAAATCCTGTCTCCGATTATCCTGTATTGATTCTGGCTTCCCGCATCCCTGGTGCCGATGCTATCGGTGGGAAGGATGCGACCATCCTTTTGAATGATGTAGGAGGGTTTATCAGTTATGACTGTACCGATCGAATCGGTGTGGTAGATACGGGTTTCATTCTTGGCCTTATCGGCAGCACCAGTCTGGATAAAGCCGATCATCAATACAATTGCTGATAGTATTCTGAACATGAGCGTTCTCCTGGATTAAAATCGATCTTTCTTGGAAATACGGCTATTCATCCGTCACACAGCAGCCGACACCCCGCGATTTGGTAGCTTTCTTTGCGAGGCATGGTTTTTAGCCACTATTCATGCTGTTAAATTAATGCGAGCAGACCGACGAGGTTGACTGAACTAAGCTGGCGGTGTGCGCTGTGGGGAGTGCAGCACAGGCAGGCTCTGGAATCAGAATGGTGGAAAACTGGAAACTTGGGAAACTAAAAGCTGATACCCTTGCATCGCACTCCAGCTTTCCAGAATTCCAGAATTCCAGAATTCCAGGTTTCCGCCCCCCTGCCATACATCATTGGATTTGTCTCGGTTCCTCGATCACAATATAGGTATAGCGGGACGATTTCTACACTATAGCGGCGTTACAGATACCTCCGGGGGGGAGCGCCATGACACCGCAGCATGCACGATGCGGCCCTGTTGCGCGTGATCCGCAACGCCGAGTGCTATGCCTGGCGTGACTTCCTGGGAAATACTGCGCCGTTGCGGCAAATTGCCAGGGGAGAGCGCGCGCTCACCCCCGCAGTACTTGTGCTGCCGAGAAAAGGCGGTGCGCGTCATACCCGGAATCTACTGGGCTATCCCCTGCCGGCGTCAGTCGGTGGCTCCGAGGATGGCCAGGGACTCGGGCAGGTCCAGCATGTAGTCCCGCAGCCTGTGGTATTGCTGGGCGCAAACCTCGGCGAACTCCCGATCTCCGCTGAAGGACAGGTGGCTGTACGCGTAGAGGCAGACGGCTATGCCGAGGGCGTCCGCCGACAACACGCCCTCGTAACCGTTGTCGCAGGCGACGCGGAAGGTGCGGCCCGAGTCTGGTGCCATGTAGAAGCCGCCGTTGCTCAGGGCGTAGTACACCCAGTAGCCGCCGTCGTAGTCGGGGGACAGCCTTTCGGCGAACGTGTACACGAGGGGCTCGAGGTTCAGCGAGAAGCGGATGCCGAAGATTGCCGCGGTGTGCTCGATGCGCTGATCGTCGGCGACTTGATGGCGGGTGACGGTCGGGTTGGTGGTCATGTTTGCTCCTTTGTGTGTAGTAAGTATATCGATAGAAGATGGAGAACAGCGCGATCGAACGCACTGGCCCCCGCGTGCGGCTTTCCTGCCCTGCTCCAGACGAACGCCATCCTCCGTATGAACGCGGATGAGGGTGTGCTGCTGGGAAAAGACGGAGTTGGAAGCTGGTTTGGGAACTGAGAAGGAAATGTGATGGTGCGCTGGGTAGAGCTCAGTATTGAGTGCACTCCATGAGCTCTTCGGGGCTGAATCCCGCCATCAGGCCTGCCTGCGCCTTGACTGCGTCGGCCAGTGTCTCATCCGGGATGTCCCAGGTGAGCACCTCGTTGACTGCTTCGAGTAGGAAGTTTTGGTATGACATGGTAAGTCTCCTTAGTGGTTTTGGTTGAAATAGAGAACACCGCCCGCAAGAGCGAGTAGTGCCGTGAACGAGAATGGATCCAGCACCCAGCTCAGCAGTGCCAGACTCATCATCCCCATCCAGCGGGTACCGGCGTGGACGAGGCTGTACAACGTGATCAGCACGAAGAGTGAGGTGATGGCGGTAATCAATGGTTTTTCTCCTTGTGTAGGTGATTGGAAAAAGCGACTATTGAGGTAGAAAAGGTTGGAAAGACTGCGAAAAAGTGGCAGCTTGAAAGAGGCTCGGTATAAGGTCGGTATTGCGGGGGCGCTTCATCGCGAAGCCGGGAAGCCCTTGCGCTGCTTGGAGTTGCAGAAGCAGAAGCAGAGTCACCCCCGGAATTCAACTCCCTCGCTCAGCTTGCGGGAGCGGAGGCGCCTTGCGAGGTGGATTTGTCTGCTGCTTTCTTCCCGCGCTTGGCCCGCTGTGGAGTGGATTCGGGTGATTGCTTGCCCTCCTCTGCTTTCAATGGGACATCTGAATTGATGAGTTTCTTGATACCCGCCACGAATTCAGCGGGATCGGCGCGCTCATAGCCTCGCTGCTTGTCGCCCAGCGGTTTTACCAGCCCTTCCGCTTTCAGTACCGCCATCAGAAAGGCTGGTGTATTCAGTGAGCGCCCCTGGAAGAGCGGATAGAGGATATGCGAGATGATGGGCTTGCCCTTCGGCTGTCGCTCGAAGGCCTCCTGGACGGCGCTGAGGGCGACCCACTCGTCGCTGAAGAAGCCGTCCCCGGTGTTGTCCGCCAGCCGGAAGTGGACTTCGGATTCGGCCGTGCAGCCGACGTGGTAGGTCAGCGTGGACTTGCCCGAGAGCGAGCGGCAGGTGCCCTCCTTCAGGACGCGAACGGTGGGCTTGGGAACATCGGATTTGGAACGCTTCATAAGACTCCTTTATTGATATGGATAATTGAAGGAATGTGACTTTCATATAAGATGCTCCGATTACCGCAAATTGAGCGGCCTAAACATGGCGACACCGCTGTAATGCAGATTGAGTACATTGGCAAGATCGAGGATGGCGACCTCTTCCCCACCGCTATTTGCAATGAGCTGGTGTGCAAGATCGAGATCAGAGGCGAGCTGATGCTGGGTTGTGCCGTTCACTTCGATCTTCAGGAAAGTCACGCCGATGAGCACAGAGGGGTGTCGACGCAGCAGATCGATCAGCGCAAGGCATTCGGCGTGCGCCCTCTCCATGTTGGCCTCGAACTCCATGATGGCCGCCCTCTCCTCGAAGTCCTCGCGCAGATTGGGATCGAGCGTGCTGACGATGTCGGCCACGAGCGGGTTCAGTGGTGTTTCCATAAATGTCTCCTATGAAGTGGTTAGAAACGTAGATCGCCCAGCCCAGCGGGAAGCAAGGGGTGGGAGGTGGATAGAAATCTGGGAAACTGTGAAGCTGGAATTCTGAAAAACTGATACTCGGGAATGCAGGGGGGATGAGATGCGGGGATTCAGGGTTGCGCCAGCGCCGTCGCCTGTGCTGATACCGCGTATTCGGCGCACACGGCCAGCAGCTCGCCATCGACGCCATGCTGCTTCGGGATGAAGATGCCGACGCCGAAGCTCTCGTCGTTGAAGATGTAGACCATCTCGTAGCAACCGTCGTATGAAGTGGTTCAGAAATGTAAATGGCCCATCCGGCGGGAAACAAGGGGTGGGAGGTGGGTGGAAATCTGGGAAATTGTGGAGCTGGAATTCTGGGAAACTGATTCTCGGGAATGCAGGTGGGATGAGAGGTTGGAATTCAGGGCTGCGCCAGGGCCATCGCCTGTGCTGGTATTGCGTACTCGGCGCACATCGCCAGCAGGTCGCCGTCGACGCCCGGCTGTTTGGGGATGAAGATGTCGACGCCGAACCCCTCGTCGTTGAAGATGAAGACCATCTCGTAGCAACCGCCGTGCTCCTCCAGCGCTTCGAAGGACGGCGTGAAATCAGGCTCACCATGGCGGGTATCGTTGAAGGGGTTGCGCAGGATGGGGAAGTCGAACTCCCGCTCCAGGGCTTCCACGCTGACGCCGGGTTCCACCACGACCATGTAGCCGTGGATGTCGTAGTCGTAGGGCTCACCGGCGCAGACCTCAGAGAACCTCTGCTGCACCAGGCTGCGGATAGCGGGATCGGGGATGCGATTGATTAGGATGGGATCGTTGATGACGAGCATGGTGTACCTCCTTGAGTGATGGATGAGAAAAAGCAAAACGCCCAGGGCCAGTTGATGACCGAGGGCGCTTTGTAGGGATGCGACGCTTTCAGATTATCGAGCCCATAGCGTCGCCGAAGGCTCTTGTGGTTATTGTTGGGTTAGATTATTGATTGCATTGGGATATTTGATGGTTTCAGATATTTTGAGTAAGTACGACCAAAGTACGATTTCAATCTGGCTAGGGTAATAGGAAAATCAGCATCATCTAATTTCATTTACTGAGGTGGATGATCATGAACTGCAAAACATGCGGTAAGGATCTCGGATTAGGTCCTCGATATGTTCTATTAGATGAAACACAAATATGCCTTTGGCGAGCACCCGACGCGATGCCGGAAGTCAATATCGGGGAAGCAGCCATACTCGGTTATTATTGCTGTGAGCAACATGCGATTGAGGCTGCCAGCTCATATTTAACCCTTGCAGGTGCCGAAGCAACATGGCCAGACGTTTTACCGATTGAAAATTGCGGCATTTGCAAAGAAAGTTTTAATACCAATTTGTGGCATAAAGTGCTCACGCTGAGTAAAGAACGCGGTCATGTAGAGAAACCTGAAATTATCAACAATAAATATGTGGCTCGGTTTTGCCAGAAATGTAATCCTGTAGTTTGATGCTCTCGCTGGCATAGGACAGCAAATGCCTGATTAAACTAAAAGGAGATCAAACATAAACATCCCAATTCTTTATACTCAACCAGCTTCGCTATATTGCTCATTGATTAGAAGATATGAATAGCGGAGCATCTTTTTAAAGCACTCTGAATAATCCTTACCCCTCCTGGACATAAAGCAGTTACCCACATCCTTATCCACGGAAATTGTGGATAAAAGGATTTAATAAGAAGCAGTTACTATTGCTCAGTACTTTATGGCTATCAGGAGCCCTCTTTAATTGATTACACTTTTAAACGTAATTCGTTCAGTCGTTTTGTAGATCAATCATTAACTAGTACAATTCATGACAAATAGGAATTACTTATAAGCAAAAGCCTTAAGGAGAGAACCTAAACAAGCTGCTGCTTTACTTTAGATTTGCTGATAAAGATGTCAAATGAACAACGAACAAATTAAACAACTAGAAAAAGAGCTCTGGGATTCAGCAGATAATCTGCGTGTCAACTCCAAGCTGACCGCTGCGGAATATAAAGACCCCGTGCTAGGGCTGATTCTGCTTCGCTATGCCCAAAATCGCTATGAAGAAGCCAAGATCGCAATCGAGGCTACTATCCCTGAGGGACCACGGGGTAAACGCGCTGCGACACAAGCCGATTTTCTGGCTGCGGGCGCAATGATGCTGCCCGATAAATCACAATACGAATATCTTGCCAATCTGCCTGAGGGTGAAGACATCAGCGAAGCAGTCAACGAGGCTATGCGTCTGATCGAAGCAAGCTATCCCGACCTTGCAGGTATCCTCCCTAAAAACTATCAGGAGTTGGATGCAGATTTGCTGCGTGAGTTGATTCGCGTGTTCAATAAGGATTCGGTGAAGAATCTTAAAGGTGATGTATTCGGGCGGATTTACGAGTACTTCCTGATGAAATTCTCCATGAGTGGAGCCGGTGCGCAAGAAGGGGGCGAGTTCTTCACCCCACCATCGCTGGTGCAGCTGATCGTCAATTTCATTGAGCCAGATCACGGCATCATCCATGATCCCGCTTGCGGTTCGGGTGGTATGTTTGTCCAAACCGGTTATTTTGTGAGAGACCACAGCAAACGGGTTGTAAATGAAGCCATCAAGGTCTACGGCACCGAACAGAAATCCAATAACGCCCGCCTTGCGAAGATGAACCTTGCTATCCATGGTATCGAGGGAAAAATTATCGAGAGCAACAGTTTCTATTCTGACCCACATAATCTCGCGAGCAAATGCGATTTCGTCATGGCTAATCCACCGTTCAATGTCAACAAGGTAGATAAGAACAGAGACTTCGTGAAAACCGATAAGCGGCTGTTCAGCGATGTGGGTATTCCGAGGGCGGATAACGGCAATTACCTATGGATTCAACCCCATCCCTGTTTCATGCCAGTGATCGCCGGATTAACAGTCCGAAGCTCAGTCACTCATGCCCACAAATAGACGAACAATCCAAAGTAGTTTTTTATCTGGCACCGAACCGGCGTACACAAACCGAACCGGGGCCGAACCTGAGCCATTCATTATGGCTCACCTCCACTCTTCTCCCTCATGCAAAACAACGATTTACGGCGGTTTCCACCGAACTTTTTCTGAGCATTGCCCCGAAACCACATGGCGGCGAAACCGGCAGAAGCGACACAAAATTGCCCGAGGTGAGACCGGTGGAACCGGATGGGGGAAGGCCATGCCCGCCCCGAAACAGCCAAACAGCATGCGCCAGGGATCAGTTTGCGCCCCACCAGCCCCCCCCCCCCCGGAACGCGGCAGGACCAACCTGCATATCTGTTAAATCAAGCGCTTATATCGACATTGAGCATTGCCATATTTGTGGTGAATTTTCCATCACAGATTGATAAAATCACAAATCAGAAAATAATCGAGAATATTCTTTTTTTTACCACCTCATAACATTCACAGCATCTTTCTTCCAGTCTGTGCCTATCCAGAACACAAATAGTTCCTCGACTGTAATCAATAATTTTTTCTTTTTGAAGATTAGAAGCAGCCGATGTTATCCCTTCTCTACGTACACCCAACATAATAGATATCAGCTCTTGAGTCATACATAATTCATTACCGGATAAACGATCTAATGAAAGGAGAAGCCATCGGCAAAGTCTTTGATCAATTTTATGATGACTATTACATACTGCAGTTTGAGAAATTTGAGTCATTAAAGCCTGCATATAGTGTAATAAAATATTTCTAAAGGAAATTGATTGATTGAAAAGTTTTGTTAGATGGTAAACGGGCATGCGGAATGCTTCTCCTGAACCTTGTATAATTACTTGGTGAGACATTGTTTCACCTCCCAATAAAATAGGTACTCCCACAAATCCTTCTTTACCAATAACGCCTATTTCTGCAGATCCTCCATTTTCTAAGATATATAGCAATGAAAACATTCCACTAATAGGGAAATAAACATATTCCAACTTCGCGCCTGGCTCACAAATAATTTCGCCAACATTAACAGAAGCTAATTTAACTGCCGAGCTTATGGTTGCTTGCTCATCTGATGATAAAAGAGAAAGTAGAAAGTTGTCAGAAAGGTTGTTAAAGTTGATATTCATATATGCTTTATACAAATAATGAGAATTTTTCTTTGTTAACTCGGTAACTTATTTTAAATTATATTAACACCTCTATTTCTTCTGGATTATTCTTTCTTTAAGTGCTGATCACAATTTACACGTTTGCAGCACAAGACATCGGATCGCAGTTACTTATAACCTGCTGTCCAAGATCGTGATGTCGTTCAGCCATCTCATTGACCATATGGGAACACAGACTTAATGTGGATGACATGATGATATGCCAACAGCGTCTAAATGTTTATACTGCTTGCTTTTTAACCAAAAGGAGCATTTCCAGCATGTACAAAACGGAACTGGTAGAACAGATTGCTGCACAGGCAGAGATACCCAAAACCACCGCAGCCAAGGCCTTGAAAGCCATGATCGATAATGTAGTAGCAACCGTCGCCAAGGGCGATACTGTCGTACTTCCTGGCTTTGGTACTTTCAAGTCTACCAAGCGTGCCGCTCGCACTGGCAAATACCCGAAGACCGGTGCAGCGTTGAAGATCGCTGCTACCACAGTGCCAAAATTCACGGCTGGAACCATTTTCAAGACAGCAGTAGCCACCACAAAGAAAAAGAAGAAATAATCTTGATTTAAACAGAAAACGGCTGTGTCGCTCTTTACATTTATAACTCAATGAGTTCCAGGTAACGGTAGCGTCCGCGTGTGTAGACTCCACTAAAATACCTCTGGATACGCGATCGATAGCCTCGGTTGGTGAGAGTGAACGATAAAACGAAGTCGCGTTGGGCTTAGGCAAGTGAGTTCCACATCATCGCCCATCCAGGAGCCATCGAGCGGGCACGGGATGAACTATATAACCCCATGCCCCGGTCCCGCAACCGCCCCGCAGCGCCCCACTATACACGCGTGAGGTGCCAGTTTGCGCCCTACTATTCCCCGGAACGCGACAGGGCCGACCTGCACTATCCGCCGCACCCGCCTACCGCCTAGCTTGTCTTTCGCCGCCTCGTCTCCTCGATCCTGTTTGACGCGCTGTTAGCCGCCTCCTAAAGCGCCTCTGGCCGACAAATGGACGTAGAGTATGGTAGCCTAGAATGCATGCAATAGAATTGAGGATTTTCTTGACATCCTCAAAATAATCCACATTGCTTTTTATAAAATATCTTGCTTAGATCAAAACTACAGAACTAAACAATATAATGCTAATATTTTGATTATAAATGATATTATTATCTGTATAAAATTTAATCGATCCAGTAAATATTGTTACAAATAACCATCTTAGCAACAGTATTTACAGATTACCCACAAAGTTATCCACAGAAATTGTGGACAAGTAACAATTTAGTAATAGTTGTAACCTTTCACATCAATAAGGTTAATACCGGCAGTACCAACCAAGCATAGTGCTAACGTATAAAATAAAAGTAGATATATAAAAGAAAAGCCGCGTATCTGTAATTGATATCGCGGCTTTTTCAGGATTCCTTGTTTTCTGGAATTGAGATGTTTTTATTCTAAATATTGACTAATTGAATTGAGGATATACAAATTATTCGGTTAATAAACTGAGATCTCGTTTTTGTTGATCCTGTGCCATTATTTGATGAATGGCAGCTTCATTCATATTCTCTTTGATAGAATTTTCTAAATGTCTGATATTAGCTAAAGTATGCGCCTCAAGGTCTTGCCCTTTTCGTCCGTAATAGTAAGTATGTTCTTCATATTTCTGAAGCAACTCTTGCTGTACTTCCAGCTTTGCTTTCATCTCTTTGGCTACATCTTCATAATGTTTAGCAACAGCCCTGTGATCATTAGAGTCAATGGAACCCAATTCAACATTACGAATTTCATTGCTGTGATTGCGCGCTAATGGACTTATTTGGGCACACCCAGACAAAAAACCAAGCGCCAATATACCTATCCAAAAAGTATTCGTCTTCATCATAGCACCTCCATAAAACAACTTAACTTTGCTCCTTCATTTGCTAAAACATTTTGATCATGTCTTACTTTGAAAATAACTATGCTGAGAATACGTTCTTTACAGGATACATCTTATATACAATCTACCTTTACTCAGGAGATTTCTTTCTCATCCCCAGCATCTATAACTGTGATCATTACTCATAATAAGAGTATAGTTTTTAATACATTAACCCTATTACCAAGCCATTATTAATTTCATGTGTTTGCATAATATCAACTTAAAGAACAAAAAATAAGTGCTAAAAAAGGAAATTTATTGTTTCTCTATGAGATACAGTAAAATTGTAGGATGCTTAAACTTAAAACATCAATATGGGGTTCAAAAGATTAAGTAGATAATGGACAGAAATGCGTGGCTTTGAAAAAGCTTGGCAAGCGCATATCGAAAGCACCTCCACGGGTCGCCGGATGCGCACGCCGGATGGCTACCCCCCATGTCCGCCCTGCGACTACCCCGCAGCGGCCAACTATGCGCGCCTGGGGGGCCAGTTTGTACCCAACTCTCTCACCGGTCCCGAGATAGTGCCGACCACAGAATATAAATTACCGCTGAATTACTAAAAACAAGGTACCCCGTAAATAACAAAACCTGACCGTGGATATGTTCTTCAAATCCAGTACATTCTGAATCATTCTTAACTTGTTAGGCCATAAAAGAAGCTGAAGGAATAAAAAAGTATACAAATGCATTATTGACCGCCTATTTGCCATTCCTTAGCATCCATTATGTGAAAGAGCTCATGAGCGCAAGATATGCAAAGAGAAAGCTTCCATAGATACTTTGTTTTGTATGAAAGTGATTCTGAATAGTAAAAACCTGGACCAAGCCTAATCTGACACAGGTGCTCAATCAGATCAGCAACTGTACGATTTGACCTGAGCTAGCACATTATAGGAGTAAAAGCCATGTCAACCGATTTCACTAACTGGCAAATTTTTCAGAGTAATGAGCATACATTATTCATTCAATCTACATTAGAGGGTGATAAGCTTACTGGAACCGTTATTAATGAAGATGAAGATGTTGGACTATTGAATGGAACAGTGACCGGAACCGGTTTCGGATCCTTTGCTGACTTTAAGATCAGCTGGGATGATGGAAGTGTTGGTTCATACTTAGGTATGCTTGATAATGATATACGCTTAGTCGGCATTACTTTTTCTGTTGATGACCCCGTCACCCAAGCAACGTGGGTTAGCAGTTAACACTTAGAGCCGCTAACACAAGTCATCTACGAAACGTGAGAAGATGACGGCTGCGGCTAAAGAGATCAGCGCACAGTAGACATCGAACCTGCGCTCGAAACGGATGCGCAGCTTGCCGAGTGAAACAACGAACAGAAAGCCTATACTGTCCCCAAAGAAATCCTCTGGACTACTACTGTATACACGATCAGTGGCCCCGGTTAGTGCGAATGAAAGCTAAAGCGTAGTCGAGTTTGGCTTAAGCGGGATCAACTCCACACTATCGCCCATCCACGGGCCACCGGGAGTGCACGGGATAACTACCCCCATGCCCGCCCGGCAACCGCCCCGCAGCGGACAACTATGCGCGCCTGAGGGAGCAGTTTGCGCCCCGCTCTCCCCTCGCAGCCGTGCGAAAGCAACAGACGCATCTGCTCACTTTACTATTTGATCACAACACTGTGTTAGGAGGCCGCATACCAGAGCACCGCAAAGTAATGGCATGCAGTACCCACCATTACAAATAAATGCCAGAGGAAGTGACCGTATCGAAAGCGCGAATCGGTCACAAAAAAGAACACGCCAATGGTGTAAGCCATGCCTCCTGCAACCAACCATAGTAGACCGGATACAGGTATACGGGTATACAAGGGATAAATTGCGATCAGAATGAGCCATCCCATAAGCAGATAAAGACTGGTAGAAATGATGGGGTTGTGGATCTTATCAAACACCTTCAGTGCCACTCCGATTGCGGCAAGACTCCAGACGATCCCAAGGAGCGTCCAGCCCCACGCGCCATGAAGCACGCCAAGCGTGAACGGCGTGTAGGTGCCGGCGATAAGGAGAAAGATCGCGCAGTGTTCGACAATCTTAAACACACGCTTAGCCTTGCCTCTCGGCAGGGCATGATAGAGAGTAGAAGCAAGATAAAGCAGTACCATCGTTGCCATGAAGAGACTCGCACCGGTAATGAATCTCGTATCTGGGTGGCCCACTGCATGCATAATAAGAAATGGGGTTGCCACAAGTGCTGAGACCAGTCCTATACCATGGCTGATGCTGTTCGCGATCTCTTCCCCTCGGGACTGCTCACGTTCGGGTTCTGCAAGTATTATTTTCACGATTTCCTAACCTATGGTCTAACGCGTTACTAATGATGGTACAACTATCGATCACCACTTCATCGACATTGTAGTCTCCCATAAGCCAGCGAAGGAATCAGTTTGGAACATAACCAAGCCAAGGCAAAACGTCCGCACATGTCACTGTATTGTTACCCGTCAAATAAGTGCTTTATACTGTACCCCTCATCAAGCACCTAGGCAATCGTCATGACCATTATTGTTCCAGTTGAACCAACTAGCGAATCAACCCTGCCTGTTTTACAGCGAGCAAAGCTTGACCCTGCCGTTTGCATCCTGCCGTTATTGCAGCATCGAATTCCCGGCGGGTTTCCATCACCGGCAGATGATTATGTTGAGAAAGAGCTGGATCTCAATCATTATCTGGTGCGCAATAAAGCAGCGACCTATTTCTTTCGTGTGATCGGGAATTCCATGACGGGTGCCCATATCCACGATGGCGATATGCTGGTGGTCGATCGCTCAGTCGAACCCAAACACGGGCATATCGTGCTGGCGGTGATTAACAATGAATATACGGTCAAGCGATTGTATGCCTGCAATGGCGTGATTGAACTGCACGCTGAGAATCCAGCCTATCCCCCCATCCGTTTGCGCGAACATGAAGAATTGCAGGTGTGGGGGGTAGTAGTGGGAACCGTAGCACGCTTTATCGTGTGATCATGTCCACTGACATCATTCCCATCAGTAGACCCCTATTCGCTTTGGTGGACGTCAACAATTTCTATGTCAGTTGCGAGAGGGCTTTCAATCCTGATCTGGTCAATCAACCGGTGGTAGTGCTCTCCAATAATGACGGCTGTGCGGTGGCTCGTTCCAATGAAGTCAAGGCGCTCGGCGTCAAAATGGGAACCCCCTGGTTCCAGCTCAAAGAACTGGCAAAACAGCATGGCATCGTTGCGCTGTCATCCAACTATACCTTATATGGCGATATGTCTAATCGGGTAATGACGATCCTGCGCGATTTCAGCCCTCATGTAGAAGTCTATTCGATCGATGAGTGTTTCCTCGGTTTACAAGGCTTGGGAAGCCTCTGGCCGATACCCACGGGCATTGGCCAGACAATACGTCATCGTATACGCCAATGGACTACCCTGCCAGTATGCGTAGGGTTTGGCACCACTAAAACGCTGGCCAAACTGGCCAATCATATTGCCAAGAAACAACCGTCTTTCAATGGGGTATGCGACCTCTCAACCATGCCGCATGAACAATTCGAGGCTTGGCTATCGACTATAGAGGTAGGTGAAGTATGGGGTGTAGGTCGTCAGTTGAGCTTACATCTGAATGCAGCAGGCATTAAAACCGTACAGGCATTACGTGCCACCCCACCTGCCTGGTTACGTGCCAAATTCGGAGTGGTCATGGAACGCTTAGGTTATGAACTACGTGGTATCTCATGCCTGGCTCTTGAAGAACTATCAGCACCTAAAAAGCAGATCATTTCCTCAAGATCGTTTGGACAATTGATTGATAGTCTGACCGAACTGAGCGAATCCGTTGCCAGCTTTACGAGCAGTGCGGCAGAAAGGCTGCGCCGCCAGAACTCGGTTTGCAATGCAATTCAGGTGTTCATCCAGACCAATCCCTTCCGTGAACAGGATAAGCAGTACAGTAACTGCATGACGGTGCCGCTACCCAATGCCAGCAGTGATACGCGCTTGCTAGTCAGGGCAGCGCTATTTGGACCCAAGCGTATTTACCGGCCAGGGTATGCCTATAAAAAAGCAGGCGTGATTCTGACTGGCATTGACTCAGCAGCCGTGCACCAGGAATCATTGTTTACGCTGCATGGCGCAGGCAACAGATCAGCAAAATTGATGAGTGTGTTGGATCAGTTAAATCAGAGATACGGACGTGAAACCGTAGCGATATTTTCAGTGAGTAAAAATAAGCCCTGGATGATGCAGCAAAAAAACAGGACTCCCTGCTACACGACGAACTGGCAGGATGTGCCGATCGCATACGCGCATTAACCATACTGAGCGATTCCACGACCGGTGCTCACTGTTGAAGAGTGTGAGAGCTGAAGCGCCGTTGCGCTGGGCTTAAGCGGAATAGTCTCCACGTTATCGCCCCTCAAGGGGCTGCTGGGTGCGCACGGGATGACACTACCCCCATGCCCGCCCCCAAACCGCCCCGCAGCGGCCGACCATCCACGCCTGAGGGGCCGATTTGCGCCCCACTCTTTCCCAGAACCCAGAAGAAGTACTGGACTGACCGACTTACCAAACCGGATAAATCTAGGCATCGAATTACTGTTGCTTTACTTTAATATTAAAGCGTTGAGAGAGGTAAATAGGTATTAAAAGGATTTATTTCATTAGGGTCTGTTGACGTTTTAAGATAAGTATTTCATAGATAGAAACAAACTCGTAATATTGGGGTTCCTACACCACCAACAAAACGAGTTTGCGATGCCCCGAATGATGCTCAATGATGAGTACTGGTCGAAGCTGGAGAAGATTCTGCTTCAAGAATCGATTTATAACAAGCGCAATCTGCGCATGACGGTAGAAGGCATACTGTATCGAATGCGGGTTGGCTGTCCGTGGCGCGATCTGCCCAGGGTGTTCGGCTGCTGGAATTCTATCTATAAAAGATTCAATGCCTGGTCA
>NZ_FOUB01000021.1 GCF_900114745.1 Nitrosomonas communis | reverse complement strand
TTATCAATCGCTTCTTGAAGCCAAATCTTCTCCAGCTTCGACCAGAACTCATCATTAAGCATCCATCGTGGCATCGCAAACTCGTTTTGTTGGGGATATAGGAAATTCAATATTACGAGTTGGTTTTTATCTATGAAATACTTACCTTAAAACGTCAACAGACCCTAGTTCATAATCCTGGAAATGAGTTATCCAGAAGTCAGTCTGGCTGCGGCTTGGAAGAATAGTTTCTGATAAGGACAGCTACTTGCAAGTAAAAAGCGAATACGGCGGGTATGGCGTAGAATAACGGCGCCGATTTTGATCAACTTAAGGCGCAATGTGCTTACATAGGTTTGAGCCAGTTCCGTGCCTTGCAAGGCAAGGTGCCGGATGGTTTCCAGCAGGATGTACGCCAGGGAAGACAGGAGTAGACGAAATTGATTTGACCACCACCGATGGCAGCTGGTGCAATCTGCAAACAGATCAAGCTGTTGTTCCTTGATATGATTTTCCATTTCACCGCGGGGTGAGTCAAAGCTTATCATAGAGGAACTGCGGTTTGCCTATCAGATTGGTGACCACATAACGGGGATTGCTGCCTTTGTCAGCATGTTCGATTTTAATGATGATGCGCCGTGTCCGTTTCCAGCTCTTGGTAGCATAGTGAAATTCGTCAAACGAGCGTACTTTCTCACCGCATGCGGCATACAGCTGATTGCTGCCATTGCGCGCTGATCTCATTCAATCGCTTGTTCTGGGCGATCTCTATGAGGTAACCCACCTCATGATGCTCACACCATGCCAGCATTCTGTGGCGGCAACAACCACTGCCACCGCGAAAAATGATACGAACTTCAAGCCAGCTTTGCCTGAACCGCTTTACCAGCAATGACAGGATAGCCCGGGCATGTTTTGCCCCATCAAGATTGCTTGGCCGCAGGTAGCTTAACTGCTCTATCATCACTTGATGAACATGCCAGGCTGTTTGTCGATCCGCTGATTCTCCCGGCGGCACAAGGTGGAACGGCTGGCCAATACCTCTTCGCATTCAACCGCTGATGGAATCGTCAAATCATGACGTAATGGCTGATGATCATTGAGGTCTTCATAGCCGCATGCCAAGGCATAAACGCGTTGGCGCAATAGCGCCAAATTATCATGTTTGCAACTTGCCTGTCGACGATTGTCTTCCAGTGCCTGAGCAACCGCTTTACTCAACCCAATGTGTTTATCCGCCTGGCGCAATAACATGGCACCACCATCTGAAGTAATCTCTCCACCCTCGAAATTCACTTCAACAGTACGCTTTTTTAACATCTGGAAAATTAAATGATTCCCGGGTACATTTTGTCACTGGCAATTCCTTTTCTTTACTCAGCGTAAATAACTGTATTATAAAGAATTATTGAGGAATTGCCACTTCCCTTTGTGCAATATTGGAGTTAAATAGCCAGCAGGTTCAAAAGATTCTCTGGCTATTTCTTGATCATAAAATGCGCACAATTACCCGGAATCATCCTCATCTAAGGCGCGAAAAAAAGCAGACAGTGGAGCAATATCTGTACTTCATATGAGCTCTAGCCAGATCAAGTAAGGTATTTCGCAATTGATTTTTCCAAGTCAGCGTGTATGTGGTGCTGAATTTGTTCTGACTCAGTGAAGAAAAGCTTTATGCTTTCAATTTTTTGTAGGTCCAAACACTTACTGTATTGGATATAGTCGGAATAACTTCTCTATGTAACTTCCTAACTCATTTAATAAACAAGGCATTCAAAGGGCTTGCAAAAAGATTTTTAATATTTCTTTGTATTCTCAATAAGCCGGTTCGTCTAGTATGAATAAGAAGCATTCTTATTTAGAAGAATTAAAAAATTCTATTTATTTGTAAATCCGAGGGGTGTGCTATGACGAATTGCTTTGATCGCGAAGATGGTGTTTTTCGCGTTTTAGTTAATCATGAAGAACAATACTCTATCTGGCCGGAATGGAAAGCAATTCCTGGTGGCTGGCAAGATACCGGTGTGCTAGGCGACAAAAAGACCTGTCTTGATCATATTGAGAAAGTCTGGACTGATATGCGTCCGCTCAGCTTGCGGCTTTTTATGGATAACCAGGTTTAGGGCAATATATTTATGCTCAAACCACTCACCCTGTTCTGTTTACCGTGTGCAGGCGCAGGTAGTGCTATGTACCTCCGCTGGCGACGGTTACTATCTTCCTGGATAACGGTGCAGCCGATCGAGTTGCCAGGGCGTGATAGCCGGATAGATGAACTCCCTGAAGAAAATTATTTAGCGCTGACTGAATGCTTAAGCAATGAGCTTGTGCCTACATTGCCCGAAAATTATGCCTTTTTTGGACATAGCATGGGCGCCTTGCTGGCTTATGGGATTACCCATCGCTTGTCTGCTCAGAAATTACCGCTTCCCACTGCATTGGTGGTTTCAGGCTGCGCAGCACCGAATCGTCAGGATAGTGAGCGCTATAGCAAAATACAGGGTGAGGCAGCATTGATCGCGGAGCTAAGAAAACAGGCAGGTACACCGGAAGAAGTGTTCGATCATCCGGAATTGCTGGCGATGACGCTGGATTTATTGGCAATAGATTACCGGCTATGTGGGAGCTTCCAGCACGTGGAGCTACCGCCTTTGCCCATTCCCATCCATGTTTTTGGCGGGCGTGCGGATGAGATTGAAGCGGCAAAGTTGGATGATTGGCGACTGGCAGGTGCTCAAGCGTTCACCTTGGATTGGTTTGAGGGTGGTCATTTCTTTCTTCGTCAGTCTGAAGAAGTATTTCTGCATACTCTGGTAAAACGTCTTACAGAAAGTTTAAGTGGAGCCCCTCATGAAGCATCTGAAGTGCCTGCAATTGCCTGAAACGATGCCTATTGGAGTCGATGTTTGGTTGCTCGAGTTCGATTTCGATTCGAATCAGCTTGCTGTTGACTGGACATTGCTGAGCGCAGAAGAAAAAGCGCGCGCACTTCGCTTTCGTCAACTGCGGGATCGGGAGCGCTTTATTACGACTCGTGCAGCGCTCCGCCGTCTGCTAGCGGAATGTGTGATGGCGCCACCTCAGACATTACGTATTGAAACGAACAGCTTTGGTAAGCCGTGCTTGCCAGCGAATTCCGGGATCGAGTTCAACGTTTCCCATGCTGATAATTTTGCTTTGATTGCGTTATCTACTCATGGGGAAGTGGGTATCGATATTGAGCAGTGCCATCGGGATGTTGCCGATCTGGAAGCGCATGTGCTTTCTTCGGTAGAACGGGCTTGGAGGATCTGGTCAAGCAAGAACTTCATCGAGCTGTGGGTCGTGAAAGAATCGGTACTGAAAGCATTGGGATTTGGCATTGCCGAATACCTGCCAGCTATAACCGTTCTGCCAAATCATGATGGCAGTTATTGTATTACTCACGATCAGACTGAATGGGCAGAAGTCCACGCCTGGCCGATTAGTGCACCCATTCACTATGCGGCAGCATTAGCATTGACCCATAAAAATCAATCGCTAGCAAAGCGCCAGCCTTTTCTATCCTAATTAATTCCAGAAGCAATGAAGTATGCAAAATTAGGCTGGGTTAATAATTTTTCAGTAAAGCATGCATTTATTTTAAGTATTAATCATGAATACAAGACTGATTCCTTCTCGCAGTTACCCTGACAATATTGTGATTCATCTGCAAACGCTCGCTCGTGAGCGGCCGACAGATATAGCTCTGATCGTAGTAAGTGCGAATGGCGATACACTCATTGACAAACAGTTCGATTATGTTTCGCTCAATTTGTATGTCAGGGCTGTTGCCGCTGTTTTACAGGATCGATTCGATCAAGGTGATCGAATACTATTGTTAATGGATAACGATGAACATTATGTAGTCGGTTTCCTTGCCTGTCTTTATGCAGGGATGATCGCAGTACCAGTTTTTCCACCCGAATCGATACGAGAGCAACATCTGACTAGGCTGCTCGCGATTGCAACCGATGCAAAGGCGCGATGCATTCTGACGACTAGCGAAATTATACCGCTGATTAGCGAGGCAGCGATTATGCAATTGGCAGACGCTGATATTCTAGCGGTTGACACCATAATGAAAAATAATAGGTTTGGTATGGCGTCCGCATGGCATGAGCGCATGCCGGAGAAAGATGAGATTGCTTTTCTGCAATATACCTCTGGGTCGACTTCTACACCTAAAGGTGTGATGGTTAGTCAACATAATCTAATGATCAATGCCCGGGCTTTTGAAGAAGGCATGTCAATCGGCGAGAACGATATCTTCGTCAGTTGGCTGCCGCTTTATCATGATATGGGATTGATTGGCGGATTATTGCAGCCGTTACACCGGGGAATTCCGGCAATACTCATGACACCACAGTTTTTTATCGAACGTCCTGTGCGCTGGCTAGAAGTCATTTCACGCTATCGCGCCACAGTAAGTGGCGCACCTAATTTTGCCTTTCAGTTATGTGTCGAGCGCGTGAGAAGCTCGCAATTGCAGGGACTCGATTTATCGACCTGGCGTGTTGCTTTCTCGGGTGCCGAGCCCGTGCGCAGAGACACGATGCGTGCTTTTATCGAGCGTTTCAGTACAATTGGATTTCCAGCTGGCACTATTTATCCCTGCTACGGTTTGGCTGAAGCGACCCTATTTGTGACGGGAGGTGTGCGTGGAGAAGGTATGAAAGTGCATGAATTTTCGTCCGACAAGCTGGCACAAGGTCAAGCGGAGGTGGAGACGCAAGGTATCCCGATCGTTGCCTGTGGTTTTCCTGCTTCCAATCATTCGGTAAAAATCATGGACCCTGAAAAGCAGATTTCACTGGCAGATGGCCATGTCGGCGAAATTTGGACGGATGGACTCAGCCTCGCACAGGGCTACTGGCAGCGTCCACAGGAAACTGCTGAAACCTTTGTTGATCATGAAGGCGCACGCTGGTTACGTACCGGTGATCTGGGTTTTATCCATGCGCGCCAGTTATACATCATGGGGCGACTCAAAGATCTCATCATTATCCGTGGACAAAATATTTATCCCCAGGATATTGAGTTAGTTATCGAGGAAGAAGTGGAAGCTGTACGTAAAGGGCGGATCGCGGCATTTTCAGTCGAAGGAAAAGAAGGGGAGGGGATCGGTATTGCAGTGGAAGTGTCACGCAACATGCAGAAACTCGTTTCTGCCGAGGCTCTGGTGGCAGCCCTCAGCGAGGTAGTCAGTTCAAGTTGTCATGAGCCCTTGTCCGTAGTGGTACTGCTAAACCCCGGTGCACTTCCCAAAACTTCGAGTGGCAAATTACAACGCTCAGCTTGCCGTCAAGGTTGGCACGAGCGCACACTGGATGCTTATGCCATCTACGAATATGGTCATTTTGTGCTCGGTGGAAGCGAACCGCTCCCTTGTGTGTTGGAAGATGAAACAGAGCTTGCTTTGGCAGCTATTTGGGAAACTGTGTTGCACCGTACGGGATTGAAGCGTGGAGATCATTTCTTTGCTATTGGGGGTAATTCACTTTCTGCTGTTCAGGTCGTGGCGCACATTTCAGATCGCTGGCATATTCCGTTTCTTCCGCGTAATTTATTTCAGCACCCACGACTGCAAGAGTGTGCGGCGGAAATTAAGCGTTTGGCATCCTTGAAGGAAGTCTCACAGGAAGCGGATACGTGTCGCCTTATGCCTATGCAGGATAATCGCTATAGCTTGCCATTATCCTATGGTCAACAGCGTCTTTGGCTTCTTTGGCAACTCGATCCTGACACCACGGCCTATCACGTTCAGCATGCGCTACGATTATCAGGCATGTTAGATAAACAAGCGTTCGTTGCGAGCTTTCAGGCGTTGATCGAACGGCATGAATCATTACGCACCTTATTTCGTATCAGTACGGAAGGCGTGGTCGAGCAAGTAATACAATCGACATTGCCATTAGCAATAACGGATATCGATTTGTTGGATTGGGATGTTACGCAGCGTGAAGAGCAAGCGACAGCGGAAGCGCAGCACATCATTTCGATGCCCTTTGATTTGACGCAAGGCCCTTTACTACGAGTGGCATTGATCCGGGTAGCTGAGTACGAATACATTCTCGTTATTGTCATGCACCATATCATTGCCGATGGTGTGTCCATGCAAATCTTGCTGAATGAGTTTGCAGCTTATTATCAGGCGTCTATCCAAGGAAAACCAGCTCAACTCGCTCATTTGCCTATTCAGTATGTAGACTACACAGTTTGGCAACAAAAATGGCTTGAAGCAGGCGAAAAGGAAAGGCAGCTCGCTTACTGGCGAAGTTACCTAGGTGAGTCACATCCGGTTTTAACATTGCCAACTGATCGCGTACGACGGCCTGTAACGAGCTACCCTGCCGCACGTCACAGTTTCGATCTGCCACAAGCGGTATTGGTAAAACTTCGCCAATTCTCATTTGATCGCGGAGCGACCCTGTTTATGTCACTAATGGCAGCCTTCCAGGTATTGTTATTTCGTCATACAGGGCAACAGGTAATTCGTATCGGTGTACCCGTCGCTAATCGCCACCGCATCGAAACGATGAGCCTGATCGGTTTTTTCGTCAATACACAGGTCTTACAGAGTCAATTGCATGGGCGTATGTCCCTTGCTGAACTTCTAGATCAAGTGCGAGAGGATGCGATCAATGCTCAGGCTCACCAGGATTTGCCATTCGAACAACTGGTCGAAGCACTGCATCCTCAGCGAGATTTACGCCATAATCCACTATTTCAAACTACCCTCAATCATTTACAGAAAGACTACCGTAGTTTGCAGCAATGCTCTGGGCTGGCGGTTACCGATTATGTCCTTCCTGAGCAGGCAGCCCAGCTGGAACTGAGACTTGAAACCGTTGAATTATCCGATGGAAATGTATCCGCCAGTTTCATTTATGCGTCTAGCCTGTTCGATTCTCTTCTGATTGAACGCCTCACGCGCCACTATCTACAAATTTTGCAGGATTTTTCACTCCAACCAAACGTTGCTATCGGCGACATCGATTTGCTGGATGAAACTGATAAACAGCAACTTATACTCTGGGGAGGCCATCAGCAGACTCCATCCATCAACCAACCAGTTCATCATATGATTGAGCGCCAGGCAGACAGATGCCCACACATGACGGCAGTAATCTCGGGTGATATCGAGCTGAGTTATGCCGAGCTCAACCGTCGGGCGAATAAGCTTGCCCATCGGCTCATCGACTTGGGTGTCAAACCTGAAGTGCGGGTAGGCGTTGCACTCGAGAGAAGTTCCGTCGAGTTGATTATAGGGTTTGTGGCTATTCTGAAAGCAGGGGGGGCATATATACCGTTTGACCCTGAGTATCCTAACGATCGTCTAGCTTATATGATGGAAGACAGTGGGACTCAACTGTTGTTGGCTCAATCTCATCTCAGCGAGCGACTGCCTTACCGCGAAGGGATACAGATCCTTGAACTTGATACGCTTGATCTGAATGCAGTAAGTGAAATTAATCCTGATGTCACCTTACATAGCGACCATATCGCTTATGTGATTTACACCTCGGGGTCGACTGGTCGACCTAAGGGCGTGGCGGTTTCTCATGGTCCGCTAGCCATGCATTTGTCTGCTATCAAAAAAATCTATGGGATCCAGCAAGGCGATCACGAATTAATGTTTTTCTCGATGAATTTCGATGCAGCAGCAGAGCAGTGGATGGGACCGCTGACTGAAGGGGCAACGCTGGTGCTTTCTTCTAATCATCATTTGGCAGGAAAGGGTTTTGTTGAGCTGATCGAGCGGCACAAAATAACGATCCTGCACCTTCCTCCTGCTTATTTGCGATTATTACTCCCTCAAATTGATCGTACCCGGCAATGGGTGCGTACCTGTATAGCAGGGGGTGAAGCATGGTATGCAGCAGATGTGATCGCGGCTCGTGCGATATTTCAGAAAGCTCGTTTGGTGAATGCTTATGGCCCAACTGAAACAGTGATCACTCCAGCTGCATGGATTGATCAGAGCAATGAGAATGCGTTAACGTCAGAGATGGGTGAATTCGCACCGATCGGCCAGCCGGTGGGTGAACGCACGCTCTATGTGCTTGATGCTGAGCTCAATCTTGTGCCACCCGGCACAGCCGGTGAGCTTTATATTGGAGGGAAAGGATTGGCGCGCGGTTATCTCGATCGTCACGCTTTGACTAGCGAGCGCTTTGTAGCTAATCCATTCGATCAGTCGGGAGGCCGTCTTTATCGGACAGGAGATTTAGTGCGCTGGCGAGACGATGGACAGCTTGAGTATCTCGGTCGCCTCGATGATCAAATCAAGCTACGTGGTTTTCGTGTCGAATTGGGAGAGATCGAGGCACGCTTGCTCACGCTAGCCGGGATACGTGAAGCTGCGGTAATTGCTCACGAGGGACGTCATGGTCTTCGCCTGCTTGCCTATGTCGTTTTGCACGACAATACTCAATTAAACGCGTCACTATTAAAAACAGCGCTGACAGCTACGCTGCCGGACTACATGATACCCAGCCAGTTCATTTTCCTGGATATGCTGCCTCTTAATCCGAACGGCAAGCTAGACCGGAAAGCGCTACCTTCCCCTGAACAGTTTGATACACCGGATTATGACCCACCGGTCAATCTGATGGAAAAAACCATTTCGGAAATCTGGGCTGAAGCCCTCGAAATGCCTCAAGTCGGTTTGCACAACAACTTTTTTGATTTGGGAGGGCATTCACTGCTGTTGATCAAAATCAAGCAAAAGCTGGAAGAACATTTAGCCAGGCAGATTGCCATGGTTGATTTGTTCAAATATACCACCGTTGCCAGTCTGGCAAAATTTCTGAGCCAAGGGAATACAGGTACAGCTTCCTTATCACGCCACCAGGCGCGTGCGCAGCGGCAACGTGGCGCTTTCATTCAACGGAAACAAGAGAGGATACAGTAATGGATAGTCCTGAAAAAATACTGGAAAATGCAGAACTTGATATCGCCATAATCGGAATGGCATGTCGTTTCCCCGGTGCTAACGATATCGAGTCTTTTTGGCGCAATCTGCGAGAGGGTGTCGAATCCATTACTTTCCTGAGCGATGAAGAACTGCATGCACGCGGTGTGCCAGCGGAGGTATTGAATGACCCTCATTACATAAAAGCGGTTGCTCAGCTGGATGATATTGATTGCTTCGATGCGTCTTTTTTTGGTTATACCCCACGGGAAGCTGCAGAGACTGATCCACAGCATCGGCTTTTTCTGGAAGTGGCATGGCAAGCTTTGGAGGATGCCGGCTATGATCCTTCGCGGTATACCGATCCAATTGGCGTATACGCAGGATGCGGCGTGAATACTTATCTACTGCTTAATTTGCTATCGAGCGGACGCAGAATGGACAAGCAGGATATTTCTTCGCTGCAGGGATTGATGAATGGTAATAATAAAGATTCCATGACGACGACCGTCGCGTATAAGCTCAATTTACGCGGACCCGGAATTACTGTCCAAACCGCGTGCTCCACTTCACTTGCCGCGACACATGTTGCTTGCCGTGCCCTGCTTAATCATGAGACCGACATGGCTCTTGCAGGCGGCGCTTGGGTTAACTTGCTGCATGAAGATGGCTATTACTATCAGCCCGGTGCCATTCTTTCACCAGATGGGCATTGCCGTGCATTTGACGCAAAGGCTGCAGGAACAGTAATTGGCAGTGGTGTCGGTATTGTAGTATTGAGACGGTTGTCGGATGCTTTAGCAGACGGGGATGCTATTCATGCGGTAATCAAGGGATCGGCAATCAATAACGATGGCTCAGCCAAAGTAGGTTATACCGCTCCGAGTGTAGAAGGGCAAACGGAAGTGATTCTGGCTGCCCAAGCCATTGCTGGCATTTCTGCCGATACGATCAGTTATGTGGAGGCGCACGGAACAGGTACGACACTCGGTGACCCGATCGAGATCGCAGCCTTGACGCAGGCATTTCGTGGAAGTACTGATCAACGCAGGTTTTGTGCCATCGGCTCGGTCAAGACCAATGTGGGACATCTCGATTCGGCTGCTGGAGTAGCCGGGCTGATCAAGACTGTCCTTTCATTGAAACATCAGATGTTGCCTCCAAGCCTGAATTTTGAGCAGCCCAATCCGCAAATTGATTTTGCATCCAGTCCTTTTTACGTCAATACTGAATGCAGAATTTGGCCAGAACAATCCACATCACGGCGCGCCGGGGTCAGCTCGTTCGGTATCGGTGGCACCAATGTGCATATGATTGTCGAGGAAGCACCCAACCGTATCCCTTCGGGTGCATCGCGTGATTGGCAGCTGCTCGTGTTGTCGGCACGCAGCCAGGAAGCATTGGAACGAGCCACGAATCGATTGCAGCAGCACCTTGAAGCTCATTTAGAGCAGCCATTAGCTGACGTTGCTTATACGCTGCAGGTCGGGAGAAAACAATTTGCTCAGCGGGCAATTGCGCTTTGTCATGATCACGAGGATGCCATTACATTATTGCAAAACAGAGAGAGTGAACGCTTTCTTATTCAATACAATGTAGTCGAGCGCCGGTCTGTAACATTTTTGTTTCCAGGGCAAGGCGCACAATACATCGATATGGCGCGGGATCTTTATCAAAAGGAGCCTGTCTTCCGCCAGCAATTTGATCAATGTTTGCAATTGCTGCGGCCGCACCTTGATTTCGACCTTCTTGCCATTCTGTACCCAGGTGCGGATGATACCAATAGATTGGCAGCTTCCTCGCGGCTCGAACAAACTGAAGTTACACAACCCGCCTTGTTCGTTATTGAATATGCCTTAGCACAATTGTGGATGTCATGGGGAATCCAGCCTGCATCGATGATTGGTCACAGCGTGGGCGAATATGTGGCTGCTTGTTTAGCGGGTGTATTTTCTTTGCAGGATGCCCTGAGGTTGGTAGCTTTGCGTGGGCGTTTGTTACAGCAAATGGAAACGGGCGCCATGCTGGCTGTTATGCTATCCGAAGCAGAACTGACATCCTACGAATTTGATGGATGTGATCTGGCAGCGATCAATGGACCGGCACTTTGTGTATTGTCCGGTCCGCTTGCGGCGATCGAAGCAGCTGAAGAAAAATTGACTGCACGCGATGCCAGCTACCGAAGACTGCATGTCTCACATGCCTTTCATTCGCATATGGTAGAACCACTACTGCCAGCTTTTATTGAGCAGGTCGCTCAGGTTAAACGTCAATCGCCTAAAATTCCATTTTTCTCTAACTTGAGAGGTGATTGGATTACACCTCAAGAAGCGATAGATCCGCATTATTGGGGACAACATGTACGTGGGACGGTGCGCTTTAATGATGGTTTGCACGCATTGCTGGCTGATCCAGCACAAGTATTAGTTGAGGTTGGGCCTGGAGAAACGCTGACGACACTCGCGCAACGTCATCCGTTGGCAAATCCCGGACAACTTACTTTGTCATCCTTACCTCATCCCAATAGAAGTTATTCGGCACAGAAACACCTTTATCTCACGCTCGGCAAGCTATGGTTAAATGGCGTGGCTATCGATTGGAATCAATTTTATGCGCATGAACGTCGATATCGCGTACCGTTACCAACCTATCCTTTTGATCGTCAATCCTACTGGATCAAAGCCGATGATGAGCAGTGCGAATCAAAAGCCGGCGTGCAGCCAACTTTGGCAGTAAGGAAACGGGAACAGACTGTCACACAGTCGGTAAATGGATGGCTCTACGTACCGTCTTGGCAGCGCACTGAACAAATTGACTTCGATAGTTTACATCCGGAGCAAGCCGGTGCTTATTTGATATTTAGCGATGAATATTTAATAGGAGAAGCATTAGCTAGTCATTTACGTCTATTTGGAATTGAGCCTATCGAAGTTTTTGCTGGTACCACCTATCAGCGAGAAAGTTCGCATCGCTATCGGATTTCTCAGGAAAATTCTCACGATTTTGACCAGTTACTACAGTCGATACGCGAAGAAGGTAAAACGATCGGTCATATTTTTTATCTTTGGAGTCTGAGTACGGAAGATAAAGCTGAGTCTCAGACAAGCAGTATGAACAGCAATTTCTACAGTCTGTTCTATCTTGCCAGAGCACTGGAGGCTACTCAGATATTTGTTCCTTCAGCTAAAAAAATCAGTATTTCCATGGTGACGAATCAAATGGAGGATGTAACCGGCAACGAAATATTATGCCCGGAAAAGGCTTTGCTCTACGGACCATACAAAGTCATTCCACAGGAATATTCAAATGTTACTTGCCGCCTGATCGATATTGACTTTCAGGTGAAGGGTATTAAGGTTCCATTGCAGCTGGCTAAGCAGATTCTGGCTGAGTCACAAACGGATGCCGGAATGGCTGTGGTTGCTTACCGGGGACCTCACCGCTGGCTTCAATGTTTCGAACCTATGCAACCTCCTCCCATCGTAAAGAATCGCTTCAAATCAGGTGGGGTTTATTTAATTACCGGCGGATTAGGTGGCGTCGGCCTGACACTGGCAGAACATTTGGCACGTACTCAACAAGCCAAATTGGTGCTGCTGGGGCGTTCTCCTGTCCCTACACGCGAACGCTGGCTGGAGATTCTGTCGGGAATCGGCAAAGACAGCGCATTAGGTAGTAAGCTGGAAAAAATCAAGCAGCTGGAAGCATTAGGTGCTGAAGTCCTGGTCGTGAATGCAAATATGGGTAACCAAAGTGAGTTAGAAGCGGCCGTGACACAAGCTCAGCAATACTTCGGACCGATCAATGGTGTGATTCATGCTGCGGGTGAAGTTAGCAATGGGTTAATTTCTACCAAATCGGATGAAGCGATTGCACGAGTATTTGCACCCAAAGTAAATGGAATGCGCGCGTTGCAAGCAGTTTTCAGGGATGACCCACTCGATTTCATGTTGTTATGCTCATCGCTGGCTACGATCGCAGGCGGACTCAATAAAATTGATTATTGTGCTGCTAACGCTTACTTGGATGCGGTGGCGCATGCCGCTTATCGTGAATCCGCCTATCCGATCATTTCAGTCAATTGGGATAGCTGGCGGGAAGTGGGCATGGCCGCAAACATGGACATGCCAGAGGGTGTAGGGATTGAACCGCAAGCAGGTGCAGCAGTGTTCGAACGGATCGTGAATGGTCCGTATATGCCTCAAGTAATCGTTTCAACGCTTGATTTGCATACTCGGCTGAGCCAAACACAGCACGACTTGGTTGCGCAACCGTTTACTTTTACGGCACCCATTAAGACAGGAAGGTTTCCGAGACCGACATTGCCAACGGCATTCAAATCCCCCGAAAGCGAGCTGGAAACGAATATTGCAGAGATTTGGCAAAAAATGCTCGGAATCGATGCTATTGGCGTGGATGATAATTTATTTGAATTGGGGGGTGACTCGTTGCTGGGGATACAACTGCTTTCCAGAATTCGAACCGGCTTTTCTATCGATCTGCATCCAGCCGATTTCTTCAGATCGCCTACGATCGCAAGTTTAGCAGCACTAGTTGAAACCAAACTGCTCGATGAAATCGAATGTTCATAAACAGTTCCACGTATTAATGCATAACTCAAAGAATATTCTTTATGACAGACAATAACAATCTTGTGCACCGGCGGGCGCGTCTGACACCAGAACAGCGTCAACGATTAGCGCAGAGACTCCAGACGGGTAAAGGGCAGGTACAGCAAGAATCTACCATTCCCCGCCGAGCGGCTAGTGAGCCTGTATCTCTTTCCTATGCACAACAGCGGCACTGGTTTTTATGGCAGCTGGATCCCCATAGTACGGCCTATCATTTAGGCGGTACATTGCAGCTGAAGGGCAAACTGGATCGGCAGGCGCTGGAAGCCAGTTTCGAAGTGCTGGTTGCGCGGCATGAATCGCTGCGCACGGTGTTTCGTGCCAATGCGCAAGGCTTGCCTGAGCAGGTGATTCAAGCGGAAAATGACTTTAAACTGACAGTAACCGATTTAAGCGATTTCCCGTCTGAGCAGCGGACCACGCGCGCGCGGGCAGAGGCGATCCGCATCCATACCACGCCGTTTGATCTTACGCAGGGTCCGCTTTTGCGTGTGGCCCTGATTCGGCTCGAACCGGAAGCGCACTATCTGGTGGTAGCGATGCATCACATCATTTCGGATGCCTGGTCCAACCGCCTCATTATCGATGAATTCGCTGCCTGCTATCGTGCTCATCGTCAGGGACAATATGCTGCGCTGCCAGCGCTTTGCATTAAATATGCCGATTACGCACTCTGGCAGCGTAATTTTCTGCAAGCAGGCGAGAAAGAACGGCAATTGGCCTACTGGCGTAGCCAGTTAGGCGAAACTCACCCTGTATTGTCATTGCCAACCGATCACCCGCGCTTATCCATCGGAAACTACCGGGTTGCCCAGCATGATTTCGCGCTGCCTGCTCCCCTGATGATACGTTTACAACAGAGACTGCAAGCACAAGGGTCCACGTTGTTTATGGGTTTGCTGACAGGCTTTCAGGCGTTGTTATACCGCTATACCGGGCAAAGCGACATACGCGTAGGGGTACCGATCGCCAATCGCCACCGGGCAGAAACCGAAAACCTGGTCGGTTGTCTGGTGAATACCCAGGTATTGCGCAGCCAACTCGACGGACGTATGCCACTGAACAAGATACTCGAGCAGACCCGTGAAGCTGCGCTGAGCGCGCAAATCCATCAGGATTTGCCTTTTGAGCAACTGGTCGAAACGCTCCAGCCTGAGCGCAGTTTGCACCAGCATCCACTCTTTCAGGTGATGTTCAATCATTTGCGCGAAGATTATCGCGCGCTGGAGCAATTGCCGGGATTGACTGTCGAGGAAATTGAACTCGGGGAACGAGCTGCACAGTTTGAATTGACATTGGATACCCTGGAACGGGCGGATGGTCAATTCAGCGCACGTTTCACCTACGCAGCCGAATTGTTCGAAGCCGAAACCATTGCACGGCTCGGTGAGCATTATCTGCGTCTGCTGGAACAGCTGGCGGAACAGCCTGGGCAGTGTCTGGGCGATGTAACCTTATTAAGCGAAGCAGAGCAGAACCAACTCAAGGCATGGGGGGTTAACGAGCGGCGTTTTACCTCGGTCGAACCCGTCCATCGCCTGATCGAACGCCAGGTGAAGGCACGTCCGGAGGCCACTGCGCTGATTTTTGGCAATATCGAACTGAGCTATGCAGAGTTGAACCGGCGGGCGAACCGGCTGGCGCATCACTTGATTGCGCTGGGCATCAAACCGGAGAGCCGAGTGGGGATTGCGGTGGAGCGATCGATCGACATGATTGTGGGACTGCTCGCCATCCTCAAGGCGGGGGGAGCGTATGTACCGCTTGATCCGGCTTATCCGCGGGAGCGGTTACACCACATGGTGACAGACAGCGCCATCGAGCTGCTGCTGACACAAAGTCCTGTCAAGGACAGCATACCTGAGCCTGTATCCGGTAACGTGCTGGTACTGGACAGGTTGGATCTGACCGATTTACCCGAGGATAACCCCTCAGTTACCCTCCAGGGCGAGCATTTAGCTTATATAATTTACACCTCTGGCTCCACCGGGAAACCGAAGGGCGTGATGGCGCACCATCATGCATTGAGTCATTTCGTAATGAGCATGCTTGAGTCGCCGGGTATGACACCCAAAGATACCTTGGTATCCGTCACTCCACTCTCGTTCGATATTGCTGGTCTAGAGATTTATCTACCTTTGAATGCAGGCGCACGGCTGGTGCTGGCACCGCAGGGAGCAAGACGTGATGGAGCGATTCTTGCGCAATTGATCCAGACTTATCAGGCAAATATTCTCCAATCTACCCCAGCTGGATGGCGTGTGTTGCTGGCGAGTGAATGGAAAATCTTACAAGAAGAGAATCAGCGTCCTCTTAAATGTCTATGTGGCGGAGAATCACTGCCTATCGATTTGATTGATCAGTTATGCACACTGAATGTCGAACTGTGGAATATGTATGGCCCCACAGAAACTACAATTTGGTCAACTATAAACAAAATCGGGCACCGAACGAATTCGCTTGGTGCACCGATAGCCGCTACACAACTCTTTATTCTTGATGCGGAAATGAAACTGGTACCGCAAGGTGTGGTAGGGGAAATCTATCTTGGCGGTGTTGGCCTCGCACGTGGCTACCTGCATAGACCTGAGCTTACAGCGGAGCGATTCGTTGCTGATCCATTCGTGGGGCAGGGAAGTCGACTCTACCGAACAGGTGATCTGGCGAGATGGCGCCCGGATGGGCAAATCGAATATCTCGGGCGTGTGGATCATCAGGTCAAGGTGAGAGGTTTCCGCATCGAATTAGGTGAAATTGAAACACAACTGCTGGCCCAACCTGACGTAAGGGAAGCGGTGGTGGTGGTCAAGGAAGAGTCGAGCGGTGTGCAGCTGGTAGCTTATGTCTCGCTGCAAGCAGGCAGTAGGGTGACAACCAGCACATTGCGTGAATCGCTCGCCAAAACCCAGCCCGATTACATGCTGCCATCGGCGATCATTGTAGTGGATAGCCTCCCCTTGAATGCGAACGGCAAGGTGGATCGCAGCCGCCTGCCGGAGCCGGAATTTGTCAGTAAAGACGAATATGAAGCGCCTGAAGGGGAAATTGAGGAAGCCTTAGCGAGGATCTGGTCGGAAGTATTGAGTCTTGATCGGGTAGGGCGCAACGATAACTTCTTCGAACTGGGAGGACATTCTCTTGCCGTTCTGCAAGTTCAACAGAAATTGCAGCTAAACCAATCTATTTCCATGCCCTTGCGGATTTTTTTTGAGCAACCTGTGTTGAGAGAGATTGCGGGAGTAATACAGGAAGAATACACGCCGGTTTCCAGGAAAGCCAGGGAACAGAGTGGATTATCTGAAATGTCTGAATTACTGGATTTACTGGAGAATTAATTAGAATTGAATAAACAAGAAATTGCCGAACGGTTTTCCACGCTTTCCTCCGAAAAACAAAAAGTATTTTTAAGTACATTGAAGGAACGAGGCATCGATTTTTCTCTTCTACCTATCGTTCCACAACCAGGCAAAAAACGCCATATTCTTTCCTATGCACAGCAGCGGCACTGGTTTTTATGGCAGCTGGATCCCCATAGTACGGCCTATCATTTAGGCGGTACATTGCAGCTGAAGGGCAAACTGGATCGGCAGGCGCTGGAAGCCAGTTTCGAAGTGCTGGTTGCGCGGCATGAATCGCTGCGCACGGTGTTTCGTGCCAATGCGCAAGGCTTGCCTGAGCAGGTGATTCAAGCGGAGAATGACTTTAAACTGACAGTAACCGATTTAAGCGATTTCCCGTCTGAGCAGCGGACCACGCGCGCGCGGGCAGAGGCGATCCGCATCCATACCACGCCGTTTGATCTTACGCAGGGTCCGCTTTTGCGTGTGGCCCTGATTCGGCTCGAACCGGAAGCGCACTATCTGGTGGTAGCGATGCATCACATCATTTCGGATGCCTGGTCCAACCGCCTCATTATCGATGAATTCGCTGCCTGCTATCGTGCTCATCGTCAGGGACAATCTGCTGCGCTGCCAGCGCTTTCCATTCAATATGCCGATTACGCACTCTGGCAGCGTAATTTTCTGCAAGCAGGCGAGAAAGAACGGCAATTGGCCTACTGGCGTAGCCAGTTAGGCGAAACTCACCCTGTATTGTCATTGCCAACCGATCACCCGCGCTTATCCATCGGAAACTACCGGGTTGCCCAGCATGATTTCGCGCTGCCTGCTCCCCTGATGATACGTTTACAACAGAGACTGCAAGCACAAGGGTCCACGTTGTTTATGGGTTTGCTGACAGGCTTTCAGGCGTTGTTATACCGCTATACCGGGCAAAGCGACATACGCGTAGGGGTACCGATCGCCAATCGCCACCGGGCAGAAACCGAAAACCTGGTCGGTTGTCTGGTGAATACCCAGGTATTGCGCAGCCAACTCGACGGACGTATGCCACTGAACAAGATACTCGAGCAGACCCGTGAAGCTGCGCTGAGCGCGCAAATCCATCAGGATTTGCCTTTTGAGCAACTGGTCGAAACGCTCCAGCCTGAGCGCAGTTTGCACCAGCATCCACTCTTTCAGGTGATGTTCAATCATTTGCGCGAAGATTATCGCGCGCTGGAGCAATTGCCGGGATTGACTGTCGAGGAAATTGAACTCGGGGAACGAGCTGCACAGTTTGAATTGACATTGGATACCCTGGAACGGGCGGATGGTCAATTCAGCGCACGTTTCACCTACGCAGCCGAATTGTTCGAAGCCGAAACCATTGCACGGCTCGGTGAGCATTATCTGCGTCTGCTGGAACAGCTGGCGGAACAGCCTGGGCAGTGTCTGGGCGATGTAACCTTATTAAGCGAAGCAGAGCAGAACCAACTCAAGGCATGGGGGGTTAACGAGCGGCGTTTTACCTCGGTCGAACCCGTCCATCGCCTGATCGAACGCCAGGTGAAGGCACGTCCGGAGGCCACTGCGCTGATTTTTGGCAATATCGAACTGAGCTATGCAGAGTTGAACCGGCGGGCGAACCGGCTGGCGCATCACTTGATTGCGCTGGGCATCAAACCGGAGAGCCGAGTGGGGATTGCGGTGGAGCGATCGATCGACATGATTGTGGGACTGCTCGCCATCCTCAAGGCGGGGGGAGCGTATGTACCGCTTGATCCGGCTTATCCGCGGGAGCGGTTACACCACATGGTGACAGACAGCGCCATCGAGCTGCTGCTGACACAAAGTCCTGTCAAGGACAGCATACCTGAGCCTGTATCCGGTAACGTGCTGGTACTGGACAGGTTGGATCTGACCGATTTACCCGAGGATAACCCCTCAGTTACCCTCCAGGGCGAGCATTTAGCTTATATAATTTACACCTCTGGCTCCACCGGGAAACCGAAGGGCGTGGCTGTTGCACATGGACCGCTAGCAATGCATGTGCAAGCCATCGGTGAGCGCTATGGCATGACACCAGAGGATCGTGAGCTTCAGTTTGCTTCAATCAATTTCGACGGTGCCCATGAGCGCTGGTTGGTGCCTTTAGCCTTTGGTGCTGCGCTGATGCCACGCGATCAAGAAATATGGTCGGCAGACCGGACTGCGACTGAGATTGCCAAGCATGGAATCACCATAGCCTGCTTTACTCCAAGCTATCTGCAACAGCTAGCTGAATTTACCGGCAGGGCAGGCCGGAATTTACCGATCCGTTCCTACACCGTAGGCGGCGAAGCCATGAGCCGTAGCAGCTACGATTTCGTTCAGGCAACGCTACAACCCCCGCGTATCATCAATGGCTACGGTCCTACCGAGACAGTCATTACACCGCTTATTTTCAAAGCGTATTCTGCAACCCGCTTCAATTCGAGTTACTTGCCGATTGGTTCACCCGTAGGTGACCGGACTGCCTATATTCTCGATGCAGAAATGAATCAGGTGCCTTGTGGAGTGACTGGTGAACTTTATCTTGGTGGTGCAGGGCTCGCGCGTGGCTACCTGAATAGGCCGGGGCTCACTGCGGAGCGATTTGTCGCTGACCCATTCGAAAGACAGGGAAGTCGACTCTATCGAACGGGTGATCTGGCAAGATGGCGTTCGGATGGACAAATTGAATATCTCGGGCGAGTGGATCATCAGGTTAAGGTAAGGGGTTTCCGCATCGAATTAGGCGAAATTGAAGCACAACTGCTGGCACAGCCAGATGTGAGGGAAGCCGTGGTGGGAGCCAAGGAAGGCCCGAGCGGTATAAGACTGATCGCGTATGTCTCGCTGCAGACAGGCAGTGTGGTGACCACTAGCGAATTGCGTGAAGCGCTTGCACAAACCCTGCCTGATTACATGTTGCCTTCGGCGATCGTCGTGCTGGATAGCCTTCCCCTGAATGCGAACGGCAAAGTAGATCGCAGCCGCTTGCCGGAGCCGGAATTTGTCAGCGAGGGCGAATACGCCGCACCCGAAGGGAAAGTGGAGGAAGTTCTCGCCAGGATCTGGTCGGAAGTATTGGGCCTTGGCCGGGTAGGGCGCAACGATAATTTCTTTGAATTGGGAGGAGATTCGATTCTCAGTTTGCAGATTGTAACCAAAGCACGGCAGGCAGGTTGGAAAATTACGCCACGGCAATTATTTGAGCGGCAAACGATCGCCGCGCTGGCGGTTTTAGCCAAGCCCATGGGAGAAGGCGTGACAACCGGCTTTACAAACGAGGTCGGGTTTGATGCAGCCGCCCCTGTCCCCATGTTGCCGATTCAGCTTGATTTTTTTGAACAATCCATACCTGCACAGCATCACTGGAATCAGGCCGTATTGCTAAAAAGCCACCATCGGTTGCAAACCGAGTGGCTTGATCAAGCATTGCAAGCGGTCGTACAACATCATCGGGCGCTTCGCTTTAGTTATGCCACACAAGCCAATGGTCAATGGCTGCAGCGCGCGACTGATTCGGTTGCACAGAATCTGCTGTGGATACGTTACGCGGCTGATAGCGAGCAATTCATGGCATTGTGCCATGAAGCGCAGTGCAGCTTAAATCTGCATGAAGGACCGCTCCTGCGCGCCGTGCTGATTGACATGGTCGATGGGACACAGCGTCTCTTGCTAGTGGTTCATCACCTCGTAATTGATGGCGTCTCCTGGCGCATTCTGCTGGATGATCTTGAAACCGCTTATGATCAGGCAATGCGCAGTGAAACCATCGTCATGCCTGAGGCGACGACCGATTATGCCATTTGGTCCCAACGGCTTCAGCATTTCCCCTCGACTCATGCTGCTGAGTTTGCTTATTGGGAGAGCCTGACAGACGTTCCTATTGCGCTTCCTCGTGATTACCGGGAAGGCTCAAATGCCATGCGGCACATCGATCGTGTGACCATGAAACTCGATCAAGCGAATACGCAGGCTCTGCTCAAGGACGCACCAGTAGCCTATCGTACGCAAGTGAACGATTTGCTGCTCACCGCCCTGGGTAGCGCGTTATGCCGATGGAGTGGCCATGAAAAAATTATGATCGATTTGGAAGGTCATGGACGCGAAGATCTGGATTCTGATATTGATCTATCCCGCACGATAGGCTGGTTTACCTCCTTATTTCCAGTGGTACTCGATCCAACAGGTGATTTAGCTACACGGATCAAGCGTATCAAAGAATGTTTGCGGCAGGTCCCGCACAAAGGATTGGGCTATGGTCTGTTCAAATACTATGGAACTGAAGCGCAGCAACAAATCCTGGCCAGTTTGCCTAAAGCGCAAGTCGTATTCAACTACTTAGGACAATTCGATACTAGCTTTGAATCGGATACTCCCTGGCAATTGGCCAGTGAACCTATTGGTGACTTGATGGATCAGAGTACGTTGCAACCACATGATTTATCGATCAATAGTCATATTTATGAAGGTAGATTTTGCCTGGAAGTAAGCTACAGCAAAGCTCGTTATACGCGAGTGAACATTGAGGCGTTTATTCGTATTTTCCTGGCTGAGCTTGAATCCGTGATCGCCCATTGCACACAAGGCATTCGTGCGGTTACCCCTTCTGATTTTCCCTTACTCCAGATCACCCAGGATGAATTGGATCGCCTGCCCATTCCTATGGATCAGCTTGAGGATCTTTATCCTCTTTCTCCGATGCAGACAGGTATGCTATTTCATAGTGTCTTCGATACCGGGGGCGGCGTTTATCTCAGTCAACTCAGAGCGGAGATTGGACACCTGTCGGTAGAACGATTCAGAAGTGCATGGCAGGGGACAATCGATCGGCATGAAATATTGCGCACCGGTTTCCTACAGGAAGGCAATATCCCTCTACAATGGGTCGCCAAAACAGCTGAGCTTCCTTTTGTTATCATGGATTGGCGTGATCGCACCATGTCTTCCACGGCATCTTTGGAGCAGGCGCTCGATGACCTTGCGCAATCGGAGCATGCACAGGGATTCGATCTGAAGAAGCCGCCGCTTATGCGTATTGCTGTGGTAAGCCTGGCTGATGATCGCTATCACGTCATTATGACAATTCATCATTTGTTAGTGGATGGTTGGAGTACTTCTCAATTGCTTGGTGAAGTGTTGCGGCAGTATGGCGGCGTGCTCCCTTCATCACCTCGCGCCCGTTATCGGGATTTCATCGAATGGTTGCAAGGGCACGAGCGAAAAGCAGCAGAAGATTATTGGCAGGCATGGTTAAGTCAATTCAGCGAGCCTACTAAGCTGGCTGGGTCAATTGCATCTCCATCAGCCAATGAAGGTTACCAGGAAGTTGTATGTCCACTTGATCATGAGTTTACCGAAGCGTTGATTCATTTCTCCCGGCAGGAACGAGTTACGGTCAATACCCTCATGCAAGCAGCCTGGGCTTTATTGCTCGGTCATTACACGGGCCAGGATGCGGTGACTTTTGGCGTAACCGTTGCCGGTCGACCGACCGATTTGCCAGGATCAGATCAGATTCTAGGATTGTTCATCAATACTTTACCTATGAAAGTTGAACTTAAACCAGAGCTTGCGGTGGGGGAATGGCTGCGTATTTTACAAGCGCAGAATCTGGCTTCACGTGAACATGAACATACACCGCTATACGAAATCCAGCGCTGGGCAGGGCAACAGGAATTATTTGATAGTATTTTGGTATTTGAGAATTATCCCCTGGATGAAGCTTTCAAGCACCATACCCCGGGTGGGCTCGTGATTACAAACGTGCAGGGGCGTGAGGAGACGAATTATCCAATGACTGTTTCAGTTGTTGAGAGTAATGGATTTAATCTGCAGTACAGTTACAATTGCAAGTTTTTTTCCGAAGCGACTGTCAATGGCTTCGCGACGCAAGTTGAGAGACTGCTGCGTGAAATTATGCAAAGCGCTGCTAAGCAGCTAGGCGATCTGGTTATTTTGAGTGAAGCGCAGCAGGCACAACTTAAGAGTTGGGGAGTAAATGAGAAGCGGTATATCTCAGCTGAACCGGTACACAGACTGATAGAACAGCAAGCAAAGGAGCGTCCGGAAGCGATCGCGCTGATTTTTGGTGATACCGAACTTAGCTATGCCGAACTGAACCGCCGCGCAAACCGATTGGCACATCATTTGATTGCATTGGGAATTCAGCCGGAGAGCCAGGTGGGGATTGCGGTGGAGCGATCGATCGACATGGTCGTGGGGCTACTCGCTATTCTCAAGGCGGGCGGCGCCTATGTACCGCTCGATCCGGATTATCCAAGGGAGCGGTTAAACTACATGATGACGGACAGTGCCATCGAACTACTGCTGACCCAGCGGGCGATTGAGGCAAAAATTCCCCGTCCTACTTCAGGTCGCGTACTGATCTTAGATACGTTGGATTTGACCCATTCATCCGAGGATAATCCCACTGTCACGCTACATGGCGAGGATCTGGCTTATATCATCAATACCTCTGGTTCTACCGGCCAACCCAAAGGGGTAGCTGTTGCACACCATGCTCTGGTTGAACATGCGCTGATCGCCGTTGAGTTCTTTAAGCTAAGCAGTCGTGATCGTATGCTGCAGTTTTCCACCATCAATTTTGATGGTTTTATCGAGCAGTTTTTTCCACCACTGTGTGTTGGCGCTACGATCGTGTTACGCGGACCCGCACTTTGGGACAGTGAAACGTTCTACCACGAATTGATCGATAAACGGATAACAGTTGCCGATTTGACTACCGCATACTGGTTTTTGCTTGTGCAAGACTTTGCCAAAGAAGGGCCACGGGACTATGGTGCATTGCGACAAGTGCATGCAGGGGGTGAAGCGATGTCACCCGAAGGCATCAAGGCCTGGCAGCAAGCTGGCTTGGAGGGAATAACTTTACTGAACACTTATGGACCAACCGAAGCAATCGTGACAGCAACCACTGCCGATTGTGGCGGAAGCACAGGAGGTGCACAGGGCCACGATCAGGAGCCGGTGGTCACCATTGGCAAACCACTGCCTGCACGTCATATTTATCTGCTCGATGCCAATCTGATGCCCGTTTTGCCGGGCGTAGCGGGAGAGTTGTATATCGGAGGAAAATTGCTCGCGCGTAGCTATCTCAACAGAGCTGGATTGACAGCCGGAAGATTTGTGGCTGATCCATTCGATGAGCAGGGAGGAAGGATCTATCGCACGGGCGATTTGGCGAGATGGCGCCCGGATGGACAAATCGAATACTTGGGGCGGGTGGATCATCAGGTCAAAATCAGAGGTTTTCGTATCGAATTAGGTGAAATCGAAACACAATTGCTGCATCAGCCGGCTGTGAGGGAAGCAGTGGTAGTCGCCAAGGATGGGCCAAACGGCACGCGGCTAGCAGCCTATGTTTCATTACATGCAGGCAGCACATTGACAACGGAAGCATTGCGCGAGGCGCTTGCGCAAACCCTGCCTGATTACATGCTGCCCTCGGCAATTGTCGTGCTGGAAAATCTCCCGTTGAATGCAAACGGTAAAGTGGATCGCAAACGCTTGCCTGAACCGGAACTTATCAGCGATAAGCAATATGCAGCACCCGAAGGGGAAGTAGAAAAAACCTTGGCGGCAATTTGGGCCGAAGGATTAGGTCTTGGACGGGTAGGACGCAATGATAACTTCTTTGAGCTAGGGGGTGATTCCATCCTCAGTTTGCAGATTGTGACTCAGGCGCGACGCGCAAGCTTAAAAATCACACCACGCCAATTGTTTGAACGGCAAACAATTGCTGCACTCGCGCCAGTCGTTGAGCTCCTGTCAGAATCTCTGGACGAAACGCCTTCATTGGCGCCTCTACTCGAGCGTGCGTATCTGGAAGATTACCTTGATGAAAGTCTCTTAGCGACATTACCCTTCAGCAATGATGAAATCGAGGATATCTACCCATTATCGCCGACACAGGAAGGAATGCTATTTCATACCCTGGAGGCACCTGGCACTGGATTGTATGTGAGTCAGATCAGCGTTGAAGTCGAGGGCCTTGATGCTCCGCAGCTAGCGCAAGCATGGCAGACTATGATTACCCGCCATCCCGTGCTGCGTACGGGTTTTTTATGGCGAGTGGGATTGGCACGTCCTTTACAGATTGTCTTCAAGCAAAGCGAAGCGCCAGTAATCCATCTGGATTGGCGGGATCAGGATAGTCTGGACGAGCGTCTTATTGCCTATGCTGATCAGGAGCTGAAGCGGGAATTCGATTTTCTTCATCCTCCCTTGGCGCGCTTGTGCTTGATTCGGCTAGACGATAACCGTTATCAGTTGATTTGGACCAAACACCATATCCTGGTAGATGGTTGGGGCGATTCTATACTGATCAGCGATTGGCTGCGTTGCTATAACGGTGAAATATTACCTCCGGCAGGGCCAGGGTATGGCGTTTATGTACGCTGGTTGGCCAAGCAGACCAGTCACGCAACCCAGCGTTTCTGGCAAACTGAACTCAGTAACACTGAAGGACCGACGTTGTTAGCAGGATCGGTCGCGAAGGCAGTAAAGAATCAGAGCCGATCTGGTTTTGCCCAGGTTTATACACGCTTAAGCCCAGAAGAAACCCGTCGTTTGCAAGCCTTTGTGCAGCAAACGCGCGTAACCTTAAATACCTTTGTCCAGGCAGCCTGGGCGCTGTTATTGCAACGTTATACCGGAAAACAGACCGTCATCTTTGGTGCAACTGTGGCCGGGCGTCCGCCCAGCCTGCCGCGAGCAGACGAAATTCTGGGTTTGTTTATTAATATGATCCCGGTGCCAGTAGCGCGCCGCAGCGAATTGACGGTAAATGAATATTTACAGTCGTTGCAGCAAACAAATGCCCGATTACGCGATTATGAACATAGTGCGCTTGCAGATGTTCAGCGCTGGGCGGGATTTCCTGGGCAACCGCTGTTTGACAGCATTGTCGTTTTTGAAAACTATCCGATCGATACATCCTTGCGCAGTAATGAACTATATGGTCTGCGTTTCGGCGAAATTGCCGGCAAAGGGTTAACCGGCTATGCCATGGATTTACAAGTGACGGTCGGGGATACGTTAGATATCGAATATGCTTATGGTTGCCATGATTTTACCGATGAATTTGTAATTGAATTACGCAGCCATATGGAATGCCTGATGCGGGAAATGATGGCTTGCCCGCAGTGTGTGGTGGGAGAATTGAGGGGGCTCGCCAAGGAGAAACTTGATCGGCTGCTAATGCTGCGTAGCGATACGGAGACAATGCGTAGCTGGTCGCAGTTCTATCAACCCGTTCATTATCTGATCGAACATAATGCAGTACACCAACCCGATGCCATCGCGCTGCTGATGGGCGAGCAGGAAATGACTTATGCAGAACTGAACAGGCGCGCAAACCAACTAGCACATCGTTTGATTCAATTAGGTGCTAAACCGGAGATACGGTTCGGCGTTGCGATGGAACGTTCCTTGGATGTTATCGTAACGCTGCTCGCTATTCTCAAGTCAGGCGCAGCTTATGTGCCGCTTGATATAGATTATCCATCTGATAGGCTTGCGTTCATGATGAAAGACAGCGCCTTATCGCTGCTAATCACGCAGAGCAAGGTGCTCACAAAATTCCAATTCAATACGGCCGTGCCTGTCCTTGTCCTGGATGCAATCGAGCTTGAGGCCGAACAGGTGTGCAATCCCGAAATGCCAGTACATGAGCACAATCTCGCTTATGTGATTTACACCTCGGGATCGACCGGGCTACCTAAAGGTGTGGCAGTTACCCATGGCCCACTTGCCATGCACTGTCAGGCCACTGCGTACATTTATGAGATGACGCCTCGTTCCTGTGAACTGCTGTTCATGTCCTTTTCCTTCGACGGCGCGCATGAACGCTGGCTTACTGCGTTGACGGTAGGGGCGGGGCTTGCGGTACGCGATCAGGAATTATGGACCGCCGAGCAGACCTATGATGCTTTGCGTCATTACAGTATTACCAATGCTGCCTTCCCTCCTGCCTATCTTGGTCAGGTTGCGGAATGGGCTAACCCACGCAATGATCCTCCGCCGGTAGAGCTTTATGTCTTTGGTGGCGAAGCGATGCCAAAAGCATCTTATGACTTGATTCGCCAGACGTTGCGGCCGCAAACTCTGATCAATGGTTATGGACCCACCGAAACCGTCGTCACTCCCTTGATCTGGAAAACCGATGCCAACAACAGTTTCGAATGCGCTTATGCGCCGATTGGACGCCCAGTGGGAGAACGCGCCGTGTATGTGCTGGATGTCGATATGCAGCCTGTGCCGATGGGCATCGTGGGTGAGCTTTATATTGGCGGCTATGGACTGGCACGCGGTTATTTGGGACGAGCTGGTCTGGCGGCAGAACGCTTTCTCGCCGATCCTTTCGACGAAAAGGGCGGTCGCCTTTACCGTACGGGTGATCTGGTCAGGTGGATGGAAGATGGCAACATCGAATATATCGGTCGTGCAGATCACCAGGTAAAAATACGTGGGTTTCGCATCGAACTGGGTGAAATTGAGGCCCGTATTCGTGAAGCAACCGGTATCGCAGAAGCGACTGTGACTGTTCACCAGGGAGCAAGCGGCGCCCAGTTGGTAGCCTATATCGTACCCGCCAAACAAGACGTGACCAAGCAATCATCACAGCAATTGATCGCGCAACTCAAACAATCCCTTGGCGAACGACTGCCCGAATATATGTTGCCAGCCCATTTTATAACACTGACTAACTTACCGCGCTTACCGAGCGGCAAGCTTGATCGCAAAGCATTACCAGAGCCTGATTGTTTGCCAGGAGCGCATTATCAAGCGCCTTCGACGCCAGAAGCCAGATTGATTGCAAACATATGGCAGGAAGTTCTAGGCGTTGAGCGTGTCGGGGAAACGGACAATTTCTTTGCGCTCGGTGGAGATTCTCTATCCAGCCTGAAGGTGATGGCACGCATGCGCAGTCTGCCTGATGTGAAGCTGGATTTCAAGTTGAGGGATTTGATCCAACGCCCAACCATCGCTGGTTTGCTTGGTCTGGATAAACGACCACAACCCAATCAGGGGCTATTGATGCTCAACCAGGCGGCTGACGATGGCAGAACTCAACCGTTGTTCTGCCTGCACGCGGGTCTGGGCACGGTATTTGATTACCAGCCACTTGCCCGGCGCCTGCAAGGGCTGCGGACTGTTTATGGTTTACCTTGCCGCATGCTTGCCAATCCTGCCCACCGCGACACCTCTTTAAACCAAATGGCAGAAGATTATTGCCGCATGATTCGCGTTGTGCAACCAGAAGGGCCTTATCATTTGCTGGGCTGGTCATTGGGTGGGACACTGGCTGCCATGATTGCCGCGTTGCTGGAAGATGCAGGGCAGACGGTTGCGTTTCTGGGCCTGATCGATCTTTACGTTCCTGGAACGGAATCACCGCAGCAAGGTGATTGGCAGCTGGATTTTCTTGATTTTGTCTCGGTAGCGATTCCTGGCGTGATGCCTAATGTTGCGCTTCAGACAACGTTAGCCAGCCAATCTGCGGTTGCGGTGTCGAAGCAGGTCATCGTCTATTTACTCGAAAGGGTACTCGCTATCCGGCAAGCCGAAAGCCGAACGAATGGACAAACGGCTATGCAAGGTTATGCCGAGATGGGTACGGAAGAATTGGCGAATATCTTTCTCGTGGCGCGCCATTTAAAAATGCTGTCGTTGCAAACCTGCACACTGCGTTCTTTAAAATGCCAAATAACGTGCTGGTGGGCAACGACCCGTGAGATCAATGATCGTCTGGTACTGGAACGGCAAATTAAATCTGCCGAAATTCGCTCAGTTGAGATTGAAGCGGATCATTTTGGTATCGTCCGGACCGAACAAATCCTGCTGGATATAGAATCGTTATTGTCGACAACCTTACCTGAGCAAACAAATTGCATTATTGATTTATAGAATAAAACAGCTAGTCTTTTTACTCACTATAAAATTGGAGAATGACTATGTCTACTGATAGCTATCCGAGTCTATTCAGGAACTGTCTGACGTAACACGTGATATGCATCGAGCGATTATTTCCTTGCGCGAGGAATTACAAGCAATTGATCTTTACAACCAACGCGTTGATGCATGCAAGAATAGTGTTAGCTTACCTCCGGCAAAAAGCCGGAGGTAAGCTAACCAGGCAATCTCTCGGTCAGCAGTAATAAAGCGGTCCATCTCTCGTATTTTCAGCATTCAATTCAAATCAACTGATATCTTATTGGAATCACATTAAGTCTGACAAGCTCTTAGATACCGAATTGATAAACTTGGGCTATAGCGCTATGTGTTGTAGTGCTAGAATTGATATCGATACAACTTATTCCATTTTTAAATCAAATCTGATTTTGTCAATTTTTCCTTGCCAAATTATTTATACTATCTGCGGTTCGCCTTCGTACTATGTTTGATTGTGAAATGGAATGACATATTTATTTCCATGAATGAAGATGAAGCGATATCATTAGCTTGAGGAGCTTTAATAAATGTTGCCCGGCCTGATGCTTACAATGGCGCTATTATCTGCTGATAGCCCTAATCTTGTTCAGGAAGCCGCTGATTATTACCAGCAGGTTGAGACATATCAGGCAACCATCAAATCTTCATACGGTAATCTGTCTGATAAAACCGATGTCTTACGTTATTACTATAAAAAACCGGGGTATGTCCGAATGGAAGTAATTGAGCCATTTAATGGGACCGTACTGGTTTATAGCCCAAAAACTGAAAAGGTTAAATTATGGCTATTTGGAGATAGTAGCTTCCCTTCGCTTAGTCTAAGCCCGGAGAATAAAATGATTCAGGGTCCATCTGGTCAGAGGATAGACCGCTCAGATCTAGGGGTTTTGTATCAGGAAGTGATGTTACTGCAAAATCAGGGCAAGACAACTGTGCTTGGTACAGATTCTATTGCAGGTCAGTCTGCCCTGCAAATTAGTGTGCAGGGAGCAGGTGGCTTCAGTGTAGGCGCTGTGTCACGGATGGATTTGTGGTTAGACGTAACGAACGGTTTTCCACTCAAAGTGATGAGTTATGGCACGGATGGTAGTCTGATTGAGATGGTGGAGATATTGGATTATCAAATCAACCCAACATTCCCTGTGGGTTTGTTTGATCAGTAAGGTGATAACAGAATGATGTATTCAAGGATCGGGTGCATACTCTCACCTTTGACAATGGCATGGAGTTCGCTAAGCATGAAGAAGTAGCAAATACGCTTGAATGTGAAACATATTTTGTCAAACCCTATCACTCGTGGAAGGGTGGTCAGAATGAAAACGCCAATGGGCTGTTAGGTCAATATTTCCCTAAAACGATGGGACTGCTGGATGTGACTACCCAGCAGGTATTGGAAGCTGTCCACAAACCTAACAGCAGGCCAAGAAAGTGCTTAGAGTTTAGGACGCACTACTAGATGTTCCGCGAATTATCAGGCACAGATGCTGAAAAATTGGTGGGTTGCACTTATTACTTGAATTCAAGCGGGATCATACTATATGGCATATTGCTATTTTGTTTATGACCACTAGGTTTGTCCGTGCGTGCATGCTATTTTGGCAACCAATATATTAAAGCGCATCAGCATAGAGGTAGGAGCAGTTAGTCAGGACGGAACTTAGTGTAACGTGAGTTCGACATAAGAATCATCCCCTACCACTGGAAGAGCTTGAGAAAACCTAATGTTAAGCGAGGGTTTCTTCTCCCAAAGGCTGTAAGCCACCAATCCAGCTATCAGATTAAGAAAAAAATTAACTAGGCTGCGATGGCGGGAATACTCGATTTGCGAGATATTCTTCAATAGGTCATTGACGATCTCAATGGTTGAGCGTTTACGTAACAGGAGCTTGCCAAACTGTGGCAACAGCTTGTTTTTCATATTCTTACGCACTTTTAGTAACGAGCTGCATGCCCTGCTCCCACAGTTGCTCAAAGAGTGACTGCGAGGTGTAATCCCGGGCACCAAAGAGTTTATCAAACAAAGAGCGCGCCAGTTCCGGTAGGGAATCACGGTCATCCACATTGCCCGCTGTTACTTTTACCCCAGCAATTCTCCTTAGTCATTAATGACCAGGTGCAGCTTGAACCCATAAAACCAATCCACACTAGTTTTTCCCGAGCAACAAACTCTGCCATTACTTTATGCGACCCAATGCGGCGATTGTGGCATATACTGATCTTGGTCGAATAATAGTGCTTAAACGTCCGGTAACCGGACAGATGAAACCCCACCATGATGATCATGACTTTACTTAGACACAGCGCGCCTCGCTGCTGACGCCGTTTCAGCGATGACTCCGTTAAACGCTGCTTCCACCACGGCTCAAACCCTTTATGAAAATCGTTAATCGCACAAAAAATATTAAGCATCCATTGGAATCTGACTCTTGTAGTGATGAAATTCTTTTCCCACATCGCTTCATCATAAGGAATTCAGATTCCTTTTGCTGCTTTTCTTATCCCGAACTCGCGTTAAAAAAAACGCTTTCCCCTACTCAATGCCTGCAGCTTCGATAAAGGTTTTCATTCACCTACCAACCAGGCTGAATTAGTCCAACATCTCGACCAAGTCACGCTCCCCAAAAAAGCAAACTATCCAGAGAGCGCAAAGCGGTAGAACAAACGGAAGAATTTATTAAAACTCGTCGTGCGCACTCAGCAGTAGAGTCAGCAATCCATGCGCTGGAGGTGAACGGACTATACAAATGCCCAGATCATGGCATGGTTGGTTTTAAACGTTACGTTGCACTGGCTATTGTCGCCAGAAACATCCGCCGAATAGGTGATTTCTATGGCAGCAAGATGTGGAGCGTGAGCGCAAAGGTAAAAACGTAATTTAAAGCACTAACAAGCAGCTTAAGCTCTCCAGCTAATGCAAAAAACCGCCTGATTGCGAGCAATCAATAGTGAGTGTTGGGTGAAAATCGTATTTTTTATGCCATGTCTCACAAAAAATACAATCAGGGGCTTTTTTGGATGCGTGGTTTCATTGCATTTTTACAAAGGTACTTAAAAAGTAGGCAACTTGAAGGTGAAAAAATGAGGTTGTCGGACTGGCACTAATTGTCGGCTTCAAGGCTAAAGAATGTATAGTAATCTAAGTATAACATGGTGAGGAATATAAATAACTTACCAGGTTATATAGGAGCATGGTAAGGTTATTACACATTTTTTATCGACCCGATGTGCAAAAGCTTTAGCATTTTTTAAGCGAATGTTATTTTATTCAACAGTAAACATCGTCGACATGCCAGCACTGATGTGATCATTGACATGGCAATGATACATCCACTCGCCCTTGACATCTGGCTGCATATCCAGAGTTTTAGTAGCCGCCGGCAACACTTCAGTTACATCCAAGCGGTTACCATTATGCAATAAAGTGGCACCATGCCAATGCGGTGAATGAAGATCCACCTCGCTACCCATGCCTATGATATACCAACGCACGCGTTCGCCAGTGCGCATCAGATAACCTTTATTATTGCCATAAAGCAATCCATTGATTCCATGCTTCAGATTACTTTCCTCAAATTCTTCGCTTTTCGGGTCACAAGAACCAGTGCAAGTGGAAAGATTGATATCTTTATATAAGCTGGCGTTTTCATCGAATACAGTAAACAGTGAAATAAACTCACGATCTACATCCAGCGGTTTCTCTCTGTTACTTGAAATAATAATCGGGCCAATTAATCCTGAGTTGGTATCGGCAGGTTCATTGACGTGACCATGGTAAACCCAGGCAATGGAAGAAGGATCATTTGGGCCAGGACCTGCGCGTTCTGGAACATCCCAAATATAAGTGTGCTCCCCTCCCGGCTCCACGATTCCGCCAGATTTATGCTTATCAGCTGATGAATGTGCAGCGCCTTCGTGTTCCTTGATATAGCGCACGCCATGCGGGTGGATACTTGCTGGAAAACGGGTATTGTTTTTAAAATGAACAGTAATTCTGTCTCCCACGGCTGCCCGAATGACAGGGCCAAGTATACCCAAGTGCTCCTCCTCAGCGACACGCGGTTTTACCGCACCAAACCCGGCGGTATATTCCCGATAGACAGACTTTAAATATCGCCGACCAATCCCTTGCTCGACGAATACACGCTCTTCTGCAGTAAATTCATGGCCTGTCATCGGATTAGCAGGAAATGAAGGTGCATAGTCCCACAATACTTCATCAGCTGCTATCCAATAAACTCGGTTTCCACCGTTAGCCCAAACTGGATTGCTGATAAGTATAGGCAGCATCAAAACTGAAACTACTGAAATAATTTTATTTTGCAACATCGAATAATCCCTCCTTGATAGAGAATCATATGATTAAAACAATGTATTATTTATTGAATTGATGCATTCCATTCTTTGAAGAGCAACGCAAATTACAATTGGTAATGATAATGAATATTATTTAAATTTACAAATTAAAATAGTAGGAATGCGGTTTTTGTATACTGTATTTCTAGAGCTTTTTGTGGATGTGTGGCTCATAAAATGGAACACTTAAAAATACTAAGTAATTCTAATTTGCACTAGAAACTACATTAATAATCTAATCCCAGCTGGTTATACTTTTGATTAAATCAGAGTATTTTCGAGATCATATAATGCACTAACTAACTAACTGATTCTCTAGCGCATCGATGCTGTCAAACTGACGGTTATGAAAGTATTTTTCTCGCAGTTGGCCCCAAATATGCTCTTGTGGATTTAGTTCAGGGGAATACGGTGCAGGAATAACAAATGGATCTCAGGTAAATGAATATCCTTGCTCTTATGCGAGCCAGCGCCATCAACGATCATAACGATATGATCACTAGAGTAACGACTGGCCATCTCATTGATGCAAATCTGCATGCAATCGCTGTTGACATGAGGCAATACCAAGCTGTCGAAGGCTCCATCGAGGGGACTGACTGCACTGAAAGCATAAGTAACGTGAGTTCTGGATAAGAAAAGCAGCAAAGGGAATCTGAATTTATTAAGATAAAGCTATCAGACGGGCTGGTGACTTACACCTTTCAGGAGAAGAAACCTTTGCTTAATATTAGGCTTCCTCAAGCACTCCAGCCGTTATGTGATGATTCTTATGTCGAACCCACGTTAAATAAGTAAAGATTATTTACAGTGATTGCTAGCGATTCTCGTACGCGCACAACGGTTCCTCTGCCAAATAATAACTCCTGTTACGGACACTATTGCGACTGCTACTCCTAACAAGGAAACCAGGATACGTCCAGGCAAGCCAAGGATGCGACCGGAATGTAAGGGAAACTGGGCTTGCAAGAATAGGTCACCCATGCTGCCTACCCCCGGGATATTGTCACCGAGAAAGGATCCGTCCTGGCCATCAAAATAAAGCCAAGGATTACCAAGACCGAAGTTTGCGTGATCTTGACCTGGCTCGTGAAACGTTACACCATAAATGCCATACTCTGGCTCATAAAACATGCCCCCTAACGGAATGTTCCAATTTCTTCTTTGAGCTTCTGTAGTGGCAAGCAGAATGACTTCGTGTCGCGTGATCGAAGGTTCAATCGGTTCATCATGCGGCCTAGGAGTACGGTGCGCAAACGGGTCTGGGGTGAGGGTGGAAAAGACTGAGACAAGGGGACGCATGATTTCCTGTTTAAGGTTCATAGAAATAGCGGTCACGGCCAGTAGCAATAAACAAGCCCATAACCACACCCCACCTGAGCGATGCAAATCGAAATTCAGTTTGTAACCGCCTTGTTGCCAGCGAAAAACAAATGATTTGCGCCATGCCTGGAAATGGGGAAACGAAATCCAGAGGGCAATGAAGCAATCGATTGACCACACCATCGCTAGTATGCCCATAAACAATATGCCTAATTCCAGTCCAAAAGCATCCGGGATATGCATGCTATAGTGCAATTTGTACAGAAAGGGCAAGAAATTTTCCCGGCTGAGTGAGATTTCACCCCACATGCGGGTACCGCGTACTTCGCCACTCACGGGATCAAGTGCGACTTGATTGAAATCCAGATCATATGCTTTGCCAGTATCAGGATCAAGGCGAGAGTTTACCCCTAAACCAAGGTTCTGATCAGGCTCTAGGGACAAAGGCAGCCAGGTGATCATAATTTCGGGATGAGATGCTTCGAACTGGTCAGCGAGCGTCAGGGGTGCAAGAGGATCTCCCTGACTTTGTCGTTCAAATAATTGGGGATTGAGCCACTCATCCAGTTCGTGATCCCAAGAAATGATTGCGCCGGTCAACCCTGAAATGAACAGGAAGGCTGCTAAAAAGAGACCAGCCCAGCGGTGTAGCAAGGTGAGTATTTGGCGACTTGCTCTGGATTTGCTGGACTGTTTCTCCTGTTGCGCGATATCAGCAGTTATTGCGGGATCAATAAATTTTTTCATAATGCTAAGTAACACTATTGGCAGTCATCAATGATGGGGTGGTTATTTTTTTTGGGGTATCTGCTGCTTCCTGATGGTCAAAGATCAAACGGCCATTTTCCATGCGTAGCACACGATCGGCTAAATGGAAGTAGCGGTCGTCATGTGAAATAACCAGGATGGCTTTACCCATCGCGCGTAATTCCGGAAGCAATTCATAATAAAAAATTTCCTTAAATGCTGGATCCTGATCGGCTGCCCATTCATCGAATACCAGGAAGGGTCTGTTTTCCAGATAAGCAATCACTAGCGCGAGACGTTTACGTTGTCCTTGCGACAAGGTGAGCGTGGTAAAGGCTCCATCCTGGACTTTTACCTTATTTTGTAGATGAAGTTTGGCTAACAGCTGATTTCCCCTTTGATCCAGATCGTTGCCATGATCCGTTTCAAGCAGCCGCTCAAAAAGGTGAAAGTCAGAAAAAATAGTAGTAAAGAACTGTCGGTAGTAGTCACGGTTAGTATCATCGATAACCTTGCCATTAAGACTGATGCTGCCTTCTTCCGGCGAATAGAGCCCCACCAGTAATTTCGCCAAGGTCGTTTTACCACTGCCATTGCCTCCGATCAGAAAAGTGATTTCACCCGGAAAGAACTGTAAATCAACCGGTCCCAGCGTAAACATTTCATCCTTTTGCTCATGATAGTAACGATGCAACACCCTCTGCAATACAATCGATTGCAGAGGCGGCAGATCGATTTTGTCTGTCTGGGATTCAGAAGAGAACATGGAATGCGTAATTTCCTCTATATGATCGGCTGATACCTGGGCAAGGTTAGCCCGTGGAATATTCAACAGTAATGCTTCGAGCGGCCCTACCATATAAACGAACACCAGGGCGTAGCCCGTCATGATCAATGCCCGATCAGGTACATCACCTACCAGCAAAAACAACACCAGACCAATAAATGCGTAAATCAGGAAATTACCCCAGCTTGCTGAGGCTACAAAAACAGACATACCAAATGTTCGCTCCTTACGTACCTTTTCGATGGAGCGTTTAAGCACATCATCATAAAAAGTAGTCCGTTTATCGCGATTGAGGCGCAATTCCTTGGCGCCGTCAGTGAGTGAACGAAAATAGGCAAATAAATTATCCTGCTCCTGGGCGGCGATATCAAGATGTTTAATGGCACGTAAGTGAGCGAGGTGATAACCGAGTGAACCGAACCCAATGACGACGAGGGCGAGCAGGAATACCTGCCATGATAAAAACGCCATGTAAACCAGGCAGCCAGCGACCACTACGGCATTAGTAAGAATGACCGGAAAACTGACAAAGAACTCAGCCACTCGTGTGCAGTGTTCGGAAAGGGCAGATTGTACTCGTGCAGCACCGAGTTGCTCGAGTTGCCGATAATCGGCAGCAATCACTCTTTGCGCAATAAAACTGCGTAGCTCGGAATGCGCGCGCTGTCCTAGGCGTTCAAAGAGAATTGCCGCCACCATATAACTTAGCATGACACAGAGTGCCGTTGCTGCAAAAATGAGCGCCATTTCATCCTGATCAGATGCTGTCGAAGTGAGTGCCTTGCTGATTTGAGCAAGCAGCAGTACGCTGCAAATGCCATGCACGATGCTGGCAAATGATGCACTTAACAGCAATAGTTTGGATTGATTAATAAGATACTTAAGCATGGTTTATACATAAAAGAGAGGAGATATACTAAAAAAGACGAATAGCCATGGTAAATGTTTAACACCAATATAGCCATGCTTTCGCTAATTTTTACTAAAGCAGTGCATCTAGCTGCTTCTCATTGCAGACAATTTGCTCTGCTTATCAATGGCATAACTATTTACTATTTCCTCCCCACATGCTAAATAACTAAAATTTTATAGAATGTGTAAATAATAATACTTCTCATTCGTCTTCAATCAGTATAACGAGGGTTTTATCCAAATCAGTTTACTGGGAGACAAATGGAACGGTATCGATTAAACGATCAAGCTTGTGAGACGCTGGTAGAGCAGTCGGTGCGTCCGATGAGCTTGTTATCTTGCCCAGATCAGACACGTTATCTCGTTACCTGTGAAGGTAACACTTTGAGTGTGCAGGATTGCGAAAACAAAAAAAGAACGGCCTGGCACTTATATAAGCAATCTGATCAATTAACGCTAGAGTGGGCTGATCTTTATTCAGCGCATCCGGATGTCACTGAATTGCTGGCAGCAATTGAAGCTACATTTGTCTATTACTCCAATCAGGCGAAGTTATATCTCTCTGTACCCATTAATCAGTTTAGTAAATTATTTGATTCTGGGGTAGTGGTTAAAACTGAAGATGGCCGGAATGTTGTGTATGTGGAGCTTTTCTGGCAGCAGGCCAGAGTATGGCTTTCATCATCGCGATCTCAGTCATATCCAATTTACCCTGTTTTTAGTCATGGCCGCCGCCATCCGCTCCGGCCGCCTAAGCCCATTGGTATTGTTTATCAGCGTTATATCACGTGGCTAGGGCGTACTTTATCATTTCGAACAGTCGATCTCGCGACCGATCTTACACGTTTCAGTCGTTGGATGAATGATCCCGTTGTGGCAAAGTTCTGGCAGGAGAGCGGTGATCTCGCTAAGCACCGCGCATACCTTGAAGGCATCCAGAGCGATCCACATGTGATCAATCTCATCGCTTGCCTCGATGATGAACCTTTTGGTTATTTTGAAATATATTGGGCCAAAGAAGATCGGATTGCTCCCTATTATGATGTAGACAATTTTGACCGTGGCTGGCATGTGTTAATTGGAGAGCCCCACTTACGCGGCAAACCTTTCGTAACCGCTTGGCTGCCGTCTATTTCCCACTATTTATTTCTCGATGATGATAGAACTCAGCGCATTGTCATCGAACCCCGTGCTGATAATCACAAGATGATCCGGAATCTTGCTCAATGCGGTTACGCGCTTCTCAAGGAGTTCGATTTCCCCCATAAACGCGCCATGCTCGGGATGTTGTTACGAGAGCGCTTTTATGCTGAACAACTATGGATACCGCGCAGCACGTTAACACTCCATTCTGTTTTTTTACCCTGAGGATTTCATCATGAAAGTTTACGATTTGATCGGTATTGGCTTTGGCCCATCCAATATAGCGCTTGCCATTACGCTCCAAGAAAAAAAGCAAGCTGGTTATAACCTCGAGCCTTTTTTCATTGAGAAACAACCCGGTTTTGCCTGGCATGCCAACATGATGCTGAATAACGCGCATATGCAGGTTTCTTTTCTCAAGGACTTGGCTACGATGCGCAATCCTTCAAGTCATTTTACGTTTATTAATTATCTCCATCAAAAGAATCGGTTGCAGGATTTTATCAATCTCAAGACCTTTTTCCCGAGTCGCCATGAATTCAATGATTATCTGTCATGGGCAGCATCGCATTTTGACCACTGTTGCGCTTATGGCGAGGAGGTAATCGAGATATTACCGCAGAAACGTGGAGAGGAGACTGTGCTGCTGCGTATCCGATCACGCGATGGTGAGCAAGTCATTCACGAGCGATTGGCGCGAAATCTGATAATAAGTATCGGCGGCAAACCGAGAATCCCGGATAGCTTCTTGTCACTTGAGGGAGATCCGCGTGTATTTCATTCCAATAGTTATCTGCAAGAGATTAAACAATACCCCGATGCTAGTAGGATTGCAATAGTGGGAGGCGGGCAAAGTGCAGCAGAAATTTTCATGGATCTGCATGATCGCTTCCTGACGACTCAGGTTGATCTGATTATGCGTGCGCGCTCAATCAAGCCATCGGATGACAGCCCATTCGTCAATGAGATTTTCAATGCTGACTTCACAGATTTTGTTTTTAATAGCTCTCAGCAAGATCGCGCTGAGATCCTCAATGAGTTCTGGCATACCAATTATGCCGCGCCTGATCTGGTTTTAATTGAACAAATTTTCAATGTGCTTTACCGGCAGAAAGTGTCCGGTAGCGAGCGCCATCGTTTTCTGCGGCGCCATGAAGTCAGGCAAGCGCTTTCCCAGCAAGAAGGTATTCAATTTGTTTTACATGATTTGAATACCAATTGTGAGCGAACGGAAACTTATGATGCTGTGGTGCTTGCCACGGGCTATCACCGGGATCATCACAAATCCTTGTTAGCGCCACTCACTCCATATTTCGGAGATTTTATAGTGGATCGTCAATATCGACTATGCAGTACACCTAATTTCAAGCCAGCGGTTTTTCTGCAAGGTGCTTGTGAATCAAGTCACGGATTGAGCGATACCTTGCTCTCAGTAACAGCTGTACGTACGAACGAAATTGCTCAGGCACTCATGACTACCTCTAATCAAACAAGCGCTATGCAGGCAAAACGTGGAATTTCTTCAGTATTTGCTTAATAGGTAATATTTCTTAAACTAATCAACATATTAAATATGAATAGCATCATAGCGCCTCCCGAAGGAACCATTAAACTAAAAAACGTAATCCTATTATCAGCCGTGCAACTGGCGTTATTGACAATATCACTCAATAGTTATGCAGAACCAAAACAAATAGCGGATAAAGCAGCAGAAACAAAAAACCAGCAGATTGAAGGTGCTGCTGAGTCATCTGAGCAAACAACGAATAAAGCAGCAGAAGCAAAAAGCACACAGTCAGAAACTACTGCCAGCTCAAATGAACCAGATGCGGATAAGTCGAATGTCACGGTATTACCTGCAGTGACTGTTAAAGGTAGAGCATCTGACCAGACTATCGGTTATGCAGCCAAACGCAGTATGACTGGAACCAAGACAGATACACCGATTATTGAAATCCCGCAATCGATCTCGGTGGTTACGCGTGATGAACTTGACATACGCAGCGTACAGAATTTTACTGAAGCTTTACGCTATACACCAGGTGTTACCACTGGCAACTTTGGGTTTCAGGGAACAGGTTTTGAAAATATTTTCTTACGTGGCTTCGATGGATTGACGAATGCAAATTTTCGTGATGGCTTGAGTAATGCAGCGCAAGGTCTATTTTTTGGTTCTTATATCACCGATCCGTACGGATTGGAGCGTATCGATGTGCTACGCGGACCATCGTCGGTATTGTTTGGCCGTGGCGATGCAGGGGGGATCGTCAATCGTGTGACTAAACGCCCGAGTGCCGATCCAATTCGGGAAATTGAGTTGCAGTACGGCAATTTTGACCGTAAACGGGTTGCTGCCGATTTAGGATTTGCAAACAAGGATGGAACGTTGATGTTCCGTCTTGTAACTTTGGGGCTTGATACGGATACGCAGGTTAGATTTCCCAATACCGGCGGAGATCGCGCATTCAATAGACGCTTTTATATTGCTCCCTCGGTGACTTGGCGGCCAACAGTCAACACGACCATCACACTCATGGGTGATGTACTTAATAATCGTACGAATGCAGCCGCTTTTTATCTGGCAGCACCGGATGGCAATCGCACCAATGTTCTTTTTGGAGATCCAGATTTTGTTAAATACTCGACAAATCAATCTTCTTTCAGCTACCAGATTGAACATCACTTTAACGAGATGTTCACAGCGCGACAGAATTTTCGCCATACGGATCAAGACGGGCGATTTAATGATTTCTTTCCGCTCGGTTATAATACGGTTGATCAACCTACATTGCAGGATCGTTCGGCCTTTTCTACTAGGGAACGATTAAATCAGACTGTACTCGATACCCATTTACAGGCTAAGCTTAATACTGGTCCAGTCCATCACACGGTACTTACAGGGGTAGACTGGAATGTAACCAATGCTTCACTCAAATTTTTTCAAGGAAACCAGGATGGCTCTGTTACACCTGGCATCGACATTCTTAATCCGGTGTACTCACTACCGATTGCTAAGCCTGATATCTTGGGTATCCATGCCAAGCAGAAAATTAATCAATTTGGCGTTTATATACAAGATCAAATCCGATACGATGAGAATTGGATCCTGACTTTAAGTGGTCGTTATGACAGAGTTGATTCTACTAATAACGATCTTCTGAGTGCTATTACAGCAAAAGCCAAACAGGATGCATTTACCGGCCGGGCTGGTTTAACCTATCGGTTTGCCAATGGCATCGCCCCTTATGTGAGTTATTCACAATCATTCTTGCCACAACCGGGCTTTGATACTAGCAACAATCCATTTGATCCAACGCGTGGGGCTCAATATGAAGTAGGTATCAAATACCAGCCGGTGGGTGGCAGGAGTCTCTACACACTTGCATTATTTGATCTAACTAAAACCAATGTAATAACACGTGATCCCAATGATCCGTTTCGCAGTGTGCAAACAGGTGAGATCGGTTCACGCGGCGCTGAACTGGAAGCTAAAGCAGAACTGTTACCTGGACTGTTACCCGGCTTGAATTTTATTGGCTCATTTACCTATCAAGAAGTAACCGTTACCAAAAGTAATGATACCAACTTAGACAAAATGCCTATTTTAGTGCCCAATACCATGGCTTCAGCCTGGCTGGATTATTCTTTTAGGAGTCTGGGCATAGAATGGTTGCGGGGATTGGGGATTGGAGGAGGTGTTCGTTATGTCGGTAGAGTATACAATGACCCGGAAAATACCAGTACGACCCCGGCATTTACCTTGTTCGATGCCACACTGCGCTACGATTATGGCCCTTGGATATTTAATATTAACGCTAGCAATATCTTTAATAATAAGTATGTTTCATCTCAGCTCGGTGGTAATTTTTTTCTTGGAACAGAACGAACCGTCGTGGGAACTTTGAAGTACAGATTCTAGGTGGTGTTATGTTGTATTCACATCCTTGCCAGGCGATAGACCTGGGTTATATTTATTATCGGAGAAGATTAAATGTCGCTTGATCCGGATCTGGCTGCATTTCTTGAATTGGTTGAAGCTAATGTCATGAGTGGAAGTAAATCCATGATGCATGAGTTAACACCTGCGCAGGCCCGGCTAGAATATGATGCTTCAACGCAGATATTGGATGTTCCTGGGATGGCTGTTGAGAGTGTGACCTCTATCAGTATTCCATGCCGGGATAGCCAACAGATCCATGCGCGGCTTTATAAGCCGATTGAGTTAGCAGAAGAAAAGGGACCTCTACCAGTATTACTCTATTTTCATGGTGGAGGATATTGTGTGGGCGGACTGGAGTCTCATGATTCATTGTGTCGAGCATTGGCAGCATTGACACCCTGTTGTGTGCTCAATGTTGCCTATCGGCTGGCACCTGAATATCGCTTCCCGACAGCTGTTTATGATGCACAGGATGCCTATCAGTGGATACTATCAGCAGGTACTGAATACAATTTGGATATTACACGTATTGCTGTGGGAGGAGATAGTGCGGGTGGAACGCTGGCAGCCGGGATGTGTTTAGCATCGCGTGATAGCAGTTGGCCACAACCTGTATATCAGGTATTGCTTTATCCTTGTACCAGCGCATGGCAGAATACCGCGTCGCATCGTCGTTTTGCACAAGGCTATCTGCTTGAAGCAACAACTCTGCAATGGATGTTTACCCATTATTTACGTGATGAATCAGATCGAAAAGATTGGCGTTTTGCGCCTCTTGAAGCGAGTAACCTGACTGGTCTTGCTCCTGCATTTCTGGCTTTGGCCGAATATGACCCCCTGATAGATGAAGGTATTGCATATGCCGATCGGCTCAAGACTGCGGGTGTTTCTACGCTCGTCAGGATCTATCCTGGAATGACGCATGATTTCGCGCGTCTCGGAAACATTGTCAATGAGGCTTATCAGGTACGTAAGGATATCGCTAATGCGCTCGCTAATGAGTTTTATCCAAACCGGAATACCCGCTAGATCAGATATGCACCTTTATCTTCCAGTATTTATTAGTCATTTTAATAAATAGGATCGGATGGATTAAGTGATCAAAATTTTTATTTGCATAATCCTTTTTCTTATACTGGCAGGTTGTAACATGCTACCGCAGCGGCATGTTGAGGAAGTAGGCGCAGAGATACCAGATCAATGGGTTGAGGATAAAGCACTCGGCCAACCGATGCCGACTAAATGGGTAGAAACTTTTGGTGATCCTCATCTAAGTGCTTTGGTTGACAGTGCGCTGGCTGATAATTATGAACTGAAAGCGGCAGCAGCCAGGGTCGATGCAGCGATAGCACAGGCACGAATTGATGGATCAAGCCGTTGGCCGCAGTTTTTTCTCACAGCTGAACATGAGCGAGCTCAAATTCGGGAAGCAGGGTTTGGATCATCAAGATTCGATGTATTTGAAGTTCTGTTCGGGATGAGTTGGGAATTGGATGTTTGGGGGAGAATACGTGATTTTCAGCAGGCTGCAGTTTTGGAAGCTGATGCGACCGCTGTCGATTATTATGGAGTAAAACTGTCCTTGGCAGCACGGGTAGCGCAAGGCTATTTTGAGTTAGTTGAAGCAAATCTGCAGGCAAAGGTGGTCGAGCAATCGATCAAGGATCGAACTATTATAGTGAGTTTAGTCCGGGGACGTTTTCAACGAGGTCTGGAGCGCGGTCTCGACTTACGCCTAGCCCTCACTGATCTGGCCAATGCAGAAGCGCAACTCAAGCAAACGCGTAACAGAATTCAGATGATCACCCGCCGCCTGGAGATTTTACTGGGACGTTATCCGGCCGGGAATGAAATAGACGCCATCGCCTTGCCGCAATTACCTGTTGATATCCCTGCTGGATTGCCTTCTGAATTGCTAGAACGGAGGCCGGACGTAGTTGCAGCATTTGAGCGCCTGAAAGCTGCTGACTTCCGAACAGCCAGCTCTAAAAAATTGCTTTTACCCCGTATTACCCTGACTGCTGCCGGCGGGACGCGTAGCAGCGATCTGACTGAACTGATCGATCCTAAGGCAGTGGCCTGGCATGTATTTGCCGGACTCATGCAACCTTTGTTTACTGGTGGACGTATTAAAGGTGAAATTTTCCGGAATCAGGCACGCGCAGAGGAGGCACTGAATTTTTATAAAAACACCGCACTTAATGCTTTCCGCGAAGTTGAACAAGCGCTGGCAGCAGAAGAGTGGTTACGGCAACAAGAAGCGTCTCTTAGAAAAGCGGTTGAACAAACTGAATCCAGCCAGAGATTGGCTGTTTATTCTTATCGTCACAACCTGATTGGAATTCTCACCTTACTCGACAGTTATCGCAGCACACTCAATGCCCAGAGCGCCCATTTGTCTGTCACTCGGCAGTTACTTAGCAATCGCATTAATCTTTATTTGGCTCTGGGTGGAGATGTGTAACGAGGCACATGCAGTGATCCGAAACCGGTATTTAATCGTTACCACTCTATGAAAACACGCCAGCAATTAATCATCGCGTTACTGATTGCGATTGGGGGGGGACTGGCTGCCTTTGCCATTGTTATTTCACCGCCGCAAACCGAGCAGCAGGAGGATATCGTTACACCGCCATCGGTTCAAGTGATCAAGGTAAAGCCTCAGCGGCTACGTATGGATGTCCGGTCGCGAGGGCGTATCATGGCGCAAACAGAAATAGACCTGGTTACTGGTGTTTCAGGCAATATCATCAAAATTTCACCTGAATTTATCAGCGGTGGATTCTTCAAGAAAGGGGACTTACTGATTTCCATCGATCCGGCGGAATATGATTTGCGGGTAGCGCAAGCACAAGCTAGGGTAATGGAAGCCCAGTATCAGCTGACACGAGAAGAAGCGGAAGCAGAACAGGCACGTGATGAATGGCAACATCTCGGACAGGGAAAGCCTAATTCGTTAAATCTAAGGATTCCGCAGCTTAAGGAAAAGAAAGCCAAGTTAGCAGCAGAGCGAGAAGAGCTGAAGAATGCCCGGTTATTGCGGCAACGCACAGATATACGCGCTCCTTTTAATGGTCGGGTACGTAATAAGGAAGTAGGGATGGGCCAGTATCTGAGCAGCGGTGCGGTATTGGGAAGAATTTACAGCAGTGATCTGGCCGAAGTGCGCTTGCCATTAAGCACACATGAACTTGCTTTCATCGATTTCTCAGACTCCCCCACTCGTAATAAATCCAAGCAGGGAGCACCAGTAAGGCTCACCGCAAACTACCAGGGGCAGCAACAGGCCTGGCTAGGCCATATTGTGCGAAGCGAGGGCGTAGTTGAGCAAGATACCGGCATGGTAGTACTGGTTGCACAAATCCCGGATCCATTCGGTCTTGGCGCAAAAAAATTTGACTCATCTGGCACGGAATCGTTTGCTACCAGTTTACCGGTAGGCTTATATGTAGAAGCCAGCATCGAAGGACGCTGGCTCGAAGATTTGGTTATTCTGCCAGCCAGTGCATTACGCAATAATAATCGGGTAGTCATCGTTGATCAGAAACAGCGGTTACGTTTCCGCAATGTGGAAGTCCTCAGTAGAGAACGAGAACAAGTGATCATTAAAACAGGATTAGAGGCAGGTGAACATGTGCTTGTATCCGGCCTGCATCATCCGGTTGAGGGAATAGAAGTCATCCCTACTGAGATTGCTCTATGAAATTGATCATCTGGTTTGCCAGAAATCCTATTGCCGCGAATTTTCTCATGTTGATTATTATAGCGGGTGGATTGATGGGTCTAACCGTGTCCAAGCGTTATACTGTTCCACCTGCGCCACAAAATCAACTGAAGATCGAAATAGCTTATCCAGGAGCAGGTCCTGCAGAAGTAGAGCAAGCGTTATGTATCCCCATTGAGGAAGCCATCCATGATTTGGAAGGGATTCGGCATATCAATGCCATTGCTAACCAGGCGGAATGCGAGATTATCGTTGAGTTTGATCCTGCGATTGGTTCCGCACGTTTCCAGACTGCTGTGCAGGCTAGAATGGATCGCATCACGGCTTTTCCGAAAGGAGCCGAGAAGCTAAAGATTCAGGAAATGAAAACTGGCACGATTGCGGTAACTATAATGGTGCATGGTGAAGTCGATATATTAGCCTTAATACGTCAACGTGATCAATTGCAGGCTATGCTGAGTAAGCATCCGGATATAGGATTAATGATTCCTTGGCCTCAGCTTCCTTATGAAATGTCGATTGAAATTACAGAATCTGATTTACGCCGCTATGCGTTGAGTTTTGAAGAAATTGCCGAGGCGATTCAGGTCGCATCCAATAATATACCGGCGGGAGAACTTAAAAAATCCGATGGCAAGTTGCTGCTGAGAAGCAAGAGTCAGGCTATGACTGTGGCTGATTACGCTGCGATTAGTCTGCGATCTGAACCGGATGGTGCGCGCCTATTGCTTGGTGATATTGCGCAGATTCGCGAAACAGTGGGTGAAAAAGATTTTCTGGCAAGAATTGATGGCAAGCCAGCCGCGCAAATCTTTGTAATGTCAAAAGACCGAATTGTGACAACAGTCGAAGCGGTCAATGAAGTTATTGAAGCATTTCGCCCTGAACTGCCTGATGGTATTGGTATTACGACATGGGATGATTGGTCAAAATATTATAAACACAATATGTCCATGTTATGGGAAAACGCAGTAGAAGGTTTTATTCTTGTTTTTCTGATACTGATGTTTACCATGCGTTTTTATCTAGCGTTATGGGTGAGCAGTGGTATTTTGATATCTCTGTTAGGAGCACTCTGGCTGATGCCGATGCTGGGAATTTCTCTAAATATTTATTCGATTGCTGCTTTGATTCTTATCCTGGGGGTCTTGGCGGATGACGCGATTATTGTAGGTGAGAATATTTACTCGCATCAGCAGCGAGGGCGTCCCGGTTTATCGGGTGCAATCAGTGGAACGCTTGAAGTAGCACCATTAGTCGTGTTAATGGTGTTGTCTACGATGATTGCTTTTATTCCCGGGCTTTTTTTGCCGGGTCTTAGCGGATATTTGATGTACAACATATCTCTAGTGATTATTGTAACCTTGGCGTTTTCCATGCTGGAAGTGCTTCTGATCTTGCCTTCACATTTGGCTGTCAGCATTACTTCAACTAAAAATCGTAACGCTTGGTCTTCTGCCGTAAGTTCTATTCAAGAGCGGGTTGATACTGGATTGCAATGGTTTATCGACTGTGTATATGTCCCAGTACTGAGATCGCTGATACGGTTTCGCTATATTACGTTATCAGTGTTTTATATCATATTGCTGATTACCGGTGCGCTTGTTTTTTCCGGACGCATTCACAGCGTGATGGAAGCGCCTGTGAATGACTATTATATGATTGCCATTCTTCAGCTTCCGCCAGGCACCCCATTTGAAGAGGTTAATTATCAGGTAATGCGCTTGGAACGTATTGCCAATGAAATACGTTCAGAGCTAAACACTGAACTTGGAATCGACACAACGACTAAAGTGAAGGATAGTTTTCAACACATTATTGCTATTGTTGACGACAATTCCGGGTTTGTCGATATCGAGATAGCGATTGACGAACGTATCCGTTCCCGTATGGATATCATTCAAAAACAATGGCAAGAGCGCTTTGGTGAGCTTCCTGCTGGAGCGACGCTGTCTTTCCAGACCTTCTGGCCAAGAGATCTTGGCATGCCTACTGCTCACTCCGCGAAAGCCATTGAGTTAAAGCTGATTGCAACAGATGTTGCACTACAAAGTACAGTCGGTGAAATCCTTAAAACCAAGCTTTCTTCTTATGCTGGCGTACACAGCGTGACGGGTTCCATGCAGGCAGGTAAGTCCGAGCTGCAACTTAAGCTTAAGCCTGAAGCATCACTTTATGAGCTAACGATGCAAAGTCTAGGTGAGCAAGTTCGTCATGGATTTTTTGGACTGGAGGTGCAGCGCTTTTTTCTGAATCGGGATGAAATCAGGGTGATGCTACGCTTTCCTTCCGAGCACCGCCGTTCTCTGGATGATTTATATAAAATGCCGATCAGGCTGGCCAATGGCAATACTGTACCATTCACCACAGTAGCGGAAGCCGAATATACACCGGGTTTTGCGAGTATTTCCCGGCATAACCGGGAACGAATTCAATTAATCAGTGCTGATATTTTTAAAGGAGAGGCTAACACCGAAGCTATTCTTGCCGATTTGCATGCAAATGTGATTCCCGATTTGGAGGCGCAGTATCCTGGGCTAAGAATAGAGCCAGGTCAAGCCCGGCAAAAGCAAGAGAGAGCAATGTCGAATCTATGGGGTTATGGAGCACTGGCTTTGATGGGGATTTACGCGCTACTGGCGGTGCCGCTACGTTCTTATACACAACCGCTCATCATAATGCTGGCTATTCCATTTGGCTTTATCGGCGCAGTTGTAGGCCATTTGTTGCTGAAAATTCCTTTATCCCTGGAATCTTATGTCGCTTTATTTGCCGTAGGAGGGGTTGCAATCAACGATAGCCTGATATTGGTTGCAAAACTCAATGAAATTCTCCAGCAAAACACACCGATTTATAAAGCTGTAGTTTTTGCGGGTAAAGCACGTTTCCGTGCGATATTTCTAACAACAACAACCAATGTTATGGGATTACTGCCGCTCATCAGTGAACAAAGTTCAGATGCTGAGAAACTCATGCCGATGGTGATTACGCTTTCATTTGGTATATTTTTCTCCTCTTTGGTTACTTTATTGCTAGTGCCTGTCAGTTGTGTTGTTTTAAAGAAAGTGTCCAGTCAGAAGTATGCTCACAAGCTGATAAGAGGGTTCTCTAGTTAAAATCTCTAACAAATCAGAAGAAAATGACATCGTATCCATTACTGCTGAAACATCTCTGGCATACGCCGTTGACGAATGCGTCTCATCAGGAGATTGTCTATCGTGATCAATTGCGCTTGAGTTACCACCAGGTGTATACCCGGATTGGTCAATTTGTTGCTGCATTGGCAGCGTCTGATTTTCGTCGTGGTGACGTGATCGCAGTAATGGATCACGATAGCCACCGCTATCTCGAATGCTATTTCGCCATACCAATGTATGGTGCAGTTATGATGACGGTCAACACCAAGCTGACACCGGCACAGATTGCTTATACATTGAATCATTCTGGTGCTGCAATGCTGTTGATGCATGCTGATTTCATCCCTATTATTGAAAATATACGCACAGAATTATCCGGTATACGAAAGTTTATTTTTATGACTGATGATGCAATCATGCTGCGCACTTCTCTACAATTTGATAATGAGTACGAGAACTGGTTAACTGATCATACAGAAGATTTTAGTTTTGCAGATTTTGACGAGAATATGCGGGCGACGGTGTTCTATACCACTGGTACGACAGGTGCACCCAAAGGTGTTTACTATACGCACAGGCAACTGGTGCTGCACACGCTAGCAGCAGGCATGGCGTTAGCTGCTCCAGCAGCGCGGCAACGGTTCCACAGCGAAGATGTATACATGCCAGTTACACCGATGTTTCATGTGCATGCATGGGGTATTCCTTACATAGCGACGCTACTGGGTGTGAAACAGGTTTATCCGGGACGTTATACACCTGACATGCTGCTGAAACTGATTCGTAAAGAGTGCGTCACTTTCTCACATTGTGTTCCTACCTTATTGAAAATGATATTGACCGCAGCGCAATCATCCGGTGTGGATCTTTGTGGCTGGAAAATTGTTGTTGGTGGATCCGCGTTGCCGCAAGCGTTGGCCAAACTAGCACTGGAAATGGGGGTCGATTGTTTTTCTGGTTATGGTTTATCCGAAACTGCTCCTATTTTGACATTAGCACAATTAAATACCCTCAACGGCGCGGAAGATCCGGTAACGGATGACGCGCTGTCTGCGTTATGCTGCGCCGGGCGCGCAATACCGCTAGTGGATTTACAGATCGTCGACGACACGATGCATCCACAGGTTCATGATGGCCAAGGCAGTGGTGAAATAGTTGTACGTGCACCTTGGCTGACGCAGGGTTATCTTAATGATCCTGAAGCCAGCACAGCGCTGTGGCAAGGTGACTATTTACATACGCAGGATATCGGCACCATTGATCGGGATGGTTATCTGCACATTACCGATCGCCTGAAAGATGTTATTAAAGTTGCCGGTGAATGGGTGTCGTCACTGGAATTGGAAAACGCACTGCCTTGGTTGCCGGCGTCCAAGAGGTTGCCGTGATCGGCATGACGGATAAGCGCTGGGGAGAGCGTCCACTGGCATTGCTGGTAGTAGATAAAGTTTTGTTTAATGAATCGGCTGCGCATGAACAAATACGCTTATTAATCGAGTGTGGGGTGATTTCAAAACACGCGCTGCTCACGCAATTCAAATTGGTTGAAACCATCGCCAAAACCAGTGTTGGCAAAATAGATAAGAAGGCTTTGCGTGTTGAGCATGCTGCTGCACTTTAAACAGCTTTTATTTTAAGATCTTCACCCATAAACATAAGCGGGCTTCATCAGATATAGAAATTCGATCCGTACCGCGTGCATTGCGGCACATGTTATGTGCTTTACTATTGCTGAGCGCTTGCCAATTCGTTCAGCCACCTGCACAAATCCATGGTAGTCCGGAAATTTTGTGGGATAGATGGGGTGTACCGCTTATTGTTGCCCGTAAAGAGAACGATGCTTTCTATACATTTGGCTAGGCACAGATGCGAAGCCGTGCGGATTTGCTGCTTAAGCTCTACGTCGTAGCATGTCGGCGCGGCGCAGAAATATTTGGTGAAAGTTATCTTCCCGCGGACCGGTCTGTACGGATATTAAGTATTCCGACTCTAGCCGAAAAATGGTATATGGAACAAGATAGTAACCTTCCGTACTAATTTGGATGCATTCGCTGCCGGTATTAATGATTTTGCACGCCAGTACCCGGAGACTATTTCCGATACAGTCCGAGCGGTGTTACCGGTAACGCCGCAGGATGTTATTGCGCATACTACGCGTGTAATGACTGTTTTTATTGCCGATACTTCCGAATGTGGTGCGTTATTGCCTGGCTTCGGCTTTTCTGATCAGCCGGTTGCCTCGAATGGCTGGTCACTCGGTTCTTCCTATTCAGCCAGCGGTAATACTATGTTACTGGCCAACCCGCATTTGGACTGGCGTGGATTAGAGACGTTCTATGAGTCGCACTTCTTGCTGACGGATGTGAATCTTTATGGCAAAGCGTTGGTCGGTTCGCCGGTTCTACAGATTGCTTTTAACGATCACCTCGGCTGGACGCATACTGTCAACACTATGGATGGTTGTGATCTCTACCAACTGAAGCGGGCAGGGGCTACCTTGGATGGCGGTTACTTGCTCGATGGGATGAGACAGCCCTTCACTACCACTACCGAAATTATTCAAAGCCGCCAACAGGATGGCAGCATGACGAGCGAGTTTTTACTCATCCGCCGGACCAAGCAGGGGCTGGTAATCGAGAAGGATGACCAGATGCTGGCGGTGCGCTTTGCCTTATTGGAAACATCATTATTAGCTGGCATGAACCGGCAATGGTGGGAAATGGGGCATGCGCGTAACCTGGAAGAATTCCAGGATGTGCTGCAAGGTCAGCATCTACCCTTATTCAATGTGGTATATGCAGATGCGGACAAGCATATTATGCTTCTCTTCAATGGCATTATTCCCGTGCGAACTACGGGTAATGGAGCATTCTGGCGAACACCTGTCTCTGGAGATGATTCAAATCTGATCTGGAGCAGGATACATACCTACGCGGATCTGCCTAAAGCGATTGATCCCGCCAGTGGTTGGGTGCAAAATTCCAACGGCGCGCCCTGGTATATGACATTACCTTTCCTCAACAAGGATCTTTATCCTCCTAACATCGCGGCCGATATTACTAACAACCGGGAGCTGCGCGGATTGCAGATGTTGAATGCTCACCAGCAGATGAGTTACGAGGAATTGATCGCGGCCAAGCATTCAACACGCGCACTGGTAGCTGATCAAGTGCTCGATGACCTGATCACTGCTGCGCGCGGCAATGACAGTCGGTTGCTATTGCAAGCAGCCGATGTATTGGATCACTGGGATCGTCGGTATCTGGCAGAAAGCCGGGGGGCATGGCTTTTCAGCACGTGGTTTGAGAAATGGCTGGAAAGAACGATTGCTAAAGCCGCTGTGGCTGATCCCGATTACAGTTTTACCTCAGATCAGCTTGTCAGCGGTCTTTTCTATACTCAACCTTTTGATGCGACTCAACCACTGACAACTCCGCATGGGCTAGCGGATATACCGCTGGCGCTACTGGCCTTGCAGGATGCTGCGGGTGAATTGCAAGCAAGGGTCGCGCTCGATGTAGAATGGGGCGAGATCGCCCGTTTGCGCCGCGGCAGGGTGGATTTTCCCGGTAACGGTGCCGGCACTGCGTTAGGTGTTTTTCGTGAAATTGTTTATGAACCAGATGAAGATGGCAAATTTAAATCATTTTCTGGGGATACTTATATCGCTCTGGTGGAATTCTCGCAGCCTGTGCGCGCTCAAGTGCTCACAACTTATGGCAATGCCAGTCAACCCCATATTCCAGAGATAGGGGATCAATTGCCGCTGGCCGCCAAACAGCAACTCCGCCCTGCTTGGCGTATGTTGGACGAGATCGAGGCGAATCTAGCGATGCGCGAAATCTTGCGACGTTAATGGCAAAACTACCCAGGTTCGGTTAACGTTGCCTTAACTGGGTTGTCCGCTCGTGCTATAGTTTGATCCATATCCCAGTTAAATTATATCGCCAGCAAGCAGCCCCCTTGTTCTAGACAAGCTCTTTGGTTAATAGTGAATTAAAATCAGTTTATATTATATATATATGTACGATTCTGTGAACTACCTGTTTTCGATATAATTCTTCTCTTCAAAAGTAAGTTGTTCGTATGTCATAGAATATTCCGTCAGTTATGTCGGGGTACTTTTTCCCATACTTCGTCCTATCTAATTTGGCGGGCAGGCATTCCGATTCGATAAACAGAATAGATTTCTGATACGAATTCATCATAGCTCTTTTGGGGATTGTATTTCGAAATCTGTTGTTGGTTAATTGAATTGGACGAATTAAATTCAATAAGAGATTGGTATTAACGTGATAGTTAAAGATAAAGATAAAGTATCATGGGTACGGTTGCTATTTCACTTTCGGGGCAGCAGCTTTATGGTAACGTGGCCGCGGATTCTTACCGTGACAGTAACCTCAATGATCGTTACCTATGTAGAACTGTATTATAGTATTCAGAGCTACACATTCACGACAACACCTTTTTTGCTGCTCGGAGTTACAATGGGGATTTTTCTGGCTTTCCGCAACAATGCCTCATACGATAAATTCTGGGAAGGCCGCAAGCTTTGGGGTGCCTTGGTCAATACCTCACGCAGCTTGACGCGCCAAGCTTGCTTTATGCTGAATTCTGTGCAGGATATTGGGGAATTGCAACATTTGCGTGAAGCTTTCGTCAAACGTGTGATTGCGTTTGTACATGCGCTTCGCTGCCATTTGCGTAATGAAAATCCCGCAGAGGAAATTAAAAAATTTTTACCTCCAGAGGATTTAAATGCGGTTCTTCAATCCGCACATCGACCGCTTGCCATTTTGCAGCAATTAGGTCGTGATCTTGCATTTGCACGCAATCGGCGCTGGCTAAATGATTTTAGTTACCCATTTATGGATGCGCAGCTCAATGAACTATCCAATATACTCGGTGCCTGTGAACGTATTAAAAATACCCCTATCCCTTTTAGCTATTCGGTATTGATTCACCGAATCGTGGCTTCCTACTGCCTGCTTTTACCGTTTGGGCTTGTTGAAACGACCGGTATATTGACACCGATCGTTGTGCTGATGATTTCCTATGCATTCTTTGAGCTCGATGCTATCGGAGACGAAATTGAAGATCCGTTTGGTTTGCATCCGAACGATCTGCCCTTAACCGCAATTTCACGGAATATCGAAATCAATCTGTTCGAATTGATTAATGACCGCAATCGTCCTGAAGCGCTTAAGCCTAAAGATGATATTTTGATGTAAGTTGTAAAAAATTACCAAATTATATCAATCGGAGCATCGCAAACTCGTTTTATTGATAGGTTAGGGACCTCAATATAACGAGTTTGCTCCTACTTATTACAATACTTATCTCCAATTGCCAACAGACCTTGAGAGATTACAACTGCCTCATGTATGCCACAAGATCGGATTTTTCTTCGTCAGTTAATTGGAGTTGTAAAACCAAGTTAAAAAACTCGACAGTATCCTCCAAGGTTAATAAACGGCCATCATGTAAATAAGGGGGACTGTCTTTGATACCGCGAAGCGTAAAAGTTTTCATCGGCCCATCTCCCGGTTCATTCAAAAACCGTTCAAGCTTTAGATCATGCATTTGATGGTCCAGAAACGCAGGAGGTTGATGGCAAGTGGAACATTGGCCTTTACCAAAAAAAACCTTTTCACCGCGTAGTTCCTGTTCAGTGGCTTTGTCTTTATCAAGGCGTCCTAATATGTCTAATTTGGGTGCTGGCGGGAAATCCAGCATATTTTGGAACTGAGCCATATGACTTACGTGAATTCTGTCAATTACTGGAAATCCTTTTTTCATTGCATGAATAGGATCGCCGTTAAAATAAGCTGTGCGGAATTCAAATTCAGTGAAATCTTCAACAGATCGCAAGCTTCGTTTGGAACCGTGAATCTGTTGATTGAACATCCCCCTTAAACTTGTGGTGTCAAGGCGAAATCTTCTTTCTTGTGGGCGGATATCAGGGCTCTGATGAAATTGACCTGTCGTATGACCATTTACGTGGCAATCGAAACAAGTTACTCCGAGACTGGGTTTTTCGCTTTTGCGATCATCTGTTGGATTAAAATCTTCCTGTGGTAATGGCGTCAGCAGCATTTGCAGACCATTTAATTGTACAGGGGTCAAAATATCTTTGAAAAGATCATAAAAATTATTAATTGAAACAACTTCTCCTCGGGAAACATCTCCTAATTCTGGACGATTCTGCAGAAACATTGCGGGTGGGAATTCTGGCAAAAAGGCTTCTGGTAAATCAAATTCTATATCAAACCTTTCCAGTCTTGGAAACATCTTAATCTGAACGGGTGGAAATACTTGACCCCCGCTTGACTGTTGTGGATGCGGAAGACTAGGATAGGGGAAAATGTTCTTTTTACGTATTTCATCGCTGGACATTTTTGCCAGCTTTTGCCAAGTTAAACCATATGGTAATCTTGCAGTTGGACCCACAGCCAGTGGCTTGCCACGCGTCATCGTTGCATGAGGATCTAACCGAGGAGTTAAGTTATAGCGTTTTTGGAGGAGGTCTTGCTGGGTTTTTGTAACAGTTGGGCGTTCTTTGATAAGCTTGCTTTTTATTTCTTCTAAAGTCTCAAACGGTTTTTTAGCATTTAACGGATCTCGATAAAAATCGAATCCTGAAATTTTTCCATTATCCGGTTGATTCTTAAAAGCATCTGAGAGAGGAGTGGCATTAGAGGCTTTAAAAATATCGGATTTATCGTGAGCCTCAGTTTGTTTGTCTATTTCTTTTTTTTCTACTGCTCGAGTTTCTTGTGCCCGTACAACTGCATCATCTGAATCCTTAGACGCTTCTTTATCGTTCTTACCGATAGCATTATTCGCTATAAATCCGAATAAGCTGACTCCTGTTATAGCAAGAAATAAAATATTTGACTTTTTCATAATAACCTCCTTAGAGAAATCTAGGGTTATATTAAGGATTGGATTAAAGCTATGATGAAGAATACTTCTCTGTTCTAGACCGAATTAGCATATTAAAATTCTCAGGGGTAAGAGTTTTTAATATTTACAGTAGTCAGGGGAATAGATCATGAGCACTCTCCCGAAAATGAAAGTAAATCGCTTATAAAGATCCCTGACGAACTACCGTAATTGCAGATCTCAGGTGTAAGAACTTCTATTTATAGTATTCAGGAGAATAAATCATCATCAATACCCTGACAATGAAAGTACATTGCTTGTAGAGACGAGACTTCTGCATAACTGTTTCTAGACTTTTCTGTCTATATCTACCTGATAGAATCAATCACTTAAAAATACTCAACTATTCAAAACGCCCGTTATGCAAGAGTGCCTTATATATTGGAACTGGCTATGCAGAATTTGTTCCTTTTAAAAAGGATTTCTTGAGAAGTTCTACAAATGGTTGGTGGCTGGTATTATTAGTTTTTTCATAGAGTCTGTGATATCTCATCTTCGTCTGTAGAGTTGTACGCTACTTTATAGTCTATTTTCTCTGGATCAAGATCTCGCGGAATTGTAAGCTTTTCATATTATTGAATAATAATATAGGCAATAACCCAGTCGAACAATTCTATGTTTCTGGCAGGCAGTGAAGCCATTTGAATTTTAAATATGATATGGTTTATTAATTATTGTTGATATTTTGTAATATTAGCAATGGAAATCCTGGTCCATTTTGCGCAGGAATGAATAACAGGAAGGAATGAATAGATGAACAATAAGAAATTTTATATCGGCACCTATTTCCTTAAGAACGAGTTCATGTGAGGCGCATTGAAACAGCCATCGTTTTTTAAATGGAGTGTTGTGGAAGTTATGTGGTAGCACACAATAGTGTGTGTTGCCCCAGTCATTGGGCAAGTGGAAGTTGGTTTTTTTTAATCGCTTTCTGAAATTTTTTCGTGCTGGTGCAAAAATAAAGCTTGAAAGTTATGCCCACATTGCAAGCTCATCCGGGAGACAAGATGAGCTGAATAATTATCTCAGTTTGTATTCACATTGATAATCTTATCAACATGCTCATCCTGTATTCACATTAATAATCTTATCAACATACTCATCCCATGCAGCATTTGCTAGAAACTCAGCTTCTTTAACTGGAGGTCGGCTTAATATTTCATGGTCGACTGTACGGCTGCATTCCTCATATTTATTGGCGCACCATGCAGCTAAGAATGATGAAATAAATTGTGTTTTAAAAGATTCTTCGTTCATTTATACCTCCAAGATTAATAAAATCTTTTCCGCTATAATTATAGGTACTATTTAAATAAACGGTCTTAGCTTACTACTTTTTTGATTTTTTGCCGAATAAAAAAACTATATAACTTTTTGGCATCGAAGTACTGGCTTATTCTAATTTGCATTAAAAACTGCATTAATAATCCAATTCCACCCAGTAATACTATTAATGAGTCGGCCCTGAAATATCGGCAAACTATTGATATTAGGAATAGATTCTATTCATTGCGATGATCATGCCGACCAGAAATGTTAAAATATTCATGT
>NZ_FOUB01000128.1 GCF_900114745.1 Nitrosomonas communis | reverse complement strand
GCCAATCATTTTGCATTACGAGCAAAACTTTTCATTAAAGCCAATCAGATAGCCTATGCTGAATTGCAAAAAATGAAGATTGCGTAACATCAGTTCATCACAATACCTCGTTATTCACAAAAAATGTTTCCTTACATACTATATCATATCCCCTATAAATTGATTATAATTTACGGATGACCTATCCGATATCATTTCGCCGTAAAGTATTATCCATTCGAGAGAAGGAGAATCTCTCAATCGCGCAAGTGGCACAGCGTTTTTGCGTAGGAGTAGCCAGCGTGATGCGTTGGATCAAAACTCCCGATCCCAAGACAACCCGTAACAAGCCTGCAACTAGGATTGACAGGGAGAGGTTGGCGCAAGACGTCAAGAATTATCCGGACGCGTATCAGTATGAGCGCGCCAAACGGCTTGGCGTCAGTACCCAGGGCATCAATCACGCGTTAAAGCGTCTGGGCGTAATCTATAAAAAAAAGCCTGCGTCACCCCAAAGCCAGCGAAGAAGAGCGGCGTATCTTCCAAGAAAAAATTGAAGGCTATGAGCGCGAAGGCCGCGTCATCGTCTACCTTGATGAAGGCGGCTTTGCTCACGATATGCCACGCACGCATGGCTATGCGCCAATGGGTGAGCGTTGCCATGGCGTAAAAGATTGGCATGCAAGAGGCCGAACCCATGTGATCGGCGCCCTGATCGGAAAGGCACTCTGACCGTAGGCCTGTTCATAGTCCGTATCACCGCCAACATTGTCTATGCGTGGGTGACGCAGGACCTGTTGCCTAAACTTCTGCCCGCTTGCGTGATTGTCATGGACAATGCGACATTCCATAAGCGGCAGGATATCCAAACTGCCATTGCCCATGCTGGGCATACACTTGAATACCTACCGTCTTATTTCTCAGGCATTAATGACATTGAGCCAAAATGGGCCCAGGCCAAAGTCATCAGAAAAAGGAAAGGTTGTTCCATCGAGCAGCTCTTTGCTGCCTATGTATTTTGATTATTTTATATGGGATTTTATATAGTTAAATGCTGTATCAACATTTTTCGCTCTCGCCTTGTCTTGCTTAGAACTCTGAATTGTTAGAGGCGCCCTTAAGTACGTTAGAAACGATTTGATTGTTTAAGTACAGAGATCAAGCATTTGGAGCTGGAAAAATTAAGATATTCTTGGGATAGGCTGAAAATAACCAAAGGAACAAAACAAATAACCGATCAGGTTATTGACGAGTAATAGAGTAATTACAACAATTTTATTAGTCAGGTTCGGTGAAGCTTCTGCATCTTTTTGAAGCACTGGAAATAAACATTACCCTTACTTGACATAAAGCACTTATCCACAGCTTTATTCACGAAAATTGTGAATAAAAGTTTTATCCAATGAATAAGCTAGATTTGCCTTATCTTCATACTAGTACTTCAAGCATGTGATAGTTCCCAAAGCTGTAAATCTCTCTTTTTATGTAAATATACAATCAGCAAATCGGATTAATACATAGATTTTAATTAATACTTGCTACATACCACAATCGGTGCCAGTAGAAAAATATAGGAAAAAAATCGCAAAAAATATTTTTCTTGACGCTCTAATTTCAACAGAATACTTTGAAGGTAAAGACAAATTAAGTGACCAGCCGTATTTCTCACCGACAACAACGATAAATCGATAAGCTACTGCAGAAAGGTCAAATCACCTTTAAACAAGTCAACAGATTTATTAATCGGGTCTTTTATTTATTGCCTCATTTTTATCTTCCTGTGATTCACCAAGAAATGCCATAAAGGCAGAATAGCGAAAGATCAGGTTAAGAAGTAAAACTATTTCCCTTTTCCAAAAAGGAATATGAGGTGCAAATTCCTCAATATGAGGATAGAAAATTAAAAACATTGCTTGAATGTTATTGATACGCTGCTTTATATCAATCAATAAAGCTATAAAAAGCATATAGATCCTTACATGGTTTTGTTTGTTGTAGTTGATTTTTACCCGACTATCTACATTTAACGGCTAAATGGCAGGTTTCTGTAGGAATAATTTCATTTAGTGCCAAAAAAAATTATATAGCCATAAATTGCGAGGAAGGAATTATGGCTGGAAAGGCAAGTGGAATAGATTATTTAGTATCAGCGCGAGAAGTATTAAAAGCAGCTAAAACAGCAGAGAAGTTGAGAGTGACGCAAGCAGTTATTACTGCCCTTAGAATTGGACATGTGAATAGAGAAAATGGCAAAGGCTATTGGCCGTTCTGTTAGATGAACATGTAGCATGCGCTACTGTAGAGTTGCTCGCTACGAGGATGAAACGCCTCGATCAAAACGGAGTCTGCGTAACCGTGCGATTGCCACACTTGAGCAGGAAGTACAAATTCTGAATGAGATTTTGGCGCAAGCAGTTTAAGGAGGTATAGTAGTTGTTCCTCCACTTAAAGAGAAATCGAGAAACAACTGCGCAAGCGCATAGCGTTCTCAACGATTTATCGAATGCTGGCTCACCATGGCTGGCGTAAATTAGTTACAGCTACCGCTCATCCGCAGGAATACCTTTAGGACGAATAGCGAGAAACATACCTTCATAATCGTGTGTTTGACAATATTGATGCCCTCGAGAATCATTTGGTTACTGCATGAGGTGATCTCTAAAATGCCCCGGCTTTAATTAGTCGACCCTGAAAAACTGCCTCAATGACCATATTGGATCAGCAATTTTAAAAGGCAGTGTACTCATAAAGTCAAAATCGAGCGGTTTAGTTCTCTTGCCTCAAAGTATTTGTGAGGTTTGCACTCTTCGCCACGGGAAATAGAGTAAAAAAATGGCTAACAGCCATTGTTTCAGATTTCAGGCGACAACGGCCATCAGCAGGTTGATGCGATCACCGACAGCACCTTTCCGATAGTTTCTCGCCATTCGATAATCCGATTTCAGGTGACCGATAATCGGTTCAATTGCCCTGCGCGTCTCCTACACTGTTTTCGCTTCTTGTTTTTCTGGTGCCGGGTATCCTGCTTCAATGCTTTGCCAGGTAGAATGATCGGAGTGCCATTGACTTCGCGTTTACTACGATAGCCGCGATCGCATACGGCTTGCTTGACAGCTTTCCCACGCGATTGCTCCACAAGGCGCAATATGTTCCGGCAAAGCCGGAGGCTTATTTCTGTTAGCCCCTCAAAGGGGCAAGAATTGGCGCCACCTAAAGGTGGCATCACATCCCAAGCTTGAGCTGATCATAATGTTCATCCTCCTTCTCTTGATGCCTGATATATTCTCTGACCATCTCTTCATCTAACCCTACGGTTGATACAAAATAACCGCGTGCCCAAAAACTTTTACCTGTGAAATTTCTAGATCTCCCCATAAACTTCCGCGCTATCGATATTGCACTTTTCGCTTTGATATACCCTACTACGTAAGATACCGAGTATTTCGGAGGAATACTGATGCACATGTGTACATGATCAGGCACCAGGTGCCCTTCTACTATTTGGCAGTTTTTCTGCTCCGCTAATTCGCGCAATACCTTTTCAAGGTGTTTTCGTATCATTCCGAATATCACTTTCTTCCTTCTTTTCGGAATAAATACGACATGGTACTTACAGTCCCATGTCGTATGCGTCAAACTCTGATAATCTCTCATTTGATTCTCCTAGCTCTTGATCAAGCTAAAAGAATCACGGTGACCGTATCACACGGTCAAACCTTTAATAGTCCCCCGGCATAGCCGGGGGATTACCTTATTTATTCAGGCAAAGTATGACTGTCATGCAGATTCTGTTCGTGGCTGACAACGCTGACAATCAGTGCCTTTTGCGGTACTGACTATCGATGCTTTGCTGCCGTACTCCTATTGTTTGTGGTCTTTCGCCTTGGCCACGCAGTATACTTGCGGTTCATGCAACGAATAGATCTTGTTGGTATCCTTCGGTTGCTGCGCAACAATCCGCTCATACAGAAGGAAATCTCTTTGGTAACGCTCAAACAAACCATATTGCGGCAATGCTCTGCGTAATTTCCGTAGCAAAATTCCAGCAATGATTCTCAACCGCTTGAGTGTTCGTTTTGCCTTCGCTCTTTTGGTGACGTGACGAAAATGCCGGATAGCCAAGCGTAATGATTTTACTTCTTTGACGAAAGTGCGTCGCCGGGTCACATCATGCGCTTTGGCAATCTTGTTGGGGCGATTGATGATCTTGATCGCCAACTTGCTATTGGTTGGGTATGTGATGTTCTTCTCATGTACAGTCATATCCACCTGAACGGCCTCTTCCAGCGCCGAGTTCCCATGCAGACCAACGCTCATTTGAAAAATCCGATCTACGCCTTCAGCACCGAGACGCTGGCGAAAATACACCCGCTCCGTGCTATGGCAAGGCA
>NZ_FOUB01000078.1 GCF_900114745.1 Nitrosomonas communis | reverse complement strand
CTCCTTGCTGCCGACGCCGTTTCAGCGACGACTCTAATAAGCACTGCTCCCAACGCGGCTCAAACTTTTTACAAAAGTCGTCACTCGCACAAAAATCGTTATAGTATCCATGGGAATCTGACTCCTCTCGTGATGAAATTCTTTTCCAAAACCACTTCGTCATAAGGAATTCAGGTTCCTTTTTCAGCTTTTCTTATGTCGAACTCACGTTAAAACAAGTGATATAACAGCTAATCAAACCATGCTGCTCATACAAATTTCTGTATAGCTTCAAGCTTGGTATATTTTGGCATAACGTGTGAGAACTTCTCAAGCACACACTTATAAGTTTCGTTCCACTCCGGATTAAGTTTCTTATGAACTAAGATGCTGGTCAACCACAGATTTTTAGGATTATGGGCTGCTTTCCGGGCTGTCATAGCCGTTCTATGATTTTTATCAACCTCACCTGAACTAAAAAACCAAATAGCGAACTAAGATAATATGCAAATGCAATATTGCTAGCCTTCATTATGCAATGAGAATATGCTTATTTGAGCGCAGGGGTATTTATTGCTTTTATCCCTCTTTCTTTTGTTAAGGCCAATGTAGAAACTGCGTCTAGTCTATTGTGCTCTCTTTTTGATAGGAGATATTCGACATGAGCATAAAATACTTCATTTTGCTTCCCGTAGTTTATTTATCAATGGCATTCGATACGCTCGCCCATGCTACTAATCTTTTTGTTCCAGCTTATTTCGATCCATCAAGTCCCCCGACTCTGGATTACTGGAGTGGCTTGGCTGCAGCAGCTCAAATAGTACCTACTACCGTAATTATTAATCCAGACAATGGGTTTGGGACAAGCGCTGACCCTGGTTATGTTATGGCCATCGATCTAATTCGTGGCTCTGGGGGAAAGATAATTGCTTACGTACATACCGATTATGGAGATCGCCCACTGGTCGATATTGCTATCGAAATTGATAATTACTTAACCTTCTATGTGATTGATGGTTTCTTTATCGATCAGATGGCCGCAGACGGAACGGATGAAAACATTCTGTACTACGAGCAAATATATAACTACATCAAGAATAAAAGTAGCCAATATTCAGTAACGGGAGATCCTGGAGTGGTACCCGACGAAATTTATTTAAGCAAACCGGTTGCTGATAATTTAGTGGTATTTCAGGGCACCATGAGAAATTACGTAAACTTTAAGCCAGAACAGTGGCAAAGAAATTACCCGAAGGACCGATTTATTCACATTGTATATAACGCAACATGGTATCAGATGATGCAGGCGTTCAGTCAGACCGACACAAACCACGTTGGAAATCTGTACGTAACCGATGATAGTCTTCCCAATCCTTATGACAGTCTTCCGCAGTATGGAGAATTGGAACTCGAGATGGCGGCCGTAACGCCTAACAAAGAGCAAAAAATTTTTATTTTTGCCGAGCAATTGTTTCCGCAATATTTTTCTCCTGCAAACGTAGATAATCAGCAGTTTGATGGGTTTACCTACCGCTATTATTCAACCACTAATGCATACATAGGAATCAAAAACGGTGATGTGTTCGTACTCGGTGATTCCTTTGGTCCAAGCATTCGGCGTATCGATACTATTGAAAATACACTCCAACTCTTGGAAAGCACAGCAGGCTCCTAAAGTCTGTTCACCAGAGAAGATGGCCATTGCAGTCCAATTTAGTACTGCCGGGAGGACTTTTTCTCCAGTTTGTGTGCCCAGTAATTTCATGACTGCCACCGGCACGAACTTGGCCGGATCGGGGTGATCGGCAGTAGTTTTAAGGGCGGCGGTAGCATCATCTTTTAAGCTGAGTAGAGCGATGAGGCTAACCAGCACAGAGTCAGCATCTCCGCTTTCATTCTGGCCAGTGAGTTTGCGTAACGTAGCCAATAGCTGTTCTAATTGCATGTCGTCTCCTTCAATGCTTCAATGGATAAAAATTTAGATGCTGCGACAGTATCGATGCCATCGAGCGCCAGGTTGTTAATTAGCTCAGCATGCAACAGCCGCGTGACTGCCCCGGTCTTATTGTCATAAAGAAACACAGGGGAGATGTAGCGATATTCACCAGTCTCGATCATCTGGCTGGCGCGTTCGGTCCATCCCACATCGATGGCAAGCAAACCAGATTCACGCCATTTCAGTTTACCGAACCATGCTGCAGCAGGGGCGGTTTGACTGTTTTATGCTGCAAGTAGTGTCTGGTGCTCGTAATCCACTACCGTACGGTTTACGCGGCTTTCGAACTTGCCAATGATTTGTGCCGCCAAGGCAGCATCGATCAACCAGTACGGCACATCGATTGGACGGCTATCAATGCTACCAAACTGCCACGCAGGGAATAACTGGATTTCCTTGGCTGCCGTGACTGCACAGGCGCAGGTGGCCAAGCCGGTGGATGAGTGAGTTTGTTGGGATCGTTTACGATTCATGATGCCATGGTACTGGCAACATGGAGAGGAATTAAGAAGGGCTTGATTCTTCCTTAAAACAGAGAGTCAATTAAAACCAAATTATTCCATTTCTAAATCAAACCTGATTTTGTCGGCATCGTCGTGCCGTATTATTTATACTGTCTGCGGCTCGCCTTCGCATCATATTTGATTTGGAAATGGAATTAATGAGGTGAGCAAATGATCACACCACACGAAACAGCAAGATGCACAGGCATGGACGCGCCGCTCTGCCAGAGGTGCAGAAGGAGAAAACCGGGTGATCCATCAAAGCAGATTGATATACAGCTAGCTTTGACATTGAACGGTTGCGATAACTTCATTGGTTATCACACTTTCAATATGAAAAATAAAAATATAGAGGTAAGGGCAGAATGAATCGGCAAAACTCAACAATCAACGAGAAAGTAGAAATAATGTCTGCAGAAAATATTGATAGAAAAGAGGAGGATGGAATCCTATTAGCATTGTGCGTTGTTAATCAAGATATACGAGCCATAGTACACAATAAATCCGGAAAAATTTTTAATTTAAGTCTGGATAGGGTGCGGCTAGTTGAATATGAGAGCGAACAAGAGGCTAGCTGGCGACCGATAGAAACGGCTCCAATGGATGGCACTGAAATTGATGTTTGGGTTACAAATCTTCCTCCTGAAGCCATTAGAGTAACGAATGTTAAGTATGATAAAGAAAAGCTTTGTTTTGTATATTGGGACAACCGGTATGTAGAGTACAGACAAGTAATTGGCGATATCACTCACTGGATACCGATACCAAAGAGACCATTAAAATGAAACAATATCTCGACCTAATGCGTTACGTACTCGATAACGGGCATCAAGAATCGGATAGAACTTTTTAGCACTGGTACGCTTCAGTATGTGGCTATCAAATGCGATTTAACTTGCAAGATGGATTTCTGCTGGTAACGAACAAGACAGTGCATCTTAAGTCGGTAATTCACGAGTTGCTATGGTTTTTGCGTACTTAAGGGTCAGGTCGCGCGCCGTTATCGGCAATCGATCTAGCAGGTTGAAATCCCGTCCGGGGAATTGCTCATTCACTCCGGTAGCACTGCGGAGCAGTATTTGAGTAATTGAATGCTATAAGTTGCGCGCAGGCAAAGCTGCAGGCCGCAACGCAAGTGAATCTTTATTAGCCTCGTTAACCAATTGAGCCAACTGAGGATGCTGGCTCTCTGACCTGAAGGGGAAAGCGGATACTATCTGCCTGATAATGAGCATTTCAGATACATTCTCCGGGGGATAGGAGCGGCATGTAACGGAAGACAGGTTGCAGGATGGGAGATCCAGTACGGCGGTATTTGCAGTATCCACTGATTTATATAACGTGAGTTCGACATAAGAATCATCACATCACAATTGGAAGAGCTTGAGGGAGTCTGATATTAAGCGAGGGTTTCTTCTCGCGAAACGTGTAAGCCACCAGTCCAGCTATCAGATTAACAAAGAAGTTAGATGGGCTGCGATGGCGGGAATGTTCGATTTACGAGATATCCTTCAATGGGTCATTGATGGTCTCAATGATCGAGCGTTTACGTAACAGCAGCTTGTCAAACAGCGGCAACAACTTGTTTTTCATGTTCTTGCGTACTTTGGTGACGAGCTGTACACCTTGCTCCCGGAGTTGCTCAAAGAGTGGCTGCGAAATGTAGCCCCGGTCACCAAAGAGTTTTCCAAACAAGGAGCGCCAGTTCCGGCACTACATCACGGTCATCCACATTGCCCGCCGTGATTTTGACTGCCAGCAATTCTCCCTGGTCATTGATGACCAGGTGCAACTTGAACCCATAAAACCAATTCACACTGGTCTTTCCCCGAGCAGCAAACTCTGCCATTACCTTATGCGCCCCAATGCGGCGATTGTGGCTCACGCTGATCTTGGCCGAATCAATGAAGCTGATCCCACTGCATTGCCCAAAGCGGCTGATCAGAAAACAGCACAAGGGCGCCAGGCTACCTTAAAGCCAACTCCACAAAGCGGTTGTAGCTCACTAACCCTGGAAAATAACCCCACTGATACCTCAAGACGTAATTCAGATAATAGTGCTTAAACATTCGGTAACCAGACAGATGAAACCCCACCATGATGGTCATGACTTCACTTAGACACAGCCCTCCTTGCCGCCGACGCCGTTTCAGCGACGACTTTAATAAGTACTGCTCCCACCGTGGCTCAAACTCTTTACAAAATTCGTCACTTGCACAAAAAATCGTTGTAGTATCCATCGGAATCTGACTCCTCTCGTGATGAAATTCTTTTCCAAAACCACTTCATCATAAGGAATTCAGGTTCCTTTTACGGCTTTTCTTATGTCGAACTCACGTATTATATGAAAGAAGGATTATGCGCTATATGGCATTAGCCAGATAAAACTGCAGCGCAAAGAGCGCTTGACGAATAGGTAAAAAAGGCCACTGCTTCTAATATCAACATGCTCAAGCAATTCTCTAAAATCATTGCCGCTCATCGTTCAGGCATCCTTGCTTATTTCGACTTCAATGGCTTATCAACTGGACCATTGGAAGGCATCAACAACAAGATCAAAATGTTACATAAAATGGCTTATGCCTTTAGAAATGTTGAATTCTTTAAGCTAAAAATTATGGCGTTGCATGAGACCAGTTATGTTCTGGTCGGTTGAACTTCTGTATACGCATTTGCCGGATGAACCTATTTCCTATTTTTTCTTTATTCACGACCTAACCCGGATATGTATATAATGACTGACACATTTTTCTGCATGGAAAAAGAGTGCGAGTGTGTTCAATCCATTTTTGCTGGCCCTGGATGATCAATTCGTTTATGAAATAGAAATGGTACAGCCCTGGGTTTATCTATACTTCTCGGTGTAAAAAAAATAAAATTACACATCGGGAATTATCAGTGAGTGTTTCTAAAAAATGTACCAGTTAATCAGAAAGACATTATTAGTACTGATCATCGTGGCTTGTTCTGAAGCTCTAGCTCAACAGGAAGCAGATAAAACTGTTGCGATAATGGTCGGTGAGCAAGGCCCTGATGGATGTGAATTACTTGGGAAGGTGAAAGGCTCTTCAAAAGATGATCAAGCAAGTGAAACAAGCGAAGACAGCACTCTTTACATCAAGCGGCTGATTAAAGCCAGAAACAATTTAAGAAATGAAGCGCAGAAACTGGGTGGCAATAATGTGCACATCATCTATTTCAATAACACAGGAAAATATGAGATGCCCGGGGATGATAAGGAAATCATATTTGTTGGAAATGTTTATCGTTGTAAATGAAACTAAAGAAGTAAGATTTGAACCCAAAAACCGCTATAAGGACTTCTCCGTAATTACAAGATAAATTTTACTTCAGGTAAAACATATTCTTAATAATCACATAATTATGCTCAGCAATTAAGCAGAAGGTTGTGCTCTGCTTCGGCTACTCTCTTTATTTAAATTTGTTGTATTCTCTGATTGCATCTTCACTTATATGTGAATTAAGAGCTAACTCGTAAAAAATTCCAGAAAAACAGAGCCGCAGCCAGCTTCCCGAATATATGCACCGTAAGCTCCTTATAAGAACGAACTTGACTGACACATTCAATGCCTGTCTTTTCTTCAATCCAGGTAAATATTGCTTCAATCGGTTGCCGAACGCGAGCAATCGCTGTAGGCAACTTGATCCTGTATTTCCAGATAATGTTGCCCTTTTTGTTTTTTAACTGGTGTCAAGACGGTCAGATTCTGAGCTTGCCTGACGTCTTCAGCATCGGGCCGTTGATAAGCTTTATCACCATACAGAGCTCATTGCTGTGCAATTGTGGCCGAATCTGATCAAATATCTTGTCATCATGGCCGCTGGCGCCGGTCACACCAATATACTCAGGGATCGGCAATGAGCCTGGTGTGCGGCGCCCTATAGGGACCTGCACACCATGATAGTGCAACTTCTTTGTTGAGCAGTAGCCTGAATCCGCCAACTGTTTCGCTACACACGCATTAAACCGGTAATCTTGCCTGGGCATTGACTACCGGGAATGAATCGATCAGCCAAACTTGACCTGGATTCCTGGCTTCCCGTTCTTGCTGAATCAGTGCTAATTCCATTTCTAAATCAAACCCGGCTTTGTCGGCTTCACCTTGCCGTATTATTTATACTGTCTGCGGCTCGCCTTCGCGTCATTTTTGATTTAGAAATGGAATAATAAGGGCGCAAACACATCAGCTACCCGATTCAGACGCTGAATATAAGCCATATCACTCGGAAGTCCTGGAAACCAAACGCGTAAATGACGATCCGCATACTTATAAATACCTTTGATCTTTCTATGTTTGTCCACTACAGCGACAGGTAGAGAGCAATGACTTCTTCGTCGCTAAAGCTTCAATCCGCGTCATTATTCATTCTTTGACTATAAACCCAAAGCTTTTCCTGATAATGCTTGCAAGCATAGAGATAAATCGTTATTAATCGCTCTTGCCAGTTCATTGGTTACTTTGATTGATTGAGGTTGGGTGATGTCTTCCTCAATAGTTTAATGTTATTGATGAACTGGCTTCTATTTCAGCTCTTAATTCGCATATAAAACGTTTTATGACACGCTACATTACGTTACTCATTACCTCGCTATCATATTCACTTTGCAAACATGCTTGCCGATATGTGCATTTAATATCTTTTGGTTGTTGTTATATTATTTTTGGCTTGTTCCGCCATTTTGAAGCTTCTCAATAATTTCTTTTAACTGATTAACGCTCTGGATGAGTTGTTCTTTTGCATATTCAGGCATGCCCCTCACAAGCTCTATTAATTTTATTTCTAGCTCGTCGGTAATCTAACAGCCGCACGTTTCATTTTTATATTTGGGTCCATTGCCAGTAGTTAATCATTCGAAATTAACGCCGAAATAAGAACATATGGCCTCTTCGTGCTCGCGTTTAGGTGCGGACTCTCCATCCAGCCATTGCTGGATTACCTGATAACTGATATCTAGCTTCAGCTCTCTTTTTAGGGGATGCGATTTGCCTCCCCAAGGGAAGCATTTTTATTCACAAGGAAGCATTTTTATTCACAAAGCTCGTGGATTCTATCTGAGATCATCTGCATTTAAGGTAAATCTATAACTTTCTGTCATTCCATCTCCACCAGAGCCCATCAAGTCAGATGCGAAAAGCTGAAATAATTACAGAACCAATTTTGAAAGTGAGATTTTCTCTTTATATCCTGTTGTCGTCAATTTAATACTAGCAAATTATTGGCATTTCTAGTTAAATATTTATTGCTATTATTTTCTTGGACTCATCTGGATTGAGGGCTTGTAGATATTTATGCTTGCCTTCGATTATTTATTGCTCGAATGTGCTTCGTTACTATCATCAAGTCTAGCCACAACAAATGATTCAATGTGCAGCAATTTTGCTGGATCTACGTAAATGAATCGGATGAAACCATAGGATGCACTCTACATTGTTGCACGACAGGGCCCTGGGTGGTATTGAGGCGCTGGCACGCATATGGGTATATCATCCGCTCGGTTGTATAGCAAACTTTCTTTCAGGATGGACAGCCACCACGTCAATTTTGAAGAGGTGTCGATCATCCTCGATTACCTTACTGAGGTTGGTAATTATGATTTAATAGAGATGGTGATCAATGTATTTTGCTGGCTTCATGAAGGGTGACGGTAAAGATGCCTGATCAGCCGTCTAGCGATGATCAGTTATTCAATCAAATCTGGAGATTATGGCTATTGATAATATGCTGGCTGATGGGTTGCGTAGTGCGCTTGACGATGGTGATGTTAACGTGCGGGGTGGCTTAGTTAGAATAGGATTTTCAAACATGCCTTCTGAAACTGATACTGCCTAGAAAACCAATAGCTAAATAGCTTGTGATTTGCTATGCTGTACCCTCGTAACACCATGCTGAGGGATAATCAGCAGAAAAGGAGTGGTGTTATGAGGGTTTTAATAGTATCTGCCTGTGCGGTTAGTCATAGTGCCTCAAGATATTATGATTTTGCACCCTAACGCTTCAACAATCTTGGCGATCGTGTCAAATCTTGGATTGCCGTCATCTGCAAGTGATTTATACAAGCTCGCTCGCGAAACTCCAGCGCGCGCTGCTATTTCGGTCATACCCTTGGCGCGAACAGCAGTGTTCAGCGCATAAATGAAATCGGATGTAGCGCCGGAATTAGCAGTTAATCGCAAAAATTCGCGAATGTCTTCATCTGTTTCAAAATGCGCGGCAATGTCGAATCGTCTGGTTTTGGTGGTCATTTTCTAATCTCCGAGAAGTTTAAGAATATTTTTTGTTTTCTCAATGTCTCGCTCCTGGCCGGATTTGTTACCGCACGTCAACAGCTAAACGATATGCTGCTGATGGATCGTGTAATAATGCATACAAATGTCGCTGCCAAAGAAGCAACACAGCTTGAACAGTTCGGTTTCGATAGTTCTGTAATCACTGAAATTGCCATTTTCAACTTCCCGATTGAGGCGAGACAACAATTGATTGCAAATAGCCCGATCCAGTTTATCAAACCATTCGTCAAATATTTGTGTAGTAATTAATTTTTAATTCCTTGGTGCAAGGTATTTCGCAAATGAACAGTTTTTTTACACCCCCAAAAATTTCCTATAGTCGAGTATGCGATGAATACGAGACCCGCAAGGAGAACAATTTTGCTTGAATTTAACCAAGTTACGAGGTTCTTTTAACATTTTGGAGTTTCCTTATTTGTCAATGGCCAACAGAATTGAGCCATAATTGGCCATTAAAATTGAGCCACTTTTCCAGTGCTTAACCACACCTATTCAATTTAGTTTTTAGCCGATAATTTTCACCTCCGAGCATGAAGATATGAGAATGATGGATGAGCCGGTCAACGATAGGTACGGCGATGTTGTCATCGATAAAGAATTCGTTACAGTTGGTAAATTCCTTATTAGTCGTCAGGATGATGGAACGATATTCGTATAGCGCATTGACCAATTGAAACAGGTTGTGCATGCCGTGCTGATTCATGGGCAAATAACCCCATTCATCAATGATCAAGACATCGAACTTGATCAGTTGATTGATTTTCTTTTTTAATTCACCCTTGAGCTCGGCAAGTTCGAGTGCCTCCATCAATCCTAACGCAGTGTTGAAATAAACTTTATATCCTGCATCAATGACTTTTAAGCCGATACCGATAGCCAGATGTGTTTTGCCTACACCTGGTGGGCCGATAAAGACAACATTCTCACGGGTGTCGATAAAGTCAAAGTTCAGCAGACTGTTGACCTCCCGCTTGCTGATGGTGGTCTGAAAGCGGTAATCGAATTCTTCCAGCGTTTTATGCAAGAGAAATGCAGCGCGTTTTCTGTTCTGCTCAATACGTTTGCTATTGCGCTGATTGTGTTCATGCACGATAAGTATTTCAGCAAATTGCAGATAGGAAACATCGTTGGCTTCGGCCTGGCTGAGCAGCTGTTCAAGCTGCTCGGCAATGCCTGACAAGCACAAGCTGCGATATTTGTAGGCAACACTATCAATGGATGACATCATTCACCCTTGACCATCCTTTTGCTTGCTTAATTCCAATTTTTAATATAAACAGCAATTAAAGATAATGTAACTATCTGTAAATAAATAATATTATTATATAAATTATTTACTTTTCTATTAGGATTTGGAATAACATGCCATAGCGTTTTAATGTGGCTAATGTTGCACCCTGAGATGAGGCTGGCGCTGATGGGCATTACCGCTGTGGATACTGATGCCATTCTTCCAGATGATCCCGCAAGCCTTTTACCGTTAACCGTGGTGTCTCAAGCAATCGGCACAGCAATGATGGGGCGATCATGCCATGCTGCTTGCAATGGCGGCCAGTACCTGTTTTGTGCCAGCTAACTGATCTTTGTAGATCTCTGGGGCAATTACCTTCAACAAGGCACAGAGTGAGTCTGCACTTTCTGTATTGCCGAGCAATTGAGAGATATCTGCCTCCAGTGCAGCAATGCGTTGTGCTTTGTCACGATAGTGATCTGTATTCTTAACGATTTGGCCTTTCTCCAGCCGGATGATATGCTTGGCAATGATTTCGCCTGTCGCTAAATCGCTGATATGCAATTGACCATCATGCTCGGTAACACCCGGCTAGCTTGATCAGCCATGGGCACCGAATATTTGTTGCCTTGCCAGGCAATCAAACCAGTTTTGTCACTTTTGCGCGTCATGTCTTCAGTTTGTGAGAGCTGAACACAGCCAGGTGCCAAGTAAGGCTACATACTGGTCTTCTCTGCTTGTTTAATGGGAGCGCGGTTGCTAGCGCGTGCTACCATGCAATCGCTGGTTGGCGATATTGTCCAACCAGTCAGCCATGTAACGTTCCAACTCATGCCAATTGGCAAAAGATTCACCATACAAACCATTGTGCTTGACATACTTGACGCCTGCTTCAACCTTACCCTTGCTTTCAGGGTCATAGCCTTCACAAGCGCTAATACGAAATCCTGCTGCTGTGGCATATTGACGGAAACGCTGATTGAGGGTCAATTCCCGAAATACTTTACCCATCACCACCAGTCTGGTTTGATCGTATACGCATTCCCGTGGCATGCCACCAAAGTAACGAAATGCGGCATCATGTTGCCGGATCAGCGTTTCAGTATCAATCGGCTTTACAGAAACCGATACATGCATCAACCTGGAATAAGAAAGCACAAACACCATCAGATAAACTGTAGTTTCAACGCCACCAATCATTACACCACGTAATTCACCACCATCAACCTGACATTGCTCGCCCGGTATCATATCCAGTACCGGCTCATAATAACGTTCCTGTTTTAAGCTGATTGTTTGTTTAACCTCTGAATGTAGCGCCATACTGAGCGATCCGAAACAGAAATATTCGCCACCTTGGCCCTCAATTTGCGCAGCACTTTCACCGCACAGAGTCTCGGGTACATTTGCAGTAATTGAATGATATCAGCTCGATATTCATCCAGTTTTTTGTTTCTATCCGTATCTGTTAATCCAGCAGCAATTTCCACCTCGGACATGTTGAGATATTATGGACTGTGTTACGGGATAGGCCTAAGTGCCTAGCTATCTTGCGCTCTGATAAGCCAGCACCTTTGTTGTATAACGCTTTGATTTGATATATCACTAGCCACTCCTTCATGACAGCCTCAGAAAAAATTCTGAAACGGTTACAGATTTATTCAATAAAATAAAATCCTGGAAAAGTGGCTCAAAATTGTTATCCGATTCTGGTTCAGTTTAAATGGCCATTAACACCTTATTCATTGATCTGTGATTCACTCTACAAAATCTTAGGGCGAGATTTTGAATGGCGAGACGAGAACTGTGGGACGATCAGTATGGTTAAACCAAATACGAAGAGAGGGATACTGTCACGAGCAGCTGGAACAGCTCGGCACATAAATCGGCATGTACCAGCGTTATAATTCCATTTCTAAATCAAAGCTGACTTTGTCGGCTTCACCTTGCTGTATTATTTATATTGTCTGCGGCTCGCCTTCGCGTCTTTTTAATTTAAAAATGGAATAACCGATGGTTAAAGGCGGGGTTTGGTAACACATATTTCGCGAATTATTGGATGATCCTGAGTTTAAATAAGTGATGATCGACTCCGCCATCGTCCGCGCTGGATGCCCGAGTTGGGTTAGTACTGAGTTTGCTGCAGGAAACTCTAGCAAGAGCATGTGCATATTTTCTGCCAGCTTTTTCGCTTTGCTCAGGGAGAACCAGTCAATGTTGCCGCAGCTCCGCGAGTTATAAACAACATCTACCATATTCAGAACGTCAATGCTTATGACAGCCGGCTAAAGCAATGAATGATGAAATTTCGTGGCGTAGCTACACATTATCTCGGGAATTATCTGGAATGGCATAGGATGATTGGTCGCCTCGGTCAAAACATTACACCAGTCGTTTGTTTTTTATCATCCATTGGGAAAACAAGACAATTTCAACAATTAATTGCGACATAGCCTTTCTAAATTCAGCCTCCAGAAAAACACAATCTCAATCTATTACATCGAAATTAATCTCATTAAGGTAATGCTAACGCCATCTTTTTGTGTTTTAAGATAATTAACGTGAGTTTGACATAAAAAGATGTAATGGAGCTTGAATTCCTTATGATGGAGCGATTATCAAAAAATTTTCTTCACTAGAGGAATCTGATTCCGATGGTCACTATATCGATTGCTGGTGTGATTGACGACTTTTATAAAGGGTTTGAGCCGTAGCAGGAGCTGCGCTTTTGTTTGAGCTGTTGCTAAAACAGCATCGACAATAGGGGGAGCTATGTCTAATTCCATTTCTATTTCATAAATTAAATAATATGAGCAACTTATGAAAGGAAGCATTATGATGGCGCGAGTAGCAAGTGGCAAAGATGTGTAGGAGCAGGCCAGGGATTTGCTTGTTCGTGCAAGAAAAATAGGAGAATCAAGCATGGCCATGGATTAATATAAATTTACTTATGAAATAGGAATGGAATAAGTAACTGATGTTACGCAGCCTTTAACTTTTGCAATTCCGCATAAGCCTGTTGGGTTGCCTTAATATATAGCTCCGCCCGCAGGGCGAAATGGTTGGCCTTATGCTTGATCTTCAAACATTCCAGCTTAAATACGGCGTAAATGGACATGAACACGTGGTTACCTTGCGTGGTTACCGTCCGGGTCGGCGACTTTGCTAGCGCCGCATTGGATTGCAACGACTTGTGGAACGTTTCGACTTTCCACCGTTTTTTGTAGATTGCTGCTACTTGTCCACCTTCGCAGGAGAGGCTACTCTAAACCAGATTCAACGTGCCGGTGCTGCCGTCCTTGTTCGTAAAGACCCGCCGTAGCAAAAGCACTTCCTGATCGAAGCCTTTTAGCCAGCCGCGCACTGCCTGCTGATCCGATAACGCCAGTTCGCTTACCTTGACGAAATGGCCTTGTTGTTTCTCTTCCAGCGTCAGCGCTATAGCCTAACCAGTTAAGAATGATTCAGAATGTATAGGATTTAAAAAGCATCTCAACGGTCTGGTTTTGTTGTTTACGCAGTGCTTTGGCCTGTGCCCATTTATGTTCGATGGGATTAAGATCAGGAGAATAAGCGGGTAAGTATTCAAGGGTGTGCCCAGCGTTTTGTATGGCCTCTTGCGTATCCTGCCTCTTATGGAAGGTGGCATTGTCCATCACAACGACCGCATGTGAGGGCAATTTAGGCAACAGGTCCTGCATCGCCCATCCATGAAATACATCGGCGCTGATATTGACTGCAAACAGGCTGACGGTTATCAATAGCTTTCCGATCAACGCTCCCATTGCGTTGATACGACCTGGCGCATGCCAGTCATGCGTGCCATGACATCTCTGGCCAGCGGGTGCATAACCGTGCGTGCGCGGCGCATCCTGTGCAAACCCACTTTCATCAATA
>NZ_FOUB01000054.1 GCF_900114745.1 Nitrosomonas communis | reverse complement strand
TATCACTTTCTTCCTTCTTTTCGGAATAAATACGATATGGTACTTACAGTCCCATGTCGTATGGGCCAAACTCTGATAATCTCTCATTTGATTCTTCTAGCTCTTGATCAAGCTAAAAGAATCACGGTGACCGTATCACACGGTCAAATCTTTAATAGTCCCCCGGCATAGCCGGGGGATTACCTTATTTATTTATAGGAGATATGCTATACATGAAAAGGTATTGGAAAGGTGCCAGTCATTGCATAGACGAGAGATAGAATGCTTATGCCAACTGACTTAAACAATGGATAGCAAAATTTCATGATGTGGTAACACATTATTTTGCACATTACTTGGAATAGCATAGATTGCAGGATCGTCTAATTCCATTTCTAAATCAAAACTGACTTTGTCGGCTTCACCTTGTCGCATTATTTATACTGCCTGTGGCTCGCCTTCGCGTCAATTTTGATTTAGAAATGGAATTAGTAAAAATATTACGCCAACACTTTTTCCTACGTCTCTTGGAAAAACAACACATTTTCAACAGCTATTGTGACATTGATTTATTTTTCCTGTGCTCCGTCCGGATTAAATTTGAATATGCAGGTAAGATAATGGTTCTACAGATATTTGACTGTTAATAAATGGCAAAATAATTAACTTCTTTAGTATATAGGGGTGGTATTCAGACAATGTCAGAATTCTTTATTAATTACGGATTATTTTTGGCGAAAACCGTAACAATTGTAATTGCTATTATAGCGGTGGCGCTGTTCTTTGCGTTTATGTCCAACAGAAAGCGATCAGGCAAAAAAGAGTTTATTGAAATTAAAAAATTGAATAAAAAATATGATGATATGGCGATGGCGATGAACGCCAGCATATTACATAAAAAGGGATTAAAAAAATATCTAAAAGAGGAAAAAGAAAAACTAAAAGGAATTGTTACAGGTACAAATAATAGCTCCCCAAAAAAGCGCATCTATGTGTTGGATTTTCATGGTGATATTCGTGCTTCGGCCGTATCGTCGCTAAGAGAGGAGATTACTGCTATTTTGACGGTGGCCACTGAAAACGATGAGGTATTTGTGCGATTGGAAAGCAGTGGCGGCATAGTCCATGGGTATGGGCTGGGGGCATCCCAGCTTATGCGTATTCGTAAGAAAAACATTCCACTCACGGTTTCAGTCGATAAAGTCGCTGCTAGTGGTGGTTATATGATGGCATGCGTCGGGAGTCGTATTATGGCCGCGCCATTTTCTATCATAGGCTCCATTGGCGTAATTGCCCAGATACCCAATTTTAATAAAGTATTGAAAAAGCACAATATTGAATTTGAACAGTTTACAGCAGGTGAATTTAAAAGAACTGTGACCATGTTTGGTGAAAATACAAATGAAGCGAAGGCTAAATTTCGTGAAGAAATAGAGGATATTCACCTGTTGTTTAAAGATTTTATTGTCCAGCACCGACCAGAAGTCGACATCGTTCAGGTTTCTACCGGTGAAAGTTGGCACGGAACACGCGCATTGGAAAAGAAGCTGGTCGATGAGCTGAAAACTAGTGATGACTACTTGCTGGAAAGCAGCAAAGACGCCGATATTTATGAGATTAAATATGTGAGCAAGAAATCATTGAGTGAAAAAATGAGGTTTCAGATTGAGCGACTTTTCGACAAAGCGCAATATAGTTGATCGTTACGCCAAGTTTGCAATTGCAGCACAGAATGGGGTCTACCATTGTATTTTGTAGGATAACAGGTTACAGAACCATCGTTTAAGTTAAATTACCTCCGGCTTTGCCGGAGGCTTATTTATGTTAGCCCCTCAAAGGGGCAAAAAGCTGGTGCCACCTAAAGGTGGCCTCATATACCCAGCTTGAGTTGGTCATAGTGTTCATACTCTTTCTCTTGATGTCGAATATATTCTCTGACCATCTCTTCATCTAATTCCACCGTGGATACAAAATAACCACGTGCCCAAAAACTCTCACCTGTAAAATTCCTTGTTTTTCCCATCAATCTCCGCGCAATCGATATCGCTCTTTTCCCTTTGATATATCCTACTATGTGGGATACCGAGTACTTCGGCGGAATACTAATGCACAATCAGGGTGACCGCATCACACGGTCAAACCTTTAATAGTCCCCCGGCAAAGCCGGGGGATTACCTCGTTTATTTACAATTCCCATAAGTATCCCATTCCCGGCTAGTTTAGTTCAACAAGGTGTATCTATCGTCGATAGAGCAGTGGCTATTGCAGCTTGGGGATTGCGACGGATAAACTATTCATTAGGCCTAGCTCAAAATGGCCATGAACGGCTGATTGGTAAATAATGATATAAGTGTTAGTGCACTATGATTGATGATTATCAAGAAGCAATGGAATTGATGAATAAAATGAAGAATTGTTTACCAATTCCTGTTTATCCATCTAAAAAATTTGTTTCGCTACTAGAACAGCGAAATATAAAACTCAAAGCTAATCAACGTCTAGAAATTATCGATGTTCATTATTTGGGGGATGAAGGTGGCATATCATGCACTTTGAAATTTCCATTTAAAACCGAAGAGAATTACGTTATCTCGCTGACTCATCTTCGCCCTATGGTTAATCATCCCCTTGCAAAAGATTTAAGAAAATATCAAATTCACCGGATTAAGAATTTGGCCCAACAATGATTGTAAGTGTCTATGTTTATTATGTTTTGTATAGCGCGTGAGCTTAAAAGGTGTCAGTCAGTGCATAATGTATGAAATGCATTTATGAAATATAGTTATAAATGAATATAGAGAGGAATGGTTTTAGTTTAGTAAAATTTATCCACCGTCGATAAGGTGGTGGCTATTGCAAACTTGTGAATAAAAGTAAGTGGTATAAAGTGATATAGCGTACGATAAAAATCACATCCGCTTATTTAGAAATGGAATAGCCAAAGCAGGAAGAGAGATAGTAGTTTCTCTTATAGGGTGCAATTCAACCGTTGATATCAGAACCATAGAAGCCGTTGAGGATAAGATGTCTGAGGAGTTTTATGCGTGGCTAAAAGCATAACAAAATACTGTTGCCAGACTTTTTTCGCTTGCGCTACAAAACAGCACGCAAAGTGCGGCGTTAGATTTCAATTACTGAGGGATGATCATGTCTTATGTATTTCGTAACCTTGTGTTCGAGGGAGGCGGGGTAAAAGGAATTGCTTATGTTGGTGCGCTTGATGTGCTTATTGATAAAGCGATAATTTCTAACATTCAACGAATAGGTGGTACCTCTGCTGGTGCCATAAATGCGATACTGCTTGGCCTTGGATTTACCCCGCAAGAAACACAAGATATCCTTTGGTCACTAGATTTCAACGAATTCCTGGATGATTCATGGGGCAATGTTCGCGATACAGCTCGGCTAATTGAGCAATTTGGATGGTATAAAGGGGATTATTTTAGGGATTGGATTGGAAAGTTAATTAAAGAAAAAACAGGAAATAGCGAAGCTACATTTGCAGATATTGAAGCTATGAAGCAAAAACGTGGATTCAAATCTTTATATTTCATGGGCACCAATTTATCTACTTTATTTTCAGAGGTTTTCTCGGCAGAGCATACTCCAAGAACATGTGTCGCAGACGCCGTAAGAATCTCAATGTCCTTACCTCTGTTTTTTGCAACAAAACGCAGCAGTCGTGGGGATGTTTATATAGATGGCGGTATTTTAGATAATTACCCCATAAAGCTGTTTGACCGAAAAAAGTATCTTAAAAATGGAAACTTCACTGAGCCTGAGTATTACAAAAGAATAAACTCGCATTTCGAAGGTGCTGATAGGCCTATATCTCGCTATGTGTATAATAAAGAAACTCAGGGTTTCCGACTGGATACAAAAGACGAAATTTCGATATTTCGTGATCATGCAGAGTTACCACATAAAAAGATTGATAACTTCTTTGAATATACATGGGCGCTAATTCGTACAATTTGGGAGGCACAACAGAATTCGCATTTGCATAATGATGACTGGGCGCGAACCATTTACATAGATACTTTAGGGGTAAGCACAACAGATTTTGATTTGTCAGATACTAAAAAGAAGGAGTTGGTCAAGTCTGGAAAAGAGGGCACGTTGAAATATTTTGATTGGTATGATAATCCTGCTGTCAAACCCAATAAATAAACGATGTAAAATCTAACATGGTGATCGCAAAGGACGCTTTGTAAATCAGCTTCGCCTACTTGCGCCGCGTCCCTGCTGCCTTTTAAAAAGGATTTAGAGTCTCGTATTTGCTGGAAAAACAGGGTGGAGAGATCCAGCAAGATTATTCACTTGGCTGATTTTCAACACATACTTTTCGTACGACAGCTAGCTTTGAGTTTTTCTTCCATACTGATTTGCATGCCTGCAGTACGACCTTCCTCAAAAGCGATATCGGGCTCTATTCCTTTACTCAGGCGGTAAGCTGTCCACATTGCGCCAGCGCGATTTCCTGAGGCACAGTGTAGCAACATGGGGGTGGCAGCTTGCTCAACTATACTGGTAAAAGTAGCCAATTGCTCATCGCTAATACCGGCGCTGGTTACTGGGATATTGATATAGCGCATGCCAGCAGCTTCAACCGCCTGCTTTTCTGCCAGAGTACCCTCAGCTTCGGTGCGTAGATCAATGATTGTTTTAAAGCCTTTTTCAGCCAGCTCCTGCACACCCCCTTCATTCAATTTACCTCCAGTAGCAACTTGTGTGGTGGCACGGTTGTAGTTAGTGACTGCTTTAATCTGGTTGCCAAAAGGAGCTTGCTCGGCTGCTTGAGTAATACTTATGAAAGAGATCAGCAACAATATAATAATGTAATGTGTCGAATTCATATTAAGTTCTGTAATGGTTTCAGAGTAAATAACATATAAGGTAGCACAATTTGAAGAGCACATTCACTCATTCCACTTTTAAATCAAACCTGACATTGCCGGCTCCCCTTGCCGTGTTATTTATCCTGTCTACGGCTTGCCTTCACATTATTTTTTGATTTAGATATGTGCAATAGGAGGTAAAACAATTGGCAACTTTCAAACGTAATTCAGAGACTGCGTGGCATAATCGAACAGCCGAAGAAGTGATGGCAATCCTTCAAACCAGCCGTCATGGTCTTACGCAGACGGAAGCGGAGCAGCGGCTCAAACAGCATGGACCCAACCGGCTGAAGCCACCACGAAAACGAAGTGCATGGAGTCGTTTTTTGCTGCAATTTCACAATATGCTGATTTATGTGTTGCTAGCCTCAGCCATGATTACCGCGCTGCTGGGCCACTGGGTCGACACGGCCGTGATTGTCGGGGTGGTGCTCATCAACGCATTGATTGGCTTCATCCAGGAAGGTAAAGCCGAAAAAGCGTTGAATGCCATACGTCAAATGCTTTCGCTCGATGCGATGGTTTTGCGAGATGGCAAGCGCATACAAATCCGTGCAGAAGAATTGGTTCCTGGTGATATTGTGTTGTTGCAATCCGGCGATAAGGTGCCTGCTGATTTGCGTTTATTCAGCGCAAAAAACTTGCGTGTGGAAGAAGCTGCCCTGACGGGAGAATCCGAGGCTATAGAAAAAACAACCGAAGCCGTACCAGCACAGGTAACGATCGGTGATCGACTGTGCATGACTTATTCAAGTACCTTAGTGGTCTATGGCCAAAGTGCAGGGATTGTGGTGGCCACAGCTGATCAAACTGAAATAGGGCGCATCAGCGCCATGCTGGAACGCGTCGATACTATTGAAACTCCTTTGCTTAGACAGTTGGCAGCATTTGGACACTGGTTGAGCCTTGTGATCATTGTTTTGGCTGTGTGCATGCTGAGCTATGGAATGCTTCTGGGTGATTATCACCTAGGAGAAATGTTTTTGGCAGCTGTCAGTATCGCTGTTGCCGCCATTCCAGAAGGGCTGCCTGCCATCATGACCATTACGCTGGCGTTAGGAGTGCAAATGATGGCCAAGCGACATGCGATTATTCGCCGTTTACCAGCAGTGGAGACTTTAGGTGCGGTAACTGTCATTTGCACCGACAAGACAGGGACACTGACGCGTAATGAAATGACGGTGCAGCGCGTTATTACAGCTGATTATCAAATAGATGTGAGCGGAATAGGTTACGCACCCGTTGGAGGATTCAGTGTGCAAGGCACCAAGCTTCTCATGAATGAGCTTACCGAGATACTTGAGCTCTTTCGAATAGGGCTGCTGTGCAATGATGCGCAATTACGAGAACACGAGAACAATTGGACAATTGAGGGAGATCCTACTGAGGGAGCCTTGATCACGCTTGCCTTAAAAGTGGAATTGGATCCGTCATTCGAACATGAATCACTGCCGCGTACCGATGCTATTCCTTTTGAATCTGAACATCGCTTTATGGCAACCTTGCATCATGACCATGCAGGGCATGGCTATATTTATCTCAAAGGAGCCCCGGAAGAAGTTTTGGCTATTTGCACCAGAGAGCGAAGCATAGAGGGCGATCGTCTACTGGATAACAACTATTGGCAAGCCAAGATGCAGGAAGCAGCTGCATTGGGGCAACGGCTACTGGCCATTGCCGTCAAGACTGCTGAAAAAGATCAGATGACGCTGACTTTCGATCATGTACGTACTGATTTTACCTTACTTGGTCTAGTCGGCATTATGGATCCAGCAAGAAAAGAAGCGATTGAGGCAGTGCAGCGCTGTCGATCAGCCGGGATACACGTCAAAATGATTACCGGGGATCATATCGCTACTGCACGCGCGATTGGCATGCAACTTGGGATTGGGGATGGTCAGATGGCGTTAAGCGGGGTTGAACTGGATCAGATGGATGATGCGCAATTGCGCGAGGCGGTTAGCAAAACGGATGTATTTGCGCGCGCCAGCCCAGAGCACAAGCTGAGATTGGTGAAGGCATTGCAGTCCAATGGTGAGATCGTAGCCATGACCGGTGATGGCGTGAATGATGCGCCTGCTCTGAAACGTGCAGATATCGGTGTGGCAATGGGCAAAAAAGGCACTGAAGTCGCCAAGGAAGCATCTGAGATGGTGATTACGGATGACAATTTTGCCTCGATTACGCATGCGGTGGAGGAAGGTCGCACAGTTTACGATAACATCAAAAAAACAATCGTCTATATTATGCCCACCAGCGGCGGTGAGGCTGGTATGCTGATCATTGCCATTCTGCTTGGGATGACACTGCCCATTTCTCCTGTACAGATTTTGTGGGTCAATATGGTCACTGCAGTCACGCTCTCACTGTCACTTGCTTTTGAAAAAGCAGAATCAGGAATCATGCAGCGTCCGCCCCGTGACCCAAGTGCACCTATTCTGTCACGGTTCATGATATGGCGTATTGCATTTGTGTCCCTAGTTCTTACCGGCGGTGGGATTGGATTGTTTTTATGGGAACAGTCACAAGGCGGCAGCATTGAAGCGTGCCGGACTATTGCTGTCAATGCACTGGTAATGGGAGAGATCTGGTATTTATTCAATTGCCGTTACCTGCTGGCGCCAGTCTTTTCCTATAAAGGGTTCTTCGGGAACCCTTATGTGCTGCTTGCTATAAGTATCCTGGTAGTGATTCAGCTTTTGTTTACCTACCACCCCTTGATGCAGCAATTGTTCGGTACAGCGGGAATTGATCCTACTGCCTGGACCAAAGTGGTGTCATTTGGTGTGCTGCTATTTTTGATGGTTGAAGTTGAGAAGTATTTGATTAGCCGCTATAAAATAGCCAAAATATGAGTTTTTTAGCAGCAGCTTTTACTTGGTAATACTAACAATAGATAACTTTGATATTAGCGTTAGACGTTCATTACGACAACCACAATGGTTTGGTTGCAGGGATTGCCTTTAAACAATGGACTGATGCTGAACCAGATAAGATGTATGCTACCAGGATCGAGCAGGTGGGTGACTATGTTGCCGGACAGTTTTATAAACGGGAACTCCCTGGTATTCTCAAGCTATTAAGCGAACACGGCTTACAGCCAGAATACATTGTGATTGATGGCTATGTTTATTTAGATGGATATGCTAAGCCCGGTCTGGGTAAGCATCTATACGATGCATTGCATGGCAATGTGAAGGTCATCGGTGTAGCTAAAAAGCGATTTGCTGGCATTAGCGAAACCTATGCGCTATATAGAGGGAAAAGCAAGCAGCCGCTCTATATTACAAGTGCAGGTGAAGCGCTCTCTGCCGCAAAATTGCACATTCTTTCCATGCATAGCATCTATAGAATTCCAACCATGCTAAAAAAAGTTGATCAATTAAGCCGGTTAATTTGATCAGGCAAACAAGCCAGTAAAGTTTAAATGAGCGTTATTCAAACAGAGGATAGAATAATATGAGAGATTTACCAAAGTGCCCGGAATGTGGTTCAGAATACACCTACGAGCAGGGAAATATGTATATATGCCCGGAGTGTGCACATGAATGGACAAAGCAAGCCATACCGGAACCTATCGATAATAAACCTGTTGTTAGCGATGCGTTTGGCAACATTCTTCAAGATGGCGATACCATCACAGTTATCAAAGACTTAAAGGTTAAAGGCTCGTCCTCAGTGATTAAAGTAGGGACTAAAGTCAAAAATATCCGCCTAGTCGAAGGCGATCATAACATTGACTGTAAAATTGATGGTATTGGCGCTATGAAGCTGAAATCAGAATTCGTAAAAAAGACATAGCTTTATTTCATTTCCAAATCAAAAATGACGCGAAGGCGAGCCGCAGACAGTATAAAATAATACGGCAAGGTAAAGCCGACAAAGTCAGTTTTGATTTAGAAATGGAATTAGGTATTATGATTTTTGATTGTTTTAGCTTAACCACAGCTGCCTGATTTCCAGCAATAGCTCACCTAATTGCCTGGTACGTACGGGTTTGTGAGGATGATGATGTTGTTCAAAGTGAATCAAGTCATTTTGAATTTTTAAAAAGCGAATGCCGACATCCTCCACATCATGGCGCAATTTTTCTAATGCTGCGCCGGCAGCTCCATCAGGTTGAACCGGAGATTCCGTGAGGTAATAAACTACCAGTAGCACTGCAGGCAAATCAAGGCGTTTGGTATGGGAGGTGATCACAGCCAGGGCTTTCCACAATGCATCATGCCGCTTATGGTGATGTAGATGGGGTGCGTCGAGTGTCCCTCGCAGCAATGCAGCGATACGATTAAGCCATGATACAGGTGGCGGCACGGTTTCGAATGCCTTCATCGGTTCATGAGCGATATGCACGCCAAATTCATTACCGTGCTGGATTTCCGCCAAAACAAGGAGCGCGAGCTCTCTTGCTAAATCATTACGTGGCAATACGTCATTCAATCGTGTATCACCTGTGGCGTATAAATCGATCAGCAAATCTGCTAGTGGTGGGGTAATTGACCATAGTGTCTGTGCCAATCGTGTAGTCGGTTGTGGTCCGCGCAGAATCTGCCAATGCGCTTCACAAAGCTCAGCCAGGGCATCTTGTAGTACTTGGTGCCGCGCTTCGGGTAATTGCTTAACCAGTTCCTGAGCTTCTGTTGCGATAAGTAATAGGCTTGCCATAACAATATTTTTGTAGCTGAATAGGCATACCGAATAATGAGCGCTAGACAACAGAAATATTATGGAAAATTACTGCTGCCTGCCAATGGGCATCAGGATAAGCGGTTGTTCCTGCATCGGTAGTCGCAATACATTAGCAACTTCCTCATCATCAAAAGCGCCGACTATCACTGTGGTTAAATCCAGGGCATTGGCTTGTAAAAACAGGTTTTCCGCTACATGCCCAGCTTCTATATGAACATAACGCTTATCACGCTCCCCATACTTACGCGTAGTGCGCTTATAATCCGCAGCAAATACCACGATGGCGGCCGCATTGACCAGCCAGTCTTGACCGAAAGTAGCGCTTGTCAATAAACTGCGCCGATCGCCCCCTTGCATCAATACTAAATAATGCCGATCAGGATCATAACCATAGACCGCTGGAACCAGATCCTGCACTGTTCCCACGACCAGATACAACTGTAGCGGGTATAAGGCACCGGCCGATGGCGCAGTTCGATAGCCATGTGGGTGAGTAATCCCCTGTGCTGCCCATAATAACTGTCCGATTTCGGCTAACTTCAATGTGGTAGCTGGATATTCACGGATGGAACGACGTTTTGCTAGTAACTGCTCAAGAGAAGTTGAACCAGTTAAAGCAGGCTTGGGTAAGGCAATGATTTCACTTTGTGGTGCTCTTCGTTGGGCCATAGCGCCTCCTGTTAGAAAACAGATTAGCAGTAGCAATAAATATGACCGTAGCAGCATATTATTAATTCCTAACCTCAATCTTATTTAGCCGATTTAACTTCATATTACCAGGTGATCGCTCCAGAATAACATTTACAATAGTACAGTTCGATCTGAGCTAGTCGGGGGCCAGTATCAGTTTCTTAGCGGTTCGACAAGCTCACCACGAGCAGTTCGACAGGCTCACTGCGAGCGGTAAAGTGTTTACTGGAACAATCTACTAGACGTGGAAAGAACATGTTATTCCATATCCAAATCAAACATGACGCGAAGGCGAGCCTCAGACCGTATAAATAATACGGCAAGGTGAAGCGACAAAGTCAGTTTTGATTTAGAAATGGAAGAAGCCTATGCGAATGGTTCAGCCAACCAAAAGTGCGTTCGACTATCCAGCGACGAGGCAGTCACACAAATGTCCTGGTTTCCTTGGGGCGCAACACCATCTCCAGACAGAATTTAAACCGTTCTACGACCCAACTTACTAAACGACCGCCATAGCCACTATCCACAGAAATATCAGCTTCATTGATTCGACCAAGATCAGTGTGTGCCACAACCGCCACATTTGGTCGCATAAGGTGATGGCAGAGTTTGCTGCCCAAGGAAAGAGCAGTGTGGGTTGGTTTATGGGTTCAAACGGCAATTGGTCATCAATGAACCAGGGTGAATTGATGGAAGTGGAAATCACGGCAGGCAATGTCGACGACCGTGATTCCCCACTGGAGTTGGCACAGTCCTTGTTTGGGAAACTCTTTGGCGATCGGGACTATATCTCGCAGCCGCTCTTTGAGCAACTCGGGGAGCAGGGCGTGCAATTAGATTTTCTCAAGCTCTTCCAGCCGAAGTATGATGATTCTGATGCCGAACTCGCGTTATTTTAAGAAACTTTGGACTCCAAGAAATTTAATATATCTCAGTTTACAAACTCACCCTCTTAAGTATTTAAACGCCGCTCAACAGATTCAAACACTCTAGTACCTGGATAATATGTTTGCCCCCATTTAACCAGAGCTTGAAGTACAAATTTAAGATCATCTCCTTTTTTTGTCAGAACATATTCATAACGAACCGGTTTCTGTTGATATATTTGTTGAATAACAAGCCCCGCAGTTTCTATTTTCTTTAGTCTGTCTGCCAATACATTTGTGGCAATTCGTTCTGGAGACTCCAAGAATTCTTGAAAGCGTTTTTTACCTAATAGCAGATCACGGATAACTAACAAAGTCCATTTATCACCCAGGAGATCGAGTGAGCAAGCAATCGGGCAACATGATCGCTCGAAAGTTGGTTTATCGAGTTCATCAGTCATAAATTAGTATATCTAAAAAATAAAAGAAGAGTTTGATCACTTACATTTAGCAAGTTTACAAGCTATATTAACTTGCATTGTGTAAACACATGGCACATAGTTACTTGCATTATACAATTAACTTGTGATTGCTAACAATACGATAAGGATCAATAGCATGTTAAAACTTTACCAATTTGAACGGACTTGGGGAATTCCAAATTTAAGCCCCTTTTGCTGCAAAATCGAAACGTATTTGCGAATGGCTGGTGTTGAATATGAAATCAAACCGGCACTTCCTTTTGGTGCTCCTAAAGGTAAATTGCCCTACATAAAAGATAACAGTGAAACGATAGGCGATTCTCGTTTTATCATTAACTACTTGAAATCAAACTATAAAGACCTAGATAAAGGACTAAGTGATGCAGAAGTGGCGATATCAGTAGCCATGCAGCGTTTACTCGATGAGCATTTGTTTTGGGTTTTGCTTTATTCGCGCTGGCAATACACAGATGAAAATTGGCGAGTCAACAAGAAGGCAATTTTTGGAGGACTGCCACCTCTTATCCGGGATATGGTTGCTAATAGATGGCGTCCAAAAATCAAACGGCAAATTTATGGTCATGGCATAGGTAGGCATCAAATAGAAGAAATTTTTACATTAGGTAAACAAGATATTGATGCATTATCAGCATACCTTGGGAGTAAGCAATATTTTCTAGGAGATCAACCTACCACCTTAGATGCTTCCGCTTTTAGCCACTTCATCAATATCATCGGTTGCCCAATTGAATCGCCTCTTAAAGAATACGGTTTGTCAAAGAACAATTTGCTTGATTTTATTGACAGAATAAAAAAGGAGTTTTATCAGGATCTTGAGAGTAGTGATTCACCTTTAGCATAAGTAAATAAGAAAAATAAACAGTCATTTATTATATACATCGCGGAAAAGTTGTTCTGAAAAATTCAGTCGGAAAGTTACACGCTTTTAATCGAAGACGACTGGTCCCCACGGCGGCGAACCGACTGGCGCAATATTAATCAATTTTTGATTGACGAACTCACCGAAGCCCAGCTCTGATAACTCTCGGCCATAGCCTGAATTTTTGATACCGCCAAATGGAAGCTCGGCGGATGTCCATACCGGCTGATTGATGAAGACCATGCCACTCTCGATTTGCGCTGCAATCTTGCGGCCGCGTTCCACATCAGCTGTAAATACCGAGGCTCCAAGGCCGAAAGGTGTTGCATTTGCTAGGCGGATGGCTTCTTCTTCGTTCTCTACGCTATAGAAAGATACAACAGGACCAAATAGTTCTTGTGTATAGATTGGGTTGTTTGGACCAATATTGGTGAGCACGGTTGGCTCTAAATAGAAGCCAGGACGGTCAATTCTTTTACCACCAAACGCAATTCTTCCACCCCCGTGTGTGGCTAATGCGACCTGACTCAGCAGAATATTCAGTGCATTCTCGGAGGATAGGGGCCCCCAAGTAGTTTGGGGGTCGTGGGGATCTCCAGCCTTAAGTGAGGCCATCCGCTGAATGAAGCCGTCGAGGAATATTTTGCTGCGCGTTTTGCCAATGACAATGATGCGTTTCGAACCGACACAGCATTGGCCAGTATTAAACATCCGCCCGAACAAGGCGCTATCGAGAGTAGTTTCTATCGGCGCATCTTTAAGCACGATCAGCGGATCGCTTCCGCCCATCCCCAGTACCGACTTTTTCAGGTTACGACCAGCGTGTTCAGCGATTGCTGCGCCAGCACGCTCGCTACCAGTTAGCGTGACTCCACGTACGCGCCGATCCTCGATTATTCTGCGAATTTGTTGGATACTGGCAAAAATATTAGTATAGATCCCTGTTGGAGCACCTGCCTCCTCAAAAAGACGGCCAAAGGTCAAGGCTGATTGCGGTACGTTCTCGGCATGCTTTAGAAGGAGTACGTTGCCCACCATCAACTGCGGCCCTGCTATCCTGGCGATTTGGTAATAGGGAAAATTCCACGGCACGATGCCGAGCAGGATACCGAGTGGCTCTATGTGCAGTTCTGCGCCTTGAGATTCTGGCAGTATTTTCGGCTTCAAATAGTGTTCGGCTTTCTTGGCGTAGTAGTCCAAAATATCGGCGGAAAGTCTAATCTCTGCCTGCGCCTCATTAAGCAGTTTACCCATTTCCAGCGTCAGGTAATAGGCGTACTCTTCGCTCTTCTTGCGCAAGAGAACGGCTGCGTTTGAAACGATTTTTGCTCGCTCAGCTACTTGACAATGGCGCCATTTGGTTTCGAAGGCCTTATGTGCATTTGTAATTGCAGCCTCAAGATCCTGATCGGAAATGTTTGCATACGTCTTAATTAGCTCTCCTGTTGCTGGATTAATTGTTTGATAAACCATAATGTCCTCCACGATTTGAAAGAGGATTCCTCTGTTTTGCAGGCTAGATCGAGAAAGTGCGTTTGATCCGGTTGCCACTCTTCTTCTATGAGCTTAACAGTAACCGCTGCCTACTCTCATACCCCTCATATAATTTTTGAAAGAAGCGGCCCTGTCGAAACGGTCAATTGGCTGACCCTGATTAAGGTCAGCCAAGCTAGAATCTAACGATCAGCTATTCCTGGAGCGAGAAGGAGATTGACAGGAAGCCTTTCTGTCAAGGTATAAGGGCCTGCTTTATTTTCCGTGACCCACCGTTTCTCAGCGATTGATTCAAAAGGAGGTGGAATTTCCCCTTGGAGCGACCAAAGATCGAAAGGAGTTTCATCAATTGAAATTTCCCAGTCATATCCTCTATCTTTCACGTAGGGGGCAATAACCTCATCAAGGGTTTTTACCCACCATTCTCGGATGACGGGGCCAGGAAGCGTCCTGGCAATTTGATCAACTTTAAACCGGATAAACTTGTTATGCAGCTCGCCACCTACGAAGCAGGAATCTTTAGTTATTTCTTCAAAAATGATTACCACATAAAACTTAGGAATGGGGACGCTTGCATACACATTCGTAATCCTTTCCGATAAACTCTTTTTGTCTTCAGTAGTAAATGACCCAACGGGATGATAAATTTTCCACAGAGGCATGGTATTTCTCCTATAACGACCTATACAGAACTATTTATATCATAACTTGCATTTTGCAAGTTATGATAGTCTAGCCATGAAACTTGCAAAATGCAAGTTAATTTCATATGTAAGCTACTTCATTATTTCGTGTAATTTTTCTCTAATTGAAAAACTCTATGAGATTTATCAGAGGCAGGTAAGTAGACTTTTGTCTTTTTCAGAAAAAAATGGGGAGCCGATCTGTCATTCCATTTCTAAATCAAAAATGACGTGAAGGCGAGCCGCAGACAGGATAAATCATACGGCAAGGTGAAACCGCAAAATCCGTTTTGTTTTAGAAATTAAATTAACTCGCAATCCAAGACCAGAATTGATATACCGCAGTACCGGCAAAGGTTCCCAATGCATAACCCAAAACACCTACCAGCACGCCAGGGGTGATCAGATCGCGCCATTCTTTGGCGGCGGCTAAGGCGGGCGCGGTGGTTGCACCGAGCACTGCCGCATTGGAAGCAGTAATCAGTTCTGGCAATGAAAATCCGAGCAGCTTGCCGAAGCCGAAAGTGATCAGCGCATGTACCATCAAAAGAATGGCTACCAACAGGATCAGCAGCGGAGCAATTTGAATCATGGCCAGAACATTGGCTCCTGCAGCGATGGTTGCAAAGAATATCAACGACAAAAGCATGCCCAGTTCAAAGTCACCATGCAGCCGTGCCATTTGCTTGGGAAATAAGGTGGCAAGGATGACAGCCAGCAGCGTAATCATTGCGTAACGCCAGTCTGGAATAGCTAGCCAGCTCGTCAGCGCATCCCCAGTGGCCACAACCAGCAGCGCAAGCGTCAGAGACATGGCCAAAGTCAATGGAGTAGGATGCCCCAGCGCAAGCTCTGAATTTGCGATATGGTGATTGCGGGGAGTGTAGCGTCGCGCAAGCCAGCTCCAACTTGGCAGCATCGCCAACACGGCCAGATACAACGCACTGAACAGATTATCCGTAGCCGTGGCCGCTGAAAAAAATGATGCATCTTCACGCAGCCGGGTGATTTCCCCCAAGGCTGCATAATTGACTGAACCACCGATGTAGGTGGAGGTAAACAGCCCTGCGATCGCAGGTTCAAGCAAAGCAGCATCAATTGCCGCTCCTGTTCCGAGTGAGGACAGATCGAGCAACAACACGGCCACGATTGCACCGCTGATAGTGCCGAAGCACACTAGCAAAAACGCCATCGTCATGCGCGTCGTTTCAAAAAATAGACGCCTGAGATCAGCCTTGAACAGAAAGAGCGGAATCAGCACAGGCACAAAATAGGCAAAGACAAAATCGTAAGCAGGGGCTGAATGCGGAATGATATTTACATTCGCTGTGATGATGGCAGCGAGTATCACGATGACAGCGCTGGTTAGCAGCGCGCCTACACGGGTTCTTTCTGCAAGTAGAGCGAGAGCGGCAATGGCAAAAAGCGCGCCCATGATCGCGAAGTGATTATCAGCAGGAATCAAAGAAATAAGCTCTCCCATCACGATGCTATTGATTTTGTACTTGAGAAATATCCTATCTAATCATGCATATTGCCTGAGATTAATGCTTCCTTGATCTGATTAAACGGTTTATTCTGGAAAAAATTCTGGATATTGCCTGCAATCTGATCGAGCAAACGCTGCCTGGATTCTCTGCTGGCCCAGGCAATATGCGGTGTGATAATCAAATTGGGCTGTGGGTACTCCAATAATACATTGCCTTCAACAGGCGGCTCATTTTGTAAAACATCAGTGGCTGCACCGGCAATGCGGCCATAAGATAGGCTTTCCAGTAAATCGGCTTCGTTCACTAAGCCACCGCGTGCTGTATTAATGAGATAGGCCGATGGCTTCATTAGCTCAAATTCCCTCTGACTGATCAGATTGCGGGTTACATCTGAAAGCGGACAGTGAAGGGTAATAAAATCTGACTGACTGATCACTTCATCAAATGCCGTACGCCCTGAGCGGGCAGGCTGGCCCTTATGCTCAGCAATTAACAATTGCATTCCAAATGCCTGGGCTATTTCTGCTACTGCTTTTCCCAGCGCACCATAGCCGATAATCCCAAGCGTTTTGCCTGATAGCTCTTCTATCCCGAAATTAAGCGGGCAGAAATGGGTGCTTTTCTGCCAGCCACCATTCGCTACCAAATGTTGATACTCAATAAAACGGCGTGAAAGATTGAGTATGAGCATGAAGACATGCTCCACCACAGAAGGAGTGGCATAACCGCGCACATTACAAACGGGAATATTGTAATCAGCCGCTGCTGTGAGGTCGATATTGTTATAACCGGTCGCAGCAATGCAGACCAATTTCAAACGGTTTGCGGACGATAATGCGGCACGGTCCAGCAGGGCTTTATTGATGACAATGACTTCTGCATTCTTGCTTCTCTCAATAACTTGCTCTGCGGCGGTATCTTCGTAATAGCGCCAGGGTGAGATAGCCTGTTCCAGCTTCGTACAATCGATATCGCCACGTGTGACGGAACCGAAATCAAGAAAAACTGCGCACATACAATTGCGTTTGTTGGGGATAGGAATAATTTATGCTCTCAGTGAAATGTATTGAAAGCTTAATGCGCTGTCAAGCCAGGTTGTTTCGTTCAATACAGTAGAGCGCTTTAACAATATATCAAATTCGCAGCTTACTGGTTTATAAAGCAGGTTTAATCGGTGTGATATCTTATTTTTTGCCGATTGCATTTGTATGTGCACACTTAATTAAACCCGAAAAGTATCTTATTTTTATCTTTCAAGTTACGTGAAGCTTCATATAATCGATTGCACTACACTGTACAGCCTCAGCAAAACTGTATTGATAATTGGATTATATCAACAAGGGAATGCATATTATTTTATCTGCTAAAGAAGGATATTGGAAGTTATCTGTGATCAAATTTGAAATAAAGAAATGGTTTAATCATTATGATTATGCTACGACAAGAAGACCAGTCAAATTTCTATATTTTATTAATTTTATCTTACATATACTTGGCTTACTTACTCTTCTACTGCAAGGCCTTGCTTCAAGATTCGCATGTTCTGGTGACATCAAGAGCCAAAAGTGTTTTATTGTATTTTGTCTATCGTGTCTGTTAATAGAAAACCAAGCGGCCTGGGCAACCTCAATTGACGATCGATATGCAGCAATTCCAAGGCAAAATAGAGATCTTAAAGAGATAAAGGAAGGTACTGGAAGTACTCCTTTGGCAGCTTGTAAAGATTATTTCTTAAAAAACTCATATCCACCATTTCTCCCCCCTAAACTTGAAGTTAGTGCAGAAGGAGTTGTGATATTTTGGGATCCTCATGAAGAGCCTTATAGCGTACGTGGCCCTGCTTGTACCGGCTTTCTAAGTGATAATCCTAAAAATCCGGAGCCATTTGCATTTGAATTATATCGAAGGGGCGAAATTGATTTTTTTAAAAACATGGGGAACGATTGTTCCTCTGTAACCAATAATGGAACTAACCCTGTCAATATAGGAACGGGCAATAAATTCCAGAACGAAACAGATTACATTAGTAATACACTTAGTTTTAGTAGAACGTTTAACAACGGGGTACGATCATTAAATCTTGGTAATGGTTGGAGTAGTAATTTTGATAGATTCATCAGGAGAGATACTTTATTTCCTGACTCAACGATCTTTCTTTATCGTGAGAATGGATCTGTTTTGCTCTTTCATTTATTTGATAATAATTGGACACCGGATGCTGACAACTCCGATCGTTTAACCGAACTTAAAGATGTAAATGGTACCTTAATAGGCTGGCAATATCTTGTTTCTATAGAGGATTCTGTCGAAACTTATAATCCATCAGGACAGTTACTTTCAATCGCGGATCGTGCTGGTCGTACTCAATCTTTTATTTATGATACAGATAACCGCCTGATTGCTGTTAACGATGATGTCGGCCGCGCACTCCGATTAACCTATGATAGCAGTAATCGTATAGCCACATTAACTGATTTAGCTGGTGGGATCTATCGATATAGTTACGACACCAGTGGTAATCTTACTGGCGTCACCTATCCCGATAATACATTTCGTATTTACCATTATAATGAGCCAGCTTATACCAGTGACTCTGATTTACCGTATGCTTTGACAGGCATCACAGATGAAAATGGGGTACGTTTTGCTACTTATAGATACGCTCAAGGTGGGGAAACAATTTCCACAGAACACGCAAATGGAATTAATCGCTATCAGCTTACCTATAATTCCGATAATAGCACGACGGTTACTGATCCAATAGGTACGCAACGCACCTACTATTTCCAAACTGTTCTTGGAGTTGTTAAAAGCGCCGGCCAATCGCAACCTGGTGGCTCAGGCTGTGGGCCGACTGCATCGAGCATCATCTATGACGATAACGGCAATATCACTAGCGAAACCGATTTCAATGGCAATAAGACCTGCTACAGCTACGATCTCAGCCGCAACCTAGAAATAGCTCGCATCGAAGGATTGTCTGCAGAACAAACTTGTCCAGATAACCTGGTTAGTTACACTCCAACCGCTAATACGACTACGACTGAACGAGTCATTTTGACCGATTGGCATTCAATATTTTATCTTCCCATCAGGACCACTGAAGCAGAACGTGAGACATCCATTGAATACGATAATTATGGCAATCTCACCCGTTATAGCCTGAAAGATCTGGCGACTCAGGCAACCCGTACCTGGACTGCAAGTTATCTCTACCATCCCAATATGCCTGGTGTGATGATACAGAGTATGATGGATGGCCCGCGCACCGATGTTGCCGATATTACCACTCTAGACTACTATGCGCCGGATGCGACTTGTATTAGTGAACATTCCGGCTGTCGTGGTCAAATTAAACAAATCACCAATGCACTTGGACATGTCACCCAGATCACGCGCTATAATCCTCATGGTCAACCAGAAGAAATCATTGATCCCAATGGACTCATTACTACATTGACCTACGATGCTCGTCAGCGACTGCTTTCCCGCACCATAGGCGGAGAAACTACGCAGTATGACTATGATGCTGTCGGGGAATTGATCAAACTTACTCATCCTGATGGTAGCTTCATTCGCTATAGCTATGATCCTGCACATCGTCTCATACAAATCGCAGACAACCTCGGCAATCGAACTGATTATACTCTTGATGCGATAGGGAATCGCATCAAAGAAGAAGTATTTGATCCTGTTAATACACTGACACAAACCCGCCAGCGTGAGTTCGATGCTTTGAATCGCTTGTGGAAAGCAATTGGTGCGCAAAACCAGATTAATGAGCTAGGCTATGACCCAAATGGCAACTTGAAGCAAAGCAGAAATCCGCTAGCCCGTATCACAACCCAAAAATTTGACGTGCTAGACCGACTGATTCAGATCAACGATCCCGCCGGAGGCCCAAGTCAGCAAACATATGATGTGCTGGATCGAGTAGTCAGCGTCACTGACCCTAAAGCAGTAACCACAACCTACACCTACAATGGTCTGAATGACTTGATTCGCGAAAACTCAGCAGATCGGGGCACTACTACCTATACTTATGACACTACAGGCAACCTGGTTTCACGTACCGATGCACGCGGTATTGTTGAAATGACTACCTACGATGCCCTTAATCGACCCATCAACCGGACATACACGACGCAGACAGGTATTCCTGGTACAGCAGCGATTACCTGGCACTATGACTAAGGCATGTATGGTATTGGACGCCTCACGCGCATGCAAGATAAGGCGGGTACAACTGCTTACCAATATGATCAGCATGGGCGCTTACTGAGTAAAACCCAGACCGTTGTTCTGGGTAAAGAAAATGTGGTCCATATGCTCAGCTATCAATATGACAGCAATGGCCGCATCATACAAATGACTTATCCCTCAGGCGCTCAGATTGTCCTTCTATATGGGGAAGATGGTCGACCCATTGAAATGCATGTCGATGGTCAATTACTCATCCGAGACATCCGCTATCAGCCATTTGATGATCCAAAAAGCTGGGTGTGGGGCAATGATCAGCCGCATACCCGTGATTTTGATCAAGACGGCCGACTCATTCAGCATCCATTGGCTGAGGGCACGCAATTTATCAGCTATGATGCAGCTGACCGGATTACCCAAGCCACTCATACCACACTCATACCAATGAGGTCTATAACCGAAGCTACGATTATGACGCTTTGGATCAAATAACTCTTCAGTTAACTACCACGAGCAGTTATCAATGGCAATATGATGCCAATGGTAATCGCATCAGTATGCAGACAGGTAGTATGGCTTATCCTTATGCACTGAATCCGATAAACAATCGTCTCCTTCATTTGGCCGGGCCAGTAACCAAAAGCTTTATCTACGATGCTGCGGGTAACCGACTCACGGATGGGCTAAACCGATATGCCTGGAATGCGGCTGGCAGACTCTCTAAAGTAGTGAGAGAAGGTAGCGTTTCCTATCGATATAATGGTCATGGAGAGCGTATCGTTAAAGCAGGTGATCTAAACAGCAAGGTGGATCCGACGCTCTTTGTGTATGATCCGGCAGGAAAAATTATCGGTGAATACAGAGTTGTAAACAAGGATCCAGAAAAGAGCAACAACTGGGAAGTGAAGCAGGAAACTATCTGGCTGGGTGACATTCCCCTTGCTGTACTGAAAAGAAATGCAAAAACCGACGCGATCAAAGTCTACTTTATTCAAGCTGATCATCTCAACACGCCAAGAGTGATTATCGATCAGAACCATAATCCAATCTGGCGTTGGGACAATATCGATCCCTTTGGCGCTAACCTTCCGGATGAAGATCCAGATGGAGACAGCAAACTATTCAAATACAATCTCCGTTTTGCCGGCCAGTATTTCGATCAAGAAACCCAACTGCACTACAACTACTTGCGGGATTATGATCCCAGCACAGGACGCTACCTGCAGAGTGATCCGATTGGTTTGGCAGGTGGATTGAATCCCTACCGTTATGTGTTTAATAATCCTCTACAATATACCGATCCAACGGGAGAAAACCCTCTTTTTTGGTGGGCAGTGGGTGGAGCATTAACACTATTAGATATGCTGAAGTCCACAGAACCCAATCCCAAATTTCCCGATGCGCTTGAGCCGGTCTGGACAGTGCCGGGGCCGGTTGGGAATGGAAAGAAAATGTGTGGTGTAGCTAATGAGGTGGCAAAAAGAACGATTCCAAAGAATAAATCATTAGTTCCCTTTGACCCACCTAATGAAGGATTTCTTGGTGCTCCACGAAGTTTTACATTGTTGCCAGGCGCAAGAATAGATCGAATTGGATTTGATGGTGGAAGATTCTTGTCACCGGCAGGAACTCCAGCAGCAATGCGAGCATTACGGCCTGGAACTGAAAGTCGTCCGCTGAGAACTTTTGAAGTGGTAAAACCACTGAATGTTCGAACTGGTGAAATAGCGCCAGCATATGGGCAGACAGGATTAGGAATACAGTTTGTAACAGATCGACCAGTGCGTGAATTGCTCCAAGAAGGTTTTTTAAGGAGTGTTAGTCAATGAATTTACCTGAACTGATTGGCCGTTTAAAGCAACTTGGAGCCCGTCCGGATGCATATTCTATCGGTATTGGTGTTCCTGAGGCTAATGAAACTTATTGTTTAGTGCAAGAAAATGGTATTTGGTTAATCTATTATGCTGAGCGAGGGCAAAGAGGAGATTTGCACGAATATGCTACTGAGGAAGAGGCTTGTAACGCATTTCTTGAATTACTTAAAAATGATGAATCAGTTTGGTCTCGCTAAATTTATTTAACGTAATGTGAGTTCGACATAAGAATCATCTCTCCTACGACTGGAAGAGCTTAAGAAAACCTAATGTTAAGTGAGGGTTTCTTCTCCCGAAAAATGTAAGCCACCAGCCCGGCTATCAGATTAATAAAGAAGTTAAATGGGCTGTGATGGTGGGAATGCTCGATTTGCGAGATATTCTTTATAGCGTAACCAGTTAAGAATGATTCAGAATCTATAGGATTTGAAGAGCATCTCAACGGTTTGGTTTTGTTGTTTACACAGTGCTTTGGCGTATGCCCTTTTCTGCTAAATGAGACAATGAGAATACTCTTTGAATCATTTCTAGCTGGTTTTGCTATAATTGATCATTGACGGTCATCAATGATCGAGCGTATACGTAACAGTAGCTTGTCAAACAGCGGCAACAGCTTGTTTTTTATCTTCTTGCGTACCTTGGTAACGAGTTACACGCCTTGTTCCCAAAGCTACTCAAAGAGTGACTGCGAGAAGTAACCTCGGTCCCCAAAGAGCTTCCAAACAAGGAGCGCGTCAACTCTGGTACCGGGTCACGGTCATCCATATTGCCCTCTGTTATTTTTACCCCCAGCGATTCCCCCTAGTCATTGATGACCAGGTGCAGCTTGAACCTATAAATAAATAAGGTAATCCTCCGGCTATGCCGGGGGATTATTAAAGGTTTGACCGTGTGATACGGTCACCGTGATTCTTTTAGCTTGATCAAGAGCTAGGAGAATCAAATGAGAGATTATCAGAGTTTGACGC
>NZ_FOUB01000047.1 GCF_900114745.1 Nitrosomonas communis | reverse complement strand
AGATCAATCTTGCGTTGGCGAAACCCTTGAGGTTTACGATGGATGTTCTTAACCCAACGCGTCACGCTCGCCACGCCAACATCAAACCGGGCCGCCACCTCGGCTATCGTAAGTCCTTTTTTCTCTCTAACAGACAGGACTTTACGGCGGAAATCCAGTGAATAGGCCATCTTTAAATTATAATCAAAATTATCTGGTTGTGCTATACTTGATCGCGTTATTAATTGGACTTGTGTTATTCCACAAACAGATCCGAACATTCAATTTCTGGGATAAAGCAACCTATCAGCTCCTCTGGATTTGTGTGTGATGAATGTTATGCATAATAAATTATTCAAGATTAGAATGCACCGTTACCTGGCAGATCTAGCTTTGCCACGTATTTGAAAGCACCTATAACACTTGGATATAACTGCATGACACCTGAAAAATTCATTAAGAGATGGACTGAAAATGATTTAACCGAAAAGGCAGGTACGCAACGTTTATTGAAGACTTATGCGAGCTGCTACAAATCAAAAAGCCACGCAGCTCCGAAGATTATTGTTACGAAAAAGGTGCCATTAAAGACGGCGGTGGGCAAGGCTGGGCAGATGTTTGGAAGCGCGATCATTTTGGATGGGAAAACAAGAAACCAGGGAGCGGCTTAAAAGCAACCTTGGCGCAGTTGCGAGAATATTCAGGCAATCTTGGCAACCCTCCTTTGCTAATTGTATGTGACCGCGAACGCATCCAAATTCATACCGCGTTTCGTGGCTACCCGGATGAGCCGCGTACCATCTTGCCAAAAGAAATCGGCGAGCCCGTAAACTTACAAATCTTGCGTTGGGTGTTTACCAACCCAGACAAACTCAAACCGTTAAAATCTAATGCAGCAATTACCACTGAAGCCGCAGGATAATTTGCCAGGCTGGCTAAAGCCATGCGCGAACGTGGTGTTGATCCTCAGCAGGCAGCACATTTTCTGACCCAGTGCATTTTCTGCATGTTTTCCGAGGACGAAGGCTTGCTGCACGACAGTCCGACGAGTGACAGCAAGATCTTTTCTCGCATCCTCAAAGCTGCCCATACAGATCCCAGCAAAACCGCGGATAGGATTAAAAAGCTGTTTGCTGCGATGCAAAAAAAGGGTGGTATATACGGTAATGACGATATTGCCTGGTTCAATGGCGGACTGTTCAAGATCATTGATGTACCGCCGCTTACTGAAAGCGATCTCTCTATTTTACGCCAGGCCGCCGAAAATTTGGACTGGCGAGCAATTGATCCAACCTTCGGCACCTTATTCGAACGCGACCGTGATCCAAGCTGCCGGGCGCAACTGGGAACCCATTATACCGATGTTGCTACTATCAATAAGCTGATCGAGCCGTTGATTACCCGGCCATTGAGTGCCGAATGGGTAGCCATCAAAACAGAAATAATTGCCGCATTGGAAAATGCCGACAAAACCAAAGCAGAAACCAAGAAAAAATACCGAAAAGCCGCAGCAGATCTGTATCACGGTTATTTGGAACGCCTGCGCAACTTTCGAGTGCTGGACGCGGCCTGTGGTTCGGGCAACTTTCTGTATCTAGCATTACATGCACTCAAGGATTTGGAACATTTCGCGCAATCGGACGCTGAGGTGTTAGGACTTGGTAAACAGCTCACTATCGAAACCGGTACTGACAATGTTCTCGGCATTGAAACCAACGAATACGCTGCTGAATTGGCAAGAGTGACAGTATGGATGGGCGACATCCAATGGTGCCAACGCAACGGCAGATCGATCCATAAAAATACGATCCTCAGTAGTCTCGATGGAATTCAACATCGTGATGCGTTACTCAATGCCGACGGCATTGAAGCGCAGTGGCCGGATGCGGATGTGATTGTCGGCAATCCGCCGTTTTTGGGGGATAAGATGATGCGTGGTGAACTAGGCGATGACTATGTCACAACCTTACGTAACTGTTACAAAGGACGCGTGCCAGGCGGTGCAGATTTGGTGACATATTAGTTCGAGAAAGCGCGGCAGCAGATTGCGAATGGTAACGCAAAGGCGGCGGGCTGAATGTCTACTAACCTCGATACGTCAGAAACGCAATCGCGTTGTATTGGAGGGTATTCAGCAATCGACAACTATTTTCGAAGCTTGGCCAGATAAGGACTGGTTTGATGCTGGAACGGCAGTTCGTGTGTCACTAGTATGTTTTGGCAGTCCAGGATTTCATACGATAAAATTAGCAGGTAAACCGGCAGCCCTGATTCATGCCGATTTGACTGCCAGCTCCGACGCCAGCACCGTTCTGGATTTGACTCAGGCGAAACTCCTGCCAACTAATAAAGACAGATCTTTTTTGGCCTATGTCTTGCTGGAACGTTTAAAGTGGACACCCCTACCGCGCTTGCTTGGCTGAAAGATACCGGCAATCCGAACGGTCGCCCCAACAGTGACGTAGTGCGGCCCATATACAACGGCTCCGATATCACTCGTCGCTGGGCAGGCAATTGGGTAGTGGATTTTGCTGGGATGGAACAAGAAGAGGCCGCTGACTATCTTAAACCCTTTGCCTACGTCGAGGAAAAATTAAGGCCTCTACGGATTAATAACAATCGTGCAGCTCGGGCGGAAAAATGGTGGCAGCACGGCGAGAAGCGCCCTGGAATGCGCTCTGCCCTTACCGGCCTGACCCATTACATCGCCACCCCGGAAACTGCTAAGCACTGCTTCTTTGTCAAATTCCCGGTGCAAGTGGCACCGGAGCACAGCTTGATTGTCTTTCCTCGGGAAGATGATGCGACCTTGGGCATCCTCTCTTCGCGCATGCACTGTATTTGGGCATTGGCAAAGGGTGAGCGCATGGGTTTAGGGAATGATCCCCGCTATAACGCTAGCCTCACTTTCGAGGCCTTCGCTTTCCCGCTCGACTTTAACCTCAAAGCCAAGACCATCCCCGAAAACATATACTTCAAGAATATTGCAGAAGCCGCAGCCGATTTAGCTGCCTGGCGGGAAAAATGGATTAACCCGGAAGGATGGTTGGATTGGGAACAGACAGAGGAAGAACGCGTAGCTGGTTTTCCGTCGCGGCTAGCTCCAAAATCAGAATACGCTGCAGATTGAAAAAAACGTACGCTGACAAATCTCTATAACGAGAGACCCACCGGTCTAAAATTACGTTGCGAGAAGCTCGATAAAGCCGTTGCTAAGGCGTACGGCTGGAATGACTACACGCCGGAAATGATAGATACGGAAATTCTGCAACGCCTGTTGAAATTGAACTTGCTGCGAACTACTAACAAACAACCATCAACAACTTCAGAAAATTCCGATGAACATCAGCAACAGCGCCAAGAAAATGAAGCTCTGCCCATGGAATTGCAACAACAAGTTCCCGGTTAGCCTTGCTCTTGAAAAGGAGCAGAAAGTAACATAGCCATTTTTATATTTTAATTTTTCATATAAAAATAAAATACAAATGACCATCCACTTGGAACAGCATTACTCAGGTCAGTATGAAAAAGGTTATGAATACCGCTATTTCGTGTTATCCAAACTCAACGACGAGCGGGTCTGGCAAACATCGGAGATCAATACTGTGGCATCGGTTTTATTTCAGAGCTAATTCTTTCTGCCAATCATATTTATCAGTTGATAGTCTGCTAGGGACAAACTGCTATACAACGATTTCCTTCAATACATCAGGGCGACGCTCGGCAATGGCAATCAGGGTTTTAGCTGCGCCACTGGGTTGACGGCGGCCTTGTTCCCACTCCTGAAGAGTTCTTACTGAAACGCCTAATAACTTAGCAAATTCAGCTTGGGAAAGACCCGATTTCTTGCGTGCAGAAATAACGGGAGACATAACCACGTGACTTTTTTTAGCAGCCATTTGCTTTACTGATTTAAGTAATTCAGCTTCCATGTCTCTGCTGTTTTCCCATGCTTCTAGTTCTTTATCAGTCAAAGGTTTTTTCGATTTCATGCTTGAATTCCTTTAGGGCGCCTCTAAAAATTCAGAGCTCTAAACAAGACAAGGCGAGAACAAAAAATGTTAACGCAGCATATAACTGATATGTAAGGAAACATTTTTTGAAAACAACGAAGTATTGTGACGAATTATGAATTTTTAGAGGTGCCCTTTAGAGTTTTAGCGCTAATAGAATCTAGTCTGCTTTTTGCATACATAAAGACTAACCAGATTTCACCATTAGCCAAACGATTAAAATAAATGATGCGTACACCACTGGATTTTCCATAGCCTGAACGACCCTAACGAACTTTTCGCATACCACCTGAACCTTTGACGACATCACCTATGTCTGGGTTCTGGGTCATGTAAGTGATGAATTCATTGTATTCTTGCTCCGTCCAGTAATGCGGCCAGAGACGTTCAAGTCTTCTGTTTCAGCGATGGTAGGCATAGCGCAATTATTCGTCATTGACGGGCAATGTCAAGCTAAGTGATTGGATACTATTTATGATAGGAAAAGGCAAGAGAAATATTCAAAACGATGGCTATTTATTTTTATTTTGTATCTTTATGCCAGCAGATAACAGTCATTTATAACCATCCGGCTTTCTTGAAACGAATATAAAGGAAGACACAGGCCGAGCAGATGGCTAGCAGCGCGATGAGATAACCATATTCCCATTCCAATTCGGGCATGTGCTCGAAATTCATTCCCCAAATCCCAGCCAAGGCCGTAGCAGCAGCGAAAATTCCACCCCATGCCGCTAGCCGTTTGCTCACCTCATTGTATTCAATAGCCACTATAGAGAGATTGACTTGGATGGCAGTGCTGATGGTATCTCGAATAGTGTCGATAGAGGCGTCGATCCGAAGCAAGTGATCATAGACATCCCGGAAGTAATCTCGGCTATTGTTGCACACTGCCGGGCCACGGCTGCTAGATAACTTACCAGCTACTTCCATGAGCGGAGCTACAGCGTGTTTTAGGACCATGACCTTGCGCTTAAGCCCATAGAGACGCTCAATATTCGTACGAGCAGCTCCCTTGGAAAAAATCTGCCCTTCGATTTCTTCCAGTTCTGATTCCAAATGGTCGATTATTGGGAAATAGCGATCCACCACTGCGTCCATCAGAGCATATAGCACAAAGGCAGGCCCTTGCTTTAGGAGGTGTGGTTCTTGTTCACAGCGTTTGCGTACACCCAGGAAATGGCGTTGACTTCGGTTTCTGACCGAAAGGACATAGTTATGTCCGACAAAGATGTGCATTTCTCCGAGGCTGCTTTCCTCATTGTCAAGCTCAAGCAGATGCATTACCACGAAAAGGGAGTCACCATATTCTTCCAGTTTGGGGCGTTGATGACCGTGACGCGCATCTTCTACAGCAAGTTCATGGAGATTGAACTCTTCCTTCATCCTGCTCAGTTCCTCGGGCGTTGCATCCTGCAGCGCAACCCAGACAAAACATTCCGGCCGTTCCAAGTAATCACTGATTTCCTCTACATTGAGATCGGCTACACGCTTACCGTTTTCATAAGCTACACAATTAATGAGCACAATTGAATCCTTATCATTTATCAAGACGCTTGCAAAAGTCCTTTCGTTAATTACTAATTAGCTTTTTATTAGTATTGATTCTTAAAAATAGAGTTTTGTAAAATCCTCTTATTTCATTTCCAAATCAAACATGACACAAAGGCGAGCCGCAGACAGGATAAATAATACGGCAAGGTAAAGCCGACAAAATCAGTTTTGATTTAGAAATGGGTACCTATTTGATTTGGCAAATGAATTATATCGTCGGTAAAAACTTCTCTTGGCTACTTCGACCACTATTAGATAGGTTATCACCATCACTGCCAGAATAAAATAGAACCGGGCAGGCGGAGGAACAAAACCAAAGTATGTCCCCAAAGGAGTAAATGGAATGATCACAGCTAACACCACAACAGTAAGGGAAGTCGCGACTAAGATTGGGTGGGCACGGCTTTTGAGTGGATTGCCACGAGTGCGTATAATAAAGATTACCAGCACTTGAGTGCATAGGGATTCGATAAACCAGCCAGTTTGAAACAATGCTTCATCTGCCTCGAGCAATGTAAGCATGATATAGAAAGTCAGGAAATCAAACACTGAACTGATAGGTCCGATCACCAGCATGTAATTTCGTATAAAGTTTATATCTAACTCCCTCGGTTTTCGAAGTTCTTCAGCATCTACTTTATCCAGGGGAATCGGCACTTCAGACAGGTCATATAAAATATTGTTGAGCAATATTTGAGTGGGTAACATGGGTAGGAAAGGCAGGAATAAGGCTGCGCCGGCCATGCTAAACATATTACCAAAGTTAGAGCTGGTGCCCATCATGATGTACTTCATTATATTGCCAAAGGTACGCCGGCCTTCCAATACGCCAGCATGGATGACATTCAAGTCATGATTCAGCAGAATCATATCGGCCGCTTCCTTAGCGACATCGACAGCGGAATCAACCGATAAGCCTACATCCGCTGAGTGAAGTGGCGGCGCATCATTAATGCCGTCTCCGAGATAACCTACTACATGACCACGGGCTTTAAGTGCCAAGATCACACGGTCTTTTTGAGAGGGGTTAACCCGGCAAAACAAGTTTGCACTTTCTACTTTAACACGTAAAGCTGAATCATCCATTTGTGCAATCTCTTTACCCGTCAATATTCCTATTATTAGAATTTTTAACTGAGTACAGATATGCTGTGTCACAAGCTCACTATCACCCGTAACAATTTTCACCATTACATCACTTTTCTGGAGAGCGGATAGAGCGGCACTCGCGCTTGCTTTAGGGGGATCAAGAAAGCAAGCAAAACCTGCAAATACGAGTCCTGTTTCATCGCTGAGCACGGCATGAGGATGATCCAATGGAACTTCGCGCCAGGCAATACCTAATACACGAAAACCCTCTTTCTCAAAAGCAGCAAGCTTTTCGTGTATCTGTTCGCGGGATGGCTGATCTAGTGGTGTCTGGATTTTATTATCCCGTGTTTCATATAGCAAAACCAGCTAGAAATGATTCAAAGAGTATTCTCATTGTCTCATCTAGCACAAATGGGCATACGCCAAAATACTGCGTAAACAACAAACCCAAACCGTTGAGATGCTCTTCAAATTCTATATATTCTGAATCATTCTTAACTGGTTACGCTATAGCAAGTACAAAGACCAATGATTTCTTCAGGCGCGCCCTTGACCACCAACCACTGGCTTTCACCGTTCTCCACCAGGACTGAAACACGTCGTCTTTCAAAATCGAATGGGATTTCATCGATTTTCTTCCAGACGTCCACAACGATATTTTTGTGATCAAGAATTGCCTCATCAAGGGGGCTTTTTAGGCCTGTTTCAAAGAAACTGTTGAGATAGGCGAGTTCCAGGACCCGTTCGCTGCCATTACCTTGCGGGTCGACATGCTGCTGGAGTGTGATTCTTGCTTCAGTCAGCGTGCCCGTCTTATCCGTACAAAGAATATCCATTGATCCCAGATTCTGAATGGAAGCAAGACGCTTGACGATGACTTGTTTCCTTGCCATGGAAACAGCCCCCCGTGCCAAAGTTACCGACACGACCATGGGCAATAATTCCGGAGTCAGCCCCACAGCAAGCGCCACTGCAAATAGAAAGGATTCCAGCAGCGGCTTATGCATGAGCGCATTCACTAGCAAGACAAACAGAACCAGCAGAATAGTCAGACGCAAGATAAGTAGGCCAAACCGGTGGGTACTAATCTCGAAAGATGTGGGTGGGGGGTGACGAGTAATACTATCAGCGATGGCCCCGATCGCAGTACTGGCACCTGTTTTGACCGCCAGTATTTTGGCACTGCCACTCACTACAGGAGTACCCATAAATACAGCGTTAGTAGCACTTTGTAGATCGATGCTATCGGATGCAAGCGGACCTGGTTTTTTTTCTACTGGATAGGATTCACCTGTCAGTAGTGCTTGCTTGACGAAAAAATCATCCGCCTCCAACACAAAACCATCTGCTGGAATGATATCTCCCGCAGAGAGCAAAACAATGTCGCCAGGAGCGACGTTAACCAGTGGCACTTCCAATGTCTTGTTGTCACGTATCACTATGGCACATACCGATACGGAACGGCGCAAGCTTTCCGCTGCTTTGCTAGCACGATGCTCTTGAACGAAATCAAGTGTTACGCTGGATATCACCATCACCATGATAATGACAAAGTCGGTCATTTCACCGGTAAATGCTGAGATTGCACTGGCTACGAGAAGGAGAATGGTCAGCGGATTTTTAAAACGGGAAAGAAACTGTATTAATAAGGGCAGCTCATGGTGATCGCGGAAGATATTAGGGCCATATTTAATCAGCCGGGAGAGAGCTTCAGCATTAGATAATCCGTTAGAATCAGCGTTCAATTCTCTCTGATGTTCTGCGAGAGGTTTGAGCCATCATGCTTGATTGTCGGAAGCTGCTGCCATCATATCACCTCATTGTTAACTGGTAACTTGAGTAATATTCATAGTACTTCATTTACAGTATGTAATATAGGGGGTTACACATCCGTTTGTTACTAATGACGCTCGAATAACCCATGCAAGAAGCTGTCAACTTGAAAGCTGGACGCGTATTTATCCACAAAGTGTAGAATTGTGGGCATAACCAGCTGGCAATCCCAATCCAAGGACCTAACCTGCTTGGCAATATTTACGCCTGTATTCCATTCTCAGCTTCTTTCATTCATGACAAAATTATTCTTCATACTAACCTTGCTTGGCTACGTGACCGTTCAACACATAACAACACATAATTCCATTTCTAAATCAAAACTGACTTTGTCGGCTTCACCTTGCCGTATTATTTATACTGTCTGCAGCTCGCCTTCGCGTCAGTTTTGATTTAGAAATGGAATAAGAACAAGATGACATGGGGAATAGAGGGGAATTTCTTGTATCCTTTATATTGCTGGCTATTGCAGAAGTTTTGGGTGACAATCAAGGTTATCTTTTTGGCAACGGCGGAAGTTTTTCCATCATCCCTAATAGAGTTCAGGTTGATGCTGCTTTAGATCATCAATTTTCTTTGCTCTCAGGTGGTCGATGGATATCTTTTGGTTTACGATTGACGCTTGGGCGATTGTTTTAACTAAAGTTGATGCAATTAACGAGAACAAAAAATGTTTCCTTGCATATCATTCTAATTCGCAATAGAAAAATAAATTATAAAATTACGTAATATATTGTAAAGAAATAATTTTATTTAAAAAATTATTTACTTTTTTATTGGGAATTGGAATCAGCTATATGCAAAGAAACATTTTTTGCGAGCATCAAAGAAGGATTGTGACGAAATAGGAATTTTTAGAGATGCTCTTCACTCAAGGATCTAATCAAAATAGCTCAATGAAAAATATTCTTCTTCCTATACTCTATATCTTGCTCTTAACAGCATGTATCACTAAAGAGAAATTTGTAGATACATTTGATCGCGGAAAAGACTGGGCTGAGCTGCAAACTCAATTACCCCCCTACCCCCAAGCTGACAATCTACTGGAATTCAATGTGGGTCCTACCAGTACTCACCGCTACTTTGTAGATGCCCCCTCTATCACTGTAGAAAAAGAGGGGGTCATTCGATACAGCCTGGTAATTAAATCAGCTCAAGGTGCAGAAAATGCCACTTTTGAAGGAATACGCTGTGAAACAAGAGAAAAGAAGCGTTATGCTCTGGGCCGCAATGACAGAACCTGGGTACAACCGCGTGTTTCCGAGTGGGAAATACTCGAAAATATTTCGCAAGATTATGCTCAACGTGAACTTGCCAAATATTACTTCTGTCCACGAGGCCTTATTGTTGGATCGCCAGAGGAAGCTATTCGAGCGCTAAAAGCAGGCGCTCATCCAAACGCGCTCCGATAAAAGCCAGCATGAATCTTACTGGCTTTTCTCCCTCTGCTTTTCCACTACTTTCCGAAGAGTTGCCATCATCTCCATAGGTAATGGAAAGACGATCGTGGAACTCTTCTCACCAGCAATTTCGGTAAGTGTTTGCAGATAACGCAGCAGTAGTGCCTCAGGTTGTTGCGCAAGAACCTGTGAAGCTTCCAATAGACGTTGTGATGCTTGTAATTCACCTTCAGCATGGATGATTTTTGCGCGTCGCTCACGTTCTGCTTCTGCTTGCCTGGCAATTGCCCGAATCATGCTTTCATCGAGATCAACGTGCTTTAATTCAACATTGGCAACCTTAATGCCCCAGGCCACGGTTTGTTCGTCCAGAATTTTCTGGATATCATTGTTGAGTTTTTCTCGACTTGACAGCATCTCATCCAATTCATGCTGACCCAGCACAGAACGTAAAGTAGTCTGGGCTAACTGACTGGTGGCAGTATTGTAATCCTCCACCTGAATGATCGCTCTTTGTGGATCAACTACTCGAAAATATAACACTGCATTCACTTTTACCGAGACATTGTCGCGCGAGATGACGTCCTGGGTAGGTACATCCATGACAACAGTACGTAAATCAACTCGCACCATCGTCTGAATGACCGGAATAACAATGATCAAGCCTGGTCCTTTAACTTTCCAGAATCGCCCCAATAGAAACACGACACCTCGTTCATATTCACGCAGAACCTTGAAAACACTAGCCAGAAAGAAAACGACAAATGCCAGGATCAATATACCTGTTGATGCCACCATATCTATATCCATGCTAATCCTCCCTTGAATTATGCTGATGATAGGGTTCCACTTCCAGCGTCAAACCTTTTATTGAAATTACATTAACTTTCTGTCCATGACGTAATGGGGTACTGGTCTTTGCTCGCCACAATTCCCCATGCACCCTGATCCACCCTTCATGATCGAAATCATCGACCACTTCCCCGATATCCTCTATCAATTCTTCCCTGCCGCTCACGATAGGGCGTTTTCTGGCTTTCATCGCCATACCCACCACTGCGAAAAAAAATCCTATCGTTATTAAAGCCACCGTAGCAATCAGTAGAATGGAGATACCATAACCAGGTATATCCGTCTCAAGCAGCATGATAGAGCCCATGACAAAAGCGGTCATACCGCCAATTCCAAGCGCGCCAAAACTGGGTACAAGCATTTCAGCCAGCATAAATACGATCCCAAGAAAAATGAGCGCAAGTCCGGCATAATTGATAGGTAATACTTGAAAAGCAAACAAGGCGAGTAATAAACAAACTGCACCCACCACTCCGGATATAATTGTGCCTGGATGGGCAAACTCTAATATTAATCCATAAAGACCAATCAGCAGCAAAATATAAGCAATATTGGGATCCGTGATGATGGCCAGCAAGCGTGTGCGCCAATCCTGTTCAAGATGCTGGATATTGATTCCTTGAGTTGATAACGTTATTTCTTGCCCTTGTATGGTGAGGGTGTGTCCATCAATCTTACTTAGCAAATCAGAAATATCAACCGCGATCAAATCAATCACACCTTCGGCCAGTGCTTCATTAGCTGTTAAGCTAACAGCCTCACGTACCGCTTTTTCTGCCCATTCAGCATTCCGTCCGCGCATCTGGGCAAGTCCACGAATATAGGCAACGGCATCATTCATGATTTTTTTCGTCATGGCATCTTCTGCACCGGCCTGTTCATGCTGATTATTTTCCGGTTTTTTATCAGATGGGTCAGGATCGCTGGGAAAGCCACCTATTTTCACAGGTGTAGCGGCTCCCAAGGTAGTAGCAGGTGCCATAGCGGCGATATGGCTTGCATAAAGAATATAGGTACCTGCACTGGCTGCACGCGCCCCACTTGGTGCCACATAACTGACAACAGGAACTGGAGAGGCAATGATCTCTTGAATGATCTCGCGCATGGAGGTATCGAGACCACCGGGCGTATTAAGTTGAATGATGACAAGGTGGGCATTCTGTGCTGCTGCATGAGCGAGGCTGCGTTTGATATAGTCATGACTGGCCGGACCAATGGCACCTTCCATATCCAACCATAAGGCTGTGTTAACAGCATGTGCTGGTAGCGGACACAACCCGTAAGAGAAAAGCAGCAAGATAATACTGAGATTGATTCTCAACCGAAAAAAAACCTGCTCAACTTTTCTCTCAGAGCGCATTGAATGATTACCCGCTTGACCAGATTTTACGAAGGGATTCCCGATTGAGAGCCAGCCATTGCAATGCTATGATCGCGCTGGCTGCAATAATTTTTCCTGAAGCTAATAAGGCTAAGGCTTCATCTACCGTCATTACATGGACTTTGATATCTTCCCCCTCTTCCATTTTGCCATAAACCCCACCTATATGCGTTGAGTCGACCTTACCACAAAATAAGGCGATACGCTCAGTTGTTCCGCCCGGACTGACCAGATAATCATAAAGAGGAACCAGTTCATGGACATCGCAAGCAGCTTCTTCTACTGCTTCCCTTATCACAACCTCTTCTGCAGCCTCATTCGCTTCGATGATGCCGGCTACAATCTCCATCAACCATGGTCCACTGGAGATTGACATTGCACCCACGCGGAATTGCTCAATCAAAACAACTTGATCCCTTGCTGGGTCGTAGGGAAGAACCGCGGCAGCATGGCCGCGCTCCAACAACTCACGAGTAATAGGTTGACTCCAGCCGCCACTGAACAGACGATGGCGCAAGGTATATCGCTCCATACGGAAGAAACCCTGAAAGCACAGTTCTTTTCGTATAATTTCCACTCCTGCTTCTGTCATATACCTTCTTCTTCGATAAAATTATTGAAGGCGCCCTGAATTAAATTTCTATTCACAGCAGTACTAAATTATTTCGATGAATGAGCTCAGATTCATCCACATAACCGAGAATAGACTCAATTTCATGACTCGGTCGTCGCATAATTTTTTGAGTTTCCCTGGCGCTATAATTGATCAGACCACGCGCGATCTCATTCCCTTCTTGATCCAAACAAGCCACAGCTTCTCCTCGCTCGAAATCACCTCTCACATCTATCACACCGATCGGTAACAAGCTTTTTCCTTCCGCGGCAAGTGCTTTACTGGCACCTGAATCGAGGGTTATACTCCCCCGAACCTGTAAATGGTCAGCTAGCCATTGCTTACGCGCGATGAGTACCGGCATGGTAGCTAACAAAAGCGTACCAATTGTCTCACCTTGCGCCAGACGAACAAGTACATTAGTCTCTCTCCCTGAAGCAATCAGGGTATGCGCGCCACTTCTCGCTGCACGCTTGGCTGCAAGAACTTTACTTTGCATTCCACCCCGTCCAATTTCACTGCCGGCTCCCCCCGCCATAGCGGCTATTTCAGGATTCCCCGCATTGGCTTCCCGGATTAATTTGGCATCCTTATTTTTACGCGGATCACTGGTAAATAATCCGGGTTGATCAGTCAATATAACGAGCGCATCGGCTTCAGTGAGATTAGTCACCAGAGCAGCCAGGGTATCGTTGTCACCAAAACGTATCTCATCAATTGCAACCGTATCATTTTCGTTGATGATGGGTATGATATCGAGTTTCAATAAAGTAGTAAGTGTCGAGCGGGCATTCAGGTAACGCCTGCGGTTGGATAAATCATCATGCGTAAGCAATACCTGAGCCGTAAGCAATTGATAGCGCTCAAAACAAGCTGCATACGCTTGTGCCAACCCCATTTGCCCAATAGCTGCCGCAGCCTGCAATTCATATAAGGCGGTGGGCCGTTTTTTCCAGCCCAACCGCTGCATGCCTTCAGCTATGGCGCCTGAAGAAACCAATATCATTTCTTTCCCCATATCTTTGAGGTAAGAAATCTGAGCAGCCCAGCAGGCTAGCGCATCATGATCAAGCCCCTGACCCTGATTGGTGACAAGACTGCTCCCAACCTTTATAACGATGCGACGAGCTTGTTTCAGTATTGATTGACTCATCATTCAATAGCCACCGCTAATTCTTGTTCGAGGTAATTCATAATGGCATAGATCAATGCACTACAACCTTCACCTGTCAACGCTGATACCCCAAACCACTTATCTTTCCACCCATAATCATGGATAAATTTATGACACAACGCATCACGCTCCGAATCAGGCAGCATATCAATTTTATTAAGTACTAGCCAACGCGGTTTCTGATAAAGTGTTTCATCATATTTTTTGAGTTCTTTGATCAGCGCTTCAGCTTCATGAACCGGGTTTATCTGCTCATCGAAAGGTGCAATGTCAATAACATGGAGTAACAAACGCGTTCTTGCCAAGTGTTTCAGGAAACGATGACCCAACCCCACCCCTTCTGCAGCGCCTTCTACCAAGCCAGGAATATCTGCCATGACAAAGCTTCGGTCCTGATCTACCCGGACTACACCTAGATTGGGATGGAGTGTAGTAAAAGGATAATCCGCTACTTTGGGGCGCGCTGCAGATACCGCCCGAATCAGGGTGGATTTTCCTGCATTTGGCATTCCCAGGAGGCCAACATCTGCCAGCACCTTGAGTTCTAACTTTAGCTCAAAGGCCTCTCCAGGCTCACCATAGGTAAATTGCCGTGGCGCACGATTGGTACTGGACTTGAAATGAATATTGCCTAACCCCCCTGTTCCACCTTTGGCCAACAGCACTTTTTGGTTATGATGCTGCAGGTCGGCTATGATTTCGCCAGTAACCATATTAGTAATGACCGTTCCTACTGGCATACGCAAAATAATATCGTCTGCACTCTTACCATAACAGTCTGACCCGCGCCCATTTTCACCTTTTTTAGCACGAAATAGCGGTGTAAAGCGATATTCAACCAGGGTATTAATATTATGATCGGCAATCGCATAAATGCTCCCACCACGACCTCCATCACCACCATCTGGTCCACCCTTGGGAATAAATTTTTCGCGACGGAAACTGGCTACACCACTGCCCCCACCACCTGCAAATACTTGAATCTTTGCTTCATCAATAAATTTCATAAACTTGTCTCAACCTGAAATCAGTTCAAAGTACAAAATAAGCAAGCGTTGTGTTCAGAAAGTGGCATCACAAATAAAAAAAGCCCCATCACACAGAATGGGGCTTTTTTAAATTTGATGAGTCTAAACGGGTATAATTGATACTGTTTTGCGATTAAATGCACTTTTTATACCAAATATAACCTTCCCCTCAATTTTTGCATATAAGGTATGGTCCTTACCCATGCCAACATTTTCTCCAGGATGAAACTGAGTGCCACGTTGACGAACAATAATGTTTCCAGCCTTAATGAGCTCTCCTCCAAAACGTTTTATCCCTAACCGTTTGGAATGTGAATCGCGCCCATTGCGCGAACTACCACCCGCTTTTTTATGTGCCATTTAATTCCTCACTTCTTTATTTACGCTGAAATATCCGTTATCTGGATTTCGGTATAATTTTGTCGATGTCCTTGATGTCTCTGATAGTGCTTGCGGCGGCGCATCTTAAAGATGCGTACTTTATCATGCCGCCCGTGCCCTACAACAGTAGCGCTGACCTTTGCACTATCAAGAAATGGTTTACCAATTGATATATTCTCACCTTCAGAAACCATCAAAACTCGATCAATGACTAAATCACTGCCAGCTTCCGCTACAATCTGTTCTATTTTTAGTTTATTACCGACTTCAACACGATATTGTTTTCCGCCAGTTTTTATTACAGCATACATATCCTATTCATCCTCTTTCATATATCTTAAAATTATACAATTGTACGAACATCTTGTGTGACAAATATTTAATATCTATTTATACCATCTAGCTTGACACTTAAGCTGTGACATTTCTACTATAGCTATTTCTTCAAGGGGTTGTTGTGCCAATCGAACGTATTAGGAGCTTTATTGCTCAAGACATGAGTGCTGTTGATGCTGTGATACGACAAAAGCTTCATTCTCAGGTCGCACTTATTCATCAAGTAGGTGAATACATCATTCATAATGGAGGCAAACGACTGCGCCCAGCATTGGTTATTTTGTCTGCAGGTATATTTGGTTATTCCGGGCAGCATCACCATAGTCTAGCTGCAGTAGTTGAATTCATTCATACCGCTACACTATTACATGATGATGTAGTAGACGAATCACAGTTAAGGCGTAATAAAGCGACTGCCAATGCTTTATTTGGTAATGCAGCCAGTGTATTAGTGGGAGATTTTCTTTATTCGCGCTCCTTCCAAATGATGGTGGAAGTCAATAATATGCGTATTATGAAAGTACTCTCTGATGCCACTAATATCATAGCGGAAGGTGAGGTATTACAATTACTTAATTGTAGAGATCCTGATGTAGAAGAAGAAAATTATCTACGTGTTATTCGCTTTAAAACCGCCAAACTTTTTGAGGCCGCTGCACGTATTGGGGCCATTCTTGCCAATGCCACTCAATTTGAAGAAGAAGCTTTAGCAATTTATGGAATGCACCTAGGCACGGCATTCCAATTGATCGATGATCTGCTGGATTATTCAGGCGATTACCAGGATACGGGTAAAAATCTTGGGGATGATCTTGCTGAGGGCAAACCCACCTTACCCTTAATTTATGCCATGCGCACAGGTTCAAGCAAACAAGCCAGCATCATACGTGAAGCCATTAAATCAGGTGGAGAAAGCGGATTCCAAACTGTTCTAGGAATTATTCAGGAAACAGGTGCCCTTGACTATGCCAAACAACGCGCGCAAAAGGAAGCTGAAATAGCGACAGAAGCTATCGCGAAATTGGCTGATTCTAGCTATAAGGAATGTTTGTTACAATTAGCTTATTTCGCTGTAACAAGAAATCATTAACGCAATTTAATTCGCTCCATTTATTGCCACCCAAATAAGTCTGTATTCCATTTCTAAATCAAAAATGACGCGAAGGCGAGCCGCAGACAGTATAAATAATACGGCAAGGCCACAAACAAGGTTTAGCCGACAATATCAGTTTTGATTTAGAAATGGAAGTAGAACTCAACGTACGAATGCATGTACTAATGCAAATTCATAAGATGTTCACGGGGTGTAGCTCAGCCTGGTAGAGTACTGCGTTCGGGACGCAGGCGTCGGAGGTTCAAATCCTCTCACCCCGACCAATCTTTAAATATACGAAATACATGAGCGCTGGCAAGAGATTTGTACCCTCTTTCTTATAGAGTAGAGAGTTCATCTACGTCCATTCCATTACCACAGCTTGTGTTTCTTTATCGATAAAGACAGGAAAATAAATTAAACTTGCAAGCTGGGCAAGCGATACATTTTGATGTTGGTAAATGACAAATAATAATTATTTCCCTGCTTACTTTTATTCATCTATTTTTATTTAATTTTTTCCAAAATTTCATCTCGAAAGACAATAACTAAATATCCCTTTTTCTATTTGAGAGAAAGGATCAACCTTGGAGTAATCATGCAACATCTAGAAGAAGTCAAAAATATCTTGGCTGATGTCCTCAATCTAAGAGAGCGTAAAAATTCACTTAGAGAAGATACTATTTTACTTGGAAATATCCCTGAGCTGGATTCAATGGCAGTCGTCAATGTCATCACAGCCCTGGAAGAATATTATGATATTTCGATAGATGATGATGAAATAAGCGCTAAAACCTTTGAAACACTTGGCAGCCTAACTCGCTTTGTTGAGCAAAAATTGTCTTATCAAAATAGATAGAAAATCCTCCCATTGCTTTTTATCTAAAAACCGAACAAGGAAAGCGTTCTTATCTTAATTATAACCATCTCTATCATTTAACTATTGTGGTTAAGTAGCAAAGATAATTGATAAATTTTTGTAATGAAATGATGCCCGCTCCCCTAATGGTGAGTAGACCATGGAAATTTCACTCCACTCCTTCAAAATTTCCATAAACTATCTATATGCGCCGGGATAAAACTTATTGCGCCGTTGCTCGCGTCAACCTGAGCAATTTTCCATTTTCCTCATCAGTTAACAGATAAATCGCACCATCCGGCCCTTCTGCAACATCGCGAATCCGTGCGCTATCTTTCAATAATTTTTCTTCTTTAATCACATCCTTCTCATTGACTACCAACCTGACCAGATGCTTGCCAGCCAATGCGCCAATAAATAAATTACTCTTCCATTCTGGAAACATATTGCCTTTATAGAACATCATGCCAGAAGGAGCGATGGAAGGTGTCCAGTAATAAATCGGCTCTTCAAATCCTTGCTCGGCATGCTCCTTTTTGATGGGTATCATCCAGTAGTGAATACCATAACTGGCTAGTGGCCAGCCATAATTCTTGCCGGGTTTGGGAATATTAATTTCATCTCCCCCACGGGGACCATGTTCATGAATCCATAATTCTCCGGTACCAGGATGAATGGCAGCACCTTGAATATGCCGATGACCGTAGGACCAGATTTCCGGTTTGGCTTTTTGATCCTTGACAAAGGGATTGTCAGAAGGTACAGAGCCATTACTACGTATTCTGACCAGCTTACCGAGATGATTATTGAGTTGCTGAGCTTGGTCCATATATTTGAAACGCTCACCAAGCGTCACAAAAAGATTGCCATCCGGCGCAAATACCAGGCGAGATCCAAAATGCTTATTACCGTCTGTTTTAGGCTGCTGACGGAAGATCACTTGTAGATTTTCGAGCGCCATATCGACCAGTTTTGCTCTGGCAACAACCGTGCCGGCCTTATCGGCTTGTAATTCTGCATAGGAAAAATAAATGAGATGGTTGTTGGAAAAGTCGGGATCTAGCGCCAAACCCAGCAATCCGCCTTGATCCTCGGCAAACACGGCGGGCACACCCTTGATGGGCTCGGATAAGTTGCCATCGGCCGATACGATACGAAGCCGTCCTATACGCTCGGTTAAAAGTATTTGCCCATCAGGCAGGAACACCATACTCCAGGGATGATTTAATCCATTCACTACGACCTGCACATCGAATCTAACGTTGGAAGATTGAGCATATGCCGGGGAATAAAAATAAAGACTACTTAAAGCAAGTAAAGCGAACAACTTGATGATCAGCATAATACGAGTCATTTTCATTCCTTCCTTATTCATGGTCAGAGCGGATAAAACATTAAAACGGTGTCATCCGGATGCGCAGCCCACCAAAAACATGGAGGGGTGGCCCTGGTTCAAAGAAACGACCAGCTGCAGCATTGATGCGTGTATTAGCATTGTAGCGCTCATCGAACAAATTATTGATGCCAACAAATACCGAACCTTCGAGCCAACGATGTTTCTTTTCCCACCCCAACAACAATTGCCCCAGGTTATAGGCAGGATTGGTAACGGTATTAATGTCATTCACAAAAAATTCTCCTACCCGATGGACATGCAGTTGTCCAAATATTCCAGAGGGATGGGTATAACGTACTCTCCCCTCCCATCTATGTTTTGGTAATCCAGGAAGCTCATTGCCTTTCAGATCGAAATTATCGACGATATAGTGCTCAAAATGGAAATCCGAATAGGTGTAGGCGATTTCACCTTGCAGCCCATGCCATACTGGCGTTGCCAGACGGGTTTCAACCCCTAGTCTACGTGATTTTACCGCATTACGAAAAAAAGCGCGGCCTGGAGATTCGGCTAATTCAAATGGAGTGATTTCATTACGGGTATGGATATGAAAAAACGTGGCTTCATACGCAAAGCCAGCAGGATTGCCACGTAATCCGATTTCCTTGCTCAAGGAAGTCTGGGCTTCAAGGTTTTTATTGAATCCTCCCGTCCCTGCCGGGTTGTTGATCAATTCTGTAGTGGTCGGTGCTTCGAATACGGAGGCGATATTGGTATAAATCTGATGGGTATCCAGCAAGCGATACACAAGCCCCACTGTACCACTAGCTTGAGAAAGCGTTCTAGTGCCCGATTGATCGCTATCCGAAAGAAATGCATCTTTTACCCGGTATTGCAGCCAATCCCAGCGACCACCCGCCACGAAATCCAATTTGTCGGTGATGCTCCATTCATTACGTAAAAACGGCCCGACATTCTGTACGCGTTCAATTTGATCCAGATTCAGCGCACCCTGAACGCCAAAAAGGTTATTGAAGCGTCGTCGATCATCATTTTGGATGGCATAGTCAACGCCAACCAGCAAGCGATTAGTGCGCTTCAGCAAAGTGTGATTGCTCGCAAACTGGGCTGTCAATCCACCAGTCCAGCGATCGAATTCGACCTGCCCGCCATTGTTAAAGGGTAATAAATTCTGGAAATCGCGGTGTAACGCATGAGCAACAATAGTTAGCATCTGGTTAGCAGATGGGCTTTTCCGGTAACGCACGGCGAATTGTTCCTGACGGATAGCTTCACTGGCGTTATATAGCTGATTATTCGCTGCAGCCTGTTTCGGATTGGCATTAACTTCGGCAAGCGTTAATGCCCCGGGATCTTTCGAATCCGGGGAATAAAACTCATGCAGTAAAATCATCCAGTCGGAATTAGGGGATGATTGGAAATTCAATTTGACTTGGGAAAATAAATTTTCCATGCTGCTGTGATCGCGCCAGCCCTTCTGCTGAAGATATGATCCGAACAACCCATAGTCGAAATTTGACATTCGTCCCCCTGCGTACAATTCCGATTTCAAATAACCGAACTGACCCAAAATTAGACGCGGCGTCACTTCAAACTTTTCGCGTGGTGAGCGTGTGGTAATGCTGATCATACCGCCGGAAGCATTACCATATAACGAAGCTGATGGGCCTCGCAAAATTTCCATACGCTCGATTAAGGCCGGATCGATAGCATCGAGCTGTGTCTGGCCATCGGGTAAAGTTTGCGGAATATCATCGACACGTAACTGGATACCCCGTACGCCAAACGGTGAGCGCGCACCAAAGCCACGGATGGCTATCCGTAAATCTTGTGTAAAATTATATTGATTCTGAAAAAAAACACCGGGCGTGCCATGGGCGAATTCATCCAACGTGGCGCCAGGCTGAAGATCAGTATATTTACTCCGCTCAATATGGGAAATCGCGTCGGGTAGTTGCTCAGGTTTTTTTTCTGTGCGCGTTGCAGTCACTGTAACGGGCGGAAAGATAGCGGGTTCGGGTATTTTGGATTGTTGTGCTTGGGCTAGAATAGGCGTGATGAAGCTCCCAATGAAAATGGAATTGATCACTAAGCTTCCGTTCGAGCGTTTACCACAAGCTAGCATATCTAGTCAGTAGTACTTACATTGATACACACAATAATTAAAATCTCTTATCACCATCGAACATTAAATGAATAAGAAGTTCGTAATAAAAAAGCAATGATTGTGCGAAATGAGAAAAATTAACTGTAAAAGCTGGGAATTTAGCAAAAGAAATTTTTACAAAAGAGAATATTTATTTGCTTTTACCTCACATTATTATCGGGTTATCTTATTAATGAACAGTAAAATTTTTTTGTTCAGTTTTTGACTACCACTTCAATTTTATTTCCATGTATCTATTCAAAAATAAAATCGCAAGTATCATTCTTTGGGGGATGAAACTACCATGTCACGCAACAGCTGGGTGATACGAAAAACTTGAACAAGATATCTAGCTTCTCCTTTGCAGCCAGAATCAGAAGTTTTAGCTACGCATTTACAGGCCTAGCTATATTGATAAAGAGCCAGCATAATACCTGGATTCATCTTCTTGCAACCACGCTGGCAATCAGTTGCGGACTGTTTTTTCAGATTGATTCTATTGAGTGGTGTCTCGTCATTTTAGCTATCCTAGCGGTATTTGTTTCAGAAGCTTTAAATACTGCCATCGAATTCTTATGCAATGCTGTTTCATCCACCCCGCATCCACTCATTCAAAAATCTAAAGATGTGGCTGCAGGTGCTGTGCTGATAAGCGCCATTGGTGCCATTATCATAGGTTTAATTATATTTCTGCCTTATTTTAAAGCCTACTTATGGCTATGTTTTAATTAACATGAGTTCGACATAAGAATCATCACCCTAGGGGTGGAAGAACTTGAGAAAACCTAATGTTAAGTGAGGTTTTTTTTCCTGGGAAGTGTAAGCCACTAATCCAGCGATCAGATTAACAAAGAAGTTAAATGGATTGAGATGGCGAGAATGCTCAATTTAACAGCACAAAGGTACCAGGCTACCTTGCAATAGCTCAACGAAGCGATTGTAGTTCACTAATCCTATGATGAAGCAGTTTTGGAAAAGAATGTCATCACGAGAGGAGGCAGATTCCAATGGATATGATAGCGATTTTTTGTGCGATTGACGGCTTTTGTAGAGAGTTTGAGCCAAGTGTAGTGTAATGATTCTTATGCCGACTCACGTTATGGTAACTCTCAGCTAATTCGTCTCATGAAATGTAATCACTCAGCTTTACCCAGCGATTTTTGGGTTAGAGAATCCTATAGAGAATCCTATCGAGGTGTATCAAATCCTTCAAGCATGAGTTTCTTTTGAGTTTTATAGCGGATCAAGACACACGGATGTTGCTATTATTTCACTCACTTAAGTGCATTCTTTTACAAAGAAAAATAGAGATACTTAATTATATCTAGATATCTTGCCATAATCGGATACGCCTATCACTTTGTCAATGTGTTCCCGAACCGTTGGCAATCCATCTCTTTACATAAACGTAGCCTTCTAATCTTTTTGGAGAATTTACCAGTGAACTCTGGAAAGAAGCGTAATAGCGCCTGCAATTACTATTAATTCCATAAACCAAGCGTGTATGCCTGCCAGAATATGCTCTAGCAATATACGAGCAACGAATGCACCCGGTGTCGTGCAAAGACCAATGAGAAGACCCGTCAGAGCTAGCTCTAGATTAAGTGCAGCGAAATTGCCAAAAAGAATAATTTTCACCGCTCCCATTGTGACAGCGATAATCGCATCGGTAGCAACGAGAGCACTTCCCGCCACCCCAACAGACATAAGTATAGAAATGAGAATAACACCCGTGCCCGACATGCCACCATTGATGAACCCCAATACAGCACCTGCACCGAGTTCAGTAATAGTCGAAAATCTGAATTGCGCTTTATGTAAAATTCTGCGTAATGGAACACTTGCTAGCAAGAATGTGCCGAGGAGTAGAGCAATCCAGTCAGCACTGAGCAGCGTGTAGCTGTACGCACCAGCGATACACGTGGGTAGACCAAAAATGAGTATATGTCGCACATGAAGCCATTGAATATCCTGCCAGAATGCGATGACTCGACTGCTGTTGTTCAGAAGCATGGCTACAGTCATTACGGGAATAACATTGGTTACACCGACAAGTGGAACTAAGAACACCGGTAGAACCAAACTAGTACCATAGCCAGACAATCCTCCCAAGACCGAAGCACTGAATGCGACAAGACAAGCCAATATAAGCTGCGATGGACTTGCGATCAAAATCAGAAATGCTTCGTTCAATGGTATTTATTTTTCTGAAAATATGCTGAATAGAAACCGATTCTTATCACATGAGTATACGTGTATACATTTTTTGATGCTTTTCCCATTACAACATATTGTTGCAAAGGCTCAAAAGCCGTGCTCGATCGCCCGCTATGAGCAAGCGAATGATCTAGTTATAATCTGTATTGGCCTCCGTTCCTTAGACGTTTGCAACAGGATAAACTCTAGCAAATTCCACATGTGCGCTTACATGGAGTCGATTGGCGGATATCAATTGATCTAACACTATTTCGATATTTCGTTCAAGGCGGATTTAACTGTTTTTGCTAAATCTTGTGCGCTGCCCTTGCCCCAATAATGGATAAACAAGTAATGCGGCTTATCTTGAGTCATATGCTGATGAATTGCAACAATGTTAATACCGCCCGCTTGCATGGTTTTTAGAACAGATTGCAGCTCGTCTGCTAGCAGAACGAAATCACCATCCACCACAGCTTGCGCATCAGAGCCAGCAAATGCCGCCCAGGTGTTAATACCCATTTCCTTGCCAACCCTTACCCCATGCATAGTTGCCTCACGACCTATAGTCACTTTAAACATGCCGTTATTACTCTCCCCCTTCATGTCAAAAATTTTCTCCAAGGGCGCGGCAGTAATTTTACTTTCGTGGGGAATCATTCCAGGAAATTCTGTCACAGGGTTTGGTTTAGCAGCACGGATTTCACTGATCTTGTCATACATTTTCTTGACGCCAGTAGCGAGTTGTGACTCCGTGCCTTTGCCGCCGATGTGCATAAAATAGACCTTGGGTTGGTCGAAGAGAAAATGGTTATGCAAAGCCGTGACCTCCAGACCAGAATCGAGTGCGGCACTCATGGCGGGATTTACTTCATCCTCGAACAGCACGGTGTCTCCCGTCATGATGACTTCCCCGTTCTGGGCAGGTGTAAACGCGGCCCAGGATGCCAACCCCATAAAGGGGGGCATCTTCAATTTATCGACCTGGATTTTGACATCTGTACGCGGCTTTCCGATTTTGAAGACATTTTCTTCTTGAGAAAATTTGCCTTTCAGACCTGTTATTTGTTCAATCTTGGCCGTATCTAATTCGTTTTTTGGATCAGCAGCAGGTGCATTTCCCCAGCTAAAAATCAGCGTTAACAGCAGGGTTGGCGATAAAAAGAGAGTGCGTGACATTTCGTGTACCTCCTAATGTAATAAGTACGAAGGAAAATCACTTCATCCCAGATTTCGTTTTGGGAACTGAGGATTCAATTGAATTTGCTAATTAATCTAGTTCTCTTACAGGGAATATTCTAAAAATCAAAAAAATTAAATGCCAGATAGAAAAGCTGGGTTCATTAAAAATGATCCGATGTGTGTTGCTGCCTGGCAATGCTCACACCATGCTTAGAGGGCGGCATACATGACTAACGATCAAACCGCGGTTAGCTTACCTGAATCGAAGGCCCTTACCTGGATGGAAGGCCAGTGGTTTCATTTGATAGGTCATCAGATATTACTTTTTAAGGATGCATCATAGGATAAACAATCAGGCCGGCGATCGCCGCGCCGGCAATAATGACAGGTTCTGGCAGCTTCTTGAGTTTCCACAGCAGAACAGCCGTTATTACAGCGATCAGAACGGTTGGAATGTCAATCAAGGAGCGCTGTGCCAGCACGATCACTGCACCCGCAATGGCGCCGATCGTGGCAGCGGTAATGCCATCTACAAATGCAAGAACACCTGGTACCTTGCCATATTTTTTGAAGTAAGGCGCCGGAATAATGGTCAGCAAATAACACGGTAAAAAAATGGCCAGTGCAGCAATACATGCACCGGGCAAGCCCGCAACCAAGTAGCCAATAAAGCCGACAGTAATGACTACCGGCCCAGGGGTAATCATTGCCACAGCGACTGCATCAACAAACTGCTTTTCGTTGAGCCATTGGTATTCTGTGACGACACCCCCATACAGGAAGGGCACGATTGCCAAACCTGAGCCAAATACAAAAGCGCCGGCTTTTGCAAAGAACAAAGCAATTTGTGTTAGCAAAGAAGCATCTGCACTAGCAAATAGCCCGCTGACTAGAGGTAGTTGAGTGAAAGCGGCAACATGGAGATTACCTTTATGAAACCATTTCGGTGGTGCACGCCAGAACCATACAAAAATGCCGGAAATTATGAAAAGCAATGCAATTTCCGATTCAGTGATGACGGTGAGGGTAGCCAATAACAGGTAAATCGCCCAGAGCAATTTATCTTTGCCAACATTCTTGATAGTTAAATTTTTTGCGCTGATGGCGATGATGCCAATGACTGCTGCCCCTACGCCATAAAACACGGCCTGCATCCAGGCTAGGCCCCCAAAGCGCACATAAGCCCAGCCAAGCGCGAGTACCATAAAGAACGAGGGGATAACAAATGCTATACCGACCAGCGTGGCGCCAAGGATACGGTAATGCACATATCCCAGGTAAATGCCAAGTTGTGCTGCAAGCGGCCCAGGTGCAAGCTGTGCGAGCGCCAGCCCTTCCTTGTAGTCGGCTTCAGAAATCCACTTGCGATCTTCTACCAGATCACGATGCATATATCCTACTAAAGCCACTGGCCCGCCGAATCCCAAAGTGCCGAGTCGTAGCATGTAGAGAATAAGTTGCCATAATGTATAGCTGGGCGTTGAAGTAACTGACTGAATATCCATCGTCATCTTTTCCCTTATTTTTGTCTTTCTGAATTCTGTAAATTATTTGAAAAATGCGCATACAGCAAATCGAGAACCACACTCATCTCATTCAATAAATGGTTGTCGTCCTCGGTGCGCTGCCGCGCACCAGCTAGTATGGCTTCAAAACCATTGGCTTCAGGCACGAAGCCATCGCCGGTATCCAGCGCACGGATCATTGCCCCTAACTGCAACAAACCGCGATCCTGTTCTAATCCAAAACTAGCAAGTAATACTTCAAAGGTCACGCGATCACCAATGTGCGTAAATGTAGCCCCATCGAAATCGAAGCCGAGGGCATCAGCCGGGCAATGATCGGGCGACTCCAGCCACAGGAAATGTGCTTCTCGATCAATAAAACGACGGATGAGCCAGGCACTGGCAACACGGTCTACCCAAAGATGGCGGCGCGTCGCCCAGGTACGGCCTTTGTAATCACTCAATTCCAGGCGCGCTATCGCTGCGTTTATGGCATGCGGCTCATCCGGTGACAATAGCTTGTCTGCCACATTCACAAAATCCATCCAAGTTGCTTCTGCCTGGGTGCTGATATCGTTAGGGAAGTAATCGATCTCTCGAACCGCTTCATATTCACGGCGCAGCTTGCGCAGTAATTTGGTAATTTCCTGCGGTGCTAATTTGGTAAGGGTTTTGCGCGCTGTTGCAAACGCTTTAAACAGTTCAAGATAGTTGCCAGTACGGTCGAATAGTGCACGGTAGGCATCGTTCTCATCTTCGGACTGTGCGTGTACGATCAGCAACCAAGCGCTACCGCCTTCACGCACAGTGTCAGCGGCTAAGGCCCTCAAAGCCTGTTGTTGCATTGAACTATAGGGGAGCAGATAAACACCATCGCGCAATGAGCCGCAACCGAGGTTTCTCAAGGCACGCCAGATACGCATGCGTACCGTTGCGCTGTCTGTAGGCAGACTTATAATCAAAAGAAGCCATTGATTCGTTGCAGAATTCACGAATAATATAATAATGTTATTACTATTACAGATATTGTAGAATAATTTACTGATATATGTAAATCTTCGCTCAATTTGGTACTGTTTTACGTTTTATTTGGTACTGGCATTTGATTCTTCAGTTAACAAATAAAATTTTGTATGAATTTGCATTATTGCTAACCATTTGTTAGTCTTTAGCATCAACGCAATAAGAAAAAGAAAATGCTCGTCTGAACTAAATCGATATATTCATTTTTTCCAATATCTTCTTTTTTTCTCCCAAGAGAGTGTTCTTTTTATACTCTCAAGATCAGTGTAGAAACTCGGTTTATTTCGCGCTTTTTCGAAGGATATATTCGGCATGAGCATAAAACACTTTATTTTGCTTTTTGTAGTTTATTTGTCAGTAACGTTCGGTACGATCGTCCACGCTGCCCGTCTTCTTGTTCCAGCATACTTCCATCCATCTGATCAACCAATTTTCTGGAGCCATTTGGTTGAGGCAGCTCAGACAGTGCCTACTACTGTAATTTTTAACCCCGATAACGGGCCTGGAATAAGCGCTGACCCTAATTTTGTTAACGCAATTGATCGGGTTCGTGAAGCTGGAGGAAAGGTAATCGCTTACGTAAAATCCAATTATGGAGAGCGCCCGATGGACAATATTCTCCAAG
>NZ_FOUB01000028.1 GCF_900114745.1 Nitrosomonas communis | reverse complement strand
CATTCCTTATCATTTATATCTGTTTTGTATGACATTTCTTAGCTTGTTATCAAAATCCATGATTTTAATGGAAATCGTTTTGCCAGACAGCTTCTTAGTTCAGTCAAAATTTCCAATACTTGGCGGGTGAGCGGTACTACATGCTCATTCCTCATCTTCATTCGCTCACCGGGAACAATCCATAGCGCATTGCTCAAATCAAATTCAGTCCATAGTGCACCAATCAATTCATTGGTACGAACAAAGGTCAGCGCCAGCAATTGCAAGGCAAGCTGTGTTTGCCTATTCCCTATGCTTTCGTAGGTAGCTAGCGCACGTAACAGTTCCGGTAATTCTTCAGGCTTGACAGCTGCCTGGTTTTTCTTTTTATGTGGCGTAAGCGCCCCTCTCAGATCGCCAGCAGGATCACGCGTGCATCGGCCTGTTGATATACCGTAGCGGAATACCTGCCCACATACCCCTAGCACTCTATGCGCCAGATCAAAAGAACCCCGATGTTCAATAATGCGAATCATGTTAAGTAACTGCGGGGCTTCAATCGTGCTGATAGGGTACACCCCGATATAAGGAAATACATTCCCTTCAAGCCTACGCAATACATCCTTACTATGACTTATTACCCAGGTATGCGTTTGTTTGCTGTACCACTCACGAGCGACAGCTTCAAAGCTATTAGTGGCAGCTTCTTTTGCTTTTTGCTTGTTTATTTGACGATCAATAGAAGGATCTATATTACTTGCCAGTTTGACACGTTCGGCCTGGGCAAGCTGCCTAGCTTGCTTTAACCCTATGACAGGATAGACGCCTAATGAGATGGATTTTTCTTTGTCATGGATCTTGTAACGCAATCGCCAATATTTCCGGCCATCTTCATATACCCAAAGATAAAGCCCTTGACCATCATGTAACTTGCGTATCTTGGCGCTTTCAGCCGTTGCATTCTTGCAAGCCAAGTCTGTCAGTAATTCTTTGAGAGCCATAATGTGGTAACTTTTAGTGTGGTAAAAATAATTACCACACTTTTTACCACATTTTTTTACTGGCTTCTAGCGGATTAATTCGGATTAATACGGAGTTGAAAATCTTGTAAACCAGCTTGTATATTATGTTTCGTGGATTGCTACGGATTTGTATGAAAGCTGAATTGGCGGGAGGGTGGGATTCACAATAACATATCAAGTGATTGTATTTAAATGAATATATATCAATTCATATCAACAGTTATACTAAAAGTTATACCCATCCATACAATCTTACTCATACACGACCATGTACCCATCAAGCCAGAGCTTGCCAGTTTTGCGTGCGTTCTTTGTATGTCCAAGGTATTGCAATTAATTGTAGGGCGCCTCTAAAAATTCAGAGTTCTAAACAAGACAAGGCGAGAACAAAAAATGTTGACGCAGCATATAACTGATATGTAAGGAAATATTTTTTTGTGAGCAACGAAGTATTATGACGAATTATGAATTTTTAGAGGTGCCCTGTAATGAGATTCCCAGATATCCGATACATACTCTATAGCAGGTAGTATATCCAATTTAGCGATTAGTTCCTCTGGTGGTTTCATGCCATAACACACTGCTAGAGCGCCAGCGATTGCAGCACAAGTGTCTGAGTCTCCTTCTATCACTGTTGCGTTGTAGATTGCATCTAAGTAATCTTTTGCCTTTAGCACAGCTCGCACAGCGATATAAACCGCCTCTTCTGCCACCCATCCCCCTTTTTCAAAATCTTCCTCATGATCTACAAAGCTTAGCAAATGAAAAGCTCTACTTATGGGATCGACCTCGCGCATTGCCAACTCAATAGCATTTCGTAATGGAACTTTATGGAGTGCAAAGTATTGAATCATAAATAACGCTTTTGCCGATTCTGTAGCTTCCATATTTTTATGGGTGCAGAAAGAATCGTTTACAACATACTGCATATAATGTGCATAATCCCGTTCGGTATCTAGCACTGCTTTCAGTGCCCACGGTGCAATTCGCATCACTGTGCCATTACCTTTGGAATCATTCTGTACTTTTGTACCATTCGATAACGCTCCACAGGCAGACATACACGTTTTACCAGGTGCTCGCACTTCATACATGCAATCAAAAGCAAGTAATCCCTCAAAGGCCGCAGTATGCGGAATGGGTTTGGTCTGCGTTACGTACCATCGCATATACGGCAAATCTGGTTTAAATTTAGTATCGTGCTTCGCTATAGCCTCTGCCAAAAACAAACTCATCTGGGTATCGTCTGAGGCCTGTAGTACCTTAGCCGATACTGACTCTGCAAAGTCATCTGCATTTGGGTTTGAATTAAATTCTAAGGGATAGCCTATGGCATCTCCTACTGCTACACCACATAATAAGTTTCGTATAGTTATCATAGCTTTATAGACTCATATTGAATACCGTGGTCGCCTCTAAAGGGTTTACGGTGATCATTCTTACACGACAAAATTTCTTCCGGTATTCCATCTGGAAAGGCTAGGCAATAGCCTGGGGCTTTTTGTGATCTATGCACACAAGTAGCACAGGGAGGGGTAACTGACCGTAAGCCCTCATCAGCTACAAATCTATCAACATGTTTATCCTCTGCCATAATGCTGACTCCCTCAATTTTTTGATACTATCTATCACATTCCCACATAACAATTCCATTAACGACACCGTTTGCGGTCTTAGGTTTATCAGCATTTAGCAAAGAAAATAAATTATCGTTTAGCATTTCTGTTGCCTCTGGCGAATCTGCATGAATATATCGATCACGTGTGCTACATTCACGATCTAACCAGATTTGCGGATAAGTTCTTACGTTCTTCCCCTGTGATACGAGTATTTCTGCAACATAGGGTTCTTTCTTTGACATTGCATAGTTCCATTCAACTTTCTTTAGTGTATGCAAATTTCCCACTAAAGCCAGTATCGGTGCTTGCCCCACATGTTCAGCCAATTTTGTTGCCATCCACTCATCACGCCGAGTTTCGGATTTTATCCCTGCATCAATAGCGATTATCTTAAGGCAATCGTTGCTACCCTGCATCTGGGCTAGATCATTAATCAATTGCCTGAAAGGTGGGTGATCAATCATCGGGGCTATCTCAATGTCAGATACGGGTCTACCCTGCTTGATTTCGTCAATGAATGATTGCTGATTACTAGCAATTTCAAGCGCAACGGTGAGACACTTATTCTGCTGCAAGTAATCAGTTATCAGTGATTTGAAAAAATGAACTGATTCTGGCCGTTTATGTTTTTCACCTATAATCGTGATGCTATTGGGTTCCATCCCTTGTACAACCCGATCAAAAGCAACGGCTACATTGGTCAACAGTAATGTAAGAAAAATAATAACGAAAGAATAAAACCCCCACATAATCTCGCCTGTTGAGTGTTAATGTACCTCTAGTGACTCGAAAAGCAATCCATTATCGATTAAAACTCTACTGTGTTGTATTTTTGCCAAATAATTAGCTTTTTCTGACTATAAATGATGGAAATGCTCAAAAGTTATTGATGATTAGAATTATATTCTGCTAGATTTTTAGCTACTTCTTAAACCACTAACAGGAGCATCTACCATGAATAAGACTGAACTGATTGAGGCAGTTGCAACCCGTTCCAATACTACAAAAAACCAAACCGCTGCCATACTCAATGGTTTATTAGATATTATTCAAAATACCTTAGCTAGTGGCAATAATGTTCAGTTAGTGGGATTTGGCACCTTTTCAATTACAGAGCGCGCAAGCCGCGAAGGTCGCAATCCAGCAACAGGTAAATCCATGATGATTCCTGCAAAAAAAGTCGTTAGATTCAAACCAGGCAAAACCTTATCAGATTCAGCTGCAGCTGTTAAACCAACACCCACCTCTAAATCAAGCAAATCTAAAGCAACTGGAAAAAAAGAAATAAACCAAGTTAAATAAGCTTTGTTTGCAGGGAACCAAGGGAATGTTGAGGGCAGGACGATTCCCTGGATAAATTTAGAAGAATAAGCATGCTATAGATTTTGTATTTTTAGCCATATTATTTTGTGGCGGTGCAGTTAATTGCACTTATCAGAAGTAGTCAGGTTTTCGCCTTATCGTCTTGTTTTTCGCCATTCCCAAGGTGGAACTTGCTGAGCTTCTGGTAAACTCCACAGCCCTACTTTATTTTTTCTAGCTTGTTTTTCTAAAGCATAGAGATTTTGATCGCTGGCATATTTCCGATATACCCACGCTGCACCGATTCTTACCATCTCCGCATTGACGTCGAGACCGTCCGTATACACACGCCCAACTTTACGACCATAGCGATCTGTATCTTGTACCTTTACGATTACAGTTTTTCCATAAGCAAGCCCGGATAATGCCTGTTTTGCACGCGATCCGTAAGGTTGTGCTGATTCTGGCGTATCTATCTCAGCCAGCCGCACTTTGATTTGCTGCTTTTGATTATCCAGGAGCGTTAGCGTATCCCCATCCGATATACCCACTACTCGACCAATATATTCCTGGGCTGTTGCAGGCAACGGCAAAAGAACAAGGTAGAGCAAGATTACAAATAGTAGTGTTTTAGTATTTGCTATAGTCACTAAATTCTCCAAATTTGAATTTGCTTATAATTTATATTGCAATCCAATATGTATACAATAAATATATTTTCCTCATCTCAACGCCAAGCTGCATGTAATGCTATACGTCATAGCGTGATTACTTTCCATTTCTAGATCAAACCTTACTTTTTCGGCTTTACCATGCCGTATTATTTATACTGTCTGCGGCTCGCCTTCGCATCATTTCTGATTTAGAAATGAAATAACCAGATTTGAATGTAAGTTTTTATTTTCTGCCCTTGTGATGTGAGCACTTCTGCTAGATATGGCTCTTTCTTTTCCATTGCATGATCCCTTTCCACTTTATCGTAAAGGTTGTGGGTTCCATACCCTTCAGAATCTGACTCTGGATTTCTGCCGAACAAGCTGCCGCAAGAAAGAGCATCATAATGAGCGCAAGAAAATGCATCACGTGTGTTCCATTGTCGTCTTATTATGATCTGGTAACCTTACCAACCTAGGCCATCTGTCATGTATCCAGTGATACTGAGGTGGAGTCTCTTCGGTGACAATATAGACCCGGTGCTCATCATTTCTCTCGGCAAGTAGAGCCTGAACAAACATCCCAGACTCAAGATTTACCCAATGGGATTGCTCATCGTGATCTTTCTCTAGAAAACTATCTGCAGGAATTAATACCGGCCGTGGATGCCAAGGCTTCCATTTGCCTGCCTTGATTGAATCAAGCCTTGCCCAGCCTCCATTAGGAAACTTACCTGGCCCTTCATTTTGACGTTTGCCCCAGCGCACCCAAATTACCCCGCCATGCCTTAGCAATACTGGTAGTTTGGGATTGGGTTGAGGAAAGTAGATTTTATGATTCTGATACTCAATACCGCCACACATGAAGGAATTATAGCTGCCATGAATATGTGCGAAATGGATAAATAGACATCATGAGTCGGTATAAAACTCTCTATTATTCATCGCTACCTGTAGAACATTACTGCAATTGCAGTAAGTCATTAAAAATGAACAAATAATAAATTCCTTAGTCTGTTTTATTATGAACTTTATGACACCTGAGAACAGACATTATGAAACTTTTTAAGAAAATACCAAACCCAAGGGAAATTCGGCAAAAACTTGGTCTTAACCAGTTGGAATTCTGGAATAAGGTAGGCGTAACCCAAAGTGGCGGCTCACGTTATGAAAGCGGACGAGAAATCCCAAAAGCTGTCAGAGAATTGGTACGTTTAGTCCATATTGATCGGATTGATTTGACCAAAATTAAGCGAGATGATTTGATTGTGGCTGCAATGCTGAAAGCACAGCATCCTGATCTGTACAAGAGCTTGAAAAAATCAGCAAAGCTTTCTACTTAATACTAGGAATAAGCGCCTGTTTAGTATGATGTTCTTGTTGCTTGCGCCCATTAATCAAATGTTCACTTGATCTGGGAGCAATTGTTTTTGTTCGGCTTGTTGCCTATTTATTGGCTAAGTACAAATAATCCTCTAAAAAATCTCATGGCTGCAGGTTAGACCGTTCGCGCAATTTTTCATAAAGCTGGGCTGGGCCAAGTAAAACTTCCTGCATCCCATTTCTCACTTTTTCTGAATCTAGCGCCTGCTTGCTCATCGTAGTATGCGCTGCGAAAGCATCCATGATTGCATTCAGGATTTCTCTGGCGAGATCGGGGGAATTTGCAAATTGTTCTTTTGTGTTATTGACTGCTTGCTGCATGAGGGTTTCTGACTCAAGCAGTTTCCCTTTAATTACATTGTTGACATAGATAAGACGGTCATCATCTGTAATATCACCCTCAAACAAATCATTAACCTTGGCTATAATTTCATTGAGTAGCACTTTTTCTTTTTCGTATACCGAACCACTGCCTGATTCTGTTAAGGGTTTGAGCTTGGGATTGTCGCCCTCACTCAGCAACAAGGATTGTTTGTCCTGTTTTTTTAAATTGTGGTGAGTCAAGATTACTTTGGAGAGATCAATACCCTCTCGTTCACGTCCAAACTCCAGCAGTGGTAGCAAGCGTTTATAGAAAATGAAGCGTTTCTCAATAGCGGTATTCCCGTAATCGAAAATCTGCGAAAGAAATGCATACATTCTCTGGTATGCCACCATATCGTGCTTGAATAAGGCAAGCGTATTTAATTCATTCTGGGCTACTTCAGTAGCTTTAGCATCATCTTTAGCTTTGGCATTTTTTAATTTTTCCTGTGCAGCTTTATATCGATGCAGCAAACGTGATACTACTGGCTCCAGCGCACCCGCCAGGTCACTTTGTTTAGCGTTCGGATTTAACTCTACCTCTACTACTCTATCCACCTCGAATTCATCATAATGGCCTGCCGCATCCAGCTTCATGCGTAGATCAAACACAAGATGCGGGTCAGTCACATTCGATAATTCGGCAGTGTCATAATAAGCCTTGAATGGCTCCAATATCTCATTAGGGTCATTAACGAAATCTACGACATAAATTGTGTCTTTACCAGGATAAGCACGATTTAGCCTTGAGAGCGTTTGTACTGCTGCAATACCCGCCAAGCGCTTATCAACATACATCCCGCACAGCTTCGGCTGGTCAAACCCTGTTTGGAATTTGTTTGCAACTAACAAAATTTGATACTCTTCTGTACCAAAAGCATCGCGTATGCTGCGTCTTTTTAAATTGGGATTCAAGGTTTGGCTGGTTTCAGTAAAGGATTCAGAACCAGACTGGGGATCATTAATTTCACCTGAGAAAGCTACTAAAGCCCCAATTTTATAACCCTGGTCTTTTATATATTTGTTGATGGCAAGCTGCCAGCGCACTGCTTCCAATCGGCTGGAAACAACTACCATTGCTTTTCCTTGGCCATCGAGTAGCGGGGCTACATTGGCACGGAAATGCTCTACCACTACCTGCACTTTCTGGCTAATATTGTAGGGATGCAATTTGACCCAACGCATAATACCCTTGAGCGCTTCACTACGTTCCACTTCATCCGCATCGAATTCCTTGCCCTCGTGCGCCAGCTTGAATGCGAGTTTATAAGGTGTGTAATTTTGTAGGACATCCAGAATAAATCCTTCTTCTATCGCCTGACGCATTGAGTAGACATGAAATGGTGTGGGTAAATTGTCTATGCTGGCGGGTAGATCAGGATGAGGTTTGCGGCCAAATAATTCTAATGTTTTAGCCTTGGGAGTGGCAGTAAATGCAACATAGCTGATACCGTTACTTGATGTGCGGGTCGCCATTTGAGCAGCCAATATATCTTCAGTGCTGATCTCACCCCCATCGTTTAATTCCTGCAACTCCTCAGCTGACAATACTGCCTTGAGCATGGTTGCGGCTTCACCCGTTTGTGAAGAGTGTGCTTCATCTGCAATTACCGCAAAACGCTTGCCTTGTGTCGCTGCCAGTTCTTGCACTGCTTTCAGCGCAAAGGGAAAAGTTTGAATGGTGCAAACCACGATCTTTTTTCCGCTAGCAAGGGCTGTAGCTAATTCGGCACTTTTACTGGCGTTTTCTCCTTTTATCGTAGCAACTACACCCGTGGTACGCTGGAAGTCAAAAATGGCACTCTGTAGCTGATCATCTAAAACTGTCCGATCAGACACCACTAGCACGGAATCGAATATTTTCTCGTGGTTAGCTTTGTGCAAATCAGCCAGAAAATGTGCTGACCACGCAATTGAATTGGTCTTGCCCGAACCTGCTGAATGCTGAATCAGATACTTGCCACCAGGGCCTTCAGTCAGTACCGTAGCCAGCAACTTTCGAGTAGCATCCAGTTGGTGAAAGCGTGGAAAGATGATATTTTTGATCTGCTTTTTTTCGTCTTTCTGTGCTACTAGGTATCGACCCAGAATTTCTAGCCAGCTATCATGCTCCCATACTTCTTCCCATAAATAAGCTGTGCGATGGCCATTCTTCTCATTAGGTGGGTTACCTGCTGCCCCTTGGTTACCGCGGTTGAAGGGCAGGAAATTGGATTTTGGGCCTTCCAGCTTGGTACACATGCGTGCTTCCATGTTGCTGACCGCAAAATGAACCACAGCGCCATTAGGGAAAGATAACAAAGGTTCAGTAGTACTTTGCCCTTTAGGACGTGGAAGGCGATCAAAACGATATTGATCAACGGCATCATCTATTGATTGAGTAAAATCGGTTTTGAGTTCGACGGTAGCAATGGGAATACCATTGAGGAAGAATACCAAATCAATGGAATTTTCATTATGCAGCGAATAGCGTACCTGACGTATCACTCGCAGCCGGTTAGCAGAATAGCGTTTAAGAATTTCTAAATTTATCCCTGATGCAGGTTTGAATTGTGCTACCTGCAATGGCTGGCGTAGACCAATCATTTCAATGCCACGGCGTAGCACATCCAGTGTGCCACGTTGATTTATGGAATCTCGCAATCGACCCAACAATACATCCATTGTTTGTGCCCCATGATTTTTTGCGAGCGTATCCCATGATTTTGACTGGGTTGTTTGTACCCATTTCACTACATCTGCTGGAAATATCGCCTGCGCTCGGTCATATGCTTGTGCATCTCCATCTGCATAAAGCCAGCCATGAGTAGCCAAGTAGTCACAGATTTCAGTTTCAAGGCATATTTCTTTGTAAAGATTAGCCATGGATTTGTTTTATTTGAATTAGAAGCTTTTATTGGAAGTTTTACGTGGAATTCTTATTAAGTATTTTTTTAGCATCCACCCGCTGCGAAGCTCATGATTTATCCAATCAAAATATTCTACTTCTATCCATTTCCCTTTTTTATCCAGCATAGTAACAACTTGGTTAGGAAAAACTTCAGCAGTTATAGTCGCTCCATGATTGGGTTCGATGCGTATTTTAGATACACGCGAACCTATCACTAATTGAGTCTTGTCTCCTTCTTTCTGAGAATTTGCGTCAATTAACTTAAGCAATAGTTGCTCAAAAAGTTTTGCATTTTGTTCAAGGAATTTTGTATTTTCATCTAACTTTTCATTAGAAAAGTTGATTTCAGAAGAAATGCGCTCTTCTGATTGGTTTGAAAGATGAATTTGCCAAATAGTTAAAAAAATTGCTAAAAGAATATTAAACGCTGTCCAGAAATCAATTTGGGGTATCTGTATGTGTTGTAATGCGTTGTTTAGGTCAGATTCTGATTCAATATCTTCAATAAATCTCTGGTAATCGATGCCAAAAGACTGTAATTGTTTTTCTATTCCATTTCTCCCCCAGAGAGCTGCAATAGTTGACGCTGAATGCTCATCAATTACTGGTAATTCAACACCATTCATCCAATCATACTGTCCAGAAATTTTTTTGATAGCTTTGGCATACAGTGAGTCTGAATTCAGTGATCTCAGAAATCCTTGGTATGGTTTAGTAAGCTCTAAAAAACGTTCGCCATAATTTGATGATATACCAGCTATATTATTACTTAATTCATTCGACATTCTCTTAATAGATGATTCTATTGATAAAGAAGAAATTAATTCATCTATTTCTGCATATCTATTAGAAGAAAATCTTAATGCTTTGTCGAGTTTGTCAGTCAATAGCATCGATTCTCTAATTTGAGAGAGTGGTTGATGGAATTGCTTCCAATAATTGTTAAGTTCTTCTATTTTTTTAGCATGGCGAAAAAGAAAGTCAATCTCACTCATAAATAATGAAGAACATAGGGCTGATCTAAAAATGTCATTATTTTTATCATAGCCACCTAATAATGATTTCATAGCTGTAGACAAGCTTTATCTTTGCCTTTCAATTATGGACAAATAACCATTTGAGCCTAGTTCTCGTATTAATTTTGAGGTATTCATATCAAACTAATTTACTAATATTGATTTTTCCTGTGACAACAGCAGAAATTAGTGCAGCACGGCGTTCATTGAACAATTCGATGGCGCATTTGGCTTCGGTTATGAGAGTATCGAGTTTACTTGTTTCCGAATCGAGGAAACTAGTTATTAAGTTTTGTTCAGTCAAAGATGGAAGCGGAATTCGAAATTGTGCTAATGTCCCTAAGTAAATTCCTGGTTGAGCTGAATAACTGACATGCGCCCATAATAACTGTTGGAATTTTTGTGCTTGAAATACAAAATTTAGCCATTTCGGATTCATTCGAGTTACTGGTCTAAATATTGCTAAACTTCGTTGGATATGGAATTTATCTAATCCATCAGGTACCAAAGCAACTTTTCCGAGAGTTGCCCCCACGATTGCTAGAAGAACATCATTAGGCTTAGGAATAAAAGATTTGCATAAAGTGTGGTAGCTCTCTTCTGAAATTAACGTGTCATCTTCTCTAAAATCAAATTTTCCGCATTGAATATTTCTTACACTCAAAAGAGGGATTCCTTTAGCTACTCTCGGAGGCGGAAGATGAGTACCATCTTTGAGTAATGAACATTCTCGCTTTAATGAAGTAACATCCCAATGCTGCGGTACCTCACCCAACCATTCAATTCCAGAGTCCTTCATTAGTACATTAGGATTCAGTCCCTTGGTGACAGCATGTGAAATAGCTGCTTGTCGTTTTTCCTTCAGCAGATCAATGAGCCGTTGCTGTGCAGCAACCAGTTCATCAATTTTGGTAATTTCATAATCAAGAAAGGTAATGATGGTTTGTTGTTCATACAGTCCTGGGAGTGGGAGCCAAATACCGACAATTGCATCAAGTGTAATTCGCCTTAGAGCTGCACCGGCATATAAGCTCTCAATCTGTTTCTCTCCATTTACTGATTGTAAAAAGTAGAAGAGAAACTTTGAATCAAGCTTTTCAGGATGAGGACTAATGATAGCCAAACTTGATAGGACAACAAAATCATTATTCTCAACAATAGCAACTTTGCCAACAGTCCCATCTTTCGAAAATAAAACATCATTCAACGATGGTCTGCAACCTGCTTTTTCTAATTGCTCGAAATCTTCCTGGCTGATTTTGGCAGCCCCTTCTACGTTGACTTTACCTGATTCAATATTTCTCACCGTAACATAGGATTTCCCTTCTTCAATGCTCTTTGGCGAAAAGTGAGAGCCGTCGGTGATACGGCCACATGCGTACCTAAGAGAAGCGTGCTTCCACTGTTCCGGTAGCTCCTCCAACCATTTCACCCTACTATCCTTATATCGCTCATAGCGTGGGAAACTCATGCAGATAACCCTTTAATCATAGCCAGAATGCGATCTGTACATTGTTTCAAGTCAGCATCAATCTCAGCTAATGGTCGAGGCGGTTCAAACACATAAAAATACCGATTGAAGGATATCTCATAGCCGATTTTGGTTTTTTCATAATCGATCCAAGCATCTGGCACATGAGGTAATACTTCACGTTTGAAATAATCCTCTAAATCCTCATTGAGCGGCACATTCTCAGTATCACGCAGGTTGCTATCTGCTTGTGGCTGCCCTTTCTGCTTACCTTTAGCAGCTAAAATAACTTGTCCATTTTCGTCACGTAATGGCCGTTCAACGGTAATGGTGCGATAACCAAAGTCAGTATTTTTAAAAATACGGGAAATCGGTTTCTTGCCTTCGCTCGCTTCAATAAATTCTCCAAACAAGCGGGTAATTTCAGCAATATGTTCCTCAGATAGCTCTTTACGCTTCGACCCCAAACTTTTGCGCATCTTTTGCCAGAAACCTGAAGCATCTATAAGTTGCACTAATCCCTTGCGGTGTTCTGGTTTGCGGTTGGATAGTATCCATACATAGGTAGAAATACCGGTGTTATAGAACATATCGGTAGGTAAACCGATGATTGCCTCTAGTAAATCGTTCTCTAATACATAACGACGTATTTCACTCTCACCTGAACCTGCAGCACCGGTAAATAAGGGTGAGCCATTCAATACAATACCAAAGCGACTGCCCCCATCAGCAGCAGGACGCATTTTGCTGATCAGGTGCAACAGGAACAGCAGGGAACCATCTGACACACGCGGTAACCCTGGCCCAAAGCGACCGTTGAAACCCTGAGTTTCATGTTCTCTACGAACTTCTTTTTCGACCTTTTTCCATTCCACCCCAAAAGGAGGATTAGAAAGCATGTAATCGAATTTCTTATGTAAATGGCCATCATCAGAAAAGGTATTACCAAAAACGATATTGGCCACATCCTGACCCTTGATCAGCATATCGGCTTTACAGATGGCGTAAGACTCTGGATTAAGCTCCTGACCAAACATAGTCAAACGTGCATTTGGATTGTGCTCATGCAGATACTCACCTGCTACTGATAACATGCCACCTGTACCAGCTGCAGGATCATAGATAGTTCGCACTACACCAGGTTTAGCTAACACATCGTCATCTTCGATAAATAGCAGGTTAACCATTAACTTTATCACCTCACGTGGAGTAAAGTGTTCACCCGCCGTTTCATTGGAAATCTCGGCAAACTTGCGAATTAACTCTTCAAATAACAAGCCCATTTGGTTGTTACTAACTTTATCCGGGTGCAAATCAACATTAGCAAAACGCTCGGCGACCTGGTACAGCAATCCAGCTTTAGCTAAGCGTTCTACTTGAGTATAAAAATCGAAGCGCTCAAAAATATCCCGAACTGCAGCCGAGAAACCCTGAATGTAAGCAAACAAGTTTTCCTTGATGTGATCCTGATCGCCCATGAGCTTCTTTATATCTAACGATGAAATATTATAGAAACTCTGCCCCGCTTTACGTAGCAAAAAAGGTTCGGAATTGACTTCCATCTTTTGTTTATTAGCATGCTCTGCTAAAACAATTTCTTTAGTTGATTCCAGCACACAATCCAGACGGCGCAACACAGTAAACGGCAAAATCACTTTGCCATACTCAGATTGCTTATAATCACCACGCAAAAGGTCAGCTACCGACCAGATAAAAGCGGAAAGAGATTGATGATTCATATAATCTTAATTTTAGTTTTAGTTTTTTGCTGCTGTGGGTGGTCTATTTAACCGATTATGTTATCGGTTGCAAGAAAATTCTGAAATGAGAAATGACGAAAGAATATCAAATTTATATCTTACATATATAAAAAAATGAGTAATCTATCATTGGCACCATTCAAAGTGGCTTTCCTTTAGCTACTTTTCCCCTCTCCACTTGTAGGCAACCAGTTTACCTCCCTTGGCAATACTGTAATCAAGACATGCGCAGTTATGCGATAAAGGTTTTGGGATTTCCTCATTCATCCAATAATGCCCGATAAAAGCGGGTTTATTTGTCTGCGGATAATTATGCCCGCTGTCTAATGTCATATCCGCAAGCTTGTGGTCACTCGTTAGCTCTGCACCAAGATGTAATCGCTCTTTTAATTCATGGTGGGCTGGTGTCCACCATTTAATCCTAGCAACGCTTCGGATGTGGCCATCCTTATCCGTGAATGTGACGCCATCAGGCAATACTACTTCGGGGCCTTTCAGTAATGTTTCGATGGCACGATAGGGCGCAGAATCTTTCTCACTGCACTTTTCATAGACATTGCCTATCAAGCATTGTTTTACATCGAGTAGGGTAGATATCTCATGCAAAGCTTTTTCATTCCACGAGGCGTGAATCACGCGAATACCACCTGTATCAATATAGACAGGCAGGGTTTTGAACCAATTGATGATCTGCAGGCGTTCATCTATGTCAGGGTATGCTGCTAGGAATGCTTCATGCTGCTTGTTGTTTTTAGCATCATGTGCTCGCAATGGCTTACCATCCTGGCCCAAAGTGGCATAACAGATTGCGTTGAATTCGTGATTACCCATTACACTGAGCGCATAGCCTTGCTCAATCATTGGTTTTACAAGTTGGATGACTTCTCTCTGCTGTGGGCCTCGATCAATAAAATCGCCCAAAAAAATGACTTTATGCTGATTATGCTGATAGACACCCTCGCGAAACACATAGCCCAGCTTTTGCAGCAAAGCATCCAGTGCATCCGCATGCCCATGGATATCGCCAATGATGTCGTAAAATTGTGTCCTCATGATTTTGTTTTGGATATCATGCGTATCTCAAAATTAGGAATTATCGAATAATAACTTGCATTTCTTATCGAGCAAATTGCCATATTAAGGTCTATTTTTTAAGAAAGTTAAGGACGTGGACGTGCCGAGGGGTCACACAAACTTTCCGCATCCATCCGTAGGTTGGCAAACCATTCTTCACCGATTTTTCTTTTGTAAGGCCGTAATTTTTTTAGTGTGATTAGTTCACCACGTTCAAGCGCAACTTGATATGCTTTAACTTCATTTTTAATACTTCTGTTTTTCAGGTCACGGGCATAACCCCCGCGTCGGATATGGGCAATAAATGCAAACCAAGCCGAATGCCTCCAAAATCGTTTATGTAATTTATCTCTGTGACAATTTCTGCAGAGACAAAGTAATACAGGGGCTTCCCAACTAAAAGGTTCCCCATAATCCTCATCGTGATATTCGACTGGAACATTATCGGGATCACCACATAACGCACACGGGCCGGATGCAGGTAACAACACACCTTTGGCAATCAGGCGCTTAAGTTCTCTGGATTTTTTATCACGTTCCGCAGGGCTGTAGCCGTTATACCAACTTCCTCTGCGCGGTTCAATATTCTTTTCAGTTCTCATAGATGAATCCATGCCGTGATCAGATTTTCCAGTGCAATTAATTGCACTAGAAAAGTTATCCACACCCAGTGCAATTAATTGCACTGGAAAATCAAATAAAACCTTGCTCAGCTAAACTTGCTGTTTGAGTTCCGGCAATGATGAAATGATCGAGCACTTTTACATCAACCAAGGACAATGACTGCTTCAGAGTGTCAGTCAGCATTTGGTCTGCCCTGCTTGGTTCTGCCACCCCGCTTGGATGATTGTGTGCCAATATCACTGCTGCAGCGTTATGTTTGAGTGCAGCTTTTACTACTTCGCGCGGGTATACGCTGGCTTGGGTCAACGTCCCGCGAAACATTTTTTCTACAGCAATGACCCGATTCCGTGCATCAAGAAAGATGACTACAAAAACCTCATGCTCATGCTGGTTCAGGGTTAGCTTGAGATAATCCCGCACTGCATCGGGTGAATCTAGTACATCTCTCTGTTGCAATTCTTCTTCCAGAAACCTTCGCACTAATTCTTTAGCAACTGCACATTTTTCATGAGGGATACCCTTTTCTGGGGAAGTTGCGAATAATGGCTGAAGCGAGCCTCGATAAAGCAGACGTGATTCACGTATACCGATAAGTTTGGCAAGCAATTCTGCATTGGATAAGCTCTCATAATGCATGGATATTTTCATAAAACTCCTCCTGCCGCATTGTCAGTAAAAATATTTGCATCTCGAATATAGCGCTGCAGCATCGCATCAGATTTATGGCCAGTTTGCTGGCGAATTTTCCAACTACTGACTCCCGCTTGGGCAGCAGAAGTGACTAATCCCGCCCGCAAGCTGTGGCCTGAGTATTGCGTGAAATCTAGTCCTGCTACTTTCGCGCGTTCTTTGATCACCAAAGCAATCGATTGAGGTGAAATCATTTGCGTCCCGATCTGGCCATGACGATTAATGTTACGGAAAATTGGGCCTTCAGTTATTCCAGAGTGCTGCAGCCATTCACGCAAGGCAATTACTGGGCAAAGAATTCCACGTGCATAAGGGATAGCGATTTTCCTGCCTTGCCCCGCTTGATCAGTTTTGCTGCGGCGTAAATGAATCAGTACACCTTGCTGCACAAATTCAATATCAGAAACTTGCAAACTAGCCAACTCACTTCTTCGGAAAGCTCCCGCGAAACCGATCAGCAATAAAGCTTTATCACGAATACCCTTAATGCCTTGCAAATTGGCCGCCATCGCCACAATATCTTCTTTTATGGCAGGAGCCACTTGGCGCTGCTTCACTCCATGCTGGTTGCGTATCCCACGAAAGGTAGAACGCACCAATTCAGTGCTTATTGGATTAGGCCATTGCTTGATTTTGTGTATTTTGGAAAGGCTGGCCAATCTACGTGTTAGGGTAGCAATGGTAAGCTCTTGAGCGTAATGAGCCAAATAAAAGGTTATTTGGTCGGGGGTAGCAGGTAAAGTACCACCCCAGTTTTGAAAGTGCTGCAAATCATCATGGTAAGCCCGCAAAGTATTAACCGAAAGGGAGGCATTCAGATAATCCTGCACTGCTACATTATTCAAAATCATTGGATTCTGTATTTGCGCCTGGTCAATTGGATAATCCATTCATCCTCCTTATTGCGACAACTCAATCACATTAAAAACATTATGTTTTTCAATGGTTTATTGTATCATTTTGATGGAATTTGTCAATAAAACAACAACTTACGAACGAGCTAGACGGGAAATCAAACTGATTTTTTATGACAAAAAGATGGGATTTCTAGGTAGTGATAAGTAAGAGTTATCGCTACTTACGAGTGATGTAATTCCATTTCTATTTCATAAGTGTAATAATAGAAGTGGCATATGAAAGGAAGTATGGTGATGGCACGAGTAGCAAGTGGTAAAGAGGTGTTGGAACAAGCAAAGGACTTACTGGTTAATGCAAGCACAATAGAAGAATTAAGACAGGCGCAGGCTGTCGTGTTACCTTTGGAACTTGGCTTATCAATGGAGCAGACAGCTACCGCAATAGGTAGTTCAATAGGCTGGGCGTGCCAGCTTCGAAGGCGTCTTATCCGCAATGGCGGCATACGTGAAACAGCCAGGCCCACCCGTGGTGGGCGACGACGCCAGAATCTTTCGCGTGAAGAAGAAGTTATCTTTCTGGCGCCCTTTATAGAAAAAGCAGCGGCGGGAGGCATTTTGATTGTGAGCGAAATCAAGCAAACACTGGATGCCCGCTTAAAGCGCAAGACATCGCTCGCAGCCACCTACAACCTGCTGCACCGTCATGGCTGGCGCAAGCTAGCTCCTGACAAGCGTCATCCCAAAGCAGACGTGCCCGCTCAAGACGAGTGGAAAAAAAACTTCAAGATACCCTCACAGAAATTGACCAGGCGTGGCAAGCAGAAGGACAGCTGCGCCTGATGTTTCAGGATGAAGCCCGCTTTGGGCGTGTTTCTGATACACGCCGATGTTGGTGTCCCAAGCCGATACGACCGCTATGCCAAGCAATCATCACTCAGGAATATGTCTATGCTTATGCCGCTGTCTCTGTGGCTGATGGTGAACTGGATACGCTTATCCTGCCTCAGGTTAATAGCGATTGCATGCAGCTATTTCTGGATGAGGTAGCGTCGCGTCATCCCAATGACCGAATTGTTCTGGCGCTCGATGGGGCAGGATGGCATTGCAGTCACACCCTTAACCCGGATATTGCACGAGCATCAAAAATAAGAGTGAATTTGCCAGAGATTCATTTTTCAAGTAGATAAATCGGATTTCTATTCAGAATTTATTGCTATGGAATATGCTTTTCTGCGTATTTTGGTGGAAATTATGACAGAAAAGAGGTTTTTCTCTGTTGACAGGCGTAGCCCATTCACCCCATAGCTATTTTATGTGGTAAACGGCGGTTCATAATCCTGGAAATGAGCTATCCAGAAGTCAGTCTGGCTGCGGCTTGGAAGAACAGTTTCTGATAAGGGCAGCTGCTTGCAAGTAAAAAGCGAATACGGCGGGTATTGCGTAGCATAACGGCACCGATTTTGATCAGCTTAAGGCGCAATGTGCTCACATAGGCTTGAGCCAGTTCTGTGGCTTGCAGGGCAAGGCGCCGGATGGTTTCCAGCAGGATGTAAGCTAGGGAAGACAGGAGTAGACGAAATTGATTTGACCACCACCGATGGCAACTGGTGCGGTCGGCAAACAGATCAAGTTGTTGTTCCTTAATGCGGTTTTCCATTTCACCGCGGGCGCAATAAAGCTTATCATAGAGGAACTGCGGTTTGCCTATCAGATTGGTAATCACATAACGCGGATTATTGCCTTTCTCAGTATGTTCGATTTTAACGATGATGCGCCGTAGCCGCTGCCAGCTTTTTGCAGCATATTGAAACTCGTTAAACCAGCGTACTTTCTCACCGGATGCGGCATACTGCTTCTCTGCTGCTTGCTGCCACTGCGCAGTGATCTCATTCAGTCGCTTGTTCTGGGCGATCCCCACGATGTAGCCCACCTCATGATGCTCACACCATGCCAGCATTCTGCGGCGGCAGAAACCACTGTCACCTCGAAAAATGATACGAACTTCAGGCCAGCTTTGCCTGAACCGTTTTACCAGCAGTGACAGAATAGCCCAGGCATGTTTTGCCCCATCAATATTGCTTGGCCGCAGGTAGCTTACCAGCAGTTGATCTTCGCAGAACACATACAGCGGCAAAAAACAGTAATGGTCATAGTAACCATGAAAAAACGGCCTTCCTGTTTGCCATGGACCGCATCATCGGTGGCATCAAAATCGAGCATCAGTTCTTTAGGTGGCTGTTCGAACGAAGCCATAAACTGGTCTATCATCACTTGATGAATATGCCAGGCTGTTTGTCGATTCGCCTGATTCTCCCAGCGGCACAAGGTGGAACTGCTTGCCAATACCTCTGCGCGTTCAACCGCTGATTGAATCGCCAAATCATAGCGTAATGGCTGATGATCATTGAGGTCTTCATAGCCACATGCCAAGGCATAAACTCGTTGGCGCAATAGCGCCAAATTATCATGTTTACAACTTGCCTGCCGACGAATATCTTCCAGTACCTGAGCAACCGCTTTGCTCAGGCCAATACGTTTATCCACCTGGCGCAATAACATGACACCACCATCTGAAGTAATCTCTCCACCCTCGAAATTTACTTCAACAGTACGCTTTTTAACATCTGGAAAATTAAATGATTCTTGGATACACTTTGTCACTGGCAATTCCTTTTCTTTATTCAGCCTAGGTAACTGAATTATAAAGAATTATTGAGGAATTGCCACTTCCCTTCGTGCAATATTGGGGTTAAGCTTCCACATAATCTGCGCTTACTCATGCTGCCACCCTACTCACCGGAGCTCAATCCTGTGGAGAATCTTTGGGATGAACTACGGGAGAAATCATTCCACAACCGTGTATTTGACAGCCTGGGCGCGCTTGAAAACCACTTGGAAGCAGCCCCATGCGCGACATGGAAAAAGATCGTGAATGTGTCGATTCCATCGCTGCATGGCCTTGGATTATAAATTCACTTATGAAATAGAAACGGAATAACTTTCCCCCATTTCCTGAAATAAACTATGCGTAGATCGCTGTACTACCGATATTTCTAAAGTCGGATATCTCAAAGCTCGTATTATTAATCTTTTTTGCAATTTCATTATAGGAATCACCCCATCCCACAATACTCTGCACAATATTCTGATTGCTCTGACTGAGCAATGAATAAATAGACAGAACAGCTTCAGCAGCTGACATATAACGCAGCTGTCTTAAGACGAGTGTTCCGAAAATGCAAGCGTAAAAAGGGTTCACCGGCCACAAATGCGAAATTACGACCTGGTTCCCTCCCGCGAGCGAGGCTGCGACGCCATGATTGTTGTGGTTGAAGCTCAATGAGGATGCTGCGCCGTCACAAATATTGAGCACAATCGTGCGTCGAACAATAGATGTCCTCCTGATTATCTTCAACATAGAAGCAGGGATCTGAGAAGCTTCCGAGAAATAGATGCTTTCCTCGCCGCTCTTCCAGTGGCTGTAAATCCCATGCGCCGATATGTAAACGTGGGTGTATATATCGTTGTTTATATACTCAACGAAAAGATCAGGTGCTGGATCAATGATGACTTCAGCATCTATACCGAACTCTTGGTGAATCCATGCCAACTCGGTGTCTCGCGTGAAAGTTTCAGATGACAAGAAAAAGATGAAACATTTTTCGCTTGGCTCCTCCGCTAAGTTTTGTAGGCTTACTGAGATCAAGGGAGGCGTGACACCAAGTGAACAAATCGCTCCTTGCAAAGGGTGGTTGTGCGATGGCAGAAGGGTAATCAAACTTACCTCTCTGTAGAAATCATTATCCAAATGATAGTGATTGATAACCGCTTGCCTTAACTTCTCGAAGTCCTCACCCACAGATGGTATTCCAAACCTCTCCGTGTCTACTCGAAAATCGACTTCATAGTCGCCTCTTAGCGATATCGCTACTTTGTTGAGACGATTGCATAGTTTGATTAACGCAAAGTAGCTCTCGCCATTGTCTTTGTCTGAGAACATGACTAGATTAGACTTTGATATTGCACAGAACTGCGCCTCATCATTCGGGAACACGAAGGCATGAGAACAATCGAATCCTTCGACATTTATTTGTAATTTTAGACATCGCGTAAAAAAAAGCAGGCTTTCGTAGTCATTGCGCTGCATCATTGTCCAATACAGCGAGCTCAACGACTCCATTTTGCCTTGTCGGTACTCCCATAACTCTTTCCAGCTTAGGATCGAAAGAATATTGTGCAGAAGCTCTCGTGAAGGGGAAATCTCAATGTAATAACTGATATTTACCTGCAGCCTATTCAATGGATGAAGGAGATGAGAATAAGAATAGGCGTGGTTGATATGAAATAGATAATCTTCATTACCTTTGTTGATTGCAGTTGTGAGGAAAGCCGACCTATGCAAATCCATTAGCTGCGATGATGGACTCATTGCCTTAATGTGTGACAATGCCTTGTGCTTGTTCACATCGTCATAAAAGTTTGCCCAACTTGCCATCTGAATTCTTGCGGGTAAGGTTTCCGCTCCGCTTTGCTCCAGCATATCCAAGGTCAGCCATAGTTGCAGCCATATTATATTGGCAAGGTCAGGCAATGCGGCCATATTCCAAAAGTAGAAGTAAATCACTTCAACCCATTGGATGAAAAGGTTCGGACGCTGTTCTATCACAGCTTGCATTTCTCGCTTAAAAAAAATGCACATGTGTCCTGTATCAATTTCTACTTGCGGACGATCAGTTCTAGCGCCATGAAAGAATGAGTTGATTGGATGAAAAATCTCCGTAATGATACCGGAATCAAACATTTTGATCGCACGTTCCATCTCCTCCACATAGAAGCTATAGGGAGATAGCGAAGATTTACTGCACTCATTACCCATTATATTGTTTATGGCATGCCTAAATTTGCAATTAACTGCAAAATGACTTTAGCCAGATATTTTGCTTAATCTAGGAAAAGGTATGGGAAAGTAAATTTTTCGGGAAAGCTGATTATTATAAATAAAATAATTACTTAATTACGAGCGTTATGGTATTTTTCCCGATCTCCAATTTTTTATGGCAGTTCCTAATTTGCAATTAACTGCAATTCACCCACTTGCGTACCTTCCTTGTTTATAGAGTTATAGAGGCAAGTTTCTCTAGTGCAATTAATTGTACAGGACCTTATCAAATTAGCAAGTTTAAGCGAATTGCATATTAGAGGTAAAATGCTCTCCATTATACGTCTATAACTTCCAGACCATCCAGGCAATAAAACTCATTTTCTAGCCAAGGATCATCTGGATTTACCTTGCCATAGTGGTTGTATTGATTACAAACTGCATACATTCGATCCCACATTCCAGCATAGCGAATATCATTGCCTGCACAATGTACACCGTCACAGCACCATCCCGGAATAATATGAGGTTCTGTAGCATTTATCTTGTCGATCAGATTATTTACTTCTGTTTGGGTTATAGTTTCGCTTACATCAATTACTGGCGAGTTACCTCCAGTAAGCAACCATGCAGCCTGGCAGAGAAAGTTATTATCATTTTTCAGTGATCTTTCTTGTCGAAGATAGATGTGCTGTATCAGGCGTCTAGCTGGTTGGCAGTCATTAGCTATAGCTAATTCACATAATTTGTGCGCAATAATTAAAATAGTAGAAGCAGATTCCTGGTTCTGTAATACCCACCGTAGAGCATCTACTTTGTTTTGATTAGCTACCGCTTTTTCTAGACCTGATAAGCAATCATCCACAGTGTAAGCTGAGCGATTATAAAGTATCTTTCTGGTTGCCAACATCCCACTGTATATATAGTCATGGCCTCCAGTATCAGGGTGCCACCAATTGGGGATCTTGCATATTCGTATCAATTCAGCCATGACGTTGGAGAAATCCACATCCTTGGAAAGCAATTTTGCATAACTGTCAGATAATTTCTCCATAACTGCTATTGAGTGGCCGTCTTCTGCTGATCCAATCAATAATCTCCTGACAATACGGTACTGGGTACCATTTAATTTTTGTCTAAAAGACCAACAGTAAGTTAACCAATAAGCTCCCTCATCCAAATTTCGCAATCTGATGCCTTTGACTAAACCGGAGAGAGCCTGATAGAAGTTTGGTCTAGCCGATAGTTTCACTGCCTTTTTGGGGTAACACCCAACCGCTTTTAAATGATTACACCAACCTTCAGAAATAAAATTGTGACAGGTACATGTATTTAGATTACGGTCTACTTTATATGGAGAAAGCTCACCTGATGGAAATATTATCAGGCTGGTGGAGCGGAAATTATTATTCATATAACTCCTTGTTTATCAAGGTAAAATTTATTTTAACACATTGATAAACAAGAATAATTTTAAAGCTATATTTATTTTTAGCTCTATCTTCTCTATATTTTTAGATACATATTTAGCCTAACAAGATCATTAATTATTGATCCCAAATTCCTCAGTTAAAATCTCTTAAATTGCTCAAGAACGCTATTGATTAAGATATTTTGAAAAATCCATGAGGTCACCAGTCAGGTGAGATTTTAGTGAAACAATCAAAATCTGCTAAAAGTGTTGTCACAACTTGCTTTCAGTTTGCTGACTGTAACCGAGGAGCAGTTTACATTTTTGGCCGACAACAGCTGATGGTATTAGATGCAGCTTTTCAGGATCATTGGTAGATGAGATGTGATCGACGTTAATGTTAGGAGAGTAAGCTTGCAATACGCTCGGCTAGTGAATTGCAATTAATTGCAAAAGCGATACTCTTCGATATTTCACACCCTCTGCTCAAAAGGTTATGTTTTACTCCAGTATCATAAGCTTTTTGAGATGCACTAATTACCAGCACCATTCAAAGGGATAGACACGTCACCTTTTTGCTCAAATGGGATGCTGCCCAGCCCCTCCAGAAAGAGTTGTCCAGAGATTCTGGTAGTCTATCTTGTCAGAGCTGGATTTCTCTAATTGGCTTAATTGCTGCCATAGCATTCCAAGGGAGCTGGTCGCTTTTACCTCCATCACCGCTTCACTCATGCGAGGTACGGTAACGGTCTTATCGGAAAGACCCTTGGCAAACTTTGTTCCGTTGAGTTCAAGATCAACGGTCATGCCATTGATACGCAGTGCTACGTCGTTGGGATTTTGGATGCGTAGCTGGAGGTTAAACCGCTGCTCCAGGAGGCCAAGCTCTACAAGCTCGATATTAGCCAGGGTGATTTCTGGTTTTTGCTTGATTGTCCCCAGTTGAGTACAGGCGACTAGTAAAGCAACCATATCTAGAAACAATATTAGAACAATGCGTGGCATACCCCCTCCCAATAAAGAATCGTTTATAGGCTATAAATATAGGTAATCGCAGCCCGAGTTTGGAGTATATGCTCACTGGGGCAGTAATAATTTCCATGTTAACCCCATCTCCCCTATCTCCATCCGTATTTGGCAAGCACAAATTTGCAATTAACTGCAATTCCGAGTAGTCATTTTTTCCATTCATTGAAAAATCATTAAGGTCTGTTGACATTTCATATTGGTAACTATAAATATTCACAAGCCATGGAGACCACGCTTTCGTAATTTCTCTCAAGCTTGTCATATCGTGTTGACCCTGCTTAATACTGCTTTACTCGGGCAAAGGCCTTTTCTACCAAATACCAATATCTATTTCAATCCATGTCTGCGTTGCCTTTTACCATAGTTTCTTTTCTCAATATCACAGCTCCAGCTCCCTTCTTCATTAATTTGCACTGGCAAACTATAATTCTCAGCCCTCAAATGAATCTTTGAGCTATTGCCTGCTATGTGGCCTGCGGATTCTTGATCTATTGCTTCCGTACTTATACTGGTGTGCTTAGCATTGCTGCCATCAATAAATTTCCACTCCCGATCAGGATCAATGATCAGTGCTTGGAAAATCCTGATCCACTTGCACCTAGGCATGGAATGTTTTGTAGATATCATTCCGATCTCCAAAATCCTTAAATAAGTCACCCCATGGGCAACTAATCCGCGGGCCGTAAGCACACCTTCTGCTATTATGCGCAAATTGTGCTTGTTATAAATCACTTCCTGAAGCAGAATCTTCTCCCGTTTTGACCGGAACTGATCACTGACCATCAACCGGGGCATCGCAAACTCTCTTTATTTATGGCATAGAGGCTCTAATATTACGAGTTTGTTTCGACTAATTAAATGCTTAGCTTAAATTATCAACCAACCTGTGGCTTTTTTAACTCTATTCAAAAGTAAAACGTATTATGGCTATCCCCCTTCCACCTAATGAAAATTTAATTGCACTGGTAGTGGCTACATTCAATGCCCCTCCTGGTGCACAATTTCTGCAAGATTTCTTTACTGAGATTGAAGCTGGCATGTCTCTACAAACGCTGGCTGATATACTGGTAACTACCGATGAATTTAAGAATGGTATTTTAAAGGGCGCTGTAGCCAATGAAAAAATTGCGGGCGCACTGCTGGAGAATTTTGGCTTGACGGCAGGTAATACTGACCCTTTCAGTCCAGATGCTCAAGCAGAGGCCTATTTCAATGACCGCCTCGAGCAAGGTGCGAGCATAAGTGATGTTATCATCGAAGCAGGCACTTATCTCTTGGGCAATCCTGTTGAAGCATTTCAGCCTGCAGCTGATCTTTTCCATAACAAGATAATAGTTGCTGATGTCTACTCCAGAAAAGATTCAGCCAACGATCTAGCTCAACTGCAATCTATACTGATTGGCGTAACAGCGGCAGGTCCTAAGACAGAATCCGAGGCCGAAGGATATTTGAGTCTTATTAACTTTCCCCATCCCGATCCGACGTTTTTTCTTACTAATGGCGTAGATAATCCTGCCACCTCGAATGACAACGATGAAATCAATGGTGTGGTTGATAATACTACTCCTACCAGTAGTACGCTGACGGACGGCGATAATGTTGACGGTAAGGCTGGGTTCGATACTGCTAACTTTGTTATTGTTACAAACTCATGGCCTACACATGCGACCATCAAAGATTTTGAAAAAATCGTCTTTACAAATGTAAATGCGGGTACTACTGATTTGAATTTATCCAATGTGACCGGTGCAACGGAATTGTGGAACTCTGGTGCCATTAAAGGTTCCATTCTGAACTTAAATAACATTCAAAACAATGCTGCTATCGGGGCTCTCAATGTCGATAAGGGAACTACTCAGAACGCCACATTCAAAGACGGCACGATTAGTACTGGCGGAACAGTCACTTTGGCTTTCGTTTCCTCAGGTGGCAGCACGGCTCGCATGCTTGAAACCGTTGGGCATGCAACCACTGCCAATACCGCCAAAGATGTGACGCTGTCCCTGATCGCAGAGGGCCCTAACTTTGTGCAATTTTCGGACGGGGCAAATTCCATTGGTGGATTAAGTACCATCAAAATTGCTGGAGGCGGTTCGTTGGATATCGTGGCCACGGATGGCGAGTTTAACAACGTTACCACGGTGGATGCTTCGGGTAACACCGGTGGTGTCACGTTCGATCTGACTAGTCACAACAAGGATATCAAGTTCATCGGCGGCGCGGGCAATGATACGCTCACTCTGGGGAACTTCACAGCTACCGATTCCATTGATGGTGGGGAGATCGTGGACAAGGAAGGCAAGAGCAGCGATAACGACACGTTAATTGCCTCATTGGCCAACTTGCAGTCCATTACCAAAGCTGGTTCAGTAAAGAACGTGGAAAACCTCGGCATCACTTTGGAGGGGCCATTGGCTACGAACACAACCGTGAACGCTGAGTTATTTGGCATCGGCAATATCACCATCCATGATGCTTTTGTTGGTGCTGGTGTAGGAAAGGATACGCTCAACCTGACCAATCTGGCGAATCATACCCAGGTAACCTTCAACTCTTCTTCGGCTGCTGCGGGCACAATCGGTATAAATGTCAAGGGCGCTATTGTGGGTATTGATGAAGCTGCAACGCTGTTTTTCGATAAAGGCGTTGATCTCAATACCAACAAAGTGAGCATCAAAGCTGATGGCGTGGAAACCATCACTGTAGCAACCGACGCGACATCTGGCGCTGGTGCCAAGCTCAATAAGCTGGCTGATACTGCGCTGACTACTCTGAAGGTGACTGGATCGGATGGTATCGGTATTGGCGATCTGAGTGCCAGCAAAAACATAACCACCCTTGATGCTACCGGTGTGGTGAAGGATGCTTTCGGTGCCGTTGGGGGTTTATTCATGGATCTCAGTAAAAACGACAAGTCTGTGACCTTTACAGGGGGTCAAGGCGATGATGCCTACATTGCATCGTCTAATGGTGACATTATTACCGGTGGTCTAGGTGGCGATCTTGTCTTTCTAGGTACTGCCGCGGACAAGCTGCTTTACAATGCTCAAGCAGAGTCAAATGGTATTACCACCAAGGATTCGGTCAGCAATTTTGATGTGACTGCTGATTCCATCCAATTCGCTGCCAATATGCAAAAAGGTTCTGCTGCTTACATCGGCGGGAATTCCTTTACCAATACAGATTCGACCCAGGTACGCTTTGATGATGCAGCACAGACATTACAGGTTGATTTGAATGGTGACGGTGCAGCTGATATGGGTATTACGCTCGTGGGTATTAACGCTGCATCCTTCGGCACGACTAATTTCAGTTTTGCCTGATTGGAGGGAATGAGGGTAATTCCTCTACTTCTTAAAACCTTAAACCCTGTTAGCTGCTGCAAGGCTGGCGGGGTTTTTTATTTTCCTACCAACCCCTCAAGCCAATTGCAATTAATTGCAATGAGCATTGAAGCCAATACTCACTGCTGTCCCTTCTGTTTATACTACTTGGTCAAATATTCTTAATGATTTTATATTTTTATACCTCCATCTGAAGAGATTGAATACGATTTTTGTGTGGAAAGCTGGCACGGATTACCATCCATGTCGAATGTAAATGCTTGGTCAGTGAACCGATGGTTTAGGTCAAAATCCCCGATTCGATGTTTTAATGCTTTTTCTAGAACCCCATTTACTGATGCCATAGCGCCTAACACGCCTAGAGCTGCTTTTATCCTTACCGAGCTGGGTTCTGTCAAGTCGCACATAGCCTCTTGTAAAGTTTCGATTGCTGTGATTGTGGCAGCATTCATTTTTTTGGCTATTTCTTCCAATCCTGAATGAGTAATATTATTTAGTTTCGAATTAAATTCTGGAAGCCTCTGCCATCTATAAAGAGTCATTGAAGTAATTTCCAATTTAGCGGCAACCTCACTTGCGGGGGTTCCCATAGCAAGCAGTTGAATGGCTGTAAGTTGCTTCGGTTTTAACGGCTTGTGGTTTTTCATAATCCCCCAACAAAAATAAACAATTTGTAACAGTATAAAAGTTCTTAGATTAGCCCAGAATAATTATCAGCTTATCCAAGCGTATACATTTTTGATATCTCCCCAAAATTTTCTGATATTAATGCAGTTAATTGCAAAACATTTTTACCGAGGGGTGGCTAGTTTATCAAATTCATCTAATGACAATGCCCGTAGTTTGTTCATTCGCTCCTCGCTTGCATCTAGGTCAATGGAATTATTTTTAAGAGCTGAATATATGACCTCGGCTAACTGAGGGTCCTCTTTTTCAAAGTAAACATAAGCATATTCCAATGATTCCCTTTCTTCTTCAGGTATAAGCTTTTGCTTTTCTTGATAGGTGAAGCCTTTACTATTCGTAATAAATGGTGCTTTGGGCTTGGTCACCTCAAGGCTAAGCTCAAATCTTTTTGACTTTAAACTAGCTTTATTTAACAGCTGATTTTCCTGTTTTGCATACCAAGAAATAATTCGATTAGCGTGCCCTGCGAGAAAAGAAGAGTCCAAGGATATTGCATAATCTTTAACCTGCCACACTCCACGTTCCTTTAAATATTCTACAACTGCTTCGTGATTAGCTCCCAAGGCTTTAAAAAACTGAGGAAGTTCTTCTCGCTTCAGTCCGAGACCAATAAATACATGAAAAAATTTACCCAACTTTTTAGCATCCAGATTGGTTGGGCTTGGTGGTAATAAAATACCTTTATCCAAGGATTCACAGTATGATTTATACAAAGAATAAACATTTTTATCGGTACTTACATTTACATTTGAATCCTTTGAGGATACCTTCGTTTTATAATTCTCTCCTGCTTTCGCATTAGAATCCCGGAGAAAAGAAGGATTAGAATCCCGGAGAAAAGGGGGATCTGTCACCCCTTTATCATTATTTTTCTTTTTTCTTTTTTCTAAATTCTCTATATTAGTATACGAAGGTGTACCCGAAGGTATACATGACAGTTCACTTGCTGTGTTACATTGGGGTTCACATGCTGGTTTCTGAGGTATAACATAGCAGGCTTCTTTTGCATGCTTCAGATTAGCTAACTCCTGTTCAATCTCTGCACAGAGTTCGTTGATCAATTTTTGGTTTCTAAACCAATATACTGTACGATGAGGATCGCTAGGTAAATAGAAGGAAGCATATAGTTTCCCCCTAAAGTCAATCTCATTGGGAATAAGTTTTACTGCCTTTTCGAATTGATAACTCTGACGAATTTCATTCAAAATAGAGAAAACAATTCTTCGACTTTTAATTCCGATATGCCCTGAAATTGTTTTGTTGATTGGCATATCCCCGCAGGGATATATATTTCTGTAGATCCCATTTACTGGCATCTCGTATTGGCGGTATAAAAACTCCAGGTGTTGGAGAGCCTGAGCTGTCTTGGAATGCTTGAATCTTTTTTTCAGTAGCTCAAACTCAGGCGAGCCGATAGGAAAGTCGGCTAAGCTGATTTTGGTTTGCGGCTTAAATGGTACTACAACGGTTTTTTTTTGAGGTATTGTATGTGTCATTATATTAGGGGCCAAGCATCGTTGTGCCGGCTAGGTAATATTAGATCAGAATCAAAATTAAAATTATTTTTTGCTACTAAATCCGGGTTGCAGCTCTCATGGGGATTCTTTCTGCTAATTTTCATTTTTACCCTCACTTTCTCCTATTAAAAATCTTCTTGCGGTCTCGTTTCTCCAATAGGGGAACCGTCCGTCGTAACCATCTGGCTTAGGGTATCGACCAGATTTAACGCCTTTTATAAAAGTTGAGTGACAAACTCCGAGTAGAGCCAGCCAGTTCGCAACCCTTAGCCTTCCTTCTTGTTCTAAAGGAACCAGTGGTGCCTTTGGTTGGGTATGTCCACTCCTAGTGGATTTTAGAATTTTTAAGGTATCAGTTATTTTTACTGACATAGGTTAAGTCTCCCTCGCTCGTAAATGAACGATAACAGTTTAAGAATTTCTGTCGGGGATTTATCAGAGTTACCAGACAAATCGCCAATCAGAGCGCAATAACGTACTCATTGCGAGTACACCGCCCTCCTTGGCTGTCTATGTCGAATGACGCACCACCCTGAATACTATTCAGTGGCGCAAAAAAGATAGTTGAAGCAGCTAATATATATTAATCCAAGCCAAAAATCAAATTTAACTTATTGATTAATATCATATTTTCTTAATTTGTCAGCTTTAAGATTGCTTTGTTTGCTGGCAAATGTACGTGCAGTACAATTACTTGCTTAATGCCTCAGAACTGTTATAGGTCGGTTTATGTATTAAAAGCTTGATGAATTGCCCTGCCATGCAATGGTATTACTTCTGCTCCAGCTGCAGTTTTCTCTAGGTAATTTCCCCACCATTGCATCATTTGCTTTCGCTCTTCAAGGTATTGTGCGCGATTATATGCCCCGCGTACTTCATTCCGCTCGCAGTGTGCTAGTTGCAGTTCTATTACATCAGATCTGAATCCGGCTTCATTTAAGATAGTAGAAGCCACTGCCCTAAAACCGTGGCCAGTCATTTTGCTTTTGTAGCCTAATCGATATAAAGCAAAAAGCATGGTGTTGTTACTGACAGGTTTTCTAGGATTTCTACCAGGTAATATGTAACTGCTATCGCCAGCGATAACTTTGAGCTCTTTGAGGATAGTAATTGCTTGACTTGAAAGTGGGACAACATGGGGTGTGCGCATTTTCATGCGTTCAGCTGGGATAAGCCAAATAGCTTTATCAAAATCAAATTCAGCCCAGACAGCACCAATAAGTTCACTGGTGCGGACAAAGGCTAGTGCGAGCAATTGTAATGCGAGCCGTGTTTGCATGTTCCCTGTATCGTCATAACTTGCGATAGCACGTAATAAGTCAGGCAGCTCTTCAGGCTGAATAGCTGCTTGATTCATTTTCTTGTGAGGGGTAAGCGCCCCGCGTAGATCAGGTGATGGGTCGCGTTTGCAGTAGCCTGTAGCTACGCCATATCGAAATATTTGACCGCACAGCTGTAATACCCTATGTGCTAAATCGTATGAGCCACGCTCTTCAATTTTTCTTATAGCTGCTAGAAGCTCAGGAGGCTCAATCTCTGCAATCACTTTTGTACCAATATAGGGAAAAATATTATTTTCCAATCTGCGCTTAACGTCTTTAGCATGATGCGGTACCCAAGTATGAGTTTGTTTATCAAACCATTCCAAAGCGACAGCTTGAAAACTATTTTCCAGAGGAATACCTGCAGCAATTCGTCGCGCTATCTCACTTTTTTCCTTAATGTCGGCCTTAGCTTGCTTTCTTTGTGCACTAGGGTCTATGCCCTTAGTAATAAGTTTCCGTGCCTCGAAATGTGCCAAGCGAGCATCTTTTAAAGTTATATTGGGATATATCCCCAAAGATAATAATTTAGGCTTTCCCTGGAAGCGGTACTTAAAACGCCACCACCGTGACCCGTTGGGATTGACTTGTAAATACAATCCCTCATTATCAAATAAATATTGAACCTTACTGTTGGATTTTGTATTTCGTATTTCAGCATCAGTGAGTGACATATTGGTATAACTCCAATAAGTGTAGAAAGTTATACTAATATTTATACCAAGTTATACTTGGCTGTCAATAGATACACTTAGATGCTGATGGATAGTTAAAAAGGTTAATCTAATTGTATTTATTACATATTTAGATAATTATTGGATATCGTTAGATATTATTAGGGGATAAATTGGCGGAGAGGGTGGGATTCGAACCCACGTGCCAGGTTACCCCAGCCATCTGATTTCGAGTCAGCGCCGTTATGGCCACTTCGGTACCTCTCCCTACACCTTATTCAAGTATAAATTTGCGAGCTTTTTATAGTTTAACAGTTTATAGCCATTTTATTTATAGCAAAAAGTGTAAATTTTCTCACCTGACCAGTTTTGAGCTTCTAACCATAGTCTTTATTTAAAATTAGATAGCATTAGCAACTGAATTTCTTATTTTCTCAATTGCTTTGACTTCAATTTGTCGAACCCGCTCAGCTGATACCCCTAATTCTTCAGCCAACTCATGAAGTGTCGCAGTATCTTTTTCTCTTAGCCAGCGCGCTTCAATAATATGGCGGCTACGATCATCAAGGTTGGCAAGTGATTCTTTAAGTCTTTCATGGCATAGGTGAGAAATCTGGTTTTTCTCAATAATTTGTGATGGATCGATACCATCGGTCAAATAATCAATCGGATTACAGCTTTCATCATCTTCTTCTGATAATGGCTCCAGTGAGATATCACGACCACTAAAGCGGGTTTCCATTTCGATGACTTCTTCAGATTTGACGCCCAATTGTTTTGCTACGGCAGCTATCTCCTCCTGATTCATGGAATTCAAACCTTGTTTCATGCTCCGCAGGTTAAAAAATAACTTACGTTGCTGTTTCGTTGTGGCAATTTTGACTAATCTCCAATTTCGCATGATGAATTCATGGATTTCTGCTTTAATCCAATGAATCGCAAAGGATACCAGGCGCACGCCACGTTCTGGATCAAATCGTTTCACCGCTTTCATTAAGCCGATATTACCTTCCTGTATTAAATCGGCATGGGGTAAGCCGTAACCTAAATAGCCGCGAGCTATCGCAATGACCACTCTTAAATGCGATAACACCAATTGATGAGCAGCTTCTATATCATTTTCATCCCTTAAACATTTCGCCAACCGTATTTCTTCCTCTTGGGATAGCATAGGGAAACGGTTAACAGTTTGAATATATCCTTCAATACTATTTCCCGCTATTGTGGGTAACGCAAGAGTTGTTGTCATACTTTCTCCTTTAATCTCAATTTTGAATTATTATTATTTTAAAATTTATTTTAGCACTCGCACAATGAGAGTGCTAATAATTCCTGAAGTTTCCTTAACTATTATAATTTCATGAGAAAATTTTTTTTGAAAGCCTAACTTTAGTGTAGAGGGAATATTCTCTGAACACTCCGTTTAGAGATATTTTATGGTTTGGAGAGAAAGATCTAGAAAATGTATTTGTGTCTAGAGATGTTGGGTATAGAGAAGCTTATTCCATTTCTAAATCAAAACTGACTTTGTCGGGGCTTCACCTTGCCGTATTATTTATACTGTCTACGGCTCGCCTTAGCATCACTTTTGAATTTGGAAATGGAATTACCCACTAAAAAGCAATATCTCTATTCTGGTTCTATTTGAGAGAGATACTGTGCAACTGATAATCTGGCCCCCAACCATCCTAGCAATGCTGAAAAGATAAGCAAACTAAGACTATCGTAGAAAGAAAGATAATTCAAATGAAAATCTGTCTCATAGAGTTGTGCCAATTCTACTAAACTCTCATTGATAGCCTGAATACCTAAGGCAATAAGGAGCCAGCCAGCTGCTGCACCAGCCATTCCTTGTATTGCACCAAAATAAAGGAAAGGACGACGGATGAAACTATCGGTCGCTCCGATTAATTTAATAACTTCAATTTCATCTCGTTTGGTTAATACCTGTAAGCGAATTGTATTAAAAACGACTATGATTAATGCCAAACCTAACACAACGGCTAACATCAATACGGCAAGCTGCCCCAATCTGAGTAAAGCATCTACCCGTCTGGCCCAATCTGTATCGACCTGGACGTGCTCTATCTCAGGCCATTTTTTTATTACAGCGCGTATATTCTCTAATTCATCAGGTAGAATTTGCTGAAGATTAATAATAAAAGCATCAGGTAACGGATTTTTTGGTAGATTATTTGCCACCTCATTTAAATTACTTTCTTGCTGTAATTGTTGCAACGCAATTTCCTTGGAAATAAATTGAAAACTCGCAATATAAGGAAATTCTTCCAATTGTGAATTAACGTTTTCAATATCTGCTTGTGATGCTTTCAATTTAAGAAATACACTTAATTGTGGCGTGCTGGCAGTATCACTGGAAATAGCTTGCAAGTTTCCAAGCATAGTATAAATCCCAAGGGGCAAACTGAAAGCAATCCCAATGACAATAATGCTCAGGAGGCTGGATAAGGGTGTATTTGTAAGTTGCTTGAGTGCTCGGTTTAGTGCTTGCCAATGTTGTGATAACCATATTTTCATACCACTAGCTTTCCTTGATTGAGTGTAAGTATACGATAACGGTTATCATTTAATAGGGCTGTATCATGTGTAGCGATCACCACCGTAACCCCTACCTGATGAAAAGATCTGAATACTTCCATAATGCTTTGCGCATAATCTACATCAAGATTTGCTGTTGGCTCATCGGCGATCAGAATGGATGGTCGATGAACCACCGCTCGAGCAATACATAATCGTTGCTTCTCGCCACCAGATAATGTAATTGGGTAAGCATTTTCCTTTCTCAGTAACCCAACTTTATCAAGTGCAGCACGAACTCTCCCAGCCGCAGTTTTATTCTGAAAACCACGTATTTGTAATGGCAACATCACATTGGCAAAAACATTACGATCATACAAAATCTTCTGATCTTGAAAGATTAACCCCAGGCTACGCCTTAAAAAAGGAATCATACTTTTCTTAAGTGCGTTGACATTCTGATCGCTTACCAAAATATTGCCATAGGTGGGACGCTCAATTGCCGCAATAAGCTTTAGCATAGTGCTTTTACCGGCACCGGAATGACCGGCTACCAAAACTAATTCACCCGAATGAATTGTGAAAGCAACATTTTTTAAGGCTTCAAACCCGTCTGGATAACGCTTAGTAACATTGACAAAACTAATCATAAATACCCAGTACCAACAAGCAGATCCAATCGGTTAAAAGGTTAATCAAATATTGCTTCGACAAATTCTTGCGCATCAAATGGCCTTAGATCTTCTAACCCCTCCCCTATTCCAATAAAGCGTAAAGCAGGAGGATTTTGTGGATATTGGGCGGCTATGGCAGCTATTACACCTCCTTTGGCAGTACCATCCAGTTTGGTAAGGACTAAACCTGTCACGCCAAGGGCTTCATCAAAAGCTTTGAGCTGATTAAGTGCATTCTGACCGGTATTGGCATCCAATACTAACAAGACCTCATGTGGGGCATCTGGTAACGCCTTGTTGATAACTCGTTTGATCTTTTTAATCTCTTCCATCAGATGCATTTGGGTAGTCAAACGGCCAGCAGTATCAGCCAATACTATATCTATATCACGTGCTTTAGCTGCATTGATTGCGTCGAATATGACAGCGGCAGGATCACTCTTTTTCTGAGAATCACTTTCCTGTGCTATAACTGTCACATCATTGCGTTCACCCCATGCCAATAATTGTTCTCGCGCTGCCGCACGAAATGTATCACCAGCAGCCAGCAATACTGATTTACCCTGCGATTGAAAATAATGAGCAAGTTTGCCAATTGTAGTCGTTTTACCGACACCATTTACGCCCGTTATCATAATGATGAATGGCTTCTTGGTCGTAACATCAAGCGGTTGAGCCAATGGAGCAAGCAAATTGACCAAAGTTTCTTGAAGTGCTTCTTTAAGCTGCTCCGCATTGCTCAGCGCATCTCTTTTTACTTTCTTACGTAATGCTTCCAGCAGCAAATTAGTAGCATTCACGCCAGTATCTGCCGTAAGCAAGATAGTCTCAAGTTCATCATACAGTGCCTCATCTATTTTGCGACTACTTAACAAACTAGATAATTGCTTGCCAAAATTCTGCCGGGTTCGAGCAAGCCCTTGTCTGATTTTACTTGTCCAACTCTCCGTCTTAGAATTATCTTCAGCGGAATTTTTTTCAGTAGAATTTTTTTTAGATTTAAAAAGACTAAACATTCTGGTAGGCTGTAATTATTCTGAATTTACAATAAATGTTGATTGTATGCTTATTACCCGGATTTGGGTGTGTTAAAAAATAGCGCGCTAAGCTCTTATATCATCTCACTTCAATAATCAAATAGTTGTAGTATTAAAATACTCACTTTCTTTGTAAAGATGAATTTCTTACTACATTATTTTTATGTTACATCAAAATGTTTCTTTGATAGCTCCTATTGCCAGTTAATATGATAAAAATTAGCTATCCGCAAAATAATCCAATCAATTGCCATCTATTATAATGTATTGATTTAATTAAATATATTTTTTATTCTGACAATCTCTACTAGAGAAATTGAATAAAATTCAAATAATTGAAATAAGCATTATCTTCCAGACAAATAATACTCATGTCTCGCCCGATTCATGCACGGATTGACCTGGCAGCACTTCAGCATAATTTTTACATCGCACGCAAACATGCGCAAAACGCACGTGTCATAGCAGTCATTAAGGCAAATGCTTATGGACATGGCCTACTTAATATTGCCAATGCCATCAAAGCAGCAGATGCTTTTGCTGTTCTTGAACTCGATGCTGCTATACGCTTAAGAGAAGCAGGTATTTATCAGCCTATTTTGCTTCTTGAAGGCTTTTTCTCTGAGGCAGATCTAGCTATTATAAGACAGTATCAATTAAGTACAGTCATACACCATCATGAGCAATTAGCCATGCTGTCCTCATCAAAACAAGAAACTAAGATCAATGTATTTCTTAAAATTAATACAGGAATGAATCGTCTTGGTTTTACACCCGAGAAAGGATTAGTGGCACTTAAAATATTAAAGAATAATCCGCGTATCGATCAAATTACGTTAATGACACATTTTGCCAGCGCAGATGACCCCTTTAAAAAAGACGAAGTGAATCAGCAACTCAAACGTTTCCACTTGTTTGCTGGAAAATATCCTCTACCATGCTCATTAGCAAACTCTGCAGCAATTTTACAATATCCAAAAGCACATGCCGATTGGGTACGTCCCGGCATTATGCTCTATGGTGCTTCCCCTTTAATAGATAAAACTGCTTCAGAGCTAGGATTACGCCCTGTCATGACCGTATCAAGCAAAATAATCGCTATACAGTATCTTGCTGCAAAAGAAAAAGTTGGATATGGTGGTCAATTTCAGACTGAACAACCGATGCATATTGGTATCGTTGCGTGCGGTTATGCTGATGGATATCCACGACATGCGCCAACAGGTACCCCAGTCCTTGTTAATGGGCAACGCACACGTATTGTTGGACGAATCTCCATGGACATGCTAACCGTTGATCTTACCGGCATTAAAAATGCTCGTATTGGGAGCCCAGTAATTTTATGGGGAAATGAGTTACCCATAGAGGAAGTAGCAACATCTGCAGGCACAATCAGTTATGAATTGTTTTGTGCCTTATCCTCAAGGGTTAAAACAATCACAACGACTGACGAGAATCAGTAAAGCCTTTTAACTTTACTGACTCCCAAGCAAAATAAGATTATTCGACTTTAGCTTTACTACGTAGATCTTGCACAGTCGCAGCAAAATTCCGCTGTAATACACGCTGTTGCATATTTGTTTTTACTTCTTCAAATGAAGGTGGAACTGCAGGACGTACATCTTCCAAGCGAATGACATGCCATCCGAAATTAGTTTGCACCGGCTTTTCTGTTGTATTTCCTTTTTTCAGATTTTGCAAAGCTTCGGCGAAAGGCTTGACATAGGCTGCAGCTGCACTCCACCCTAATTCACCACCATTTTCTTTACTACCGGCATCAATCGATTTTTCTTTTGCTAGTTTCTCAAAAGAAGCACCTTTTTTCTTAAGAGAAGCAATGATGTCTTTAGCTTCTGCTTCACTTTCAACCAGGATATGACGAGCTTTATATTCTTTATCGCCCATCTGTGCTTTTACAGTTTCATATTCGCGTCGTAAGATATCGTCACTTACTGTATTATTTTTAATGTAATCAGCTTGATAGGCTCTAACTAATATTGCCTGACGAGCAAGCTCGGTTTGAGTGATCACATCCGGATCCCGATCAAGCCCTTTTTTTTGAGCCTCTTGCGCAATAATTTCTTCCGCTATGAGATTTTCGCGCAGGTTATTCCTCATGTCCGAAGATTCAGGTTGCCCTTGAGCCACAGCAGCTTTGACCATAAAATCAAGCCGCGCCTGTGGAATCGCTACTCCATTGACTTTTGCTACCGAAGCAGTCGATTGGGCATGAAGAGAAGTGACAACAAAACTTGACACACTTACCGTCATTAACAATAGAAATTTTATTAACTGCATGCAACTTCCTCTAGAAAATATAAAATTGATGAAATTTTTTATATAAGATTACGCCCTACCAGTTTCATTGATTGTAAGCGTTAGTCTTTACATATTATAGGCATAGGTAACATAAAATATCTGGCAATCCTTATTAATAATTTCTAATCTATTATTATATAAAAGTTTAACCTGGCAAAACTTTCCTGAATGGTTTAACAGTTACTTTTGAATATACTCCTGTGGTTACATAAGGATCCGCTTCTGCCCAAGATTTCGCTGCTTCAAGTGAAACAAATTCAGCCACAATTAAGCTTCCGGAAAAGCCAGCTGGACCAGGATCAGGATTATCAATTGCTGGATAGGGCCCTGCAAGTATAAGTCGTCCTTCATCTTGCAATGCTTTGATGCGCTCCAGATGCGCTGGCCTGGCTATCAAGCGTTTTTCAAGGCTATCTGGAGCATCTTCCCCATTTATCACATAAAACATCATGTTAATTACCTGTCTTAGTCTTATTAATTTATCTTTGATTGTAACTGTCAATGCCTAGGAATAATTAGATAATAGTAATTATTAGTAAGTTAGAGATTATTTCATATTAATCTGAATATAGATTATAAAAATCTCTTCAGATTCAATTTTTATACTTCATATTAATTTATCATCAACTCATAAATTGAAAGAAATTATTAAACCTATACCCAAGAATTAAATAACCAGGATGTTAATGGAAAATTCAAGTTAAGTATTTACCTGATTTAAACGGGATTTGCTTGAACAAAAGTAATATTGGATTTAAATTTGATTTAAACTGAAACGAATACGAACTATAAAAAATAAATTGAATATATAGAGTAAAGTGGAATTCAAAGATTATTATAATATTATGGGCATTAAACGTGATGCCACACAAGATGATATTAAGCGAGCGTATCGTAAGCTGGCACGGAAATATCACCCAGACGTCAGTAAAGAAGCTGATGCCGAGGTCCGTTTCAAAGAGATTGGTGAAGCATATGAGGTGCTTAAAGATCCTGAGAAACGTGCTGCTTATGATCAATTAGGCAGCGGTTGGAGAAGTGGTCAGGAATTTCAGCCCCCGCCTGGATGGAATCAAGGTTTTGAGTTTCATGGTGGGGGATTTACTCAAGCAGATACTTCAGAATTTAGCAGCTTTTTTGAAGCATTATTTGGAAGCCGCTTCAATGCCAATAGAGAAAATCGTCATTATGGCTTTAATGTACGTGGCGAAGATACCCATGCCAAAATATTAATTGATCTTGAAGATTCTTATCATGGAGCAACTCGCACTATCACACTTCAGCACACAGAGATAGGTCCTGACGGGCGACCGAAAATTAAAGAGCGTACATTAAATGTGAGAATTCCAAAAGGAGTTCGACAGGGGCAACTTATTCGTCTCGTAGGCCAAGGTAGCCGAGGCGTGGATCAAAATAGTGCTGGAGATCTTTATTTAGAGGTAGCATTTCAGCCGCACTCTTTGTATAAAGTTGAGGAGAAGGATGTTTTTCTCGAACTTCCTGTTACGCCATGGGAAGTTGCGTTGGGAGTAACCATCAAAACTCCTACTCCAACTGGTATTGTGGATTTGAAAATACCTCCTGGCATCCAATCAGGACGCAAGCTGCGCCTAAAAGAACGGGGCATTCCGGCTCATCCACCCGGAGATTTATACATTACATTACAAGTTGTTTTGCCGCCAGCTGATAGCGAGCAAGCTCGCATACTATACCGGGAAATGGAACAAAAACTGGCATTTAATCCACGTGCCAAATTGGGGGTATAAATGACATTAAATCATAATGTAATCGATGGCATTATCGTTGAAGATGATATGGAATTTTCTCTCGGTGAGTTAAGCCGTATCTGTGCAGTCAATGCAGAATGGATCATTTCTTTAGTTGAAGAAGGAATTCTTGAGCCAATTAATATCACATCCAAGCGGTGGTACTTCAGTGGTGCTTGTTTGCGGCGCGTTCAAATTATTCAGAGGTTACAAAGAGATCTTGGTGTTAATCTAGCAGGTGTCGCATTGGTACTACAGCTTCGTGAAGAAGTTGAAATATTACGTACTCGTTTAAGTACGATTAAATCGAATGATACGGAATAGCTTAGAGTAAACCTATCATCTCCTAAGTAGATGGCAAGCAGACAAAGTTAGTATGGATGAACACAACGGTTAGAAAGCGGGTGTTTTATAGTTGTAGGCAAAGATTCTGCGCAAAAGATGCACGTTCTTGCGCTGAAGCAGGAATTTCAGCAAGTTGATCAATATATTCAAGACGCTTCTGCATACCTTTTCCATTTGCAATTTGGATAGACAAACCAGGTCTTGCATTTAATTCCAATACCAAAGGACCCAGCTCACGATCCAATACAACATCCACTCCAAGATAACCTAATCCGACCAATTCATAACACTGAGATGCCAATGTTAATAGTTTATCCCAGTGAGGAATTTTGAAATTACCAATATTGGCGCCAGTATCAGGGTGTTGTTCAACAGGGTGGTTTTGCCAAACAGCATTCGTAGTAAGCCCGGTTGCTAAATCTATTCCTGCTCCAACTGCACCTTGATGTAAATTAGCCTTACCATCCGACATACGTGTAGGTAAACGCACCATTGACGCAACAGGGATGCCTCTGAATACTACAGTGCGAATATCTGGTACACCACGATAACTAATTGATTCAAATATCGGATCAAACTTTACTCTGTATTCTATGAGCGCATGATCTGGTTGACCGCCAAGGCTATACATACCACTTAAAATATTAGAAATATGGTATTCCAGATCTTCTTCTCTCAACAAGCTGCCATTGTTATGCTGATAGCGGTTATTGATTTGTCCAATGATCACATAAATACCGTTTCCTCCCGAGCCATGCGCCGGTTTAACCACGAAATCTTTATGACCATTTACAATATTGGGAAGATGACCTATGTCATGCTCGATTTCAATCACACCATATAACTCAGGTACTGCAATTCCTGCAGTAATTGCGAGTCGTTTGGTGCGAAGCTTGTCATCAACCAATGGGTAGAGAGAACGTTCATTGTAACGTAAGATGTAATCGGCATTTCGTCGGTTTATCCCAACAACTCCTGCTCGCTTTAGATTGAGTAAGACTTTGAACATCTATTTAGCGTTTAGCTAAAGCACGGAAGCGCCACAGCTCTGTCAATCGATATCCGGAGTATCGGCCAAACAATAGTATGGCTGCCAACACAACAAGTAATAATTCAGGAAATACAAATATTAAATGTTGTAAAGCATCGATATTCATCACCAGATAACCAATTGTTGCCACCAGCAAGCTTCCTGCGCCCTGTTTAAATGCTTCCGCGGGGCCAGCTTCATCCCATGTAAGAGACATCCGTTCTATGGTCATAGTCATGATTACCATTGGAAATAAAGCGACTGATAGCCCCATTTCAAGTCCAAGCTTGTGCATGATAACGCTAATACTCGCCATAAGAAGCACTACCATCGTTAACACAGAAGCCAAGCGTGGAATGAGTAATAACTTCAATCGATCCACATAAGCACGCAATAATAATCCTAATCCGACAATCAAACAAAACAGTAATAACCCCCATGCCAACTCTGTCTCGCGCAGAGCCAGCGCGATTAATACCGGCATAAATGTCCCAAAAGTTTTAATCCCAATTAAATTGCGCATTAAAACTACGACAAATGCCCCTAAAGGTACCATTAATAATATTTTATATACGTTCTGGCTTTGAACCGGCAATGAATATAAGGAAAACTCCATCAGGTGTGATCCTTTGAGCGCCGCACGTGATTCTGCAATGTCCACTAATTCCCGTAGCGTTTTGGCTACGGAAAATTGGAGACTCACTTCACTTCCCCCATCGACAGAAAAGGTTTTCTGATCGCCAATTTGCCATAGGATAAAATTGGATGGCAGACCTTCCTTACCATCCTTTATATTGAGTGTGCGCCATTGCTTGCCATCATAGACTTGTATCCAGGATTCCAATTCAGAATAAAGCTTACCATCTTCTAGACGGAGGCCTTGAATAATTCGAGTAGGAATACGGGCTCCTGCTAAAATCCAATTAACACCTTTAGCAAGATTACGAGAATTATTGATATGCTCCAGTAGCAATTTTAACTCTGGTGCTGGCGATACAGCATTTAATTGCTTAATGACTTGCTGTGCAAAAGAAACGGTATCTGCAGATTGCTGTCGCGCCTTATCGAGCAGCCCTTGGATAATGGGTCGGAAATTTTCAGGATAATCTGGTATTGGTGGATAAATCGGTGCTTTAACTGAATCAGTTGTCTTTTCAGTATCCTTGTATATGATTGCGCGATAGAATAATAATTGTTTCCCTTCCGCACGTCGCTTTGCCCACAGAGCTGTACGTCCATTATCATCTTGTTCAATTGCCAATCCATAATTGGCTGCGACAAAATCCTCGTCGAGAATAGTATAGCCAGAAGGATTAAAAAGGAGCGGTAAACTTACTTTTACGCTGGTTTCGGGCTTTGCGCGAAAACTGATACGTGCTTCCACATTCCAAACTTCTGCTTTCTCAGAAGTAGTTAGAGGCAATCCCAGGGTGGTTACTTTATAAATAGCTAAGCCTAGCCCTACTGCACACAATATTATAACTAAGAGTAATAAATGAAGCTGTCTCATTCAGGAATAGCCAACTCATCTGATTGATCATGTTTTTTCTTCTTTTTCTTTACGTGACCGCAATCAGCCTTACTAAGATGAGTACGCGATGAATCAACTAGAGCGATACCCGCAAGTGCTCTACGTCCAAGCAAAATGGGATAATTTAAGGCTCGACGATCAATAAGATTAAATTCAACTTTATGTATTTCGTTTGCTAAACAAACGTCCATAGCAATAATAAGGCGTTCTTGTGAAATACCGCTATGTTGTTTTATCTTATGTGAACGAAGTAAGGGGCGTTCAATTTCGACAGTTCGAGTGGGTTTACCTTTTTCAGTTCCAAAATCGAGAATGAACCGCACCCAATCTTTATTTCCTTTTTTGAATTGATGAATATCCCGTGCACTCATGGACGAGGTATTTGCTCCAGTATCTATACGAGCAAGCATTTTTAGCCCCCATGGCTCTAATCGAATAGATTCTACCCATCCAAGGATATGTCGTGGTTCAGGTTGATCAGTTTTACTATCACTTAATACTGAATCGCTTGTTATTAGCAAAAAAATTGCCAAAAAACAATAAAAATGTCCCCGTAGGATTCTAATCATCAAGACGATCCAAGATTATTTTGATCAAAATATTGATATTATATTATTAATAGTCCATGACACGCATGCTTTTATTGCCGGCAGTGGGAATGGAGCGGGTGAAGGGAATCGAACCCTCGTCGTAAGCTTGGGAAGCTTCTACTCTACCATTGAGCTACACCCGCATGATAAAATTGTATTATTAAATGGATTTTTAAGTCTACCTTACATTAAACATATTTAATATATTTCAAATGTTACAAGTCACCATAAATGGTCAACTTCACCATTTTGACAACCCACTCAGCCTTCAACAACTGCTGGAGCACATGTCAATCCAGAATAAACGTATTGCTGTCGAACGTAACGGTGAAATCGTGCCTCGAAGTCAGTTCACATTACAAACGCTTTCTGACGGAGATCAATTGGAGATTGTGGTGGCTGTAGGTGGCGGCTAATTCTTTTTAATTTTGATTTAATCAAATATTAAACGTTTTCTAATCTTATATGCAATTCGCATTTTTCTATAAACACTGATTTCATGGATGATTTCATCGTTGCTGGCAAGCATTACTCTTCTCGGCTTTTGGTTGGTACCGGCAAATATAAAAACTTCAACGAAACACGCGCTGCCATAGAGGCTAGCGGCGCACAAATCATTACCATAGCTATCCGTCGAACTAATATCGGTCAGAACCCCAACGAACCCAATCTGCTTGATGTATTGCCGCCTTCTCACTATACATTGCTTCCTAATACTGCTGGCTGCTATTCTGCAGAGGAAGCCATCCGTACTTTGCGACTGGCAAGAGAATTGCTGGATGGTCATTCTCTGGTAAAATTAGAAGTACTTGGTGACCCAAGGACACTTTTTCCCAATGTGGTAGAAACTATTAAGGCAGCAGAAATTCTTGTTAAAGAAAATTTTCAAGTAATGGTTTATACCTCAGATGATCCCATTATCGCTAAACAATTAGAAGAAATCGGCTGTGTTGCAATTATGCCTTTAGCTTCATTAATCGGCTCAGGAATGGGTATCCTGAATCCTTGGAATTTGCAAATTATTATTGATAGCACCCAAATTCCTGTACTGGTAGATGCTGGCGTAGGAACGGCATCTGACGCAGCAATTGCAATGGAATTAGGATGTGACGGTGTGCTAATGAACACGGCTATCGCTGCTGCACAAAACCCGATTATGATGGCCTCTGCTATGCGCAAAGCTGTAGAAGCAGGTCGTGAAGCCTATTTGGCTGGACGCATGGCAAAAAAAACTTATAGCGCAAGCCCCAGTTCACCAAATGAAGGCATCTTACCAGTACAGCCGAAATGATCTTTCAGTTCGCTATATAAAATTAATTTAAATAGTACTATTTTTTGTCATCAGTGAATTCCATTCGTAGTTATGTGCTTCGCCAGGGCCGTATCTCAAATGCTCAGCGCAATGCCTATGAAACGCTGTTCTCAGAATTCGGTATTCCTTTTTCAGCTCAACAACTGAATTTTGAGAAGATTTTTGGACGTAGCACTCCCAAAATCTTGGAAATAGGTTCTGGCATGGGAGAAGCCACAGCTACTATCGCTCAACAGCACCCCCAAAACGATTATCTGGCGATAGAAGTTCATACTCCAGGGGTGGGGAGTCTGCTTAGTCAAATCAAAATGCTTGAATTAACGAATTTGCACGTTATTCAGCATGATGCAGTCGAAGTTTTGCAGCATATGCTGCCACTTAAATCACTCGACGGCGTTCATATTTTTTTCCCCGATCCCTGGCCCAAAGCGCGCCATCATAAGCGCCGGTTAATCCAATCAGCTTTTGTTTCGCTTTTATGTAAGTATATGAAACCAGGTAGCTATCTTCATGTCGCTACAGATTGGAAAGACTATGCTGAACAGATCTTATCTGTTCTCAGTAACGAAAGCCTGCTTACCAATACAGCAATCGATTATGCTATACGTCCCCCCTATCGTCCACTCACAAAATTTGAGCAACGCGGTTTACGCTTAGGACATAACGTCTGGGATTTAATATTCACTAGAAAATAGCGTCAAAACGAGCTCCTTTTTCTACTCTCTCATAAGCTTTCGTTAAGGTATGTTACGAAATGAAACTTAGAGGAGATATTACATGGATGTCGCTATTTATATTTTTCTAGTCACTATAATCTTAGTGACGAGCTATAGCATCATGATCTATAACCGACTAGTAGATATAAAACATACCGTATCGCAGGCATGGTCAAATATTGACATTTTACTCAAACAACGTCACGACGAATTACCCAAACTAGTCGACACTTGCAAACAATATATGGGGTTTGAGCAAGATACACTCAAGCAGATCATTGCAGCACGCTCTCAGGTTGCAATAGCACGCGATGCAGGTGATATCGGTGCATTAGGTACAGCTGAGAATATGTTAAGAGTGGGTCTAGGTAATTTATTTGCAGTAGTTGAAGATTATCCTGAATTAAAAGCCAGCGAAAAATTCCAGCACTTACAAACGCGTATCACTCATCTGGAAAATGGTATTGCTGATCGTCGTGAGTATTATAATGATGCAGTAAAAATCAATAACGTACGTATCGAGCAATTTCCCGAAGTCATTATTGCCAAATCATTTAAATTTAAGGCACGTGACTTACTCGAATTTAATGCCTATGAACAGCAAGATATCAATATTAGCAAATTGTTCGGCTAAAGCATTATTGTGTGATCGATAATATTTCCTCTCAACTCTTATTCGAAGAGTATGAGTTTGTCTTGAGTGCATTGATACTATATGCATCTAACTTATAATAATAATTATATATCAATGACTTATATAAATGAGAATGACCGTATTTATACCTGTTTTGACTTGTTTTAACATAGCTTGGTCAGCATTTTGGTCAGTGTCATTGTCATAAAAGAAGGGAATAATGAATGTCTCAATGAAAAAAATTCACCGGAAGTAAAGAGCAGATTAGTGACTTCAGAATTTTCAAACAGTTTCTAGGGGGTTATACGTATTGTTTTTGTAATAGTGTTAAGAGATACTAAAAAAATTAGACATTATTTGATAGAAGCAAAGAAGGTATCCTCTCACTCAAGTAATCCGTAATTATGAAAAATATTCTCCCCCGCCATGTAGGCTTTATTCCCGACGGCAATCGACGCTGGGCTCAGTCACGAAATCTTGCCAAGGAAGAAGGATACGCACATGGCGTTCTGCCTGGAATAGAACTGTACGAAATCTGCCGTAAACTGGACATTGAAGAGCTCTCGATCTACGGTTTCACTAAGGACAACACCCACCGACCGAGCACTCAGGCAAATGCCTTCCGTAATGCCTGTTGCATCTTTGCAGAAGAGATCGCCGCGCGAGGAGCAGCACTACTCGTGGTAGGAGACGACGAGTCGCCCCAATATCCAGCTGCCTTGCGTCGTTTTCGCTCACGGCAGGGAGTGGGTATCAAGGTGAATTTTTTAATTAACTACGGCTGGGATTGGGATTTGCAAGGGCTGAGAACTGATGGACAGATTCGCTCCAGAGAAGTCTCTCGTATTGACCTGATCGTCCGCTGGGGAGGAGGCAGACGACTTAGCGGCTTCTTGCCCGCCCAGTCTGTATATGCAGATATCTATGTGGTAGAGCAATATTGGCCAGATTTTGAACCATCTCACTTTGAGAGCGCGCTTAAATGGTTCAAATATCAGGACCGTACGTTAGGAGGATGAATATGTTAGATTTATTTAGGGCAAAAGACTTTGTTTATAGCAATCTCTCATATGAGCTTTCCGATAAAATCTGAAAGCTGAAAGCGAGGGTATCAATAAATTATTTAGCTTTGTCAATATCAACCACCTCAAACTTTGGCCTGCACCTCTCCGTCAAATCCCAGGCATATATCTTCAACTTCTCAAAGTCCTGCCACACCTGCTCTAATCCTTTGTTGAGACTGTCTTCGGTTGCGCTGTAAAGCGTTTCAGAAATTCCTCTTTCGTCTCGTGTTCCAGGCTCACTGGTGGGGTGAACACGCTCCTGGCTACTACCGGCATTTCCGGATATTGTTCGATGTCGCATATTAGGTATTTCCGATTCGAATATAATAATCATTATAAATCAATTAGTTGCAGTTCTAAGAATGGCTATATTTAGGCATATTTGGTCATGTTTAGGCATAGCTTGGTCAGCATTTTTGTCAGCATTTTTAAAATGAATATTGCATAAATTATAATTAATTTGTATAGACAAATTAAAATAATATCTATATAATGCATTCCATCAATTGATTAATTGATACCGACTAAGCGGAACTTAGAACCTAAAACTGGAGAGTTTAAAAATGAAAACAGAATCAGCAAAAGCAGCTGCAATCATCAAGGCCGAACTTAAAAAACACGGCATCAAAGCATCAGTAAGAAGCCGTAACTTCTCAATGGGCGATGCAGTAGATATAACAGTCTATGATCAACTGCCAGCCATATTCAAAAAAATAGAAGAATTCTCCGGACAATTTCAGTATGGTAGCTTCAATGGAATGGAGGATATCTACGAATACACAAACAGCCGGAAAGATATTCCTCAAGCAAAGTATGTGCATATTAGAAATGAATACTCTGAGGAACTCAGACAAAAAGCCTGGTCTTTCATTAGAGAATATTATGGCTATGATGATCAGCCTGAGGATGTTAAGGAAGCTTCAAAAATCTACCTCAGCAAGCATTGTGAATGGGCTGATACCATCATATACAAAACATTAAGAAATGAGGGCGCATTCTGGACACAGAACAAGCCAAGGGTAAAAGTAGAAATCGAATAAACAGACAGCCCCAGGAATGGGGCTTTTTTATATAGGTGAAAAATGGATAATCAACACGGGAACACAGGCAAGCGCAATGCGGCAAAGCCAGAGGATCAAAAGGCCACAAGCACGTTAATTGTTCGGTGCCTGCCATCTGATAAAGCGAGTTGGGTAAAAGCTTCTCAACTGGAAGGTTTAAAGCTGACTGATTGGGTGATTAAGACTTTGAATGAGCGGACTCAAAAATGAACGAAAACATTCAGAAAGCCGGTGCAAATGCTAGGGCTATTGGAATAAAAGAGATTGATAATCCGTATTACAAACCACGAAACATGCCAGCGCAGACAGGAGAAACAATCACAGTGTGGCAAGATAAAGCGCTGGCATGGGAATTTGGATGGAAGATGGAAGATATAATGAGAAGCCAATCTATCTAGTAATACCTTTATTAGGTTGGGCAATTATTAATCAAAATGTGTGAGAACAAAATGACAAAGCAAGAACTCATTGAACATAAAGAACAGTTAAAACAATTGCAGTCGACTACTCAAAAGACAGTCGACTCGATCAATAAATTCATAGCCGCATTTAACAGCATTGGAAAGAATAAATCTAATCAACCACCTCAAATCTAGGCTTGCACCTTTTAGCTAATTACTTAGCAACTCCCTTAATCTTCTCTACCATCCTAACACCGCTCAGCCCTAGCATTGCCAACACCAGCTCTAACAGGTAGTCGGTATGAATATCTGGCAGGGTCTTAAACGGCAGCTCAAAAGCCTGTACGATCCA
>NZ_FOUB01000170.1 GCF_900114745.1 Nitrosomonas communis | reverse complement strand
AACCCCAATCCATATCTGCATTACCCTTCAACGAGTTGCGCTTTCTCGGTATCACAGCCTGAACCCCCTTCTTCGTTATCTGTTCCCGTAACCATTCGCTGTCATAGCCCTTGTCCGCAACTATTGTTTTTGCGTCAGGCAACCTGGCAATCAAATCAGGTGCGGCACAACAGTCATTGACTTCTCCACCGGTGATTCCAAACTCAACTGGCAAGCCATAACCATCGACCGCTAAATGGATCTTGGTGGTATTGCCTGCACGGCTTTTCCCGATAGCCTGCGATTCTTGACTCGCTGCTCCCGCACTATGTTGATGCGCTTTAACATAACTGCCATCCATAAATCTCCATTCCCAATCCGGATCAACAGCCAATGCTTTGAAAACATTCAGCCATTTCCTGCTCAATGACCATGCATTGAATCTTTTATAGATGGAATTCCAGCAGCCGAACACCCTGGGCAGATCGCGCCACGGACAGCCAACCCGCATTCGATACAGTATGCCTTCTACCGTCATGCGCAGATTGCGCTTGTTATAAATCGATTCTTGAAGCAGAATCTTCTCCAGCTTCGACCAGTACTCATCATTGAGCATCATTCGGGGCATCGCAAACTCGTTTTGTTGGGGGTGTAGGAACCCCAATATTACGAGTTTGTTTCTATCTATGAAATACTTATCTTAAAACGTCAACAGACCCTAGAAATCTGACTGGAGTACTGTTCAACCATTATTTATCTGTCAATCCAGTTGGGCATCAGTCAATGAATCATCCCCTGCTAGTCTCGCAAAAATTAATTTAGCTACAATTTCCTATTAAAATATTAAATTTTAATAAAATCAATTAATTACCTCGTTATTCCTGTTTGAATAGAATTTTAAGAAGGCGGATTCAAGCTTGAAGTATAACTTTTATATGGTTAACAAGAGGTAAGCTGCGATACATCCTAGCTTCTTGAGCGATCAAATAAAAAGAAGGTTCATCCGGCAAATGCGTACACAGGAGTTCAACCGACCAGAACATAACTGGTTTCATGCAACGCCATAATTTTTACCTTAAAGAATTCAACATCTCTAAAGCCATAAGCCATTTTATGTAACGGTGTGATCTTGTTGTTGATGCCTTCCAATGGTCCAGTTGATAAGCCATTGAAGTCGAAATAGGCAAGGATGCCTGAACGATAAGTGGCAATGATTTTAGAGAATTGCTTGAGCATGTTGATATCAGAAGCAGCGGCCTTTTTTTCCCATTCGTCAAGCGCTCTTTGCGCTGCGGTTTTATCTGGCTGATGCCAACTATTGCGTAATTCTTCTTTCATATAACAGGTTGTTGCCAAGGGTTCATTAAGCTTGAGTGCTTCCTCCAGACGTTGGCGCTCATTGCGCGTGTCATCCAGATTGTCAGGATGCTTGAGCAGCAGCCAACGAATACCTTTCAAAACGGACTTCCCCAACCCATTCTCTGCTTCTCGTTGCAGATCGCGGCGCAACTTGGTCAGTTTTTCATTAAACAGCTTGATGAGATGAAAGTGATCGAATATTAGTGGAGCCTCTGGAATATGGCTCTGTACCGCACTGTGTAAGCTTGGCCCATATCGGTCGCAACCGCTTCAATCTGCGCACCTGATCATTTCAAACGTTTCCAGAATGGAATCAACGCCCACAAAAATCATTGCGCCACGTTGAAGATCGAGAACAATGGTTAAATAGCCCAGTTTCTTGCCTTA
>NZ_FOUB01000018.1 GCF_900114745.1 Nitrosomonas communis | reverse complement strand
TATTGATGAAAGTGGGTTTGCACAGGATGCGCCGCGCACGCACGGTTATGCACCCGCTGGCCAGAGATGTCATGGCACGCATGACTGGCATGCGCAAGGTCGTATCAACGCGATTGGCGCCCTGATCGGAAAGCTATTGATAACCGTCAGCCTGTTTGCAGTCAATATCAGCGCCGATGTATTTCATGGATGGGCGATGCAGGACCTGTTGCCTAAATTGCCGTCACATGCGGTCGTTGTGATGGACAATGCTACCTTCCATAAGAGGCAGGATACGCAAGAGGCCATACAAAACGCTGGGCACACCCTTGAATACTTACCCGCTTATTCTCCTGATCTTAATCCCATCGAACATAAATGGGCACAGGCCAAAGCACTGCGTAAACAACAAAACCAGACCGTTGAGATGCTTTTTAAATCCTATACATTCTGAATCATTCTTAACTGGTTAGGCTATATTTCCGGATCATGATGACCTGTCAGTAGCACGGCATCAAATCGACATGGAGGTGTAGTGTACAGTCTAGATAAATAGTGCCGGGCAGCACGGATAAGCTTGTTTTGCTTGGTTGTCGTAATGCTGGCGGCAGCACCGCCAAAATAATTGTTCGATCGCATTCTGACTTCGACGAAAACTAATGTTGTCCCCTCTCGCATGATGAGATCAATTTCACCAAAACGGCAACGGTAGTTTTTTTCGAGCAGAACCAGGTGTTGACGTTGCAGGAACAGGGCAGCTAAGTGTTCAGCGTCAGATCCCTTCATGATAACTTGTTTTTGTAGTCTTTATATGTTGAGGATGTGCGACAATCCATTTTGAAAAATATCATTCCATTTCTAAATCAAACCTAATTTTTTCGGCTTCTCCTTGGCCATAATATTTATACTGTCTAGGCTCGCCTTCGCGCCATGTATGATTTGTAAATGGGGTAATAAACCGACCAGAATCAAGAATGCTGACTAAAAGCACATTATATGTAGTTGCCACACCAATTGGAAATTTACGCGATATCAGTTTGCGCGCACTGGATGTGCTGGCTGCAGTGGATATTATTGCAGCTGAGCATATTCATCTTACCCAACGCTTACTGGTGCATCATGCGATTCACACCCGTCTGATGACACTACATCAACACAACGAACGTGCTGCTACCGAGAAAATCATTAACATGCTGGCGGCACAAAAGTCGGTTGCCTTGGTAACAGATGCGGGCACCCCTGGCATATCAGATCCGGGCGCACTGTTGATTCATCATGTCAGAGAGCAAGGCTATCGGGTAGTACCTATTCCGGGTGCAAATGCAGCCGTGTGTGCGCTATCGGCCTCGGGCATAATAGCGCCCCATTTTTTATTTTATGGCTTTCTACCGACTAAGTCCGGTGAGCGCAAACGCAAATTAGAATCACTGAAATCCTTAACCTCCTGCATCTTAATTTTTTATGAAGCTCCACATCGCTTGCTGGAATGTATGATGGATATGATTGCAGTGTTTGGGGAACGGCGCCAGATAACCATTGTCAGGGAACTGACTAAATTATTCGAAACCATTTATACCTCTGATTTGAGTAATGTCCTGGCATGGCTGCAATCTGATGAAAATCAGCAAAAAGGTGAATTCGTATTGCTACTCTCTCCGGCAGCAACGGAAAATGGCAACCAGATCACCGAACAGGTAGAACATACGCTGCATATCTTGATGGAAAATTTACCACTGAAGCAGGCAGTGCAACTGGCAGCCGAGATTACTGGTGGAAATAAGAAGAAGCTGTATACATTTGCTTTGTCTAAGAAAGAAGCGTTAACCAAGCTATCAAAGGATTTGTGACACTTTTATGCAAACAACTCTAACATTTACCTGCCCTGATGATTGGCATTTGCATTTGCGTGATGGCAAACAAATGCAGGATGTTTTAGCTGATACCGCTCGACAGTTTGCCCGAGCGATCATCATGCCCAATCTCAGACCACCGATTGTTACTGTTGAGATGGCAGTAGCCTATCGAGCGCGTATTTTGGCAGCCGTACCAAAAACTCTGCAGGGACATTTCGAACCGCTTATGACGCTTTATCTGACTGACAATACTCCTCCAGATGAAATTAAACGGGCTAAAGAGAGTGGTATTGTGCATGCAGTCAAACTTTATCCTGCTGGTGCAACAACTAATTCCGATGCCGGTGTGACGGATCTGGCAAGATGCTTTAAAACCTTAGAAATGATGGAGCAGCTTGGCATGCCCCTGTTGCTGCACGGTGAGGTCACTGACCCTGATATCGATGTATTCGATCGAGAAAGTGTTTTTATTGATCAGGTACTGCAGCCGCTGATACAACGTTTTCCGAGGCTGCGTACCGTATTTGAGCATATCACGACGCGTGAAGCGGTCGAGTTTGTACGTGCAGCTCCAAACAACCTCGCTGCCACAATTACTGCCCATCATTTACTGCTTAATCGCAATGCGCTGTTGGCAGGTGGTATCCACCCTCATCATTATTGTTTGCCTGTTCTGAAGCGAGAAACTCACCGCCTTGCCTTGATTGGGGCTGCGACTAGCGGCGATACAAAATTTTTTCTGGGTACGGATAGCGCTCCGCATCCAATATCGAGTAAGGAGAGTGCCTGTGGTTGTGCAGGCATTTATACTGCCTATGCAGCGATTGAATTTTACGCAGAGGCCTTTGAGCAAGCAGATGCGCTCGACAAGCTGGAAGCATTTGCTAGCTTTCATGGCCCGGATTTTTATGGTTTGCCGCGTAATACAAATAATATTACCTTGATCAAGGAAAGCTGGAAAATACCTCAATGCCTGGAATTTGGGGAAGGGAAGCTGGTTCCATTGCGGGCAGGTGAAAATGTTTCCTGGAAACTGTTGAGCCTATAAATCTTTTTAAGCTTGAATTGATTTTTTTAGAAAATTAGAAAAAAATATCCATTGCATTTTCATCTATCTTTTTCACCGTCTTTAATCAGTTTTTGCTTTATCCATTTCTTCTGATACCTTAACATCAAATAATACTTCATCCTCTCGGGAGGATAGTTTTTTTTCTTCCATGTTCCACCAGCCGCCACCTAATGCTACAAATAAGGCAGCAGTATCTTGAAAACGCAGTGCTAATGTTTGTAGGTAATTTAACTTGCTCTGAAAGTACTGACTTTCTGCAATGGATACTTGTTGGTAATTAACAAGACCGGCCTGATAATTAGCCTGCATCAGGTGCATTCTTTCTTGTGCTAAATGAAGCTCTTGTGATTGATGCTGCAGCGCTTCAGCATCATATTTCAATGCAAGCAAAACATCAGCTACTTGCGCTAAAGCGTTAAGTATCGTTTGGCGATATTGCGCGCGCGATTGCTGAAAGGCATCAATGGCTGCTTTACGCTGAAACCACAAAGCACCACCATGAAATAATGGTGCAACAAAGTTGGTGCCAATACTCCAGAAATTACCACTACTTAAAAAAATATCCAGGAGATTTCTATTATTTTGACCATAAGTAGCATTTAATGTAAAAGAAGGGAACATCGCTGCAGTAGCGACACCGATATTGGCACTGTTTTGATGTAATTGAGCCTCAGCCAATAGAATGTCAGGGCGTTGCCGTACTAAGCTGGAAGGAAGCGATATTGGCAAATTGGTTGGTAGCGAGAGGTCAGCCAAATCGATCTTTTCAAATTCATGTTCTCCTGGAAGCTGACCGATTAATGTAGCAAGCAGGTGCTCGGCCTGGCTGCGCTTTTGCATGAGCCGGGGGAGAGAGGACTCGAGCACTTCAAGCTGCAATCTCAAGTGGACCGGTTTTTCGTACTCAAGGATACCTGCTTGCATCTGGAATTCCGTAAGCTTGACTTGTTCTCGCTGTGATTCAATCAATTGCTGAGTAGTTTGAATCTGAGCTTCGTAACCTGCCCGGGCAATCACAGTGTTTACAATATTGCTAATCAGTGTCAAATAAGTAGCTATAACCGTATAATGTTGAATATCCCTGCTGGCGCTAAGGGCCTCGACAGTGCGCCGCTGAGCGCCAAATACGTCTAGCGCATAACTGACGCTGGCTGATAGTGTGAAGAGATTAAAAATGCTGCTAACAGGGCTCCCGAAGCGGGCAGCTGAGAATCTCTGGCGGCTTGCCCCTCCTAAGAGATCAATCTGAGGAAAAAAAACGCCATATCCTGCTTGTAAATTATCTTGACTTTGCCGCAAGCTAGCCTGTGCTGATTCTAGAGTTGGGTTGTTGGCGATGGCTTCTTTTACCAGAGCGTCTAATTTGGGAGATTTGAATAATTGCCACCAATCGGCTGTTATTTCAGCGCCTTGCATAAAATACTGTATTTGTCCATTTGCTGAAATAGTTTCCTGTAATTGCTTGCCAGGAACATAGCGCTCAGTCTCTGGTGGCTGCGGACGAACAAAGTCTGGGCCAACAGCGCAACCTGTCGTTGCCAGTAACCAGACTGTCCATAGTCTGGCCAGCATGTACTTTGCCTTGAAATGAAAAAAATGTTCGTACATTCACAGCTCCTCCATTCTCCGGCGTAGGTACTTTTCTTTCAAGATCCAACCTTAATTGTCGTGGATCTTTATATTTCTGTACTTTATAAATGATTGTGATATTTTTTTTACTGTAATCAATGCAACCGAATAGAGCGATCAGGATTTATTACTCACAAACTCTAAGCCTTTTTATGTCACTATTTACTCGCCCGAATATAAATATCTACCAGCTGACCTGGGTACAATTGAATATTTTTTGGTTTCTCAAAACGAAAAAGTACGGGTAATACTCTGACATCCACCCGCTCAGTTCGTTGGTTCGATAACTGGATCTTTGGCGAAACATAAGGCTGCAAACGACTGAACTCTAAAGGAATACGAATATCAGTGCCGCGTATGAACATTTGCGCATCTATTTCCGAAACATCCGGAAGCCGGTGAATCAGAATCTCATCGACATAGCATCTTACCGCCAGGCTGTTTTCTGAATTACCCATCACCACAACCGGTTTGAAACTTTCTGTATACATGTCATAGACGCCCTGCGGTGAAATATAGTTACCGATTGTCGCTCGTAGTGACATAATCACACCATCGACAGGTGCTTTGATAGTATACTTTGCGAGCAAGGCGTTGCCCGCTTGATAAGTTTTGGTTAAGGCGATGTACTGACGCTCCTGATTTTGGATATCGTAACTCCAAGCGCCTGCCTTAGTCAGGTTGTAGTTCTTTTGAGCAATCACAAGACTAGTTTTAGCAACTTTGGCCGCATTGATCGCATTATCCAGACTATCCTTGCTGACTGATCTCGGATCCAGCTCATAGGCGTGTTGTAGTTTTTCCAATTGTGTTTCGGCAGTTTTCAGATTTGCTCTCGCAAAATCCAGTTGCGCTTTAGAAACATCCAGAACTTCCTTTCTTGGTTGAGCTTTTAATTCCTCCAGTAGTGCTAACGCTGCATCGGCTTGTGCATGTTGTTGCTCGACTGTGGCTCGCTGAATGGAATCATCTATTTGGAGCAAAGGCTCTCCTTGTTTGACAGTTTGTCCTTCAGCTACCAGAATTTGAGTAATGACGCCAGCAACCTCTGGATAAAGATTGATATTTTCACCTGTTGATTGGTAGCTTTCGATAATGCCTGTCGAGTAGATACCCTTGGCATAAGGATTCGGCGCTGGATTGAAAACAGGTGGCTGCGGTTTCTTCTCTATACCGAATAGATACGCGCTCATCCAACCAGCAATCACTCCACATAGGGCAATGATGATAATGATCTGGTTCCTCAATCATTTCTCCCTTTCTCGATACCGACAATTTTGCCATCCTCCATTTTCATCATCCTGTCGGCATACTCAAAAATACGGCTATCGTGGGTAACAATCAAAATACACCGCTTGTCTGTAAGTATGTTATTTTTTACAAAATCCATGATGCGTCGCCCGGTATCTCCATCCAGCGAGGCAGTGGGCTCATCAAAGATCATTAAATCCGGTTGACTGACCAACGCTCTGGCTAAGGCAACACGTTGCTGCTCCCCACCGCTCAGCTTGACCGGCGGAAGCTCCGCCTTATTCTTGAGTCCTACGATCTCTAAGTAATAGGCTGCTTTTTTGATGGATTCATCCCAGTTCTGTTTCTTAAGAATGAGAGGAATAGCGACATTTTCAGCGGTAGTGAGGCGTGGAAAGAGATGATAATCCTGAAAAACGAAACCTACTTTGTTTAATCGAAATTCGGCAATCTGATCAGATGCCAGTTTCCAGATATCCACGCCATCGATCGCTACCGTTCCTGAATTGGGACGCAAAATACCAGAGATCATGCTCAATAATGTCGTCTTTCCACTTCCTGATGGGCCTACAATAAATAATATTTCACCGAAATAAGCTTCGAAACTAACTTCTCTTACTGCAAAGGCTCTGAGATCACCTTCACCAAACCATTTTGTTAATTTATTAGCAGAGATTGCAGGCGCCACGTTATTATCCCATTGATAAAATTGGAACAATTAAGCCAGGTAATATTTATGGCCGCTCTATCTAACAAAATGACATTTTCATAATTAAACTCATTCATTCTATGGGCTATAAGTTTGACTATCCGATTTTGAAGCCGGTTTGATTCAGCTTCTAAAAATGTCGAAAGGCTCAATCTTTAATACTTTTCTAATCCCAATATAACTTGAAATTCCTGCGATGATGAGAACCATTACAAACGCAAAAGACAGAGTACTAAAAGTGATATTGGCGGAATACTCAGGAACTTTGAGTTTAGCGATTGTGATGATAAGGGTACAAAAACCGACTCCTAATCCATACCCAATTACCGCTGCGAGTACAGCTTGAAAAAGAATCATGTAAACAAGTTCCTTCCCTTTGATACCGATCGCCTTCAATGCACCAAATTTTTCGAGGTTTTCCAGTATGAAGGTATAAAATGTTTGCCCTGAGATTGACAAACCGACCAGGAAGCTCACAATCGTCATAATGAAAATGTTGGTTCCCAGCCCCGTTTTATATTTGTAGTAATTGGAAATTTTTTGCATGAATTGTTCTTCGGTGAGTGCCTCATATCCCAGTCGCTTCACTTGATTCTGAATATGAGGAATTGCATCACTACTTTTCGGTTCAATGAGAATAAAAGCAATTGTGAATCGTGTTGATGGGATATACTGAATCGCTTTACTGTATGTCGTATAAAGAGTTGGGATTCCGAACAATCCGCTGCTTGCTACCTTCGCGATACCCACGATAACGCCGCGATGATCGTTTAGTTCAAATTCTGTGCCTGTACGGGGATGTTCCAGTTTGGAAATCTCTGCATCATCCACAACGATAAAGGCATTCTCAGCATAGATATCCTCAATCTTTCCCTCGATAAGCTCGGGGCGGCCGACTAGACTGTTATCATCCAAGCCTAAAATAGTGACGGATTGAAAAACTCCACTTTTAAGCTTGACTAATGCGCCGCCAGAATACATCGGGACAGCATATTCGACACCATCAATGCTGCGAACGGCATTAAGCACATAATCGGGCATTGGGATACTGTTTGCAACGTTATTGACTGCGGGATCCAGTACCCATACTTTAGCTCCCAGATTGATAACTGTTGAGGAAGCTTTGGCAAGAATTCCAGAAAAAATGGATGTCATTTGGACCATGAGAAATACGGCAAAAGTAATTCCCACCAATAAGGCGGCATATTTACCTTTGTCATTTACAAGAAGCTTAAAGGCAAGTTTCAGAATTCCTTTCATTTACCACCTCCCTCTAATTCCATTTTTAAATCAAAAATGACGCGAAAGCGAGCCGCAGACAGTATCAATAATACGGCAAGGTGAAGCCGACAAAGTCAGTTTTGGTTTAGAAATGGAATAATAGACTCATGGTGTGAGACAATCGATATGGATGATGAATCACTGCAACGTGCATCCATTATGGGTAATGAATCCTGTTTATCTTGGGGCAATTATCGCTTTTTTTCCATTAAGCCTTCATGTAGTGTTTTTCTCATTTTGTGGAAGCGGAAGATCTCGTCAGCTTACACAGTGCGAATTTTTCTATGCACTAATTTACACTGATCGTATCTCACTGATCAAAGTGAACTGGAAAATGTCTGAACAACCCAATTTTTGGGAGCAGTTGGTTTTACTGAGGGTGAGTGAAATTATTCCATTTCCAAAACAAAAATGACGCGAAGGCGAGCCGCAGACAGTATAAATAATACGGCAAGGTGAAGCCGACAAAGTCGGTTTTGATTTAGAAATGATTGGCGTGAATTCAGGTCTTTTTTGTCAAATACTTTCCATTGCCTGAGATCGTTCTCAGATTTTCATCTGATCCAAGTATATTGGCTGGCAGTTAAGCCACGAATTGATTCTTGCTCTACAGGATATTCATTTGATTTCTTCACAGCTTATTTTCAGTTAGCGTCAGTGAAGATTATTGGCTGGCTTGCTTGGGAGGAGGGGAGGCTGGCTGGCTAGAATGCCGCTGGTGTTTTATGCCAGCGACGGAACAAAATTTACATTTGACTTTGTAGCCAGTTCTGAATACCAACCTTTTGCATGACATCCAATTGTGTTTCCAGCCAATCGATATGTGCTTCTGTATCCTCAAGAATATGCTCAAGAATTTCCCTCGAAACAAAATCCTGAGCTGTTTCACAGGCAGCAATTGCAGCAAGCAGCGATTCACGTGAAGTATTTTCCAGAGTAAGATCACATGTCACGCATTCTTGGGGCGATTCACCAATCAAAAGCTTCTCCAGATCCTGTAAATTGGGCAATCCATCTAGAAACAAGATACGCTCAATAAGTTTGTCAGCGTGTTTCATTTCCTCAATGGATTCGTTGTATTCATGCTCGTTGAGTTGATTAAGCCCCCAGTTTTTGTACATCCGGGCATGGAGAAAATACTGATTGATTGCAGTTAATTCAAGCAATAGTTGACGATTTAACCTACTAATAATGTCTGCATTCCCTTTCATAGTTGTCTCCTTTAACGGTTGACTCGTAAGATCGAGTAGGTTTAGGTAACAAGGGGTTGGTCCGGAGTTTTTCGTACTAATGCTTGATCGAGCACTCTTTTTACATGGCAGGCACAGATTCCACACTGCTCGGTAATTCCCAAACTGGCTTTAAGATCACGCATCCGTTCAGCACCTTGATGAACAGCTTCGCGAATTGCATGATCAGTAACTCCCTTGCAGACACAAATATACATGAAATACGCCTTTTGTCGATTGATTTGAAAGTAGTTTGCTTGTACAAATAGGAAGCAAATAATATCATTAATGAGAATGATTCGTAATTATATTTGTTTTTGTAGAAAATGCAAACTGATCCTATTGCCATGTATATTGATGTTTATTCTACCGATTCTGGATTTGTGCTTCCTGCGCCATTTAAAATACGCAGTACAAGATCAGATGTAGAAATACCGGGTGTATAGTCAATTTCTTTAATCATATCGGGGGGGAGCGTCGCGCATAATTTATATTTTTCTATGCGTTCTTTCTCAGAAGCACAAGCGAATGTATAAATTGCAAAGCCATGTTTCTCCATAAACTCTGGCGATGTATGAACAGGGCTCTCAGTTATAACGGCGTCAACGTATTTGCAAGCAGAGACGACTACAGTACGTTCAGCTTGAGTCATAACGGGGAGTTTTCCTTTATTCTCAAGAACCCGCGTATCTGAAACAACACAAACCGTTAAATGGGTACCCAGTGCACGTGCTTCCCGTAAGAAATTGACGTGACCTTCGTGAAACAAATCGGCCACCATCCGTGTATAAACACGCTTCTGGGGTCGATTCCTAGGCCAGGATGGAATATCCTGACTTAAATAGGATATTGCTCTTTCTAGCCATTGGCGACTACGCAAAACGGTTGCATCATCAGGATCTTTCAGAGCTATTTGGTGAGCATACGACCATGCTTTGACCAGATCGCCGGATAGCCAACGCTGGGTGAGGCGATAGTAAGCATAACATCGCACCAACAAAGTAAATTTTTCCAGATTTAAGGCAGATATCACTGTATCCCAATAGGGATTGGGGGTACGCCAATCACCATAGAAGGCGGTTAAAATTTTCTCGGGAGGTTGTGGGAACCATACATCTCCATACTCTGTGCTGCGTTTGATTAAATCGAACTCAGGAAAGACGGAAACCCGTTGATATTCTTCCGGATAATCTGGCAAAGAAAAGCCTCCTACGATTTTGTGATCACTCCTGTGCTGTAGGCCACATAGATCAAGGGTTATTCCAATTTCTGAATGCACATAATCACGGTAATTGTTGTAGTTGAAACCCATTGATACCCTGGACCATCCCATTTTCTCAAGAGCCTTGCAGCATGCTTCCCAGGATTCAATCCATACCGCAATGTCCAGATCCTTATCAAACTCTAGTAGATGACCATTACGAACTAAACCGAGCAAAGTGCCAGCAAAAGGAAATGCGGGTATGCCTTGTGAAGCCAATTCTGCACAGGTTGCCCATAACAACTGTTCAGCCTTACCAGAGGTAAAAATATTTTCTGTACCGGCTTGTTCTTCCGCTTGTTTTTTTTTGGCCGGAGCTTTTCCCGATTTGGCGAGTAACGTTAAATGATGAATTGTGCTGGTAAAGTGAGCATGAGCCGCTGTCAAATCCAATAATAGAAAGCTTGCTATTCCCATAATCTGCGCCCAGCGTGCTTTCTGGAAATCACCTTGTACATGGTCATAAATACTAGCGGCATAGGCTGGAACCTCTTTTGTTCGTTCAGATCGCATCGCCATCGAGCACCATAATTTGGCAACATCAGGTGATAATGGATGCTCATGTTTTAATGGCTCTAGAATTTTGGTTGCCTCATTTAGATTGCCGGTAACAATAAGCTCCTGCGCGCGCTGTAAGGCGCTCTTAAGTTTCTCAGTCATAGTCATTAATAATTAGCACGATTTAATTCACATTATTCTTGTATTCTACTGATTATTTGTTAATATTGAGAATTAAACTCATTATTATTTGAATGATTAAATAATAATGTTTTAGGAAATTTCTTTAATGTACAAGGAGATAACATAATGGCTGTGAGTACTCAACCTCGTCCCAATCTCAGCAATTCTGGGAATATTTTTGAGATAATCGATGGCATCCAATTTCTCGGTTTCGGTTCGGGTGGATTTAACGAAAATGATTTGCTGATTATTGGTGATGAAACGGATAACGTCCTTGAAGGCGGATCCGGTCATGACGAAATAGAAGGAGAGGCTGGAAACGATACATTAACAGGTGGAGATGGTAACGATACATTGGATGGCGATGCTGGCAATGATGACCTGGATGGTGGGTTAGGAACCGATAAGCTCTTTGGTGGCGCAGGTGATGATATTCTTCGTGCTGGCCATGGTCGTGATCAGTTGACGGGGGGGAGTGAGAACGATACGTTTGGTTTTTATGCATTGGGGCATTTTCGGGTAACCGATTTTACTATTGGCCAAGATCGCTTATTTTTTGATTCTGAGAAGATTGGAATTAATAGTCTCGAACAGCTCGCTCCCTTAATAACAAATATTAACCAAAGAGCGGATGGAGTTAAGGTGGAATTCGGATCAGAAGCATCGATCGACCTTATTGGTATCAATTTAAACGATATTACGGCAGATATGATTGTCTTTACAGTTTGAGGTATTTTCTTCAATCACCAAGCGCATTCATTTTGTAGCGAGATGTTTTTATATTGAGAATTATTTAATCTACGAGAATTGCTGCTGTCTACGCGGCAACCTAATTAATTTTTTATCAGGTGTAAAAAAAATACCCCAGAGCAGCAAGAATGCTGCTCTGGGGCTCATCTGGCTTTAACAATATAGTTGTACGGGGTGATTTTCTGTTGCAACTGCATAAACTTCAGTCGAATTTGCTCAAACCTAGTATATTATTTGCCACACGGTATTTAGCCCAGCGCATACCGACTAACATAATTCGCCATGAGCTATATGTGCTAGGATCAGAAACAGTACTAGCTGGCGTATATGTACGCCACCCAATACTTGCGTTAGTCTACTTAGTCAAACAATTATTTCAGTCCAAATAAAATACTAAAAAGTACTGTTTGTCATATAGCCTGAATAGTTATCAGCCTCTCTCTAGCGGACGCAAAGGGTAACGGTACAAATTGGATTTATGTAACTCTATTATATAACTCTATCTGGAAGCGCTTGTTTATCAGCTTTTATATCCTGTTGCTATCTCCACAGCTGGGCGTTTTATTCGAATAAAGGAGGTATTAGAACAACCAATAAACGCTCTGCCATGCGACAAATTGTCGCAACCCGATACCCTTCCAGTAATTATATAAATAAACTTTGCTCAGATTACATTCATTTTCAAGCAGTTCTGTAAGTACAATAGATTTCAAAGGCACGTTTGAAATAATAACTGCGACAATTTGTCGCATTGTTATTTATTTGAGCAGACCAGATAATGTTTGTGACTATTCCTCTTTCCTTTGCAAAAAGATGATTAGTCACCGGTACTCTAGTTTCATTTTCAATTAATAAATTAACCCGGTAGCTGGGATGAGTCTTTTGGACTGCTTCTTGATTAAATCATAAACGTATAAAAAATGAGTAAAAAGGGCAATATGAAAAAAAGAAAGCTTAAAATATTAACGCTGACTTTGGTTACGACTATGCTGGTAAGTGTGGGGCAAAGTGTGCTGGCACATACAAGGTTAGATATACCGACTATGACTGAAGGCACTCGTGCCATTAATCACTTGCTAGGTCATACCTGTGGCGAAAATAATGCCATTGGAACGTCAGTTGTTTTTCCTGATGGGATTGATTCAACTATTCTGGTGAATGGCCAACCCCATAGTGGTCCAATAACAGATTTTTTGACAAATTACGGAAATAACGCTCAACTCATTTTTAATCGTGCTGTATTTGATCATATGGACGAAAAAACAGACCCGAATGGCAATGTGGTTGGATTCTGGGCAGGTGGGGGACCAGGTGTGCCACACAATCTCACCATGGCCACACAGTTTAGATTGACTGCACCTAGTATTGAGCCGGCATCTTGTGCCAATAGTGTAAAAGTCTATGTGTCTATTGCGACTATTTGCAAGATTACAGGTGTAGATCAATTTGGTGTGGAGGGAGTTGTTGATTTATGGACGCATAATAATCTGGGAACGCCGTTTGATCGTGTGAGTGCGGAAGATGATGGTCCCGCTCCATTAACAATTAATCGTGATTTAACGAAGAATCCGCTACCTAGCTCATGCAGTGCGGGTGTCGATGTCGAGGTGAAGCCGTCAGCTGCCCAGATCAACCGTGATATGCCGATTAAGTTCGAAGGTCAGCAAGTTTGGCCTCAATAGCGTTATACTAGACATGTGCAAACGAGATCGTGAATCTCGTTTGCATCAATAAAGATAGATGATTTTTTTAGTCAGTTAAAACGGGTATGCTTGCGAGCCATTGCTAAAAAATTGTGAAAAATGAAGTTGATTCGATAATGCTCTTACCCATATGTTTTTAATGATTAAATTAATTGAATATTTGAAAGAAGAGTAAGAAAGAGGAAAAGAAAACATGGCAAAGAACCATTTATTTCTGCAAAAAGTATTGATGGTGGTAAGTTTGACCTTAATTGCTGGTTATACTGCAACGATCAGTGCACATGGTGGGGGTGCGACGCTTGATCCTGCTGGCAACAAGGCAACGTTTACAGCGTTGGCGCGCGTGACCTGCCTTGATGATGGCAATGGGCCGCCTGATCATCTTGTTGCTCGTATTCGCGATAACTCTCCTGCCACACCTGGCATGTTTGTCAGCCTCCAGCTGCATAAAGGCAGCAAAGCAATCAGTATTACCGATACCACACCGGGTGATGCCGAATTCAGCCCATTTGTAACATTGCAAGGAGGTAACGGAACGTATTTTATGATGGCGGACAAAACGATTGCCGGTGTTCGGGATTTTGAAGTTGAATGGCATTGCAACACTGCTACAGGCGTGCATACCGGTACAGATATTGTGGTGGATCAGTTCGAATAATCTCAATTTTGATGATGATCATAAATTTTTACTAAAATGACCAAGCAAACGAGTTTATTATTTTCAGCCAGCCTGATATTGTGCCTTTCTATGGTAACGCCTGTCAGGGCGCACCTGGAAGGAAATACGCCGCCGCCGCATTGTCAGTTGATTTCTTTGGATGGAAAATCTGCTGAAGATTGGGAGGCAATGAAAGGTGAAGTGATTTATGTTGATTTCTGGGCTTCCTGGTGTCCTCCGTGTGTGAAATCGTTTCCCTTCATGAGCCAATTAATGCATGAATTTAAAGACAAAGGTCTGAAGGTGATCGGCATTAATCTGGACGAAAATCTTGAAGATGCTAAGGAATTTCTTGCCAAGCGTCCTGTTAATTTCTCTATTATGGTCGATACCAGTAAACGCTGCGCTCAAGACTTCAAAGTGATGGCCATGCCGTCCACTTATATCATTGACAAAAGAGGTTTGGTCCGACATATTCATCGTGGTTTCCGGACTGGGGAAACTGAAGAGTTGCGTGGTTTGATTGAGGAATTGCTGCAAGAAGAACTATAGAGCTAGTTGATATTCATAGTAACGGTATAAAAATTTTTAGCTTGACTTCATTGATGAAAGTCACTCATTTTGTTGTCATTTTCGCTATTTTACTCAGCGTATCGGGATTATCAGGCTGTGTCCATGTAGCGGCCTGGGAGCGTGGTAATCTTGCCAAACCGGAAATGGCGCTGGAGCCTAACCCATTACAAAGCGCTATTCAGGCGCACGTTTATGGTAGTCGTGAAGCTGCTGCCAGCATTAATTCTTCGGGGGGAGGCGGCGGCTGTGGCTGTTTCTAAGCCATATCATGAAAATAGGTTTGAACGATCCACTCTTAGCTGGCTCAACTCAATATTCAGCCGAGGAACTTGAATCTAGCGATTTAAAAGCCAATTCAGCTTCTCCTTCCAGTAAAACAGCGCTGCAAGCATTGACTTCTGCCGCGCTTGTTTTGCCGGGTTTGTTACTGTCTTCTGCACACGGTGCAAATCCCAGTAGTGACAACGTCAGTTTCCAATATATCCGCTATGAAGAAGGTAAACGCAATCTTTACAATGTACATAGCAACCTGAAGCCTATTACGGTTGATGTAATCCATGGAAGTGGCAATTTTACCTTCTATGATCGAGTTAAGTTTTCCTTTAACTATACTCAGGATACGTGGTCGGGTGCGACGCCTGTTACAACAGCGCCTTTAGTGGCGAATGGAAATCGGCCGATTCTGCAAAACTCACCCAATGGAGTGGTTACCGTTGGGGCCTCTCCTTTCGTCAATACCCAGGTTTTGCTGGATCATAATTTAAATCCACTTAGACTCACACCCGATGCTGGACAAGTTGTTGATTCACGTAATGTACTGGTTCTGTCTTCCGCATCGCCTGAAACACGTAATCAGGCAAATTTTAAACTGGGTTATGAATGGAATGAGGCGGCGCTTAATGTGGGAGGGGGATTTTCATTAGAAAGGGATTATAAATCCAGTTATGGCAATATCAGCGGTCGTCTCGATTTCAATCAGAAGTTAACCAGCTTGAAATATGGAGCAGCTTATACCAGCAGTGAAACATCCGCCATTCTCGACCCAGATCTTGTGCCTTATTTAACTACGACCGCTTATGCCAATCAAATCGAACGGCGCAGTGGCTCGGATATATTACAAGGCGATCGACAGGATTGGACAGCTAATTTAGGCTTGACTCAGGTCCTTGGTAAGAACTCGCTGATTGATACCAACATCGGTTATACCCATAGTAGTGGGTTTATGGAAAATCCGTATAAAGTAATGACGGTTATTTTTGTTAACCCAAATGCCATCAGTCCTGATCCCAATGTCCCCATAATGGGTGATGCGCGTGCCTTATTGGAGCAGCGACCCAATATCCGCAATCAACTGGCGTTAGGTAGTAAATTCGTGCAGCATATTAGCCCATTGGATGCTGCTCTTCATCTGAATTACCAATTCTCATTCGATGATTGGGGAATCCATGCGCATACTTTTGAAGCGGATTGGGTGCAACCACTGGGTTATGGTTTGACTGTTACGCCTCGAATTCGCTATTACTCACAAGATTCAGCTGATTTTTATAACCCTTTTCTCATTTCTACTCAGGCATTTCGTAGCCCTGCTATCGATGCATCGGGGCGGCAAATCTGGGTTAATTCGGATAATCCCAATCAACAATTTTTTCGTAATGGCAATGGTAACTTTTTCGATGTGAATGGCAATCCAATTGATGCAACTGAACTTAATTTACAACCTCAGTTGGTTTCATTTGATGCTGCCAAGCTACCTAAAAGCTTTTCTAGTGATCACCGATTGTCTGGTTTTGGTTCATTGAGCGGCGGCTTTGTAGTTAATAAGAAATTTGCCAAAGGAGTCGAATTAGAAGCAGCCTTTGAATATTACACGCGGGCCAGCGCGCTTAAACTAGGTGGAAATGGTCATAGCAGTTTTGCTGATTTTGATTTTTACGTTGCCAATGCTGCAATAAAAGTTGATATGGATGCCATTAACTCCCGGGTGAATAAAAAAAACCAGCATAACCATGCGGATAATGGCCATGGCCAACAGCATGTACATGGGATAGATCATGTCCCGGCAAGTATTATGTTTGGACACATGCTGGGTAATCCAGGTGAATTGATGGTGGGATACCGCTTCATGTATTCACGTCAAACAGGCGATATGTTGCATGGAACACACCATGCCAGCGATCAGGCGATTGTCAATCAAGGTTGTAGCGACCTCGCATTGTGCCGCTTTGCCCCGAAAGATATGAGCATGAGAATGCACATGCTCGATATTATGTATGCACCCACCCGCTGGTTGAATCTAATGATCATGCCGCAATTCGTGGATATGGACATGAATTTACGTGAGCTTACCGGGCGCCCACCACCCACGCCGGGTGTCCACGAGCATACTGGCATTGGTGGGCATACAACCGGCGGTGTCGGTGACACCATTCTGATGTCACTTTACAAGTTGCTAAATTTACCTGGGCATGGTCTACATGTGGGCTTAGGTGTCAGTGCACCAACCGGAAAAGTAGACTTGGAACTTCGGCGTATGTTTCAGGCCGATGGAGGGCTTATTCACTTTGACATGCAGCTAGGAAGCGGCACGTGGGATTTCATGCCTAATGTGACGTATACTGGGAAAAGCAATCGCTGGTACTGGGGAACCCAGCTTTATGGCGTCAAGCGAATGGAAAGCAGTAACGAATCGGGCTATCGACTCGGTGATATTTTTCAAGCCTCTACCTGGGGAGGGTATCATTTGACTCATTGGCTGGGGGCATCAGTGCGAGGCGTTTATACCTACCGCGATAGAATACACGGAGATTTCAACCAGTTTAATGCGCGTATTGGGCCGATGGATTTCCCTGAGAATCAAGGAGGACATTACTGGGATATAGGCATCGGTGTAAACGCTTCGGTACCGAGTGGCAAGTTTGCTGGCAATCACTTTGCTTTCGAATGGGTGCAACCACTGCATCAGGATGTGAATGGTTTTCAGCTTGAGCGTAAGGGCGGGTTATCAGCTACTTGGCATTATAGCTTTTAGGGTGCCCTTTAGTGTATTTTGGATTTAATTATTCGCTTCTTGAGGTAGCTGGTTGGAAAACCAGCAGATTGTAAAGCGCAGCTAAATCCATTTCCAAATCAAATATAACACGAAGGCGAGCCGTAGCAACTAAACTATAATATTTTCTCGCACTCAGCCAAACATTATTCAATGATCGCAGTGAGTTTATAAGTAATTTACTGCAAGAAATTTCTATCTTAGTTAAGATTCCAGAAAATTTGTCGTTAAAAAGTGACAAAGTAAATAATTTATTATTTACTCATTTTAATTTATTTGAAAGAACCTGGATGCGTATAACTCGTCTCATTGGTTATAGAAATGAAAATAAAGGTTCTAGAATTGTCTGAATGACTACCTGAGTATTCCCTTTTTAATGAAACTGTACCGTTTTCCGTTTAAAGCGATGGGCACGCCTTGTGAAATACAGATTTATGCTGTAACCGAGACTAAAGCTGGGCGTGCTATGGATGCAGCAATTTCTGATATTCATCGATTAGAATCGATTTATTCCCGTTATCGTGAAAGTAGCTTTTTGTCTGAGATTAATCGGATCGCAGCGGAAGGAGGAAGTATTATTGTCGATAACGAAACAGCCGGCTTGTTGGATTACGCAGACACCTGTTATCGGGAGAGTGATGAGCTTTTTGACATTACCTCGGGTATTTTGCGCCGTGCCTGGGATTTTAAATCAAATCAGTTACCGGATGAAGCGGTTATTCAAGCCTTGCTGGATAAAATTGGCTGGCATAAATTGAGGTGGGCCTCGCCTGTGCTTGAATTCCCGCTTGCTGGCATGGAGATTGACCTGGGTGGTGTCGTTAAAGAATACGCAGTAGATCGTGCTGCTACGATATGTTGGGATAGGGGCATTCATCATGGCATGATCAATTTGGGAGGAGATATCAAAATTATTGGCCCGCATGCGGACGGCAGTCCCTGGCGAGTCGGGATATGTCACCCGCGTCGTCCCGATACGTTATTACAAACGCTAGAGCTATATTCAGGTGCAGTTGCCAGCAGTGGGGATTATGAGCGCTGTATTACCATAAATGGCATCCGTTATGGTCATGTGCTCAACCCAAAGACAGGCTGGCCTGTAAACCGAATGGCTGCAGTAAGTGTAGTAGGTGATTTTTGTGTTATTGCGGGCAGCGCTTCAACGATCGGGATGCTAAAAGAGCAGCAAGGCAAAGATTGGCTTGCTGAGCTTGGTTTACCTCATTTGTGGGTAGATGTTGATGGGCAAGTGGGAGGTTCGCTCACGGAAGAATGCTGATTGATCAAAGAGATGATTCCATTTCTCAATCAAATTTGACTCTGCCAGCTCTCCTTGCCGTATCATTCCATTTCTAAATCAAAACTGACTTTGTCGGCTTCACCTTGTCGTATTATTTAACCTGCCTGCGGCTCGCCTTGGCGTCATGTTTGATCTGAAAATGGAATTAGAATCTAGAAAGGCATTTTAGTAGATGAAGCACAAGGAACCATACGCAGTGATTCTTTCGCAAAAATACTTGGGAAATATTCTAAAATTTGTAGCCGCGATGCAGCGCTACCACACCAGCAGCCAAATTAAAATATTCTACCCGTTCAAATCCAACTTGCTGCATGAGTTGTTTCAACTCATCCTGCGATGGATGCATACGAATCGATTCGGCAAGATAACGATAACTTCCTTCATCCCGAGCAATTAATTTACCCATGAGAGGGAGCACTTTGAAAGAATAAGTATCATAAAAAGGTTGGAGTGGCTTCCATACTTTTGAGAATTCCAGCACAGTAAGTGATCCGCCTGGACAAAGCACACGCAGCATTTCTTTGAGTGCAATATCTTTGTGAGTCATGTTTCTCAGGCCAAAGGCGACATTGACATGATCAAAGAAATTATCAGGGAATGGTAGTTTTTCAGCATCACATTGGGCTACTGGAACGGCTATTCCTTCATTCAGCATGCGATCCCGCCCGATTGCCAGCATGGAATTATTAATATCAGTTAACCAAACCTGGCCTGTTTCACCAACTTGATCAACGAACAATGCCGTCAAATCTGCAGTGCCACCGGCGATATCAAGAATCCGATCTCCCGCTTTTGCACCACTGGTTTCGACAGCAAATCGTTTCCACAGTCGATGCAAACCGAGTGACATGACATCATTCATCAGATTGTAGCGTGCAGCTACCGAGTCAAAAACATCCGCAACTTTGTGTGCTTTCTCAGCTTCTGAAACGGTTTTGAAACCAAAATGGGTAGTTTTTGTCATTTCAAATGATTAGTTGAGTATTAAGAAAATAAGTGCAATATATAGGCTATGAGTTAGACATATCCTTCATATTATTTTCACGGTTGATACCAGCATCAATTAGCCGTTGCAAGTAATGTTGCCACATTGCATCTTGATTCAATCCATAATTATAAAGTAAATCCCATGAATAAAGTCCCGTATTGTGGCCATCAGAAAAATTTAACTGGATGGCGTAATTGCCGACTGGCTCAATATGCGTGATGGACACATCCTGTTTGCCAGTTTGCAGAACTTCTTGTCCAGGCTCGTGGCCTCGTACTTCCGCTGACGGAGAATAGACGCGAAGAAACTCACAGGGTAATCGAAAAGTCTTACCATCGCTGAAGGAAATTTCCAGTATCCTGGATTTCTGATGAAATTTTATTTCAGTGGGAATTGGAGTATGTTTACTAAGGCCTGCCATAGATGTTTTTTAAAATTGAGATTATTAATAAATAGCAGCTAGGATGATTGTCACAAAAATGCAATATTGCCGATATATTATCTCAGAAATTTCTAAAGAATTTTTTTTGAATGGAGTCACGAGTATAATGCCTGCAACAATACTGATCGTGGAAGATGAGCCCGCAATCCAGGAGCTGATTTCATACCACTTACGCACTGCAGGGTATGGCGTTTTGTGCGCTAAAAGTGCAGAAGAGGCAAAGGATATGGTTAACGATGCGTTGCCGGATTTGGTGCTACTGGATTGGATGCTACCCAATATGAGCGGCATTGAGCTTGCTCGCATGCTGCGGCGAGAAGCACGCACCAAGATGATTCCTATTATCATGTTAACGGCCAGAGTGGAGGAAAGTGACAAGATAACCGGATTGGAAATTGGTGCAGATGATTATATTATTAAGCCTTTCTCACCGCGTGAACTTGTTGCGCGCATCAAGGCCGTGCTACGCCGACGCCTACCGGAAGTGTCAGATGAAGTGGTTGAAGTAGGCGGGTTAAGATTAGATCCAGCCTCGCATCGAGTCATCGCTAATGATCTGGAAGATGGCGCAAAGTCAGCAGAAATTGCCTTGGGACCGACTGAATTTCGTCTATTGCACTTTCTGATGACGCATACCGAACGCGTGCATACCCGGGAGCAGTTACTTGATCGTATATGGGGAGACCATGTCTTTGTGGAAGATCGTACAGTGGATGTTCATATACGAAGGCTGCGTAGAGCGCTCGAAGAAGCAGGCAAAGATGAATTGGTGCAAACTGTGAGGGGAGCAGGTTACCGTTTTTCTACCCGCTGTGAAGTTGGCGCTGAATAAAAGTTGGGCTGCATTGATTTTGAGTATTATCCTTTGGTATTCTTATTAATAATCACTATCTTTTTCTATGCCTATCTGCTTTTTCGCGCATAATACGTAGCAAACTAATCTTTTCAAAGGCAGTTAAATGGGAAGATGTTAATTCCATTTCCAAATCAAACATACCGAGAAGGCGAGCCGCAGACAGGTTAAATAATACGGCAAGGTGAAGCCGACAAAGTCAGTTTTGAATTTAGAAATGGAATAATTTCTGGAATATCCAAAATTCTTACCTCCGGGCTATTGAAGTGTTTGATTTCTGGCGACGCTTTGCTGCTATTATTTTGCTGATAGTGGTTACAGCTGTAATATGGATGGTGGTAGATGCTGTGACAGCATTGGCTTTATTCAGCTTGGTATTATTAGGATTAACGATATACCATACCTATTGCTTGGCTTTACTTGATCTATGGTTTCAACGTTTTAATCATACCGGGTTTGATCCCTCCACCATACCGAATGTACCTAAAAGTTTTGGTGCGTGGGGGGATGTGTTCATTCGTCTAACGCGCTTTATCCGACGTTATTACCGAAGCCGACAAAGTCTGAGCAAAGCGCTGGAGCGTTTGCAGCGCGCTACTTCAGCAATGCCGGAAGGTATCGTTATCTTAGATGAAGCGGATCGGATTGAATGGTGTAATCCCTCTGCTGAGCAGCATCTGGGATTGGATCTGAGGCTTGATATTGGGCAGCATGTGACTCATCTGGTGCGGCAGATGCAGTTTGTAGCGTATTTGACTTCCGGCGATTACAGCAAGCCACTGATTATCAAGCAATCACGATATGAGGAGTTGGTGCTTTTACTTCAGCTAGTGCCTTATGGAGACATGGAAAAGCTGCTGATCAGTCGAGATATTACACGCTTTGAGAAAATGGAAATCATGCGTCGTGATTTCATCGCGAATGTTTCACATGAGTTGCGCACACCCTTGACGATCATAGGCGGGTTTCTAGAAACATTGCTAGATGAAGAGATTAAAGACAGCGAGATGGAAAGGCGCGCGTTGATTCTAATGAATGATCAGGCAAAACGCATGCAACATCTGGTAGAGGATTTACTGACCTTATCCAAACTCGAGAATGCACAGAATATCTTGCATGAGGAAGAGATTAACATTGCTGAATTGCTGCAAAGCTTGTATCAAGAAGCACAATCGCTCAGTGCGGGACGCCACCACATTAATTTGAATCTGGTAAGTGATGCTCACTTGCTGGGAAGTATGAACGAGTTACGGAGCGCCTTCAGTAATTTGATCAGTAATGCCGTTCGTTATACACCCGATGGCGGTAATATTTCATTAAACTGGGCAGAAGAGCAGGGTCAAGGCTTATTTTATGTGCAGGATAGTGGTATCGGTATCGGACCTGAGCATATCCCTCGCCTGACAGAGCGGTTTTATCGAGTTGATCGGAGCCGTTCCCGTGAAACCGGGGGAACAGGATTAGGGCTTGCTATCGTCAAGCATGTGTTAGGTCGTCATCAGGCTCGCATGGAAATTATCAGTGAAATAGAAAAAGGAAGTATTTTCAAAGTCTGGTTCCCAGCAAAACGATTGATAAAAAATAAGGTAAGCAACATTACCATCCATGATACTCATGCTATGCCTTCAAATAAAACGATTCCACCGCTACTTTAGTCCTTCTTATTCCATTTCCAAATCAAAAATGACGCGAAGACGAGCCGCAGACAGTATCAATATTACGGCAAGGCGAAGCCGACAAAGTCAGTTTTGATTTAGAAATGGAATTAAGATAGCTTTCTCAAGCTTCCTTCCTCAGTAGCCGTAAGCAGCCTTAAGCAAGGCAAGTAGCCGTCAAAGACAATGCCATGTACTTCTACACGTTTTTGTGAACGGAGTATACTGACCAGATAATGTACGATGCTGTTGGTAATGGTTTGTCCTGGTACCAGCACGGGGATGCCGGGCGGGTAAGGTGTGATTTGATCGGCAGATACTCTTCCTTCCAAATGCTTATTGACTTTCTCTTCTTCGTCCAATAGGGGTACTAATTCACCCTCGCAGTAAAATGCATCACGCGGCAAATATCTCAACTCAGTAAAATGAGGGATTTCAGGTGTCTGATAAAGGCGCCGAGGAGCCCGGCCTTCGCGTGCAATGCGCATCAGGGCATCATATAGACGCGAGACTTTGCTGCGAGTAGTACCGATGGTGAGCAACAGGGTAAGCGTATTAAAAGTGGATTTCTCCACTTGAATATTGTAGTGCTCGAATAATTCGCGGATCAGCTCTTCCACAGTAAAGCCGCAGCGTGAAATATCCACCGTTACCTTAGTGGGATCAAGCTGAATATTGTCATGCTTGACTTCATCAGGCAGGAGTTCGGGCAGTTCCAGTACTTGAAATACACCTGTAGAATTGATTTGTGGACGGAGTTCTCTGGCAAGCTCCAGTGTGCGCGAAAGCAGTTTGTATCCTTCCAGCGTGGCCTGCTTGCGGGCTACATCCAGGCTTGCAATCATGCTGTATTGCGGGCTAGTGGAGGTATGCATGTTGAAATTTTCACGGAAAAGATGCTCGTTGAAATCGGGATCATTGACATGAATCATGCTAGATTGGGAAAAAGCAGACAATACTTTGTGTGTGCTTTGGGTGGCATAGTCAGCGCCTGCTTCCAGAGCAGTGGGGCGAAAAGCGGGATGAAAGCGGGCAAAGCCATACCAGGCTTCATCAATAATAACTTTGATCCCCTTTGCATGCGCAGCTTCAATGATCGGGGAGAGATCATAGCGTAGACCATCATAGGTGCAACTGGTTAATATCAATGCTTCTGCATCAGCATGTTGTTCAAGGGCATTGAATAGGGTTTGTTTGGGTACCGGCCCATAAATACTGAATTTCTTATTGACCGATGAGTCAAGATAAACCGGATGAGCCCCTGATAGCACCACGCCATGATGTACCGATTTGTGACAGTTTCGGTCCAGCAGTAATTTTTCACCTGGGGCGAGTAAGGTCTGAAAAATAACCTTGTTGGCGGTAGAAGTGCCATTAGTAGCGAAAAAGGTACGGCGTGCGCCGAATGCTTTAGCTGCAATTTTTTGCGCTTCCGCGATGACTCCCGCGGGTTCCATTAACGAATCAAGCATGGGAACGGAGACCGACAGATCAGCCCGGAAAATATGCTCACCGATAAATTCATAAAAATCGCTTATCCACGGGCTATCGCGCAGTGAATCACCAGAAGAGTGCCCCGGTGTATGCCAAGCATCCTTTGCCATCAGGACATAACTCTTGAGTTGATCATAGAAAGGGGTGCGCGCCTTTTCTTGCAGCTGAGCATTAAGGATGCGATACATACCGCGATAATCACGTTCTTCTCGATAGAAATAACCATCTACCGTTTCTGAGAAGAGGGCATCAACGACTTCATCCTGCTGTTCTTGTGCAATCAGAATATAAATATTTAATTCAGGACGAAAACGAGAAATTTTTTGGACGAGTTCTAATGCCGTCATTTGCAGATTACGTGCACCTTTCCGTTCACTTTGCAGAGTATAGAGCTTATCGTCGACCACCAATGCCTGAATATCGCCATCTTCTTCAATTGCCTGCAACGCCTCGCGTGCAGTCGTAACGCCAGTAAAAGTGATCCCCAAAGAATTTTCCATTGACTTGGCTGCGTCGTTCAATCCTTTGATGAATCCCTTCAGGATCAGTTTTTCATCATTGATAAGCAGAATACGGCTGATTGGTTTTTTCATGAGATATACGTCATCAAAATGAATGCTAGAGGTGACAGCTGAGAACTCTCACCATTCAATTAGAAATTATTATCTTGGTTAACAAAAGCTTAAAGTCATCAACTATTTTGTTGTGACGTTCTTTATGCACAAAATTTTTGTTATAAATTTTATTTAGGAGTTTAAACTTAATCTAATCTAAATCAACAATTCGACCATTATTGGACAATTTTCTCCTATGGCTGAAATTTTTGATGATAAGGAATAAAAATTGTATGCAGATGCATTATTGTTAGCTTGCTTCTTACTCCTTAGCATTATTACGTTGTAAAGCTGAATAATCTTATTCTATTTCTAAATCAAAACTGACTTTGTCGGCTTCACCTTGCCATATTATTGATGCTGTCTGCGGCGTCATTTTTGATTTGGAAAGGCAATTAGTCCCTAGCTTTTGCCCTATTTGAGGTGCTATGTTCATGCGTAACGCTTCATGAATCTTCACTGGAAGGAGTAGGAGTGGAATATTCATCACGTTCAACCAATTCTGGCGCAAGTAAAGAAGGTGAAACGTCGCATAGACAGGCAATCTCAAACGCTGCCCCCTCAATAACACTACCCAAAGGCGGCGGCGCCATTCGTGGTATAGGTGAAAAATTTACTGCCAATCCGGTTACAGGCACAGGTTCAATAAGCTTACCGATTGCCACCAGCTCAGGGCGGTCCGGTTTTGGTCCGCAGCTTTCATTGTCATATGACTCAGGTGCCGGCAATGGCACCTTTGGCTTTGGTTGGAGCCTTTCGATTCCCTCTATCACTCGCAAGACCGACAAAGGCTTGCCCAAATATCAAGAGGCTGAAGAATCCGATGAGTTTATACTATTCGGCTCAGAAGATTTGGTCCCGCTGCTGAAGGAGGATGGTTCACGTTGGAGTGATATACGAAATATTGAGGGTACATCCTATCGTCTCTACCGCTACCGGCCTCGTACCGAAGGATTATTTGCTCGTATCGAGCGATGGACCAATACTGAAACCGGTGAGATTCATTGGCGTTCTCTCTCCAAGGACAACATCCTAACGCTTTATGGTAAAGATGCTGCTGCACGCATCTCGGATCCCAAGAATTCTACCCATATCTTTTCCTGGTTGATCTGCGAAATCTGTGATGACAAGGGCAATGTAGTTCTCTATGAATACAAATCGGAAAATGGCGATGGCGTCGACTTGGGCTACGTGCATGAGCGCAATCGCGGTGCACGTGATGATACTCATCGTGCGGTCAATCGCTATCTAAAGCATATCAAATATGGCAACCGAAAAACTGCGCTAGATGATAACGGGCATCGCCCTTCTTTTCTGAGGGACACACAATTGGATTGGATGTTTGAGGTTGTGTTCGATTATGGTGAGCACGATGTCAATGCACCGCAGCCAAATGATTCAGGTCAATGGAATTTCCGTCTTGACCCATTTTCCACCTACCGTGCAGGTTTTGAAGTACGTACCACTCGCTTATGTCAGCGTGTGCTCATGTTCCATCACTTCCCGGAAGAGGAAGGGGTAGGAGAAAATTGCCTGGTACGTTCTACTGACTTTAACTACTCTCATGAGCAAGATCCAATCAGTGCTCGCAATCCTGTTTATACTTTTTTAAAGCAAGTGACCCAAGCTGGCTACAAACGTAATGGCAATACCTATCTAAAACGCAGCCTGCCACCTCTCGAATTCGAGTACACCCAACCCATCGTCCAGGATATAGTCGAGGAAGTCGATCCTGTTAGCCTGGAAAATTTGCCCATCGGTGTAGATGGTGCAAGCTATCAATGGACTGATCTGCATGGGGAGGGTATTCCTGGTATCCTGACCGAGCAAGGAGCTGCTTGGTATTACAAACGTAATCTGAGCCCCAGGAATTTCAATTTGACAAGCAAGCAGCCAGTCGAATTTGCGCCGATTGAGCATGTCATGACCAAACCCAATCTAGCTCTGGCTGGTGGTGCGCAGTTTATGGATTTAGCAGGGGATGGCCAGCCAGACCTGGTGATGTTAGATAACACCATACCCGGTTTGTACGAGCATGATGAAGAGGAAGGCTGGCAATCCTTTCGCCCATTTAAGTCACTGCCAAATCATGAGATGCGCAGTCCAAACCTCAAATTTATTGATCTGGATGGGGATGGTCATGCCGACGTGCTGATTACAGAAGATGAAGCTTTTATCTGGCATGCCTCACTGGCAGAAAACGGCTTTGGCCCGGCACAAAGAATGGCTCAATCCCTGGATGAAGAGAAAGGCCCTCGCTTGATATTCGCTGATGCTACGCAATCCATCTATCTGGCTGATTTAAGCGGTGATGGCCTTACTGATTTAGTACGTATCCGAAATGGTGAGATCTGCTACTGGCCCAACCTTGGCTATGGTCGTTTCGGTGCCAAGATAGCTATGGATCATCCCCCTTTTTTCGACAATCCAACTGAATTCGAGCACGAACGCATTCGACTGGCTGATATTGATGGCACTGGCACCACCGATGTAATTTATCTACACCGCGAGGGTATACGCCTGTATTTCAACCAATCAGGTAATAGCTGGAGTGAGCCGGTGTATTTAAACGTTTTTTCTCGTGTAGATGATTTGGTCAATATCGCTCCTACTGATTTGCTCGGAAATGGTACTGCTTGTCTGGTGTGGTCATCGCCATTACAAAGGGATATGCAACGGCCCATGCGTTATGTGAACTTGATGGGGGAGCATAAACCGCATTTGCTCATCAAGACCATCAATAATCTAGGTGCCGAAACTCGGGTGAAATACCTCCCTTCCACCTATTTTTATTTAAAAGACAAACAGGAAGGAAAGCCCTGGGTCACCCGTTTGCCGTTCCCAGTACATGTGGTTGAACGAGTCGAGACATTCGATCATATCAGCAATAACTATTTCGTCACGCGCTATGCTTATCACCACGGTTACTTCGATGGCGAGGAACGAGAGTTCCGTGGCTTCGGCATGGTGGAACAGTTTGACACTGAACAATTCAGCTCCTTTGCCCCGATAGGAGGTGAGGAAGCAGCCAGTAATATCGACGAAACCTCTCATGTGGCGCCTGTTCATACCAAAACCTGGTTTCATACCGGGATTTATCTTGGTCGCGGTCATGTCACCAATTTTTTCGCCGGACTGTTGAATGAAAGGGACGTTGGTGAGTATTACCGCGAGCCAGGGCTGAGTGATATTCAAGCGAGGCAGCTTTTGCTTGAAGATACCGTGCTGCCTGAAGATTTAACGGTCGAGGAAGAGCGCGAAGCCTGTCGCGCGCTGAAAGGTGCTATGCTGCGTCAGGAGGTATATGCGCTGGATGGCACGGATAAAGCAAAGCATCCCTATAATGTTGTCGAGCAGAACTTTACCGTCCGGCTTTTGCAGCCGCGTGACAAAAACCGCCATGCGGTCTTCTTCACCCACACCCGAGAAGCTGTCAGCTATCACTATGAACGTAACCCGAGTGATCCGCGTATTTCCCATGTGCTGACGCTCGAGGTAGATGGCTTCGGTAATGTGCTGAAATCGGCGGCTATTGGTTACGGCCGCCGCCAACCGGACCCGACTTTGTCGGTAGAAGCCCAGACTAAGCAGACTGAAATTCACGTCACCTACAGAGAAAATAATGTAACTAATGCCATTGAGGATGCCGACGTTTATCGTAGCCCGCTGCCCAGTGAGTCGCGCTGCTTTGAGCTGACTGGACTGCACCTACCCATGGGACAGAACCGTTTTACCGTAACAGAGATGCTAACTGCTGGCGCTGGTGCTGTGCCTATTGATTATGAGCAGAACCCGGCTGCGAGTATATTGCAGAAGCGGTGGATCGAGCAGGTGCGCACATACTACCGGCCAGATGACCTCGGAGCAGTCCAGAACAATAACCCCCTTATATTTTTACCGTTGGGCAAGATGGAATCGCAGGCCTTACCGGGCGAAAGTTATCAGCTTACTTTCACGCCAGGCCTTTTAAATAACGTCTATAAGCGCAACGGCCAGAGTTTGCTTCCGGCCAATCCCGCAGATGTGCTGGAAGGTGGAGGCGCTGAGCGCGGCGGTTATGTCGATCTGGATAAAAATGACCATTGGTGGCTGCCATCCGGTCGGGTGTTTTTCTCGCCAAATATAACTGACAATGCAGCAGCAGAGTTGACCCATGCCCGGAGTCACTTTTTCTTACCGCATCGTTACCGCAATCCGTTCCATACTGACGTACATAACACCGAGACCGTTGTCATCTACGATGATCACAAGCTACTCACGGTAGAGACACGTGATGCGCTCAGCAACACAATTCGCGCACAGAACGACTATCGCATACTAGCAGCTCGGTTAATGACCGACCCAAATGGGAACCGCTCCGAAGTGGCCTTCGACATCTTCGGCATGGTGGTCGCCACTGCTGTGAAGGGCAAGATCGGGCAAACCCTCGGCGATCTGCTGGAAGATTTCGATCCCGATCCGCCGCTCGTGGCGTTGCAAGCCTTCGTCGCTGACCCGCACGGCCAGGCAGACTCCCTGCTGGGCAAAGCCACTACCCGCATCGTTTATGATCTCGACCGCTATTTACGCAGTGGCCAACCCCCTTTCATAGCGACGCTGGCGCGGGAGACGCACTTCTTCGATCCTGGTGGCCCAGAGACGAAAATCCAGGTCGGCTTTTCCTACTCCGACGGCTTCGGCCGGGAGATCCAGAAAAAGATGCAGGCTGAGCGCGGCGACGCACCACAGCGCGGCCCCGACGTGATGCTTTCCTCTGGCGATGTGCAGCAGGGTGCGCTGGTGCGCGATGCTAACGGCAAACCTGTGCAAGTCGATACGCCACAGCGCTGGGTCGGTAGCGGGCGTACCGTGTTCAACAACAAAGGCAAGCCCGTCAGGCAGTACGAACCCTTCTTCAGCTCGACCCCTCTTTATGAACAAGAGAGGGAGATGACGGACACCGGCGTCAGTCCCATCCTGTTCTACGATCCGGTCGAACGGGTCGTGGCCACGCTGCATCCCAATCACACCTGGGAAAAGGTGATAGTCGACTCGTGGCAGCAGGAAACCTGGGACATCAACGACACCGTGCTGATCGCCGATCCTAAGACGGATGCCAATGCCGGCGATTTCTTCCGTCGACTGCCGGCTGTGGATTACTTGCCTACTTGGTATCAAGAACGAATAAGCAGACCACCGGCAGATCCTGAGCGGCAGGCTGCCGAGAAAGCAGCCATGCATGCTGGAACACCTGCCATCGCTCACACAGATTCGCTCGGCCGTACTTTTCTAACCATTGCGCACAACCGCTTCGAGCGTAACGGCGCGCTCATTGAGGAGCATTATGCCACCCGCGTGGTGCTCGACATCGAAGGCAACCAGCGTGAGGTGATCGATGCCAAAGATCGTATCGTCATGCGCTACGACTACGACATGCTGAGCAACCGCATCCACCAAGTCAGCATGGAGGCGGGCGAGCGCTGGATGCTGAACGATGTCGCTGGCAATCCGCTCTACGCTTGGAATAGCCGCAACCACCAGTTCCGTACAGCTTACGATCCATTGCGTCGATCTATCGAAACCTCTTTCCGCGAAGACACAGGACCAGAGTTTCTTATTGAACGCACGGTTTATGGTGAAACCCGCCCCAATCCCGAGGCGAACAATCTGCGCGGTAAGATGGTTCAACTCTTTGATCAGGCCGGCGTTGCCACCACTGATGAGTACGACTTCAAGAGCAATCTTTTACGAAGCCAACGCCAATTGGCCGAGTTTGTCGACCCGCAAGGCACTCGAATTCCGGCCTACAAGACCACTGTAGATTGGTCCGACAGCATTCAGCAGTTGGAAACCGATATCTATATCAGCCGCACTCGCTACGATGCCCTTAACCGGGCGACAGAACAGACCGCGCCGGACTTGAGCGTCTATCATCCCACATTCAACGAAGCCAATCTGTTGGAGAAGGTGGACATCCACCTGCACGGCGCGGCGGTGGCTATGCCTTTCGTGCGCAACATCGACTACAACGCTAGGGGCCAGCGCGTGCTCATCGAGTACGGCAATCAGGTTAAGACCGAGTATGAATATGACGTCTTGACCTTCCGTCTGATCCGCCTCAAGACTACGCGGTTGAGCGACCAGACGCGGCTGCAGGACCTGAACTATACCTATGACCCCGCAGGTAACATCACGCAGATTGAGGACGCCGCTCAGCAGACGATCTATTTCAACAATCAGGTGGTGACGCCCAGCAATGACTATAGCTACGACGCGGTTTATCGCCTGATCCAGGCAAAGGGGCGCGAGCATATCGGCCAGTCTTCCCAGCCGCAGACCACCTGGGATGATCAATTTCGAGTGCATTTGCCGCACCCAGGCGATGGGCAGGCCATGCGCCGCTATAGCGAAACGTACTATTACGATGCGGTTGGCAATTTCGAGCAACTGATTCATCAGGCGGCGAATAGCAATTGGATCCGCAGTTATGCTTATAACGAAGACAGTCTGATTGAACCTGCCAAGAAAAGCAACCGTCTGAGCAGTACCACTGCCCACCCAAACGGCAACCAACCGATTCCTGAGCCGCATAGTCACGACGCTCACGGTAACATGACCACCATGCGGCACCTCAGCTTAATGCAGTGGGACTTCAAGGATCAGCTGCGGGCGACCGCGCGGCAGGTCGTGAACGAGGGCACGCCGGAGACCACCTACTATGTATACGACGCAGCCGGACAGCGCGTGCGCAAAGTGACCGAACGTCAAGCCGCTGCCGGTCAAACCTCGACACGCAAGAAAGAGCGCATCTATTTGGGAGGCTTTGAGATTTACCGTGAATATGAGAACGATGGTAACACGGTGGAATTGAAGCGAGAGGCGCTGCACATCATGGACGATAAGCAACGCATCGCGTTGGTAGAAATCCGGACCCAGGGCAACGATGGTTCACCGGCCAAATTAGTCCGTTATCAATTCGGAAATCACCTCGGTTCCGCTACCTTGGAATTGGATGAGGAGGCGCAGATCCTCTCTTACGAGGAATATTACCCTTACGGCAGCACGTCATACCAGGCGGACCGAAGCGCCACGGAGGTAAGCCTGAAGCGGTATCGGTATACGGGAAAGGAGCGGGATGAAGAAAGCGGGCTCAACTATCATGGGGCACGTTACTACGCGCCATGGATTGGCACGTGGCTGTCTACCGATCCGGCTGGCATTCTGGACCACATCAATATGTACGTGCTCAGCCGAAATAATCCGATCAACTTCATGGATCGAAATGGACGAAATTCGAATAAGGTGAGCGAGGCAGAAAGCGCGCTGATCGATGAGCGTACAAAGCTGAAAGATTTAGTGGAGAACAGGTTGCCAGAAACGCTCAGCTCACAGCGGCAGCTTGAAGTGGAACTCAAAAGCACCGAAGCGAGCATCAAGCAGCTTGAGTCGGATATCAAGGGACTCAACCCCAAAGAGGCTGGATTCGCGGCTCAAAAGCAGAAGCTCGAAGCGGAGTTGTTGAGGAAACGGGTCCACTACGGGTTGACTCGATCGGATCTGGAGATTGCAGGAGAACGTGTGCGGCAGGTTAAGGCAGACATCAAGAAATCGCAAAGCACTGTAAAAAACCTGGCACGCCGTGTCACGAAGCTGGGAGGCGATCCAAATGTGGAGCGTGGCGATGTCAGGTACGGCAAGGCGGATCAGGCAAGCTTGGCCGAAACAGAAGTAGACGATTTGGAACGAAAAATCGATGAGCTCGAAGGTAAGAAAACCAGCACACCTGCTGGGGACAAAGGTACCGGTGGTGGCGGGGGGACAAAAAAGAAAAGTGGGCCGGCCAGACGCTGGAGGGGATATGGCGGTAAAGCACTGCAAGGAGCGAAGTTCCTCGGCAAGGCGGCAGTGGTCGTCGGGGCTGTCGTGTCAGGTGCTACGATTGTGTGGCATCTCGCTCACGGTGATATCGATGCGGCAGCCATTGAAGCGGCAGATTTTTTTACGTTCGGTGGGGTATCGTATGCCAAAGAAAAAATAGAAGAAGGCATGAAGAAGATTGACGAAGGAATAAAGGCTTATCAGAGCATAAGAGAATTTCAAGAGTATGGTCCAGGACCGGTTGAGTACAGAAAGCAGTTGGACCCTCTCGAGCGATTGGAGAGGAAACGGTACCGTCAAGAGAGGATTCTCAAAGGAGATATTTTTGTACCTTAGCCCGCGAAGGTTAGGGTGACAAAGAACCCCAACATTTTGCGGCACTGGGATCACTTTCGGGCGTTGCTATCGGGATTAATCGTTGGGGTTCACCACCAAGCGGGACGGGGTATATACCCCGACCCGAACGTTTGTGTAAATTAGTCGGGTATCGAAACATTCCGGACGGGGGAAATCACCGATCCGGCAATAAAGAGTTCGGCACGAGGAAATTAAGGTTTTGCAGGAGAACGAATACTATGCCCTCGCGCCGTGTTGCTGTCGACCTGAGTACTGAGACATATTACTTGACCCTGACGGTCCAGCACTGGTATTACCTGTTCGATCGTGATAACCACTGGCAGATTCTGGCCGAGTCGCTGCGATATTGCCGGGAACATAAAAATCTGGAACTGAACGGATATGTTTTCATGCTGAACCATTTTCATCTTATCGCCACATTGCCGGACATGGCAGGTTTCCGCACGACTTAAAACGGTTTACCTCCATGAAATTCAAGAGCAATCTGGAAACTAAAAAGCCCAGTGTATTGAAGTTATTTTTGGATGAGGACGGAAAGCATCGGTTTTGGATGGGTATCCATGATCGAAGAAAGCTGAAAGCCCAGATTCTTACCGACAGAAGCTCAATTAACATCTACGAAGACCTGGTGAGAAAGGGCTATGTGACGTGTCCTGAACATTGGATTTGGTCGTCGGCGCACCCCGCTTCCCAATGAGGGTAAGGATGCTTGGTGGATAAGCTGATAAGTTTATGCAATGCGTGTCAACACTGCAAGTAGTGGCGCTATTTCAAACGTTCCGGATGGGGGAATTCGATGTCCAACATCTGGACCGGACGTTCGTTGTGCGGCCGCAGAATTTATATGGACGATTAAATAGTCATACCCGATCACAGGCATGGTGTTAACACCGCCGCCAGGTAACGATAGTGATTCTTATCGCTGGATAGCGCACAAGGCTTGTCATGAGCCTGGCGGAAGATCCGCTTGGAACAGGCCCTTTCCCGCAGCAAGCTGAGCTCGTAGGTTCAGATTGCACAGGGGAAAAGAGACATATGGCATCGGCTAACTAATGTATTGAGACAATTGATTTGGACAGGAGAATTCGGGATGAATGATACTAACAAAACGTTTCGTATTACGGGCTATGTGATCGACGCAAAAACGCATCAGACTTTAGCGGGTTTACGCGTTGAGGTGTGGAGTAAGGATCATATATTGAATGATCTGGTGGGTTGTGCTGTGACTGATCAGCAAGGTATTTTCCGGGTAATATTCGATGAGTCTTCTTTTCGTGAAATTTTCTTGGACCGGCGGCAGGATTTATTCTTCAAGGTGTTCCATGAAAATAAACTCATCAAGAGCACTGAAGATTCAGTGTTGTGCAATGTAGAGAGCATGGAAGCCCCAGTCGTAATCGAGGTTGAAATGGAAGCTGCCGAGCCTCAGCCGGAGGAGATGTTCATTGTTCGAGGACTCATCCACTATCCGGATGGCAAGCCAGTAATGTCGGGACTCGTCATGGTATTCGATAAGGACTTACGTAGCGAGGAATACCTGGGTGAGACGCTAACTAGCAAAGCAGGGCACTATCAGATTACCTATCATGTTAGCCAGTTCCGCCGCAAGGAGAAGAAAAGCGCGGATTTGTTGGTCCGTGCCTATCTGGGAAGAGAAAATATCACCGAGTCAGCCATTATCTTCAATGCCCAGCCGGTTGAGATAGTCGATCTGGTCATCGGCGACGGTGAATACCGCGGCCCTTCCGAATACGAGCAGATTGTCGAACAACTGATGCCACTGTTAGATAACGTCACTTTCGCTGAACTCAGACAAGATAATAAAATCCGCGACATTACTTTTTTGAATGGAGAAACCAACCTTCCGAATGAAAAGCTTTTCTGCTTTGCGGTAGCTCATCAATTGATGGGGGAGAGCCATATCGAACCTGAATTCTGGTATGCTGTATTCTCGACACCTTTCTATTCGATCTCTGAGGATCAGAATCTACCGGATCTGCTGGCGGTGATACTCGCCACACTTCCTTCTCTTGATGCGATGACCGTGCATAAGGCTTTGATCAGTGCCTTGAGTCATAATCTCATTCCTTCGTGGGGCAAGGATAAGGTAGGCGTGTGGATCAAGGCGTTCCTCGATTTTGTAGCCCGGCAAACCGTGAGCGACGATGGCGCCGTCCTCAAAGGCGTACTCGAAGACGCGGGTATTCGAGATGCCCCAAGACAAGAAAAGTTCGCACGTCTCTTTGGCGAGTATCAAGGGTTAACGCACGATCTGGTTGAGGTGTTGAAGCAAGATGGCTCCTTCAAAGAGAGCGAGATTACTGATCTGCAAACCACTTTTCAGATTACAGAGTTGGCACAGGGTAACTTCTCCGTTGCCCGTGTTTCAAAGAAAGTCTATGGCATTGATCAACCTAGTCAAATACGACTGCTAGCCAAGGTGAGCGAGGATGAGTGGATTAAGCTGGTGCGCGATCATGTCGCCTCTGGCGAGCTGCAATTACCGGTAGATATCCCCCTGCCAGATTTGCCGCTAAAGGCTGACTTACGCGCCGCTGAAGCCTATGGTAAAACCTTGGCGCAACAGTTCCGGGAAGCTTTTCCTACGGTTGCTTTCACGGGAGGCTTAGAACGGGTAATGAGTAATGGTGGGCCGAAAGGATTGAAGCATCCTGAACTCATCAATAAGTTCCTGCAGGCGCACGAACAGTTTGAATTTCTAACAACAGCCATAGATGATTTTTTTGAAACCAAGCTTCGCCCAGATATAGGGAGATTGGAACAGAATGAGGAGTTGAGGCTGCAACTGAAGGGGATTCAGCGGGTATTCAAGCTTGTACCCAACTTCGAGGCAACGGATGAATTGCTGGCGGATGATCTGCATTCGGCTTTGAAGATTTACCGTATGGGAGAGGCGGAGTTCGTGCGAACTTATGCCAATCGTCCTGGTTTTAGCCGAGAAACTGCGCGACTCACTTATAACCGTGCTGCTCAAACTCATGCTGCTGTAGTGACGCTGGTGGGCGAATTGCAGGCGCTGGATGCCGAAGGCTTGCCTAAGGCGTTGCTCAATGGCAACGAGGCGGTGTCCAAGTTCCCCAACTGGAACAACCTGTTCAAAGCGGGTGATCTATGTGAGTGTGAGCAGTGCCGCTCAGTCTTCAGCCCTGCAGCTTATTTTGCTGATGTGCTGATGTTCCTCAAAGATCGTAAGGCGAAGAACCCGGCACAGACAGTCAAGGGCATCCTATTCCAGCGCCGCCCCGATCTGGGCTACCTGGAGTTGAACTGCGAAAATGCCCATGTACCTTTGCCCTATATCGACATCGTATGTGAAGTGCTGGAAGATGTCATCGCCAATGGCGAGAACGACCTGGAGCTGTCTGGGCTGACAGCTATCCTTGATGCGAGCGCTACCAGCAAAGCCAACGTGGCGACTGCCTTCGCCACGCAGGGGGTCAGCTTAGGGGATGATTTCACGCTCATACAGGTTAAGCCCGCCGACCCCAACCTTTGGGTGGTGCACGGCGATGCTATTACATATCTGTTGAAGAAAAAGGCCACGCCTAATTTCTTCGCCGAAATCCTGCGCAATACAAAAGCAAGTGCTGACGAGCTGCGGGCCAACCCCCAGTATGTTAATCCCAAAGCTTATGGCAAGTTAAAAAAAGCGTTTTATCCCTTTACACTGCCTTTTGACCTGTTCATTGAAGAAGTGCGGACAGCTTTTCAAAAAATCGCATTGAAGCGTTGGGAGCTTATGCGCACACTCAAAGGTACGGTTGCACCGAACAATCCGACTGAGGTTCACATCGCTGCCGAATACTTCGGTATTTCGGTCGCGTTAGAAGAGACTGCACCACCGCTCGAAAAGGATGAGAAGCGTATCATACTCATAGAAGACTCAGCTAATCAGCACCCTTACTGGGGTGAACCAGATATTTCAACAATGATAGCTAACGTAAGCAAGGTTGACGTTTTTCTACAAAAAACCAGCCTGGAGTACCCGCAACTGCTCGCCTTGCTCGACCTGAAATTCATCAATCCCATGGGCGATATCGCCGTCGTCCACCTCGACCCGACATGCGACACAGAGCAGAAGCGCATCGAAACCTTGGATGCTCAGAAACTCGACCGTATCCACCGCTTTTTGCGGCTGTGGCACAAGCTAACCGATTGGAAGATGTGGGAGCTCGACCTCGTCATTCGTCATCCTGCCATCGGCAATGGCAGCCTGGACGAGGCGTTCCTAGTCAAGCTGATGTACTTTGCAGAAGTAAAAAACAAGTTGGGCAGTAAGGTGACGGTGGAGCAGACCACCGTCCTGTTTGGTGATCTAAACACCGTGACACGATTCACCAAGCTTCATGAAAAACGGGAGGACGCGCTCTATCAGAATCTGTTCCTAAACAAGAAGCTCATTCATCCGCTTGACCCGGCATTCCAGCTCGACCCCAATACGGGTGATCTACCTACCGGGCAAACGATCACAGCTCATCTGCCGGTTGTGCAAGCAGCGCTAGGCGTGCGTGATGCTGATTTGCAGGTTTTCAAGCATCTTAAGAACCCCTCCGGTGTAGTTTACATCAACGATGACCTCAATTTGGCCAATCTGTCCTTCCTCTGGCGCCACGCTTGGCTAGTTAAGCTACTGAAACTCAAAGCGAACGAGTGGCAGATATTATTGAAGTTACTCAACGAGGATATTGCCGCATTTAGCAGTCCTCAAGCAGCTTGGGGTTTCCTGGAGAAAGTCGGGCAACTGAAGAAAACCGGTTTCAACATGGATGAATTGAACTGGCTGCTCTACGTGGACCATTCTGCGAAAGCCACCGTGAAGGAATCAGACGCAGCCAAGTTTTTGTTCGAGCTGCGCAAAGCGCTGCAGGCCGTGCGTAGCGAGTACGATGCCTCAAAGTATGCGTTCCTGACAGCCACGCCGCCCACGGATGAGGAGCAATTGGCCGGACTGCTGGTTACGCTCCTGCAACAGCTAAACCGCGATGAACCGGCAGTGAGCTCCTTCGTGGCGATACTGCGGGGCGATGTGGCGGTGGAAAAGAAAGTGGCAGGCTTGGGGACACTCGTTTTTCCTGCCGGAATACCGATCCAGTACAATGCAACGAGCGGAATCTTGCGCTTTACCGGCGTCATGACCAGCACCCAACAAAACACGCTAAACGGTCTGTCTGCTGACTCGGTATACCGTGACGCCATTAAAGATCTGTTCGAGCGCCCTCGGTTGGCGGTGAAATTTTACGAACCCGTGTTCACCGCGCCACTCAAAATACTGCCCCCCGCAATAAATTTTCAAACACAGCTTTCCGCTGATCTCGCTGCCAAGATCGTTTATGATGCCGAGTATCGATTGCTGCGCTTTACCGGCATCATGACCGAGGAAGAACAGGCGGCGCTCGAAGATCTTGTGCCCAACACTACTCCTTCGGATCCGCTGGATGCTGCTTATCGCAATGCCGTAACCAGCCTCGCCACGCAACCCCAGACTATCGTTTTGCCGGACGAACGCATCTGGTTGAGTGACGCTGACCTTGATACCACGGTTCCCGCCAATGACACTTTTGCCAAGCGACTCGTAAATGCTACCAAGCAAGCGTTGGCTTACCTTGCCAAGACATTAGCAGTAAATACTGTGGTACAGCAGAGTAGTGACACACTCGGCTTAACCACAGCCATGGTACGGGAAATCATGACCCGTTTCGAATTGAACTCCCCCGATACCATTCTTGAACTTTTCATCGGTGCGTTCTCCACATCGAGCGGAGCGCTGGATTACGAAGACCCAGCTTTTAAGGATGCTTTCGATACCTGGTACTGGCTCAATAGGATTGCAGTGATTTTGAAAAAATGGAAGATCAATCTGGAGGAGCTTGAAACCATCATCACTCTGCAAGCTCCGGCAAAACTGTTCGATTTTAAAAGTCTGCCGCTCGACAACAATGATCCGATCGCTCCCATCGACACTTTCCTGCGCATGAATCGGTTGTTCAAGTTGCGCGACACCTTGCCAGAAACGGGCATCAAATTACTCGTTATTTTAGGGAAATTAAATGAAGGTGCCTATGCTTCTGCCAATGAATTTGCCGCCGATGTGCAGCTCCTGAACGACGCCTGGAATGCAATTGACGTTGAGCACCTTATCCAATCACTCGACCTTGCTTATCCAACTGACTACCTGCTGGCGGAAAACTGGGAACGCTTGCGCGATGCATTTCGCTTCTTTGATAAGCTCAATGCCGGAGCGGATAAGGCAATTATTTTCGCCAACCCCATCGTCGGTAAAATGGAAAGTGATACGCTCAAGCAGTTGCTTCGCTCCAAATTCGGGGCGGATACTTGGCTAACCCTCAGTACGGAAATACAGGACATGCTGCGCGAGCGTAAGCGCGATGCCCTTGTGGCCTGGTTGCTTCATCACTTCACCCCGACAACGCCACCGCCACCCTCCGGTAAATGGGAGAATACCAATGATGTGTACGGCTACTATCTGCTTGACGTGGAAATGAGTTCTTGTCAATTGACTTCTCGCCTCGTCCAAGCATCCGGTTCGGTGCAGCTATTCCTACAACGCTGCCATATGGGCTTGGAACCTGATGTATTGGTGAAGGCCGATGGCAATGACGGTGACAGTGCCTGGCGCTGGTGGGAGTGGATGAGTAAATACCGTGTCTGGGAGGCTAACCGTAAAGTATTTCTCTATCCCGAAAATTGGATCGAGCCGGAATTGCGCCGAGATAAATCCTCCTTTTTTAAGGATCTGGAGAATGAGCTACTGCAGAACGAGGTGAATCAGTATACGGTCGAAACGGCTTTTTTGAATTATCTGGAAAAGCTGGACGAAGTTGCCCAACTTGAAATCGCGGGTTTTTACCAGGAAGATGATGCCGACCATACTATTCTGCATGTTTTTGGACGCACAAAGGGCGGTGAGCCGCATATTTATTACTATCGCCAATACGACTATCGCCGCTGGACTGCTTGGGAGAAGGTGGACTTGGACATTGCGGGAGACTACCTCATCCCGGCGGTGGTAAACAAACGGCTGCTCCTATTTTGGCCGATATTTACGGAAGTGCCGGATGAAACAGAAAACAATAAGCCCGTTCCGATACCGCAGTCAGGGGATAGCGAGGCACCCGTTAAGAGAACAATAAAACGGCTCAGATTGCAGATGGCGGTGAGTGATTACCGGCAAGGAAAATGGACACCGAAGAAGATATCAAAAGATTTTTATCAGAGTGGCTGGGTAACTGAGGTCGATATTGTCAGAAAGTTTTATCATTTTATCCCCGTGGATCGTAGCAGCATTGATGGACGGTTCATTATTAACTTTGGTGGATATAGCCTTGGTAGCGATGGATACGAGCAGGCGGAGTTGCATGGTGCGTTTGAGATTACCGGCTGTAAGGGGGTGCCTGAACTCACGGCTCTCACGGCTGAAAAGGGCAACTACATACCCGTCCTTCAGCCAGAATGGGCTTCAGTGGGGCAATATAGTAATCCAGCTAAGTCCTATACAGCGTTCATGAAGTGGATTGAGCTGGGAATGCCTGATGAATTTGGTCATACCGTTAGTCGTCATGACGAGCCGCAGAACGATTTCACCCTCTCCAATTCATTCCTCACCCTCCTTCAAACGTCGAAGATCACCAATCTACCCAATACCATCATGGTTCCCCGGGATTGGAGTGGGTTTTCTACCCCCATCCTGATCCAGACGCCCAATATCTTCAAAATGTCCCCGCCTTGGCATCTTTCTTACCTGGATAAATTCTGGCTTGATTCCTTTGATCTTTTCCATCTTACATCGAATCGAACCTCCGTTAGATCAGGAGTCAATTTTGCAGGCAGTTGGCTTCCGTACTTCTACGCTGATAAAAAGCGCACGTTTTTTGTCCTACCCTCGCTCAAATTGCGGACGGGAGATGTAGACACGATACACGGAGGTGCCGCAGCCATCCGACTGTACTACCCGGAGGTCAAGAAAATATTCCGGCAATGGCAGGATATTTTCGATGGTCAGGTACAAACCGTTGTGGACGGCATCGACCTCTCGGCCTTGACTCCTGACCAACGGAAACAGTTGGAAGAGGGTCTTCGCCTGCAGTTCCCCAGAGAGGAAGAGCAGCCACGCTATACAGACAAAAAGGTCCTGGAACTGTTGACACGATTCTTGATGAGGTATTTCAATTATTGGCTCGGCTACTGGTCATACTATTTGTTCCTGTTTCGGCAGTTTCACTTCAAGAATTTTTATCATCCCTTTGTCTGTGATTTTGCCAAGCTGGTTAATAACCCTCTCAAGGGTATCCCCGCCTTGATGAGTCGGGAAACCCAGTTGAAAGATTCCGGATTCCGGTTCTTCGATATCTACCAGCCGACCCAATGGGTCGTCGAGCCAACCGGCGATCCAAACAATCCTTATTCGGAGTTTTACCCCAAGGAAGACGTGGACTTCACGCCGGATGGTGCCTACTCGCCCTACAACTGGGAATTATTCTTCCACGCACCGCTGATGATCGCTAACCAGTTGAGCAAGAACCAGCGCTTCGCAGAGGCGATGCAATGGTATCACTTCATCTTCAATCCTCTTGGCTTAGAAGGTACCTTGCCGGACGGCACAATAGCAGGGGCACCCCAGAAGTATTGGATCACCAAACCATTTTTCCTGACAACTGATGACGAGTACCTGCAGCAGCGCATCGATGGCATCCTGCGCATGTTGGCGGAGGATACCGCTGTACCTGGCTATACCGTACAGTTGAAAAAGAGTCTTGAAGACCAGGTAAAAGATTGGAGGGACCACCCCTTCGAGCCACACCGTATTGCTCAGTATCGGACCGTCGCCTACCAGAAAACGACGGTGATGAAATACTTGGATAATCTTATCGCCTGGGGCGATTACCTGTTCCGACAGGACAGCATGGAAAGTATCAACGAGGCGACTCAACTTTACATTCTGGCGGCGGAAATCCTCGGGCCGCGCCCACGCAAGATTCCGCCTCAGGCAAAGCCGTCCTCAGAGTCTTTCAACGAACTGGAAGATCAGTTTGACCGCTTCTCCAATACCCTTGTGCAGGTAGAGAATTTCGTGCCGCCCATGCCAGGCGATGGCCAGGACGGCGAAGATGCAGCGCCGCTGCCCATGCTCTATTTCTGCATCCCGCAGAACGATAAGTTGCTCGGCTATTGGGATACTGTCGCTGACCGGCTCTTCAAGATCCGCCACTGTATGAATATCGAAGGTGTGGTACGGCAATTGGCGCTTTTCGAGCCGCCGATCGAGCCCGGTGTCTTGGTGAAAGCGATCGCCGCCGGCGTGGATATCAGCAGCACGCTCACTGACTTGAATACACCGCTACCGCTCTACCGCTTCAACGTGCTACTGCAAAAAGCCAATGAGGTGTGCAACGACTTAAAGGCACTTGGCGGCGCCTTGCTCTCTGCACTAGAAAAAAAAGATGCTGAGGCGTTGAACCTGCTGAGGCAGGGTCAGGAGATCAGACTGCTGGAAGCGATGAAAACGGTGCGAGAGAAACAGGTTGATGAGGCGAAGGATAATCTGGAAGGAGTGAAGAAAAGTAAGGAACTGGCCCAAATCAAGAAAGATTACTACGAAAGTCGGGAGTTTATGAATATAGGAGAAATAACGGCAACTGCTTTAAATTTCCTTTCCATGGCGTCTCATACAGCCGGTACCCTTGCCGACACGTTGGCAGGCGTGATGTTTCTTATTCCAGATTTCAGAATTGGCGGGTCAGGATTTGGAGGTAGCCCTCACTTTACATCTGTACCCCCCACGGGTGATAAACCGGCAAAGGCTTCAGAGCGTGCAGCCAACGGCTTGTACAATATAGCCACCATTTTGGACAAGAACGCAGATCTTGTTGCTAACCTTGCCAGTTATCAACGTCGACAGGAAGAATGGGACTACCAAAAGGATCTGGCCATTAAGGAAATCGAGCAACTCGACAAGCAAATCGCCGCTGCCGAACTGCGCCTCGCCATTGCCGAGAAAGAACTCGATAACCACGTCCTCCAAATCGAGAACGCCAAAGCCACCGATGACTTCATGCATTCAAAGTACACCAACGAGGAGCTGTTTCAGTGGCAGGTAGGACAAATTTCCGGGGTATTTTTCAAGAGCTACCAGCTTGCGTATGATTTGGCAAAACGCGCGGAGCGCTGCTTCCGTTTCGAGCTCGGTTTGCAGGACAGCAATTATATCCAATTCGGCTATTGGGACAGCTTGAAAAAGGGGCTGCTGTCTGGCGAGAAATTACAGTATGACCTGCGCCGCCTCGAAACGGCGTATTTGGAACAGAATCGGCGCGAGTTCGAGTTAACTAAGCATATCTCGCTGCTCACGCTTGACCCGCTAGCCTTGGTGAAGTTGAAAGCAACCGGACGTTGCTTTATCAACCTACCCGAGGAGATCTTTGATCTCGACTACCCAGGTCACTACTTCCGTCACATTAAGTCGGTGAGTATCACGCTGCCGTGCGTCACTGGACCTTACACGACAGTTTCCTGCACGCTTCGGCTATTGAAAAATTACATCCGCATCCATTCCGATCTTGCCGACGGTTACGCCCATGCTCAGGACGACAGCGGCGTCTGGACGGACGATCCCCGTTTTGTGGAAAGCAATATCCCAGTCAAATCAATCGCAGCTAGCAATGGGCAGAACGACAGCGGCGTCTTTGAATTAAGCTTCCGCGACGAGCGCTATCTCCCCTTTGAGGGAGCGGGCGTAATTAGCGAATGGTCTTTGGAATTATTTAGTGATCTTCCTTCTAATAATCCTGATCCTGGAAACCCTGACTTTGGGAGGCCATTGCGTCAATTTGATTACAGCACGATTTCTGATGTCATTGTTCACATCAAGTACACGGCAAGAGAAGATGCTGGACCATTTAAAAACGGTGCAATTGCTTATCTACGAGAATATTTCAGCAAAGAGGGGACAACGCACTCTGTACGATTGCTTAATTTGCGTCAGGAATTCCCGACCCAGTGGCATCGCTTTTTGCACCCGATCAATCCAGCAGAAGAGAATATTTTTGAGTTGGAGATGGTGCCAAGTCTTTTCCGTTTCCTGGATCAGGGAAAGATCCTGAAGGTTAATAGCATTTGGCTATTGGCACAATGCACAGATAGGGGCAACTATAACGTTGTCATGACGCCACCATTGCCTGAGCCGCCTCCTGCGGGATCTAATGCTTTTACCCTTTCCCCAGTCGAGCAAGATCAATATGGTGGTTTGCATTTCAGCCAAAAGGACGTCTCTGCCTTAGGGGTTGAGGTGGTACCAACAGATCCGCCATTGAAATGGCAACTAAAGATGACCGGCCCAGGCTCTAGCGGTAACTTGCAGAACAATGAAGTAAAAGATGTTTTATTGATAATAGGCTATCAGTGGGAGGAAAGCTGATGAAAATCAGATTTCTATTTTTTTTAAATAGTTCAGTCTAATCCAGATTTTTATTAAGAAAATTTTCTAATGGAAAATCTGGATTTATGTAGAAGGCGAGAAATTTTACGGGTGAGAGTTTTTTAAGCAGGTGCTTATTTTGTAGCGACGGTAGGATTAGATGAAGAAATAGTTAGAGAATATATCTATCCGACACCAAGTAAAAGAGAAGGAGGATGAACATTATGATCAGCTTAAGCTTATGTGTGATGCTACCTGATACTATCTGCTATCCTATCTTTAGGTAGCGCAATTTTTGCCTTTCTGGAGTGTTATTATGAAAATGGTTTCCCCGCCAATGCCGTCAGGCTGTCATCTTGAACCTTGAGGTTCAAGGTGGTCGCAAACCGGATGCATCAGGTGCCCCTTCTTTGAGGAGCGCACAACAGCATCACTTTAGTTCGCAACCTGCTATAACAATTGGTTCAAAGAGTATTAGCCTTAACAAACACCGCAGGGAAATTCTGTAATGCAAATTCTGTATTGCTCAAACAAGATTTAATGAAAAAATCTTAACTTATTTTTTATTGGTCTTCTTTTTCTTTTTTTGGCAACAACTCATCTAACTTGTTTTCTATAAATTTAATTTTACGCTTAAATTCACTCATGTCAAAACTTTTGGCTGGACGCATGGTAAGCAGTTCATGAGTCATATGAAGCGCTGCTACAATCGCAATCTGTTCGGTTCCCACTATTTTGCGTTCATTTTTTATTTGCAGCATTTTTTTATCTAAATAAGAAACCGCCAGCAATAAACCCTCGCGTTCTTTTTCAGAGCAGTTAATGCGGAATTCTCGTCCCATAATAGTAACGATGATTGTCTCAGTGTCCATACCTATTTTCAGGAAGATTTTTTAAAAAATCCTGTAAGCGATTGATAACAATATGTATAGTTTAGGAAGCTGATTATCTATGCAGTGATTGAGTCAGCTGAATGATGATAAAATCTGCCTTTTAATGAGCAGATAACTTTATATCATTTTACAAGTTGATTAATTTTATCATCAAATAATTTTAAAATTCTGCATTCATGAAGTCACTATGGTTTTACAAACATAATAAAGTTAAAGTCAATTATTAATCGACCTTATTCCAATTCCAAATCAAAAATGACGCAACGGCGAGCCGGAGACAGTATCAATAATACGGTGAGGTGAAGCCGACAAAGACAATTTTGATTTAGAAATGGAATAAAATGAGATAATTGAAAAACTGTTCTTAGCTAAATAGGCACAATGTGGCGAATTCTAATTTTGTAAATGAAATGCTGGATGTCATTATCATTGGGGCAGGGAGCGCTGGGTTGTCTGCGTTGCGCGAAGTAAGGAAGCGCACCGAACAATTTGTAATTGTCAATGATGGCCCTTGGGGAACGACATGCGCACGTATTGGATGTATGCCCTCTAAGCTATTGATTGAAGCGGCCAATGCCTTCCATCGGCGTACTACATTTGATACATTTGGAATTCGGGGGGCAGACCAGCTGAGGATAGATATAGCTCGTGTCATGCAGCGTGTTCGTGAGCTTCGTAATGATTTTGTAGCCAGTACCTTAAATGCAACTGAAGTGCTTGGACCGAGGGCGATTTCGGGTCGTGCGCGCTTGCTTAATGCAAATCAAGTCCTGATCAATGATAAAAAGTTAAGTGCAAAAAATATTATTATCGCTACCGGCTCACACCCAATTGTCCCCGCAGAGTGGCATGTACCGGGAAATCGTTTATTGACTACAGACACTTTATTTGAGCAGGAAAACTTACCAACAAGGTTGGCGGTCATTGGAACGGGGCCTATTGGGGTGGAAATGGCACAAGCACTGGCCCGCTTAGGTGTAAAGGTCACTGCATTCGGCAGTAATAAGCTGATTGGCGGCTTAACTGATCCACACATTAATGAGGTAGCGTTAGATTTACTTTCACAGGAATTTCCACTCTATTTGGGAGAAAGAGCTGAGGTGGTTCTGGAACCAGAAGAAAATTGCGTGCGCATTCGAACGAGTGGAGTAGACATCGCGGTTGATGGTGTACTGGCAGCACTTGGCCGTCGCCCCAATATTGATAATCTTGGACTCGAAACGCTAGGTGTTTCGCTCGATGAACAAGGATTACCCCCTGTGAATCCCACTACTATGCAGATAGCTGATCTTCCTGTGTTCTTGGCTGGCGATGCGAATAATTATCTGCCATTGCTGCATGAAGCTGCCGACGAAGGACATATCGCAGGGCTAAACGCAGTACAAGAAGAAATGATTTGTTTCAAACGTCGTACTCCACTTGGCATCGTGTTTTCTGATCCAAATATTGCAGTTGTTGGAAACGATTTTCGATCACTTGATCGTAATGATATCGTAATCGGTGAAGTGCATTTTGATCATCAAGGACGTGCCAGGGCTGCACAATGTAATAAAGGAATGTTACGCCTTTATGCAAAATCAGGAAGCGGCGAACTACTCGGTGCAGAGATTTGTGCCCCAGCAGGCGAACATATGGCTCATTTACTGGCGCTGGCAATTGATCAATCTCTAACGGTTGGGGACCTGTTAGGTATGCCTTTTTATCATCCGGTTCTGGAAGAGGGACTCCGTACGGGATTACGTAATCTCGCTGCCAAATTGCCGGCAGTCAGCGAATCTGATCTTGCTTCCTGTGATGCTTTCAATGCGGCCGCACTCGATTGATTTACGGCACCTCTAAAAATTCAGAGTTTTAAACAAGACGAGGCGAGAACAAAAAATGTTGACGCAGCATATAACTGATATGTAAGGAAACAATTTTTGTGAACAGCGACGTATTGTGACGAGACGGGGTAAGCAGGCAATCCGCGAAAGCAGATGCTCGCAAATATGGGTGTTTAGAGATACCCTTATAATTGTCAGACGGTGATACCGAACAGTTTTCCTGCTGTAGCAGTAAGCCCCATGGCGAGTGTTCCCCAGAAAGTTACCCTGATTGCGCCTTTCAAAATATTTGCGCCTCCCAAATAAGCAGCCAGTGCACCCAACATAGCCAGAGAAAAAAGGGAAAAGCTGGCGACAATAGGAATAATTTGGGCTGTGGGTGCAACAAAAGTAGCTGTAAGCGGCATGGCAGCACCTAGGGTAAACATCGCTGCTGAGGTAAAAGCCGCTTGAATGGGTTTTGCGGTCATACGCTCATAAATACCCAATTCATCTCTGAGATGGGCATCTAATGCATCCTGAGCCATTAATTGCATAGCCACTTGTTTTGCGAGTTCCGGTTGGATTCCTCTTTTGATATAGATCTCTACTAATTCCTGGAATTCAAATTCATGATCTTCCTGAAGATGGCGTTGTTCAAGAGCAATATCGGCTTTTTCTGTATCGGCCTGCGAGCTGACAGAGACATATTCCCCGGCCGCCATCGACATGGCTCCGGCAACAAGACCTGCTATACCTGCCAAAAGAATATCTTCCCGGCTTGTGTGGGCAGCAGCTACGCCGATAATAAGGCTGGCTATAGACACAATTCCATCATTAGCACCCAGTACGGCAGCACGTAACCACCCAGTACGGTGAGAGCGATGATCTTCTTTATGAGCCATGAAGGTTAATAAAATTTTATTAGGTTGAGAAGCGCTGCAGTATAGCTATCATAATGATGCTTATTGGCAATGGCCAACCTGAACGTGCCGTTCTGCAATAGCCATGCTTTAATGATTTTATAATAATAGCAATTATGTATTGACTTTCTTCATATAAACCTTCAAATTGTGAATGTAACTTGCTCATTATTTTTATTCTTTATGCTATAAGTTGTCTAAACAAAGCTGATTTACTCTCTTCATTTGTTATAAGGAGGTTTGTTGCAATGGACAAAGAACTTTCTTTTGATAATATTGATGTTGATGAAGTAGTCAATGACATCATGCCGATTAGCCGGGTAGCGAAGATAATTGATGAAAATGAATTCCTCAATGAGGATGATGAAGATATTGAAATCGAAGAAATTGAAATAACGCTTGATTCTCTGGGATTAGATTAATTTTAGGACGCCTCTAAAAATTCAGAGTTCTAAACAAGACAAGTCGAGAACAAAAAATATTGACGTAGCATATAACTGATATGTAAGGAAACATTTTTTGTAAACAACGAAAGATTGTACGAAATATGAATTTTTAGAGTGCCCTTTATTAAAAGTGGGCGGATTAGTTAGAAGCTATCCGCCTCCGTATTGCACATTCTTAATTTTTTTCACCTGCTAGCAGGGTGAAAATACTGTTTATTCATCATGCGGTAAGATGAGTATTGGCGAAATAGCGTAAGCTTATTCGTCACCAAAGTCCCTATAGCTCCTTATACGATGCACTCGTTAAAGAGTGGTTGATTCTTCCAAAAAATATTCTCATGCATAAATCCAAGGCAACTAGACGCAGAGCAAAAAAGGTTGGTTTACCCGCTGAGACCTTGCTATACACAGGGGAAAGGGAGAAAAACAGTATCCATATCACGCTCACTGACTATGATGCAAAGCACTTTGAGGAGCATACACTCAAACAAGTAGATGAGTGCCTACCTTATAAACTTAAGCCCACCATCACATGGATCGATGTCGATGGCGTGCATGATCCCAGTATACTTGAGAAATTGAGTGAAGATTTTAGTATCCACCGGCTTGTGACTGAAGATTTGATGAATATCGTGCAGCGGCCAAAATGTGATGATTTTGGTGATTATCTATTTATCGTTGTCAAGATGCTTTCCTATGACGAGCAGGAGAACAAAATCCATCCGGAGCAGATCAGTATTATTCTAGGACAGAAATTCCTGCTGTCTTTTCAGGAGGAGAGTAAAAGAGATGCCTTCCAATTAATTCGTGACCATCTGCGTACTGGAAAAGGGAAAATAAGGAAGATGGATACCGACTATCTTGCTTATTCGCTACTGGATACATTGGTGGATAACTATTTCATCGTTCTCGAAAAACTTGGCGATAAGATTGATCTGCTGGAAGAGGAGTTGATGATCCGACCTGATAAAACTGTTATAGAGCAGCTTTACCAATTGAAGCGGGAACTTCTGTTTTTACATAAAGTGGTGTGGCCGTTGCGCGAAGTCATTTCATCGCTGGCACGGCGGGAGTCGCCGTTAATTCATGAAGTGACGGTTCCCTATTTGCTTGATATCTATGATCATGTCGTGCAAGCCATTGACAGTGTCGAGATTTACCGGGATATGCTCACAAGCTTGCTTGATCTGTATATCTCGAATGTGAGCTACCGAACGAACGAGATCATGAAAGTCCTGACGATCATCGCTACCATCTTTATGCCATTAACCTTTCTCGCTGGCGTTTATGGTATGAATTTTAAATATATGCCAGAGCTTGAATGGGAATATGGCTATCTACTGATATGGATGATCATGATCGGGCTGGGCGCGGTCATGCTTGTCTACTTTAAGAAAAAGCGCTGGATATAGTTTTTCATAGTGGACACTAATTCCATTCCTAAATCAAAACTGATTTTGTTGGCTTTACCTTGCCGTATTATTTAACCTGTCTGCGGCTCGCCTTCGCGTATTCTTGATCTAGAAATGGAATAAGGATACGCGCTTAAGTTATCACCTAGAAACCCTAGGGTGCAAAGGCCAACATATTTTGAGCAAGCCGAATATTCCCTTGCTTGGTGAAATAAGCCATCTCATTCGCAATATCTTTACCTAACAATATTTTTAGAGGGGTATCTTCACGTAGTTCGTTGTTTTCAATCATTTTAACTTGACCTGGCATGAGTTGACTGATTCGCACAGCATGCGTATGCGCATCTGTGTGGTAATGTATTTCGGTTTGGGGCTGCTGGAATGTTGGGTGATTGGTAAGGCGTGCGTTGTCAAATCCATATGATTTCAGAAAGGCAGCCATATCTTTGGCCATGCCTGCTACGCCATTACCATTTGAGATTTCAATCCGTTTATTTTGCTTAACAGCGGCAGAATTTTCTGGAGCGGGTTTTTCTGCTTGGTCATGGGTGAGAGGAGTCAGATAAATAGATGAGGTTGAAGGTGAGGCGGTAACGGGGGTTGAAACTGTTTTAGGTACAGCTTTTGAAACGGGTGCTACTGTTGGTGTTGTGTGGAGTTTTTCCTGCTCGACTCTGAATTCATAAACGTTGGGGGCGACTTGTACGAGTTGCTGCTGACTGGAATTTTGTTTTATGGGTAGATTTTGCGGGACACTCGCGCTAATTTCTTCAGGCTTTTTCATTACAGGTGAAAAAACTGCCATTCCCTCTATCATTCCCATGCGTTTCTGTGCCATAGCCAGATTTTGGCGTGCTTTAGAATTGTGGGGATCAAAGTTAAGTGCTTCCTGGAATGCCGCCACTGCTTCGCTATTTTGCCCTTGGATAAGATGAGCATAGCCAAGATTGTTATACAGATAGGTCGCTGAAGGTGCAATACTGATTGCTTTTTGGAAATGCTCCAATGCTAACTGATGCTGTCCTTGTGTGGAGTAAATAACACCTAAGCCATTGTGAGCTTCTATATAATTAGGATTGACAGCAAGTACTTTCTGATAAAATTCGATCGCGGTTGCATAACTGGTTTTTCTATGATGATAGCGTGCCATTTGATAGAGATTTTCTGCACTCGTATCCGCATGCTGTACATTCATCACGGGCTTAATTTGCAGTGCTGAGTATTCTTTGCTTGAATATAAGGACGCGCAACCAGTCAATATAGACAGACAGCTGAATGCCCATGCAAGCCTTTGTTTGTTCATGCTCATCATTTATTCTCCTGTAGTATCCGTCGTATCCGCCTTGCTATGAATGGCAGCTAGATTGGCACGTGCCTTTTCGTTTCCGGGATCTAATCGCAACGCTTGCTCAAACTCACTGATGGCTTCAGGTTTGCGCCCCAGCAAAAAATAGGTATAACCCAGATTATTACGTAAATGAGATGCCAGTGGCGCTAAAGCAACTGCTCTCTGCAGATGTTGTAGCGCTGGTTCAAATTTTCCCTGGATAGAATAAATAACACCGAGCCCATTATGTGCTTCAGCATAATTAGGGTTGATTGACAGAATATTTTCATAGGTAGTGATGGCTTCTGGGAACCGGGCCTCATCCTGATATTTGCGCCCTAATTGATACATTGTTTCAAGATCATGGGTGATCTGAGCGCTTTCTTTTGTATCACTACTTGTTGATCCCATTTTGTTCTTGCCAGGTTGAGTGGCGCAACCTGCCAACAGAAAGATGCAGGTAAGTATCCATAAAAGTTGTTTAAAATTGAACACGAAAAATCTCCTTTATTGGCCTGTGCCACCCATGGTAGGTAGCAAAATACTATAGATGTTGATCATGGCAGGTCCCATGAGTACAACTAGCAGAGAAGGAAAAATGAAGAAAATAAGTGGAAACAGCAATTTTAGAGCAATTTTCGCAGCTGCTTCTTCTGCACGTAAACGACGTTTAGTACGCAAGGTATCTGAGTACACACGCAAGGAAGCAGCTGTGCTTGTTCCAAAGCGGTCGGCTTGAACGAGCATAGCGACCAAAGCTTCAATTTCCTCTACTCCAGTTCGCAGGGCAAGATTGCGTAGTGCTTTTTCCCTGGATGCGCCAGCGCGCAATTCCAGACCCACAAGAAAAATTTCATCAGCCAGAATTTTACTGCTCAGCTTTATTTCTTCTCCCACTTTGGCCAGAGCAGCATCCAGCCCTAGCCCAGCTTCGACACATACAGTCATGAGATCAATCGCGTCAGGAAAGCTTTCAAACAGTTCGCGCTGACGCACAAATATTTTACGTGCCAATATTACATTGGGTAAATAATAGCCTATAGATGCAAGCACCAGCAGCACCATTGCAGCTACTTCCATGCTTAACTGTAATTTACCAATACCTGCTGCAAGTAAAAAGATTCCGGGAAATACCAGAGCGAGTAATGCCTTAATGGCAAAGTAAATGTAGGGTGCACCGTTGGATCGATAGCCAGCATGAATAAAACGGGCTCGTAAAGCAGATTTTTCCCAGTCCTCCTCAGGCAATGCAAGTTTTGCCAAAGGTTTTGATAATTTTATAACCTTTTCTTTCCACGCCTCATCTGCTTTATTGTCATCCAGTACGCTATCCTTTGCAGCGATTTGTTTCAGGCGCGTACTGGTCGCGCGAGGTGAGAATACGAGCATCATGGCGTAAGCAATACCAGCAACTGCCAGAAAAATCATAATCAAAAAAGCGGTTTGTGCAGAAATCATAATTTGTTACCTCTAGAACTAATGAAAATTAAAGAGCAGCTAAATCATATTAATTTTAAATTTTATTTATCTACACAACGCGGCTTATACGCGAATCTTGATAATGCGTGACATGGCATAAATACCGAGTAGCATCATTATACCCGCGGCTGCAACGAGCTTATGCCCAGCTGGATCTGTCCATAATGGATCCATAAAACCGGGATTGACGAGGTTCATTACAAGCCCGACTGCAAATGGCAGACTGCAAAGGATCCAGGCAGATAATCTTCCTTCAGCAGACAGAACGCGAATTTGGCCTAATAATTTGAGTCTTGCACGAATCAATCCACTGATTGTGTCGAGTAATTCCGTCAGGTTACCGCCACTTTCGCGCTGAATAAGCACAGCTATGACAAAGTAACGCAAATCAGTGATGGGTACGCGTGCGGCAAGATTGATCAGGGCATTCTGCGCGGGAACACCGAAATTAATTTCATCAAATACCAAACGAAATTCGGTAGCAGAAGGTTCAACGCCCTCAGTCGCGGCCATTTGTAACGCACCCGGAAAGGCATGCCCTGCCTTCAAGGCACGCGACATAAGGTCGATAGTTTCCGGCAATTGCTGTTCGATTAAATTTAGACGCTTACGTTTGGCTCTGCATACATAGAAATAGGGAATCAGGGCGCCACCTACTGCGCATAGCAACATGACTAGAAATGGCCAGTTCAGCAATGCAGCAATTGCCATACTCCCCAGACTGCTCATAGCGCTGTAAGTCAGAAATTGTGACATCATCATCGGCAGTCCGGATTGTAGCAACAGTTTATCGAGGCTATGCATGCGCGGTAATTTCAGCAGCAGTCTTTGTAGGGGAGGGGAGTTGCTCAATAAGCGTTGCTTGAGCAGGGTTGTATTTTCTTTACCGCTCCAGCCAGCTGAAATTTGCTGTAATCGTTTCTGGATGCGTTTTGCCTCGGGCCCCTGGTTCGAGCGCCAAGCGAAATAACCTCCTTCGAGCATCAGTACGACTGCAAGAAAAGCCAGTGCTATGAATAAATAATAAAGGTAATCCATATTCGCTCCTTATTCGTATCTTTTAGTAGGATCGAACAGGTCATCCCGCAAAGCTACACCATATACACGTAAACGATCAGCAAACTTTGGACGGATCCCCGTTGCACGGAAATGCCCCAGCACGGTTCCATCTGCTGCTACACCTGTTTGCTCGAATGTGTAGATTTCCTGCATGGTGATGACATCACCCTCCATACCGGTAATTTCCTGAATGCTTAGGATTTTGCGTTTGCCATCCGGTAGACGGGAGACTTGGATGACTGCAACGATCGCGGAACTGATTTGTTGACGGACTGCCTTGGGCGGTAAATTAAGTCCAGCCATTCCAACCATATTTTCGACCCGGCTCAGCGCATCGCGGGGGGTATTAGCATGAACCGTTGCCATGGAGCCTTCATGACCGGTATTCATAGCTTGCAGCATATCGACTGCTTCCGCACCACGTACTTCACCGATGATGACCCGGTCAGGGCGCATTCGCAGGCTATTTCGCACCAGTGAACGCTGGGAGACTTCACCCTTGCCTTCTACGTTTGGCGGGCGTGTTTCCAGTCGGACCACATGCGGCTGCTGTAATTGCAGCTCGGCGGCATCTTCGATCGTAATGATACGTTCGGAGGTGGGGATAAAACTGGACATGATATTGAGCAATGTCGTTTTGCCGCTACCGGTACCCCCTGAAATCAGTATGCTGCATTTTGCCTTAACTAATCCGCTGATAATTTCAGCCACTTCGGATGTCATTGATTTGTAGCTTATCAGGTCATCCACTTTGAGAGGAACCACAGCAAAGCGACGGATCGAGACCAGGGAACCATCAAGAGCCAGCGGCGGAATAATCGCGTTGACCCGTGAACCATCTGGCAACCGGGCATCGACCATTGGGCTTGACTCATCCACCCTACGCCCAACCCGAGAAACAATGCGGTCAATAATTTTTCTTAAATGATTTTCGTTGGCAAAATGGATATCGGTGATTTCCAGCTTCCCGCGGCGCTCGACATAGATCTGGCGATGCGTATTGATCAGAATATCTGAGATGGTGGGATCTGCCAACAACGGTTCGAGTGGCCCGAGTCCAAGTATTTCGTGTTGAATATCCTGAATGATACGCTGACGCTCGGTGTCATTGATCGGAGTGCGCTCCTCGATCAGTAGCCGTTCCACCAGAGCCTTGATTTCTGCCAATAAGCGGTCTTGCGGCAAATTTTCCATAACAGCTAGATCCATCCGATTGAGCAGTTCTTCATGGATGCGGGATTTCAATTCATGGTAGGCCAAGCTTTCGTGTGAAACCGTACGGTTATTATTGACGGCCATGGCAACAACCTGATTTGGTGCTGCGTTGCTGTTTGCTATTATTCCTTGAAGACGATCTCGTATTGACATGATATGTGTTCCCTAAATATTGGTGAATGATTTGCCATGGGATGTGTTGTTTCAGCGCTAAAAAGAAAAGAGTTTTTTTAGTAGTCCGTTATGCGCATGATTTTTTGTGAGTTCCTGCGTGATTTCCTGTAATGATTTTGCAACTGCACTGCGCCGTGCCAATTTGCTAACTGGTATGCCTTGATTAACCGATTCAGCGACAACTTTATAGTCGTTGGGAATGACTTTATACACTTCCTGCTGCAGTGTGCTAGCCACATCATCCAGGGTAATATCATCTTTTTTACCATAGCGATTTAAGATCAGCCGGATTTTGTCAGGGGAATAGCCTAACGAGTTGAAGGTACCGATGATGCGTTTTGCATCACGGACGAAAGGTAATGTCTGCTGTAAGATCGGAAAAATCAGGTCAGCCTGATCCAGGCACTGAATCGAAATAGCATCGAACAAACGCCCGATATCCAGAATCACAAAATCGTAGTGTTTTTTAGCTACTTCAAGCAAAGGTTTGATATGCTCCGGTTTTATTTCGGCCGCTTTCTCGGGCTCATCCGGTGCAGGTAGCATATCGAAATTAGGCAGGACCTGAATCGAGCTGGAAGAGAGAAATGAGCCATCCAGCCGCTGGATTTGCCGGGTCACATCAGCAATGTTCGTAGTAGATGTCGCCTCGTGTATGAACAGGGAAGCATCACCAAACTGCAAGTTGAAATCGAGCAGAATGACCCGCTTGTTTTCCTCTGACGCCAGGTTATAAGCAATATTGCTCGCAAGAAAGGTCGCGCCACTACCTCCCTTGCAGGGGATAAATGCCACTATTTTGCTCTCATGCATTGGCATTTTGGCGAGCATCATTCTTTGTTGGAAGCGCTCGACTGCGTTGGTCAGCACACTTTGGGTTAAAGGAGTAGGGACGACCTCCCGCACACCTACACGCATGGCTTCCAGCAGGAATTCCTGCGGTTGGGGCGGGCATAGCACAATTACGCCCAAATCAGGAAAGCGGGAAGTGACCTGACTCAGGATCTGCTGCTCCCCTGAATCAAGACGAATGCCTTCCAGTAGCAGTAGATCCGGATGGATTTGTTCGATCACAGCCGGAATTTGTTGCGCACCTCCCGTTATCGCTACCAATGGCTGTGGCATGTTGGATTGCGCCAAATATTTCTGGATATCACTCAAACATTGTTGATCTTGTGAGATGGTTGCGATTTTCATTTGCCTACTCCTTTTATGTTCTGTGTATGCTGATACAGATGTTTTGCCTTTCCAAATTTTTATGTCGATTTGACCTTGTCATACTTATCGTTTGCATCGTTACAGCGTTTTGCTTGAGTTTGTTGAAATCCGCTCTTAATTCGATCAGGTGGTTCGGAAAGCTTAATGCGCACAATAAGAATTCTGCCTAAATGGTCTAGCGGTGATTTGGAAATAGGTTTATTCATAATGAGTTAGGCGCAATCCGGATTGACGCTATCCATACTTTCACGCGGAAGCGTCGTGCTAAACGACGGCATACTAATATTTAATGGCACAAATGGAATCACGGTGGATACTGTTAAGCCGGTGATACCGACAGTGATTGAAGTGCAGGTATTACTGTCACAGCCGCTGGGTAAATAATCGACGGTGATATTGCTGGATCCCAGCACGCCTAGCATAGCTTGCATTTTTGTTTTAATAGCGGCTGCATCCTGGTTACACACGACTGCCAGACGTGCACCCAACCGCGTTGCTTCCGTAGCGGAATTCCAGTAAAACAGCACCCGGCTCATTTCCATGGCACCAATCAGTACTGTAAATAGAATGGAAGCGATCAGAGCAAACTCAACGGCAGCTACACCGCGTTGATTAAAGCGATTAATCGATGCAGATCTTCTATTAAATTGTTCGTTAGCTTTCATGATTGCCTCATCGTTGCCGTTATGTCGTCAAATGTGATCGATCCCTCGCCTCCACCAAGAAATGTGCGCGGATCTAATATAAAGTTAAAGGTGTATCCAGTAATGCTTACTTCCACGAGTGTAATCGGTGTACCTTCTGCCGTTGTAGTATTGATAGGGTTGATATTTACCATACTGGTAGCCAATCCGGGGGCGAGGGTCTGCCCGGTGCACTCGCTATTGCCGTATACCGCGAGGCATTTGGCTTCAGTTTGAGCCTGGGTATAGTTGGTCGATGAGGGGTTGTAGAGCGAAAGATACCGTACCGAATCACGGGCTGCTTTGACGAGCGTGTTATATTGATAGATTGCCCGGCCAAATTCTGCTGCTCCCAGTGCGAGCATCAGTAGCGGAATCAATACCAGCGCAAATTCCACCGCGACTGCACCGCGCATCGCTTTATGCATGTTCTGCATGTTGCCAGGAAATTTTTGAAGGGTGTGTCTGACTTGATTCATATATTTACCTCACTAAAGTTGGAACTAACGGCCCTGCAGCATTGGCTCCTCCTGGTACACCATTGGTGGCGCAGGGGCTGTTGGGATCGTTTGATCGGCCCAGATATTCGACAAACATTCTAGTTGAACCTGTTTGGGTGTTGCCACCTTGAGCGTTATTGATTGGGTGGAGCATCAAAATACATGCCCATTCATTAACAGGTGCTGTGGAACCACTCACGAAACCACTGCAATCAATTATAGGTACGGTAGCTAATCTGCGATCTTCACCATTTGCCTTGAGATAAGAGGCATTTTCAATCGTGCCATTTATTTTCAATCCTGTATTGGCATCTCCTTGGTAGGGTGAGTTGTTTCCTCTTTGATCCTGAAAATCAGCGAATGCATTGGATTTGGAAAACCAGTTAATTTCAGTATAGGCGTAGCCGCTATAATCAGGTATCGAATCACCTGCTTTGACGTTACCTTGATATATCCCAAAACGGCTGTTCCAGTCATTGGCTAGAGAGGACTTGACGCCTGCTTCGCCAACTTCAGTTCCTGTAGTCGGGAGGCTGCACACACCGGGGCCTGTTAATTGCCCGGCCAATTCGGAGGCACCGCCTGCAGGCGGGGTATAATCCACCCATACAAAATTTCCTGTCAGATTACCTTCGGTTGTACTCCCCGCTGGTCCCAACACACTTTCTAGCCATGTTCCCACCGGAGTGCCTGTAGATACACTGTTGCTACAGACGCCTATAGGGAGAGCGCAAGAGGTAATCTGTGATGGCCAGAGGGTGGCGACTGCACTTGCGGCTACCGTTTGGTCATCAATATCAACACCAGGTAGAAGATTCAGTACTTGGATGAACCAGTTGGCGATACCTGTGCGACTAGCTTCACATTGTGCATAACGCATATTGATCGCCCCGGGGCCAGTAAAAGCGGTCTGATAGCCTCCTGTCAAAGTTTCACTGAATGTTACGCTGCGGATGGTAATCTGTTCCTTCTGGAAGAGTACCTCGTGGTTCTCGCCAGTGGTCACACCCGCTGCCTCAGCTAGCACGAGCTGATTGGTATTGGCGCTTGTTAATTCACGTGCTGCAGCCAATGCACAGGCGTCTGCGCTGTTTTGCAGCTCGGTCTTGGCGACAAACAGCTTGCCCAGATCGAGTGCCAGCCCAACAAAGCCGACCAGTGCGGCCAGTGACAGAGCTACGATGATAGCGGCGGCACCTGTTTCCTTCTGGGGAAATCGATTGTTCAAGCTAAGGGGTAATCTATTTGAACAGTTATTCATCAGTTGTTATCCTCGTAAATTTCCTGCTAATCCTGATCCAGGGCCTAATTGCCATTGCCGCGCTGACCGCCGCCACCTCCGCCGGAGCTTAAAGATGAGGGAACTCCTCGCGGTGACAGTTGTGGGTTTCTGAACGAATTACGGTAGCTATCAAAGATGGCATCGCCAGCCTGCCCATCGACGCCCATGACAGGCTCAGTATTGAGTGAGGCTTCCGGATTAATAGTTTGCTGTGCTTTGGCAATATCGACTGCTTCACCAAAGTGTGCATCCCAACGCGGGGTGATGGGTGTACATCCCGCTGTTAGGAGAGCCAAGGCAAGCAAAGGGCCGGAAAGTGAGCCTGAGATATTTTCTGATGTCATTGTTTTCATGTGTTTTTCTCCTTATTTCATCTGAAAACCGCCGTGCTCGATCTGTGGAGAGCTTACCCTTGTAGATTGGGCTTGATCGGATTTACTTTCCATCCTGCCATGAATCAGGAATTCACCACGGTCAGGCGAGATGAATGCATCGGTCGGTAGTGGGTAGTCAGGCTGTAATGGTTTGATCAAACGGGGTGTGATCACGATCATGAGCTCTGTTTTCTTTTGCTTATAATTGCTGCTGCGGAATAGCGTACCGAGTACCGGTACCTCGCCGAGTATGGGGAATCGTTTGACCTGCTCTGTTAAGTTATCTTGCAACAGACCTCCGATAGCCAGTGATTGACCATCGCTCAGTTGTACCGTGGTCGAGACGCGCCGAGTGGTAAAGGTAGGAATAGCCAGAACCTGCCCCAAGCCGGTGGATGCGACATTGGTAATATCTACCAGTTCCGATACCTCCGGGCTGACTTTCAGATTGATACGACCTTCTTCCAATACTGTCGGCGTGAAATGCACGCCTATACCGAATTCTTTAGGTAAGAGCCTTACTTGATTTGCACTAGGAACAGGAATCATAATTTCACCGCCAACGAGGAAGCTTGCGGCCTGTCCACTAATCGCGACGATATTGGGTTCAGCCAGAATTTTGATTAGTTCATCCTTCTTTTCGGCATCCACGAGGAAAGCAGTGGCTTCCTCAAAGGTGGCATTTGAGATTCTGGGCAAACCCAGATCGACATTTGCATTCAGACCTTTAGCTGTCAGCAGATTCGCAGCACCGCCGCCAATAACGCCTGCCATCACCTGTGTCCAGGCGCTGCCGGCTTTTCTTGCTGCCCGGGCAAAATCAAAACCTAATTTTTCCGCTATGGTACGGTTGACCTCTGCTACCTTAACTTCCAGCATGACTTGCTGATTGTCGCGTACACGTAGCAGATTAACGATTTTGATGCTACCGAGGCCAGCACCAGCACCGGCTGAATCCTCGTCGCTTTGTACTCCTTGCCGTAATATCTGCATTCCCTGCATTCCCCCCTGTCCTCCTTGCCCACCTTGCGGACTGTCGCCTTGCATGCTCATCATCATGCCTAATACCGATGTGCGCATATAGGTATCCGCCAGGGCAACTGCACGATCAGCCTTAATGGTGTTGGCTACCGTGCCGGAAAGAATCAGCGAATCACCGGCAGCTCTAACATGAATGTCTTTTTCATCCGGCATGATCTCCTGTAGTTTGTTTTGCAACGCTACTGCATCCATCAAGACGGTCACATCGACCACTCTGGTTTGCCCGCTCTTTGCCCACAGAATGATGTTGGTGGTACCGATCATTTTACCCAGGATATACACCTCACTTGGATTGATCAGGGTAACGTCGGCCACGCCAGGATTGCCAACCGATATGCGAGAAATTGCTGATGGCAGCCTAAGTAGAGTAGATTTACCTAGCGTTACATCCATGGTGGATGCCATCTCATGCATATCGTATGCTCTGTGTTTGGATGGAATCGATGCGACATTTTGTGCCAATGTCGTGGAAATACTGATTATCCACAATATGACTATCCAAAGTAGGATCGTGGTGAAATCAGATTGTCGTTGCGATGTCATTTAATTCCCCTTTCCTTTTATTTAATGCTGCGCATTGGTTTTTTGCAGGCCCCGGATGATTTCAACCGAGGGCTTAGGTGTGCCAGTAGATTTGTAGACGATTTTGGTTTCTGTTTTAGCTTCTGCTGTAACAATTTTTCTTCCAAGCAGATCATTGGTGCGTACCCCATTGGTTGCACCGTAACTATTGTCAATTTGGTTACGTAATACCAGTGATAATGTGCCAACGCTACGCGCTAAATCGAGTTTTTCTGCCTCATCAGGTGTAACTTCAAGCGTAACCGCATTGACAACTTTGGGCTTGGTTTCATCACGACCGAGGTCCTGCGCCACAGCAAGCACTAAAATCTGTTCCAGAACAATTTTGGAAATAGGGTTTTTATTGTTGTCTTCTTTAATATTGACCAGGATATCGACCAGATTACCGGGTAGAGCAAATCCTGCTACACCCACCACATCATTCACGCGTACAGTGATGGCGCGCTTACCATCAGCAATGACACCTGACAACCCGCCTGCAGTGCCTTCGGGTGCGAGTTTGGCATCTAGCAGCGGTTCGCCTCGATGTAGATTAACCTTGTTAACGCGGCTGTCGAGTAATTTAATGTCATGAAACGATCCAGCCGGTATACTGCCACTTGGCCAATCGATTGTTGTCAGTAAATCAGGTGTGAGCCGCGTACCCACATTGATATCCTGCGCAGCAACGACGATTCTGGAGGCATCAATGTTTACTTGCTGATTAATCCATCTTCCTGCCACAATCATCGCAGCAACCCCTAACAATAATGAAACTATGATCATCCCTATCCCTCGTGCATTTCTCATTGGCATACCTCTTGTCTGTTAATCGGGTTGTAAACTTGTACATAAATCTATTGCACACCTTGATCGCTACGTTGGGCAGTGTTCTCTTTCCCCTTGTTTATTTAATTGATATATTTAGTCGCAGGATTTCTTCTACTTATCATTACGGCTGATCACTGCGATTTCTTCACAAACTCTTTGATTTTTTTATTTAACATTTCTTAATTCTTTAATTGTTTTTGTGAAGATAAGAAAACAGTAAAACCAATTTACTTTCTTACTGTTATGCCGCCACCCAGTGAGCTGTTGCCAGATAGAATAGCGTCCCAGCTGTTATCGCTACACCATAAGGTAATTTGCCAGTAGATTCTGGGAACGTTTCACTTGCTGAAATACTAACCATTGACGACCCTGCAATGCGGATGAGCAGCATGATCTTTAGATTTTCTAGCAATCTGGATAACCTGCCTCGCAGAAGTGCAACACCTAACGCCAATACACCTCCAGCGAGTAAAATATATAACGTAATGATTAACATGCTGGTCGAGCCTACAAAAGTACCGATCATGGCCATAAGTTTGATATCACCCGCTCCCATGGCACGCAGCAGATAAAGCGGAAGTAACACTACGAGACCTACTCCTAATCCTGCCAGAGAAGTTAACAAGCCAAAGGCGCCCATTTCTTGTGGGAGTAGAGTATTGAGTAACACACCGATAATGGCACCCGGAAAAACGAGTATATTGGGTATTCGGTAATAGCGGATATCCTGCCATGCTGCGATTAGCAACAGTATGATTAAAGTTGAAATTATCAAAGGGTGCATTTAAATTTTCTCCTCTGAGTTTTATTATTCCGGTGCAACTTAATTGTTGCACCGGAATAAGAAATAAAATTATGCTGCTGGTTTGAGATTGGCGGATACAGTTTGAAAGATAGTGTTCAGATCTGTTCCGACTGTTTGTACAGCTGTAACAATTACAACAGCAATCAATGAAGCGATCAGACCATATTCAATGGCAGTAACGCCTTCTTCATTGTTCATGAATTGTTTTACAGATTGAATCAGTTTGTTCATGGTATTCCTCCTGTTAAGGTTAAATGAAAAGAGCTTTATGATTATGCTGCTGGTTTGAGATTGGCGGATACAGTTTGAAAGACAGTATTCAGATCTGTCCCGACTGTTTGTACAGCAGTAACAATTACAACCGCGATCAATGCAGCGATCAGACCATATTCAATGGCAGTAACGCCTTCTTCATTGTTCATGAATTGTTTTACAGATTGAATCAGTTTGTTCATGGTATTCCTCCTGTTAAAGTTAAGTGAAAAGAGCTTTATGATTATGCTGCTGGTTTAAGATTGGCGGATACAGTTTGAAAGACAGTATTCAGATCTGTTCCGACTGTTTGTACAGCAGTAACAATTACAACCGCGATCAATGCAGCGATCAGACCATATTCAATGGCGGTAACGCCTTCTTCGTTGTTCATGAATTGTTTTACAGATTGAATCAGTTTGTTCATGGTGTTTACTCCAGTTAAGGTTAAGTAAAAAGAACTTTATGAAAGTGACATTATTTTGTTACGCCACGGTGTAATTGTGGTGTGACAGATATTCTTTGCCTATCGTACTGTGGTACATCGTCCTTTGGTACACCGTACTTTGGTACGATCTACGAACAGCCGCGCATCGTATATAAAGAATAAGTGCGCAATCTTGCCGTTCTTTTAGCAAAACAATTCAATCAGTAGTCGTGATATACCTGCTCTAATCAATCTAGAGTGGAGGTGGTAAGACGCGGAGCGCACATTGCTGTTCTTTCTTCTTTCTCATGGAGCCAAAATATGAATGCATTATCAAGAATCATAAAATCGCCGAGATTCAATGTTTACAGTGGTGTGCTATTGGCCACGTTATATGGATTATTTGCTTACGCACATTTCAGCAAGTTTCAACAAACCAATGATTGGGCATTATTGCTGGTTATCATTGCTGAAACCTTGGGAGCAATTTTCTTTATCTGCCGTAGCGATCCGCAAACCGTTTCTACTGCGCCCTCAGACTGGCTAGTGGCGATTATTGGTACGTTTGCGCCACTCTTTTTGCGTCCAGCAGAGTGGGGGATTCTCCCGGTGGCCAATATTCTGATAATGGTGGGTACCATGCTGCAGATCATCAGTCTGATATCCCTCAATCGAAGTTTTGCACTCGTAGCGGCTAAGCGCGAAATTAAAACAACCTGGATGTACCGTATCGTGCGACACCCGCTATATGCCAGTTATTCAGTGTTATTTGGTGGCTATGTATTAGTGCATACCACGCTTATGAATCTGTTGGTTTATATAGTGACGATGGTATTTCTCTGCATAAGAATCTTTCGTGAAGAAAAACATCTTGCTCAGGATCAAACTTATCGCACCTATATGTTTAACGTGCGTTACCGGCTGATTCCTTTTGTGTTTTAACCCGCGAGTTGGTGAATTTGAGCTAATCCCTGCATCGCTGGGAATTTTGCTAAATGGAAATATGCTTTCTATTCCCGCACAAAAGGACTCAACGATGCAGCGTGTAGGGCGCAATAACCATCGGGCATTGCGCCGTATGTTTTATAGATACAAAACTGGTGCAATGCGCTACGCTTATTACACCCTACGGTTGCATGGTTCTGCTTAACCGGAGATGAATGGCAGCAGGTTTTTTTACGAGTGAGCCAATACAACATCAGGCAGAAATAGTGGGATAATCACTGTTATTATTGTCAAATACCTGATTCGTTGTAGCAGCGGTATCTTTAACGAGCAAGGCCAGCTTAATTCTGTCTGAAATCGCCAGCTTGCGGAATATTTCAGTCAAGTGCGCCTTGACGGTTCGTTCGGTAATATCCAATCGTTTAGCAATCTGCTTGTTGCTTTCGCCGCGACCCACCAGAATGGCGATTTCATATTCACGTTTTGTTAAATTTTCCAGCAAGTTATTCACCGCACGCTCAATGTGTTTTTTCTCCTGCATGGCCGTAGCCAGTTCATCTTGCATACGCTGAACTAATTGTCGCCGGATCCATAATTCACCTCGACAGACAGCTTCAACTGCGCGCTTGATTTGCTCAGATGAGATCGTATCCAGGCAAAAACCCTTAACGCCCGCTTTGAATAACTTCCATTCATTTTCATCAGAAATACCGGGACTAAACAATATAATGCGTGTTCGGGGACTCAACTTCAGCATGTTCTCAATTGTCTGAGAGTTGTCTATAACCAAGAAGTCATAATCAAGTAAAAGGATGGGGGGTGTTCTTCTTATCAGCTCATTTCTGAGGGTATCCGGATTTGTCAAGCAGTATAAAGTAGAGATATCTGATAATCCCTGCTTCCAATGAGTAAGTTTGTCTTCAGATGAACTGGCAAATATAATCAAGATAATTACTCCTGTTTGACTCGATTAGGGTCGTGTTGTTAATGCCGATTTAAATTAATACAGCCATTTCAGTAAATTCCGAATTAAATTTGACATGCCATCATCACATGCTATTTACATGATAATAGGAATCATCCATTTTTACCCTTTGTCATACTCGTCGCTCGCTGATGCATTAATTAAAAGATTGTTCTCGCAATTAGCACGATGCGCACGTACGGTACAACACGAGATCGGATAAAGGGAAGCGTATGTAAGTTGGATAACGGTCGGACTCCATAGAAAGAACGGCAGGATACTGATCACAATCAAAATACCTTTACATAGTGTATCGTAGTGAATTGAAAAAATAGATTTGCTAATTCTTAGCTCATTGAAAGGTGACTGGTGGATCAACTTCGTCATTGATCATCAAATCTTTTCAATTATCTTGCTTGAAATAAAATTATGTTTTCTCAATAATTTCATTTGCGTATAAATCATTTTCATCTTCATGACCAATTTCAGAATATTGTCATTTGCTCATATCGATACAGCATTTGCATACATCATACTGCGTCTATTTATATTCGGCAATAACAGATGTCACTTTTTAACGACATTTTTTATTGTTGAATTTAATCATTAAAAATTAGTAACATACAGAGAAATGTCTCTTGACTATCCTTATTCTATATCTATTTTTTTAATTCTATTCCTAAATTAAACCTGGCATTGTCAGCTTTTTCTTGCTCTTGGATTTATACCGTCTGCATTTTTCTTTTGCGTCATGTTTGATTTCAAATGGAATCAATGGAATAATGGAATCAAATTTAATAAAAGGAAGTGTAGTAAAGGCGCGTAAGCGCCAGCTGTGGTGTTGCCTTTGGAGTTGATTTTGAATGGGGCAGATACCAATAGCAATAAGTGTTTCAGTAGAATTAATCTGCTAATGTCTGTCAAAGCGCGCTAACTTCGTATGCGTTTTATTCACAGTGTCGGTATGCGCGAGATAGGGAAGTTAAGTCGGGGTTGTCGGCGGCGGGAGTACCTTCATGTGAAGAATAAAATACTTTTCTTGCGTCCTTTATTAATGAGTCTAAACGGCAGGTAGCCAGGAGGGATAAAGATGAAAAGGTTAATCGTTTTAGCTAATTTCATTGGATTATTGTTACCTATTACTCTCCACGCCCAAAGCCTCGGGGTATTTTGTTGGAGACTTAATCCTTTTGTTGATATTTTGTGTTTCGATATTGAAGATAAAGGGTTTGTTTTTGAACTGACAGGAACCCAAGGCATCGCCACTTTTCAAATTTCATCACATGGTGCAGCTAATTTGAACCGTTCAACTAATCGATATCATCTAGGATTTACTTCTCATTTCCCTAACGGGTTTCACGGCCAATTTTTTGTGTCGTTAAATACACAATCACTTAATGGCACTTGGACAGATAATTTGGGAAACAGTGGTGATTTTTTCTTCCAAGGGACTGGGCCTTTACCTCCTGGATTGTCAGACGGGACAGATGGCGATTATTTTAGCCATATTTCTTCACGATAGGTTTAGCTCTCGGTTTTTTTTACGGGTCATGAATTATCCTAAAAGAGGTTTTTCAGGATAGTTCAGGCTGATTGCTAATAGGCGAATTTTCTCATTTTATTCTGACCCGTAAAGCTATCCTTCAATGATTTCAAAATCATGCGTGATATTGACAGTGCTCCTGAGCATGATGGAGGCTGAACAATATTTTTCTGCGGAGAGATTGATCGCGCGTTCTACTTGTTGAGCGTTCAGGCTTTTTCCGGTAACGATAAAGTGCAGATGGATATCTGTGAAGACCTTGGGATCTTCAGAAGCACGGGTGCTATCGATTTTCACGACGCAGTCGGTAACTTCCTGGCGGCTTTTTTGCAGAATCAGGATGACGTCAATAGAAGAGCAGCCACCGAGCCCCAGTAATATCAATTCCATCGGGCGAGGTCCTAGATTTTTCCCGCCGATATTTGGTGCGCCATCAATTGATACGGAATGCCCGCTTTCTGTTTCACCTCTGAAGCTAATACCATCTAGCCATTTAATCCGTGCTTTCATATTTTTTCCTGTGCTTTATTAGGGTCTGTTGACGTTTTAAGATAAGTATTTCATAGATAGAAACAAACTCGTAATATTGGGGTTCCTACACCCCCAACAAAACGAGTTTGCGATGCCCCGAATGATGCTCAATGATGAGTACTGGTCGAAGCTGGAGAAGATTCTGCTTCAAGAATCGATTTATAACAAGCGCAATCTGCGCATGACGGTAGAAGGCCTACTGTATCGAATGCGGGTTGGCTGTCCGTGGCGCGATCTGCCCAGGGTGTTCGGCTGCTGGAATTCTATCTATAAAAGATTCAATGCCTGGTCA
>NZ_FOUB01000029.1 GCF_900114745.1 Nitrosomonas communis | reverse complement strand
TGACCAGGCATTGAATCTTTTATAGATAGAATTCCAGCAGCCGAACACCCTGGGCAGATCGCGCCACGGACAGCCAACCCGCATTCGATACAGTAGGCCTTCTACCGTCATGCGCAGATTGCGCTTGTTATAAATCGATTCTTGAAGCAGAATTGTCTCCAGCTTCGACCAGTACTCATCATTGAGCATCATTCGGGGCATCGCAAACTCGTTTTGTTGGGGGTGTAGGAACCCCAATATTACGAGTTTGTTTCTATCTATGAAATACTTATCTTAAAACGTCAACAGACCCTAATGGTTTTGTGTCACGATTCATCAAAGCCTCCGTGTGGTTGGTTAAGTTCATCAAGCAAACTAAATTTTACCGCTTTGGAGGTTTTTATTCTATATTAATCAATACGTTATGCTGATTTCTTTGCCAAGACTGAATCCAGAAAGTTGGGTTAAAAGCGTTTACCTTATCATTTGTGAGATTTCTTATGGAGGATCGCAATATTGACAAGTGTACCGTGTTCTTCAGCTGTCATTTAAATTGTCTTGCTATCGGGTTTTCTTGCCTTAGGTTCTGTTGACATTCATTTTAACGAAACCAAATTAATGGTGAAACAATACATATAACCTTTTGTAATTTGGAGTTATTTTTTAATATTGAGAAGATATACTTCGGTAATGTTTATTTTGTAAAAGCGACACTCATTCAAATGATAAATTTATATAAGTACATGTATTTATAATATATTTAATATTTTATTATCAACATTATATTCCTCTAAAAATAAATTGTAAGCATTTGCATTATTGCTTTGTTATTTACTATTCCTTTATATTGTTAAACAACAAAGTGAGATTGCCTTAAAAACCTAAAACAATGGTTTATCTATTGTTTTGGTGGTTTATCTGCTTTGTTGGCAGTTTCTTCTTTTTTAATCATTTCTTTTTTAATAATTACTTCCAATTTCTTTCAATTTAATAATTTCTGGTTTATTAGCCGACTAAAAGAGAATTAACTAATGCAGCTTTTCATGCATCAAGCTTATTTTCTATGCACTTGGCTATAAGCTATAAGTTAAGGAGGCAGTATGAATAAATCTACTTTAACATTGACGAAAACACTCATATTGATGGGTACATTTATGTTTACCAGCATGGCATTCGCTCAAACTACAGGCGGTACTGGTACCACTGGTGGTACTGGCACCACTGGTGGTACTGGCACCACTGGTGGTACTAATACCACTGGCGGTACTAATACCACTGGCGGTACTGGTACCACTGGCGGTACTGACCAGACCGCTTGTTATGAATGGGATAAGTTTCCGAATGAGCGATTCAATCTTAATGTAAAAACCCATAGTCCTCTTTCTGGAGGAACTGGAACAAGTGGAGGAGCTGGAGGAACAGATTCTGGCCAAGCCCAACAAACAGCTTACAGTGTCCATGGTAAACATGTGATTAGTGGTGATAACAGTAGTAATAATTTCATGGCAACGGTAGAAGGAACTGTAGTTACTGCTGGCGAAACCTCCGGTACTACTGGTACGACAGGAACTACCACTGGTTCGACGGGAGCTCATTTGGGTCTTCTTGCCAAATGGGTCAGAGGAGATGGGCAAACTGCTGATTTCGTTCGGTCAGTAACGGTGGACTGTACCACGGATGAAGCGAGCTCAACGCCAAATACATGGACCTGTGAAAGTAGAAATGAGTTTGATGTTTATCATGGTTCTTCCAGGCTTACCAAGGTGGATGAGACACAAGACCAAGCTTGCAACGCTTTTGAAGACAGTCAGCATCGTGCAAACGCAGGTTTAACTGCTAATGCTATGCAGGGTATTAGTGCCAGTGTCGTAAATTCGAATCAGGGGAATCAGGGTCAAAATTCGAATCAAACTCCGATGCAGTAACGTATAACTGTTATATACAGATACGAAAAGGCCGCATATGCGGCCTTTTTTTCTTGGTTTTTATTTTATTTGCAAGTGTTGAGTTGCCTTTAATTTTGTTGACATATATATAATCCCATATAAAATGAACAAAATACATAGGCGGCATTTGGATATCCTGCCGCCTTATGGAAGGTCACGTTGTCCCTGACAATCATGCAAGCGGGCAGAAGTTTAGGTAAAAGGTCCTGCATCACCCACGCATGGAAAATATCGGCGGTCATATTGGCCATGAACAGGCCTACGGTAGCAGCGCCTTTCCGATCAGGGCGCCGATCACATTGGTTCGGCCTGTTGCATGCCAATATTTTACGCCACGGGCGCGTTCACCCACTGGCGCATAGCCATGTGTGCGTGGCATGTCGTGCGCAAAGCCGCTTTCATCAAAATAAACGATGACGCGGCCTTCGTGCTCATAGCCTTCAATTTTTTCCTGGAAGATACGCCGCTTTTCTTCGCTGGCTTTGGGGTGACACAGGCTTTTTTATAAGTCACACCCAGACGCTTTAAAGCGTGATTGATGCCTTGGGTGCTAACGCCTAACCGCCTGGTACGCTTGAAAGCGCTCGTACTGATACGCGTCTGGATAATTCTTGACGTCCTGCGCCAACATCTCCCTGTCGATCCTGGTTGCAGGCTTGTTACGGGTTGTCCTGGGATCGGGAGTTTTGATCCAACGCATCACGCTGGCTACCCGACACAAAAACGCTGCGCCACTTATCTGGCTCAGAGCATCGAGAAAATGGGTATGAAACTCGTTGTTAATGAAAATCCTTCTTGAATATATCGTATTAAATCATTCACTTGATGGGTATTTCCTGAGAGAGAGCTATCCCTGAATTTACGCCACCATACGAAAAATACCGCAAACGCTATGGCAGTATCACAGGTAGCCGCAAGGGCATCCCCAATCGGGTAGACATTGATAGGTGCCCCGGGGTGACAAACCGATGAGAACGGTTAGGTGACTGGGAAGCAGACACCATGATCGGCCAAGAACACAAGGGCGCATTAGTTACGCTGGACGAACGCAAATGCAGGCTACGTCTTGCTCTACCAGTGGCAAACAAAACTGCAGAGGAGGTGGTATGCGGTATTAACACCCTGCTGGGTGTATTCAAGGATTGGGTACAGACGCTCACCTTTGACAATGGCAAGGAGTTCGCTAAGCATGAAGAAGTAGCGAATACTCTTGGATGTGAAACCTATTTTGCCAAACCCTATCACTCGTGGGAGCGTGGTCAGAATGAGAACGCCAATGGGCTGTTACGTCAATACTTCCCTAAAACGACGGGGCTGCTGGATGTGACCACCCAGCAGGTATTAGATGCTGTACACAAACTAAACAACAGGCCAAGAAAGTGCCTGGGGTTTAGGACGCCTTACGAGGTGTTCCGAGAATTGTCAGGAACAGATGCCGAAAGATTGGTGGGTTATGCACTTATTATTTGAATTCAAGAATATTTATTTTTTTTACGACTATTTTATATTTCTTTAAAAATAAAAATTGTAAGCATTTGCATTATTGCTTTGTTATTTATTACTGCTTTATAGTGTTAAACAACAAAGCTAAATTGACTTGATCAATTATCTATGCTTTCTTCAAAAATTTATCTGCTTTGTTGATAATTTCTTCGTTTTTAATTATTTCTTTATTTTTATAATTTCCTCTTTTTTATTTCTAGTTTATTTAGCTGACATAAAGAGAATTAGCTAATGTAGTTTTCATGCATTAAGCCTATTTCTATTCACGTGGCTATAAATTAAGGAGACATAATTATGTATAAATCTACTTTAGCATTAATAATGTTGACTACTACATTCATGTTTACCAGCACAGTATTCGCTCAGAGTGTTACGAATGATAAAAGACCTGGTAGTGGTACTAGCACTCCTGATACCTCTCGTCCCCAGGATAGCTCTGCCAGTCCTGGTACCACAGGTACTCCTCGTAGTCCTGGAACTCCTAGTACCCCTGGTGGTTCTGGCACAACTGGTAGCACCCCTGGTGGGACCCCTAGTGGTTCTGGTACAACAGGTGCTCCTAGTGATTCTGGTACATATGGCACCCCTGGTGGTTCTGGTACATCTACCACTCCTGGTGGTTCTGGTAGTCAGCGTTATTAATGAGCAGCTCGCTCGTTACCAATATGCGTGTTATCAATGGGATATTTTTCCGGATGAGCGATTCAATCTCAAACTGCTGATTACATAAAGTATGGTAACGTCAATGTTATAAATCAGATTCAGAATCAGAATCCGAAGAAATAATGCATAGCTGTCACATATAAGAGCTGTAAATTGTCTAGTCTCACATTCTAATATTACAACTTAGTAAGATGATAGAGTAGAGCAGAGCACCGTAAACTAGCGAATTTCTACCATTTTTCTTTGGTAATAGAGTGTATTAAATCGTAGTTTAAATAATAATTACGACTTTCGAGACAGATATAAAAAAGGCCGCATGTGCGGCCTTTTTAGTATATTTGGAAGTATTAAGTCCGTTAAGTCTGTTTTACATATTAATGAAGCAAAAATGTCAAGAGAACCTAGCGCTACCTTGCATTTGATTTCAGGAAATATGTCACAAAGAAATTCTTCAATACCCATTTAATAAAACTTACAAAAACCCAGCAAGATTAAGCGAGTTCAATTCCAAGTGCAACTTTTGATACTGTTTGGTACAACTTACCAGTACGCTGAAGAATACCTCCTACTGCATTCTAAATCCGGGTACTTTGCGTGGTTGGTGATCAAGACGATCGACTGCCCGCTACACTTGTTTCTCGGAAACATTAGTCAATTTCATATTCCTGGGCAAATACTGTCGTAGTAAACCATTGTTGTTTTTATTCAATCCTCGTTCTCATGAATGGTCGGGATGTGCAAGGTGGATGGCTGCTTCCAGCTCTGAGGCGATAGTTTCATGTCCTGCAAATTACTTGCTATTGCAAATATAGCAAAACCAGCTAGAAATGATTCAAAGAGTATTCTTATTGTCTCATCTAGCACAAATTGGCATACGCCAAAGCATTGCGTAAACAACAAAACCAAACCGTTGAGATGCTCTTCAAATCTTATATATTTTGAATCATTCTTAACTGGTTAGGTATATTACAGTGTGACATCTGTGCTGGTGAGGAGGTAGCAGATTGTTGATGATCCTTTCTGTTACCCCTTCAGCATGCTTGGCTGGTAGTCGGACCGACAGGATATGGCGTGATTTCTGCTCCGTCAGGGCGACTAGTACCCCCTGATGGTGCTTGCTGATCATGTTATTGCCCAATCACTTATACACGCGCTTTGCTCATCGATGTTAACCCGGTTGCGAAGTGTGCCATGTCGTTCCCGCCCACTTGCATGGCGCTTGCGCCGCGGTTTCTGATAGCAAACACATAAGTTGCTACCAATCACCCCCTGCCAGTTTGTCTGTATAGAGCTACTGATAGATGCGTTCATGGCTTATGAATAATTCATCTTCCAATTCAAGTCGTGCTGATGCCTTTTCAGGACGTATATCCTGCCGAATCATCTTGTCTACCTTATTCCGGTCTTTCCGGTTAAATTGCCTGGCTTTGGCTTTCTGCCTCATCGTTTATCTCGTGCCCAGTACTGATAACATCTTTATTTGAGCCAAAGTGACCAACCGCATCCGATAGCAAGCGGTTTTTTACGCACTAGTTTTTCTATGGTCGGGCGTGCGCGAGGAATACAATACTTATAAGGAAGAAAAAATAACTCCGCTTGACTTTCGCCTGGTTATCAACGCCCGACTGCCTGCATATCGTTTATAACACCTCAAAATATTACAAGTTTGCACCCAAATACTTCGACAATCTTGGCAATAGTGCCAAATCGCGGATTGCCGTCTTCCGAGAGCGATTTGTATAAGCTAGCTCGCGACACTCTGGCTCGTGCCGCTATTTCGGTCATACCCCTAGCGCGAGCAGCAGTGTTCAATGCCTGGATAAAATCGGATGCAACTCTAGAATTAGTAGTTTTTCGCAAGAACTTGCGAATGTCCTCGTCCGTCTTAAGGTGTGCAGGAATGTCGAAATGTCTTGTTCTGATAGTCATTTTCAAACCTCCAAGAATTTTAAAAATATTTTCTCCTTTCTTAATGTCTCGCTCTTGACCAGATTTATTACCATACGCAAACAATACAACGATGTGCTGCTGGCGGATTGTATAATATATAAATGCTGTTGCTAGAAAATAGCGCAGCTTGAGCAATTCGGTTTCGATCGTTCTGTCATTACTAAAATTGCTATTTTCAACTTGATTGAGGCAAGATAATAATTTATTGCAGATTGCCAGAATTAGTTTACCGGACTATTCATTAAATTTTTGTGTAGCAATCGAGTCATATTTCACTGCTTCAGTATATTTATACATAGTTTGTTTTCGGCAGTTAAATTACCTCCGGCTTTGCCGGAGGTAATTTAACTTGCACCTGGTAACAAAGGTAGAAAAGTAGCTACTTTTGCATCATGAGCACGCGCTTCATCCATCTCAAGGAAAGCGGGAATGCAAGCCATGGGATCGTGACAGAAATTTGGCAAGACTTCGAGAAAGCTAAGATATATGCACAGGAGCTAACAGAGAGGCAAATCTATGTACCAGGTGGTTGAATAGATTTTGATATTATCATCTATTCAAGGCCATTCTTGATAAGCTCTTTTTTCTAAATATTAGTGTCAACGATTCATCATTAAATCATTCCATTGTTATCGATCTTTGATGCTATATGGAATAATATATTGGGTACTCATTTATGATTTCATATTAGCGTCTTTATTAAGATTCTCAATCACCCCCTTAAATTGAGGTAATTCCTGCCAGGCTACTGGATCGCAGGAAGCAGTCCACAATCTTATTGCCGTTCTATCACCTTCATATACAAATTTATTATTAAAATATCTTCCTATACACACCAAAGTCTTTTCTGTTAACTCATTGGGATCAGGGTTAACATAAGCAAGCAATATTCTCCTATCCTTCGGTGCCGTGTTTATTGGTTGCCAGCTCATTATTATCTCCATTTGCTTAATGATTTTATTAAACCTATCGGCATCTTTTCCTACGTAACTTATAATTTGAACTCTGTCTAGAAAGATTGAGACCGTTTGAGAAAATCAAAGATATTGATAAGTAATCAGATACGCAGCTACTATTATGTTTACCTATCCATTGACTGGTTGAATCAACTTTTCCCCCTGATTACTTATCCGTCTTACTACAGGTAACACCGCCCATAACTGCATCTGTTCTGAAGAGAACGGTTTCATAAGAACGGTTTCATAAGAATAGCATTAAAACATCAGCAGATAGCGGTGAAGAGGATAACCATGTATTCCAAGCTCCGAGAGGAAGGATTATTGGCATGAGGGCATGGATGGAAAGCATCAATTCGTTACTGCGGGTGGTAAGGATCTTACAGCTAGTGATTATCACTTCATTAGCTATTTTGCTTTCCCATAAGCCTGTTAAGGGGAGTGGACTGGCATCTTTGGCAGAAATATAGAATGGCCTATTTCTTTTGCTTGATGAATGTTTGAGGTGTGTTGTCAAATATGGAGTCCATGTGATTAAGCAGTAAGTAGATTTGCATAATATCATAGTATCATTGATTTACCTCCTGGAGTAAGTTCACCTTGTCTGTCAGCATAAACCCAGTTCTTCAATGCCCCCTTGGGTAAAGATAGTCGTTTCGCTGCTTCAACTAGTGTTAATCCACTTTCTTTAAAAAACTTGACCGTTTGCTCACGAAATTCCTGGCTATATCGAGGTCGGGGTAATTGCTCCATGTTTGTCCTCCATTCCATATTTATATTTTACGAAGCTTGCGACTCCACAAAACTCAGCATACATCATGACGCGTGGATAGCAAGAGCAAAACGCCCTTACATATCGTTACATTGTTAATCGTTAAATGAGTGTTTTATACTGTCGGTCTCATCATGTACTAAAGACTACTCATGACAACCATCGTTTCCTTTGTACCTACTAATGCCTCGACGCTGCCCTCCTTACAGAGCGCAGAGATTGACCCTGCCGTTTGTATATTACCGTTATCGCAGCATCGCATTCCTGCCGGGTTTCCATCTCCTGCAGACGAATATGTTGAGAAGGGGCTGGATCTCAATCATTATCTGGTACGCAATAAAGTAGCGACGTATTTTTTTCGTGTCGTGGGTAATTCCATGATCGGCGCAGATATATACGATGGCGATATGCTGGTGGTGGATCGTTCCGTCAAGCCTAAGCACGGACATATCGTGGTGGCAGTGATTAACAATGAATACACTGTGAAGCGGCTGTATGCTTGTGATGGTGTGATCGAACTGCATGCCGAAAATCCCGCTTATTTACCGATTCGTTTTAAGGAATATGAAGAATTGCAGGTATGGGGGGTGGTGGGAACGATCACACGCTTTGTGGTGTGAGATTACTATGAGCAACTCTCCTCTCAGTCAACCGATGTTCGCTCTGGTGGACGTGAATAATTTTTATGTCAGCTGTGAGCGTGCCTTCAATCCGAATCTGATCAATCGATCAGTGGTGGTGCTCTCCAATAACGATAGCTGCACCGTGGCCCGCTCGCATGAAGTACAAGCGCTTGGGGTCAAAATGGGCACACCATGGTTCAAGCTCAAGGATTTAGCAAAGCAGCATCACATCATTGCGCTTTCGTCGAATTATACTCTCTATGGCGATATGTCGGACCGTGTGATGACAATACTGCGTGATTTCAGTCCTCATGTTGAAGTCTATTCGATTGATGAGCGTTTCCTTGATCTGCAGGGCTTGAACAAATTTTGGTCAACCCCTATGGACATGGGTCAATCCATCCGTCAACGTATACGCCAGTGGACCAGCTTGCCGGTATGTGTTGGCTTTGGTATTACCAAGACATTGGCGAAGCTGGCCAATCACATTGCCAAGAAGCCACCGGAATTCAATGGCGTATGTGATCTCGCCTCCATGCCATCCGCACAGTTGGAGGCTTTATTATCGGTTCTCGAAGTGGACGAAGTATGGAGCGTGGGACGACAATTGAGCCAGCATCTTAATGCAGCTGGTATTAGCACCGTGAAAGCATTACGTGATACGCCCTCTTCTTGCCTACGTACCAAGTTCGGAGTAGTGGTGGAACGCTTAGGTTACGAGCTACGCGGAGTATCGTGTCTGGCATTGGAAGAAGTATCAGCCCCCAGGAAACAGATCATTTCTTCCCGCTCATTTGGCCAGCTTGTTAATAGCTTGCCTGAGCTCAGCGAAGCTGTTGCTAGCTACATGAGCAGTGCGGCAGAAAAGCTGCGCCATCAGCACTCGGTTTGTAATGCAATCCAGGTTTTTATCCAGACCAATCCCTTCCGCCAACACGATAAACAATACAGTAACAGCATGACTGTGCCCCTGCCCAATGCCAGCGGTGATATACGCTTGCTGATCAGGGCGGCGCTATTTGGTCTTAAGTGTATCTACCGGCAAGGTTATGCTTATAAAAAAACAGGTGTAATCTTGAGCTGTATTGATTCTGCAGCAAAACAGCAGGAGTCATTGTTTGAGCTATATGGCGCAGGGGATAGATCAGCAAGATTAATGTGTGTGTTAGATCAAATAAATCAAAGATATGGACGTGATACCTTATCGGTATTTTCAACAGGCAAGAGAAAATCATGGGCCATGCATCGGGGGAAAGTGTCACCTTGCTATACAACGAATTGGAACGATGTTCCCATTGCATACGCACATTAATCAAAGGGCCACTTGATTAGGGCTCAAGTTCAAATCCTATGTATGCTCTATTGTTTCATTTCCATCTATAGTGCGTTCTGCCAAAAAACAAAAAGTAGGTACATTATACGGCAAATAATGAGTAAAATAATATTTATTAAAAATTAAATCAATAGGTTATGTTGTTCATATGAGGGTTATAACGCTTAACTTGAATGGAGTGCGTTCTGCAGCTAATAAGGGTTTCTTTCAATGGATGCCTCAGCAACAAGCTGATATTGTGTGTGTTCAAGAATTGAAGGCACAACTTAATGATATGGCAACTGAAATAAAAATTCCGAATGGCTATCAAGGTTATTTTCATTGTTCAGATAAAAAAGGTTATAGTGGAGTAGGGGTGTATTCTCGCCATACACCTGACAAAATCATTGAGGGCATAGGAATTCCGGAAATCGATTTTGAAGGACGATATTTACGTGCAGATTTTGGCAATTTGAGCATCATATCGATTTATCTTCCTTCAGGAGCGAGTGGTGAACACCGACAAGCTATCAAGTTCTTTTTTATGGAGCGATTCTTCCCGATTTTACAGGCGCTGGCTCGTAGTGGTAGAGAATTCATTTTGTGCGGAGACTGGAATATTGCTCATAAGGAAATCGATCTAAAGAATTGGCGCGCTAATCAAAAAAATTCAGGGTTTCTTCCAGAAGAGCGCGCTTGGTTGACATCAGTTTTTGATGAATTAAATTTCATTGATGTGTTCCGAAAAATTGAGCCATTACCAGAACGATACACTTGGTGGTCAAATCGGGGGCAGGCATGGGCGAAAAATATAGGATGGCGTATCGATTATCAAGTGGCAACCCCTGTGATCGCCAGCAAAGCAACCAGCGTATCCATTTATAAGCAGGAACGCTTCTCGGATCATGCGCCGCTCATCATTGATTACGATCATCACTTATGATCAGTGCCATTGCTAGCTGGCTGAGTGTTTGTCGTATCTATGCGCACCCCAGGGTGATGGGAATGCTCGCGCTAGGTTTTTCAGCAGGATTGCCCATGTTGCTGATACTTGGCACGCTATCCTTCTGGTTAAGAGAAGCAGGTATTGACCGCACTACTATAGGCCATTTAAGCTGGATTGGTCTGGCTTATGGCTTTAAATGGATGTGGTCTCCTTTGGTCGATCGTCTTCCCCTACCGCTCTTAACGCGATGGCTAGGTCGACGCCGTGCTTGGTTATTGCTTTCGCAGACCATGATAACGATCGCTTTGGTGGGCATGGCGAGTACTGACCCACTTGAAAATCTCTCCCACATGGTTTTTTTTGCATTAGCAGTCGCTTTTGCTTCAGCTACCCAAGATATTGCCCTAGATGCTTATCGAATCGAGGCAGTCGAACTAAAATTACAAGGTGCGATGGCAGCTACTTATCAAGCGGGTTATCGTTTAGCGATGATATTGGCTTCTGCGGGAGTGTTGTGGATTGCAGCCTCGCTGGATGGTAATCCAACTGATTATGATTATCAGTCTTGGCGAATAGCTTATCTAGCCATGGCAGCCTCTATGGCGGTGGGTATTATCACCACATTTATTATTCAGGAGCCAGATGTTCCAATCCATCATCTGGCTGCGGAAAATGAAAGGCAAGCCAGCCAGATGATTGCTCGCTGGAATTTGAATACCCCTCTTACACAATTGTTAATCTGGTTATACGGGGCCTTGGTTGCGCCTTTTCAGAATTTTATCGTACGGCATGGCTATTATGCCATCTTGATACTGACTTTGATCGCTATTTACCGCATTTCAGATGTTGTAATGGGCGTGATGAGCAATCCTTTCTATGTTGACATGGGCTATACCAAAGATGAAGTAGCAGCTGTTTCAAAAGTATATGGTGTCATCATGACAGTTTTAGGTGCGGCAATAGGAGGGCTATTGATAGTCAGATTGGATGTGATTAAAACTTTATTCTTTGGTGCAATTTTATCTGCCGTGACTAATTTGTTATTTGTCTGGTTATCGATGAAAGGGCACGATATCACTGCCCTTATATTGACTATTTCTGCCGATAATCTTTCCGCTGGAATCGCTTCTTCAGCATTTATCGCTTATCTTTCAGGATTGACTAATTCTGCTTATTCAGCGACCCAGTATGCTTTATTTAGTTCAACCATGTTACTGCTCCCAAAATTTATTGCTGGTTTTAGTGGGCAATTTGTAGATACATATGGGTACGCGCTATTTTTCACAGGCACTACTTTACTTGGTTTACCTGTTCTCCTTCTGGTATGGATGGTCGGGCGCATCGAATTAAAAATCTCTACTAATAGTAAGGCGGAAAATCGTGCTGAGAAAATTACCTTCGAGTAAAGCGGTAAAATGCAAGCATCCCGAAAAAATTAGGAGCGAGAGTAATTCGTCGATTACCACTCATGACTCGCCGCTCCAAAATATGCACGCCATGTTGGTGGCAAAACTGCTCAAAATCACTTAGTGTACATAAGTGAACATTGGGAGTATCAAACCATTCATACGGTAGAGTTTGTGATACCGGCATATGACCCAATGAAACTTGTAATCTATTTTTCCAGTGGCCAAAATTAGGAAAGGTGACGATACCTTCTTTGCCCGCACGGAGCATTTCCTGAATAATTTTTTCCGTGTGCCTCATCGCTTGCAGAGTTTGCGACAAAATAACGTAATCAAACGAATCAGATTCAAAGCCTGATAAACCTGATTCTAAATCACTCTGAACGACGTTGACCCCATTATTGAGGCAGGCCAGGATATTGGCATCATCAATTTCCACGCCATAACCATGTACGCCGAGCGTATCCTGCAAATACTGCAGCAACGTGCCATCACCGCACCCAAGATCAAGTACTTTCGATTCTGGTCTGATCCAAGCAGCAATGGTAGCAAAATCGGGTCTTGATAAAGTAAGAGAGGAAAGTAGCTTAGCCATGAAAACATTGTGGAAAGATTAAATATCGATTTTGTTCATATAAGCCCGCACTAATTGATGATAGTGCTCATCTTTCATGAGAAAGGAATCATGGCCATGCCTAGATAGTATTTCTGCATAACTTACATTGAGTTCATTATCCAGCAAAGCTTTGACAATAGCGCGCGAGCGCTCAGGTGAGAAACGCCAATCAGAGCTAAATGAAAGCACAAGAAAATTTGCTTTAGCGCAACGGAAAGCAGCACTCAAATCATCATCATAATCTCGCGCAGGATCAAAATAATCCAGTGCTTTTGTCATAAGCAGATAAGTATTGGCATCAAACTGCTCAGCAAATTTATCTCCTTGATAACGCAAATAAGACTCGATCTGGAACTCTACATCAAAATTGAAGCTAAGAGATCCTGTTCGTAATTCCCGTCCGAATTTCTCTGCCATGGAATCATTGGATAAATAAGTAATATGTCCCAGCATACGAGCAAGACGCAGACCTCTACGCGGCAATGTGCCATGAGAATAGTAATCACCTCCATGAAAATCCGGATCGGTAATGATGGCCTGGCGTGCAACATCATTGAAAGCAATATTTTGTGCTGTTAATTTGGCTGCAGCAGCAATAATAACAGCATGCCGGACTTTCTCAGGCGAATAAAGTGCTAATTGCATAGCAGACATGCCACCAAGACTGCCGCCCACCACAGCAGCAAATTGATCAATGCCAAGTTTATCAGCTAATCGCACATAAGTTTCTGCCCAGTCTACCGTTGTGACCATGGGAAAATCTGCGCCATAATGCTTACCAGTTTTTTTATTGATATTTGCAGGACCAGTTGAGCCATGGCAACCCCCTATATGGTTTACCCCAATCACAAAAAATTTATGTGTATCGATAGGTTTGCCAGGACCAATCATATTGTTCCACCAACCTACATTTTTAGGATTATCAGCATAAACGCCAGCAACGTGATGATTACCCGAGAGTGCATGGCAAATTAATACTGCATTGGATCTAGTTGCATTTAATTCACCATAAGTCTCATAAACTAGCTCGTAATTATCCAATACTGCACCACTTTCCAGACTAAGTGGTGTATCAAAGTAAATTCGTAGTGGCGCAACGATGCCAATAGAGTCTGAATCATGCATGAATATAAGAAAATTTTAGGAAATTCTGTGTGAGATCATCTAAAACTTATGTGAAATAAGCATTATATCGCCAAAAATACTTATGAGGCTTAAGTATTTATAAAAGCGCGATTATTTCAAATTAAAAAGATTAATTATTTAATTTGGATAATAACCCATGAACTTTCTCAGATTCATCAGTTTTAAGAATTTTTTGGATTATCGGCATGATACTTGGTAAATGACTTTTTAGAATCTCGTGCTTAACAGGCAGGATATGTGCTGGATACATGGAGAACTGTTGCAATCCAAACCCTAACAGTAAGCGAGTGTATTGGATATCACCTGCTATCTCGCCACAAATTGAAATGGGTAAATTGGAGCGGTTGGCAGTAGAAATAATTCGCGCCAGTAGCCAAAGCACAGATGGATGCAGTGGATCATAGAGATGGGCCACCGTGTCATCCGCTCTATCAATAGCTAATGTATACTGGATCAAATCATTAGTACCAATGGACAAAAAATCCAGTTTACGCATGAACATTTCCACACTTAGTGCTGCTGCTGGAATTTCAATCATTCCACCTACCTTGATCTCCTCATCGAAAGGTTTTTTTTCGTCTAGCAGACTTTGTTTAGCATGATTAAGAAGTTGTAAAGTCTGATTAATCTCGTAATCATTTGAAAGCATTGGGATTAGGATGCGAACCTTACCATAGGCAGACGCTCTCAAAATGGCACGCAGTTGTGTTAGAAACATATCGTGTTCTGCTAAACATAGTCTAATGGCACGTAATCCCAGCGCTGGATTGATTGCAGAGCGGCAGCTATTTTTAAGACTCTTGTCAGCACCTAAATCAAATGTGCGTATTGTAACTGGTAAGCCTCGCATATTTTGGGCGACAGTTGAATAAGCTTCAAACTGCTCATCCTCACTGGGCAAATCATCCCGATTGAGAAAAAGAAATTCACTGCGAAACAAACCAATACCTATCGCGCCACTTTCTTTAACTTGTTCAATATCTTGAGGTAGCTCAATATTGGCATGTAATTCTATTGATGTACCATCGAGTGTCATAGTGGGAATAGATTTGAGACGTTTGAGTTTACGTTTTTCCAGATCCAGATGATTCTGTTTTAAACGATATTCAGCAAGCACATATTTGTCAGGGTTGACAATCACAACCCCTTGACCACCATCTACTATTAAATTGTCATTATTGTAAATAAGCTGGCGCGCATGGTGCATCGCTACTATGGAAGGAATATTCAGACTGCGAGCTATAATTGCAGTATGAGAAGTCACGCCACCCAAATCCGTAAGAAAAGCTGCAAATTGATGTTGTTTATATTGCATAACATCTGCCGGACTTAGATCGTGTGCTACCAGAATACTGTTACCATCATGCTTTAAAGGAGGAGGAATGTAACCTGGATGCCCCAATAAGACTTTCAATACTCGTTCGACGACTTGCATGACATCAGTTTTACGTTCTCGTAAATAAGCATCTTCAATTTCTTCAAACTGAGAAAGCAATACTTCCATCTGCTGCGTAACGGCCCATTCTGCATTGCATTGAGTTTGAGCAATACACTCAACTGCCGCGGAGCTAAGTGTTGGATCATCTAGTATCATATGATGCAATTCAAGAAAAGCATTGAATTCAGCAAATGTAGGTCCTTGATTAGCTGAAGATTGTAGTTTTTCAATCTCCTTGCGTACTGTTGCGAAAGCACAGTTTAATCGTGTTATTTCTTTGTCTATCTGGTTTTTGGGAATCAAATAATGAGCTACATTCAGGGTCGCTGGAGAAGCAAGATGCGCGTGCCCGATAGCAATACCTTCAGATGCACCTACACCATGCAATATAAAACTCATTCCCCTTCTCCAAAGTAACCATTGATCAGATTAGTCAATGCCTGCATGGCCTCAGTCTCATCAGCACCCGTTATTTCAATTGCAACTGTCGATCCTTTATTTGCGGCGAGCGTCATTACACCCATAATACTTTTTGCATTGACTCTACGACCGTTACGTATGAGCCATACTTCACTTTGGAATTGACTTGCCAAGCGTGTAAGCTTCGCAGAAGCACGTGCATGTAGGCCAAGCTTGTTAATAATAGTCACTTCTTTAAGTAGCATCTCAGCATCCACGTAAAATATGCATCACACCTTCTTTACCTCCAGCAAGTGCTTTTGCTACCACAATTGAAAGTGGCTCATGACGATAATTTAATGCACGCACTAACATGGGTAAATTCATTCCTGCAAGGCATTCTACTTTTCCAGCTTGGATCAATTGGGTAGCGATATTAGAGGGAGTTGCGCCAAGAATATCTGTCATCACTAATACGCCATCACCTTGATCAAGTTTTTTAATTAATTCCTTAGCTTGAGCAACAACTTCATCAGGCTTATCTTGAATAGAAATAGCTTGGTATATTAATTGCTGTGGCTTTTCTCCCAGAATATGGGTTGCGCAATGAGTAAAACTCTCACCAAGCTTATCATGAGAGATAATTAAAATTCCGATCATTCAATTTTTGCTTATTTTTAAAAGGAGAAATTAAGCTACAAATTTTATCATTGCCGAGATTATCCTGGCCCATCTTTAACATATCAAAAAATTCCGTTTTTATAGCGGCACAACAATGATGCCCTTGACGAAGCCGAGTATACCGAAAGAGGCAAGTATATTAGGATAAATCATATTACCGTATTCTACATTTCTTAATAGCTCAAACAAGATGATTTAGCCTTGCTTTTTCTATATTCCGTAAGAGCATATGATCACTAATTCTGTCTTTTATGGTTTAATAAAAACGATTTATTTTAGAATAGTCGCCTTTAACGATTTATTTTTGGTAGAAAAAACTTTAACCCATGATAGTAGATTCCCGAGTTATGCGAAGGTGGTAATAGTAATTTGACATATACGGAAATCCATCAGCGAAACTCGGATTGTCAAACGCCAAGCACACGATAAAAGAAGAATGAGATGAGCGGGAGTGAGGTCTAAGCCATAGTAAATGGGGCTACATAACTGCATCATATTTATACCGAAATGTCGGAGGAAGACGCTGTATGAGTAATTGAGGCCGCACTTTGGGGAAGTTTTCAAGAAACAGGGCGAATAATATAACGACAGCCGAATAGAAGGTGCGGAGAGCACAAACGCAATTTTATAGGGCAGCATTTTAGGGCGAGAGGCTATTTCGTATCAACGTAAGGACGAGATGAACAAATATGTACTGAAAGATAAATTGATTTCATTGCATATTGAGAATAAGAGGCTATTTCTTGACAAAAGTAGTTAAATGTAACATTATGCCCGGCTTGTTATAAAGCATAAAATAATTGATAAGAAGATTTTAAAGAAAGATGGTTTCAATTATTTACTAATGGCTTTAATATGCTGTTCCATTAACCTTTGATATAATGTTGCTCTATTAACCAATAATAAAAATTGAAGAGAAATAAAAGCTAGGAGCGCCCGTAGCTCAGTTGGATAGAGTACTTGGCTACGAACCAAGGGGTCGTGGGTTCGAATCCTGCCGGGCGCGCCATATTTTATTCTTTCTAAATTTGTTGAAGTAACATTAAATATCGCTTCATTGTACTAAAGGCCAAGTAGCTCAGTTGGTAGAGCAGAGGACTGAAAATCCTTGTGTCGGTGGTTCGATTCCGCCCTTGGCCACCAATAAAATCAGGCACTTAGCTGCAACACGGCTAAGTGCCTTTCTCTTTTCAGGCTTTCGTCTAGGAAAATAATAGAGAATTTTTATCCATGCTGAGCACAAACCTCAAGGGGTTCGCAAGCGCAAAATTGATTTATCCCGATGCCTATCAGCACGAGCGAGCAAACCGTTTAGGCGTAGCGCACAATGCTATTATTCTGACTAATCGGAGTCTAACTCATTCTGTATTCAAGCTTTAATTTTAGGCTTATGTGTGCTTGCGCACAGATAAAGCCCGATTCGAAGAGTACGATAAAATCATTCTTCGTGTTATCAAACCGGAGATAAAGAACCCAAACACATCATGGGTGTTTTTTGAACTTAGCAAATAGGAGGGTGATTATGCCTTCGAATAAAGGAAAGGATGAGGACAACAAAGGTACCAGTCAGCGTGGTTTTGCTTCTATGGACGAAGAAAAGCAGCGTGAAATTGCGAGCAAAGGCGGCCATGCAGCTCACGAGAAGGGTACTGCGCATGAGTTCACCTCAGAGGAAGCACGCGAAGCGGGCAGGAAAGGAGGCCATGCAGCTCATGAAAAGGGTACGGCTCATGAGTTTACTTCTGAAGAGGCGCGCGAAGCGGGCAGAAAAGGAGGTCATGCTGCTCATGAAAAAGGTACAGCCCATGAGTTTAGCTCGGAAGAAGCGCGTGAAGCGGGTCGTAAAGGTGGACAATCACGTGGCAAAGGCGAATCCGAGGATGAAGATAAATCATCTTCCTCTACTCGTGGCGGCACATCTGAGCAGCATGCTGAAGCAGGCAGGCAAAGCCATAAAAATCGCTAACACAGCAATAAAAACAACGAGCAGATTCGTCTGCTCGTTGTTTTATGCCAGCAGAAGTAATGATGTGTTCACTAAACCTGGAGCTTAAATAAGGCGCTCTATTATGATCAATTTAGCCATCATTTTTTAATTATCGACGAGTAATACTTGACAAGAGAGTGGATTTAGGGTGAATGGTCAGACCATGATAGAAAAGCTCTTAATAAAAGAAAAGCAAGCCTGGTTCATGTTGGTCATTTGCTTATTTCGGTATTTACCCCATTAATGATTCTTTCCTGCGTTAAATCGGCTAATTTGCTGTTAGATAACCAGGCAAGAAGTCCAGATTCAGTTACCTTATCATTACGCTTCCTTTTTTCGCCACTAACATGAGGAAGATGTTCACTATTTTTAAGGCGCTGTTCTGACCAAAATTTTTTTCGTTCAGTAACGTATTTAGTCCATACCACACTTAAGGTTATTTTTCTAGTTGCTCTTGTGTGACTTTGTGGGCTTACATTGAAATTCTGAAATAGGCGTCCAGTAAAATACTTGGTGCCAACCTCTTCTGCTGAAGTACACGCACTTCGTACTGTCATGCAAAGTTGTACGTGCGCCGGCTTGTCAGGTTTTCTATCTTACTTGCATGAGTGATAGCATCTGCCGTTTGCTCGCATTCTTATTCCATTTCCAAATCACAAATGACGCGAAGGCGAGCCGCAGACAGTATAAAATAATATGACAAGGTGAGGCCAACAAAGTCAGCTTGGATTTAAAAATCCAATTACTTACCATATAAATATCATTATGCCTTACAAAAAGTGGAAGAATGTGATTATCCATTCCATTTCGACGTTATACATCTTCAATATTGCCATTCTAAAGAAATATGCGTAGAATCTTCGCAACCCTACCTTGTTTATGGGTTTTTTAAGAACAAAGAGTAAACTTTCAAAAGGAGAAAGAAGATATGGCAGAAGAAAATAGAAGAACAGATGAGGCTGGTTTGTTCAAAGTAGTTGCAGGTACAACCATTGGTCTCATAGTTATCGGACTAATCGTATGGTTTACTGGAGCGGGCGGCAAATACTAATTAATCGCGTTTGGGAGAATAGTCTATTTTCCTAATCATCTCTTGGCGCATTTGTTGATTAGTATAAAGGTCAAGAGAGGTCTAATTGAATGCGTTATATTGGCTAGAAGTCGATGGTGGTATGACACGACTTCTAGCTACGTTAATCTGCTTATCAATTGATAGTTTTTTCTAATTTTATACATAGTTCGATATCAATCACATAGTTCGATATCAATCGTAATTTCTTTTAGCAAATAATTACGAGACACCTCCATATATCCCTCTGTTTGTACCCAGTTTTTTCATGCTAAGTTTTATTAAAGCATTATCAATGGAATAGTGGAATAACTAAATTGTAATCGAACAGGTTAAAATAAAAGCATCCTGGCGATTAGCGACATAAGCCTTAGAAAATATATGGAGATGTATTGATATGATAAATCTCTTCTTAATAGACTTTCCCGTCGTCATTAAACACATCCAAAGATGCATTAAAAAACAAGATGTGCATCTATCAACTTTATGACAGCGGTACGACGGTAAACCATCTGCTTAGCCCTATCCTTATTAATATCTATTATTTTTTACATAATAATCCATTTTGAATCGCCGCTTTTAATGAGGTCTATTCATGTTAGTCCATTGCCGAATCAAAATGGCGCGAAGGCGAGCCGCAGACAGTCTAAATCTAAATAATACGGTAAGGTGAAGTCAACAAAGTCAACTTTAATTTAGAAATGGAATTACATATCTTTGTATGCCTTGCTTACAAGATTACTATGCACAAATCGGTACCCAATCATACTTTGATCCACTTTGAGCGGCAGATTGCTATCCATATTAAATATTGGCATTAACAATAAAAGGATAAAGCACATCAGGCTAACAGTAACTTATTGGAATTATTATCATAAAATAAAATTCTGTTTTGTTAGTAATTGATTATTGTTATAATAACCTTAATGTCTGGTGGGCTTATTCAGCCCATTTTTTATTTGTGGTTAAGCTATGACCTTATATGAATTACTTGATCCGATTTTAGCGGAAATGGGTTATGAATTGGTAGATGTGGAGCAATCGGCATCTGGTAAATTATTAAGAATATTTGTAGATAAAAAGGATGGGGGTATTTCTATTGAAGATTGTGTCGTGATTAGCAACCATCTTAATAAATTATTAGCAGTAGAAGGGATAGATTACAATCGACTTGAGATATCTTCTCCAGGTCTAGACAGACCTCTGATAAAAGAAAGTGATTTTATCCGCTTTTCTGGAAAATTAATAAAAATTAAATTACGAATAGCGCTACAAGGTCAGAAAAACTTTATTGGAAATATACGAGAAGTCAATGATGGAATATTAGGGCTAGAAGTTGAGGGAAAATTGCTGCATATTGAATTAGATAATTTAGAAAAAGCTCGGTTGGTTCCGGAACTATAACTATAGATGCATAAAAAATTGGCTGGAGGAATATGAGCCGCGAGATTTTGCTATTAGTAGATGCCTTGGCACATGAAAAAAATGTTGATAAAGCAATCGTTTTTACTGCCTTAGAAATGGCGCTTGCGTCCGCCACAAAGAAACATTTTCATGAAGATATTGATGTGCAAGTTGTAATTGAGCGGGAAACTGGAAATTATCGATGTTTTCGGAACAAATTAGTAGTTGCTGATGATGCTGTAGAGAACTCTGCGCGGCAAATTTCTTTAAGCGAAGCATTACAGTATGATGCTGATATTAAATTAGGGAGCCACATCGAAGAGCCTTTGAAGGCAATAGAATTTGATCGTATTGGTGCACAAGCAGCTAAACAAGTAATCTTTCAGAGAATTCGTGACGCAGAACGAGAACAGAATCTGAATGATTTTCTTGAACGTAAAGAGTATTTGATTGCCGGTACTATCAAGCGCATGGAACGTGGCAATGCTATTGTGGAGTCAGGAAGAATTGAGGCAATTCTTCCTCGTGATCAAATGATCCCAAAAGAAAATTTAAGGGTTGGAGACCGCGTTCGCGCGTATTTGCTTAGAGTCGATCGCTTAACAAAAGGACCTCAATTAGTTTTATCACGTACTTCTCCTGAATTCTTGATTAAATTATTTCGATTAGAAGTGCCTGAAATTGAAGAAGGATTATTAGAGATCAAAACGGCAGCAAGAGATTCTGGCTCACGCGCTAAAATAGCCGTTAAATCAACTGATCCACGCATTGATCCAATTGGAACTTGCGTGGGTATGAGAGGTTCTAGAGTGCAGGCTGTGATAAGTGAGTTGGCGGGGGAGCGGATTGATATTATATTGTGGTCGGAAGATCCGGCTACTTTTGTCGTTAATGCGCTTGCACCTGCCGAGATCAGCAGCATTATGGTCGATGAAGATAAACATAGTATGGATATTATTGTCGATGAAGAAAATCTCGCGCAAGCAATCGGCCGCGGGGGGCAAAATGTGCGCCTCGCATCAGAATTAACTGGTTGGAATCTCAATATCATGACAGTAGAGGAATCACAGAAAAAGAATGAAGAAGAAACCTCTAGGATATGTAAGCTGTTCATGGAAAAACTTGGTGTTGATGAAGAAGTAGCGGATATTCTGGTAGAGGAAGGTTTTTCTACACTAGAAGAAATTGCTTACATCCCACTTAATGAAATGCTTGAAATAGAAGCACTTGATGAAGAAACAATCAATAAATTACGTAATCAGGCACGTAATACTCTTCTAACTGATGCAATTGCTAACGAAGAAAAATTTGAACATATATCTGGAGGGCTGCTTTCACTCGAAGGCATGGATATGCAACTAGTTCGTGAGTTAGCTGCCAAAGGTATTAACACTCAAGAGGAGCTTGCTGATCTTGCCGCAGATGATTTAGTCGAAATGACAGGTATCGATATTGAGCGTGCTAATATGCTTATTATAAAAGCGCGAGAACCGTGGTTTAATTAAAATATATTTATATTGATTGTTTGCTTTGAGCTTGAAATTTTACCTATCAATACCAATAACATAAGATTAAAAACCAAAATAAGATTCGCGTTTTTTGAAATGAATTTAGAGTAAAAAAGGTTGCTGATGACTCAAATGACTGTAGAAAAATTTGCCAATGAACTGGATGTGTTGCCAGAAGCGTTACTTGACCAGCTTCTGGCTGCAGGCGTCAAGAAGCAATCGATAAGAGATATTTTGACAGAAAAAGATAAAACACAGCTGCTTGATTATCTTCGCAGAGTACACGGTTCGATTGAATCCAAGAAAAAGATCACGTTGACTCGGAGGGAAACTACTGAAATACGACAATCGGATGGAACTGGTAAAGCTCGGACTATTGAGGTTAAAGTCCGAAAAAAACGTGTGCTCACTAAGCCATCTGAGCAAGATGTTGAAAGAGAGGTAGTGCTTGAAGCAGCGACTACTTCAGCCCCTGTTATTCCATCAACATCTACCCGAAAACCAATAATTGATGCAGCGCAACAAGCCTTACGTGAGCAGGAAGCATTAAAACAAGCTGAATTAATTGCCCGTCAAGCAGCCGAGCTTAAAGAAAAACAGGAAAAAAGAAAAAGTATCATCGCTGAGGTTAAAAAAGAACCCAAAAAAGAAGAATTAATTGCAAAAAAAGAAGAGCCTACTCCTTCCTCTATCTCTGAAGAGATATCAACTCAAATCCCCGTACCCCAGTCAGAACAGGAATTAGCTGAGAGCGCACAGCACAAACCTGTTGTTAAAGCTGAGCAGGAACCAGCCGAGAGTGCACAGCCTAAACCTGCTGTTAAAGCTGAAGACAAAACAGAAAAGAAGAAAAAACCAGCTAAACAAGAAGAATCATGGAAAGATGAGGTCACCAAAAAACGCGAAGCTAAAATACGGGGTGATTTATCTGGGAATCAAGGTTGGCGTGTTCGCAAAGATAAGCAGCATGGTAAATCAAACCTAATTGAGACGCAAATACAGCACGGATTTTCTGCACCTACCGAGCCAGTTGTGCATGAAGTCTTGGTGCCAGAAACTATATCTGTTGCTGCGCTTGCACAAAAGATGTCAGTAAAAGCTGCTGAAGTTATCAAAGTGCTGATGAAAATGGGTACTATGGTAACAATCAATCAGATGCTGGATCAAGATACGGCTATGATCGTAGTTGAAGAAATGGGGCATATTGCAAAATATGCTGCACCTGATAGTCCGGAATCTTTCCTTGAAGAAATTAAAACACCAGCATCCGAACTGGAGATGGAGTCTCGTGCGCCGGTAGTGACTGTTATGGGGCATGTGGACCACGGAAAAACCTCGTTGTTGGATTATATTCGTAGAACACGTGTGGCAGGCGGTGAAGCTGGGGGAATTACACAGCATATCGGAGCCTACCATGTTGAAACCTCACATGGGATGATTACTTTTCTGGATACACCGGGGCATGAAGCATTCACTGCAATGCGGGCACGAGGCGCCAAAATTACCGATCTTGTGGTCCTTGTTGTAGCAGCTGATGATGGCGTAATGCCTCAAACTATAGAAGCTATTCATCATGCTAAGGCAGCAAATATTCCCATTGTGGTAGCTGTTAATAAAATAGATAAACCTGAGGCAAATTTTGAGCGTATTAAACAAGAGCTCTCAAATCAAGGGGTTGTGTCAGAAGACTGGGGAGGAGAAACTATATTTGTACCTGTTTCAGCCAAAACTGGCCAAGGCATTGATGAGCTTCTTGAAAGCATTTTATTGCAAGCAGAGGTTTTAGAACTTAAAGCAGTTAGAAATGCGCCTGCGAAAGGAGTAGTCATCGAGTCACGCTTGGATAAAGGACGTGGCCCAGTTGCAACTATATTAGTGCAATCTGGTACTTTAAGACGTGGTGATGTTTTATTGAGTGGTGCTGTATTTGGAAGAGTAAGAGCGATGCTGGATGAAAAAGGTCTTCCAATTGAAGAGGCTGGAACATCTATACCAGTAGAAATTCAAGGATTATCTGATGTGCCGGTAGCAGGTGAAGCAGTCATAGCGCTAGAAGATGAACGTAAAGCACGCGAAATTGCATTATTTCGCCAAGGTAAATTCCGTGATGTGAAGCTTGATAAACGGCAAATTGCGAAGATGGAAGATGTTTTTGGTCAGAAAGAAGGTGCCAAAATACTCAATCTTATTATTAAAGCAGATGTGCAGGGTTCGTGTGAAGCGTTGTCATATGCTTTGCAGAAGCTTACCACCGATGAAGTGAAAATCAATATTATTCATAGTGGTGTAGGTGCAATCATTGAGTCTGATATTAATTTAGCCCTTGCATCTAAAGCTGTAGTAATTGGTTTTAATACTCGCGCTGATGCAAGTGCTCGTAAGTTAATCGCTTCAACAGGTATTGATGTACATTATTATAACGTGATTTATGATGCCGTTGATGAGATTAAAAAAGCGCTTTCTGGCATGATGATGCCAGAACGTAAAGAAAATATTCTTGGCTTGGTTGATATTCGTGAGATCTATCGCATTTCAAAAGTAGGTACGGTAGCAGGCTGTTATGTTTTGGATGGTGTGGTGAGACGTGACTCTCTTGTGCGAGTCCTGCGTGATGGTGTGGTAATTCATAGTGGTATTCTTGATTCTTTGAAGCGCTTCAAAGAAGATGTGAAGGAAGTAAAGGCTGGATTTGAATGCGGACTTTCACTCAAGAACTTTAATGATATCCAAGTTAGTGACCAGCTAGAAATATATGAAATTATTGAAACGGCACGTGTTTTATAACACCAGAAATAAACATAATGCCTAAAGATTATTCTAGAACGCAGCGTATTGCTGATCAGATACAGCGTGAATTAGCTGTACTGATTGAAACCGAAGTTAAAGATCCGCGAGTAGGAAGGATCACTATTACTGATGTAGAGGTAACACGTGATTATTCACATGCCAAAATTTATTATACAACGCTTGGTAATGAAGAAGATAGGGTTGCAATTGAGGGGGGTTTAAAACATGCAAGTGGGTTCCTGCGTAGCCAATTAGCAAGCAGAATTAGATTGAGAGTAATTCCTCAGCTTCATTTTATTTATGATGAATCAGTTGAGCGTGGATTATATCTTTCGCAATTAATAGATAAAGCAACAGGCAAAATCTAACAAATATTCCCTCACTTGAAAACGATCATCTCTTTTTTAACCAAACAAATTCCACAAGAAATTTAACTATAAAATATTTAATTTTGAGAAAAATAGGTAAATAAGATTAGCTATTGCTGCAATTTATTTAATTTACATGATTTTTTCAAAGCTTACAGGAATTTAACTTATTAAACGTAATATTAACGGTATTTTATTACTCAATAAACCCTCTGGTTTAACATCTAATCAATCGCTACAAATTATCAAGCGTTTTTTCGGTGCTACAAAAGCAGGTCATACTGGCACACTTGATCCCATGGCTTCTGGTCTACTGCCTATTTGTTTGGGTGAAGCCACAAAATTCTCGGCCATGTTGTTGAATGCAGATAAAACCTATCATGCTACATTGAAGTTGGGTTATCTCAGTTCTACTGGCGATGCAGAAGGGGAGATAATTGCCGCAGTACGCACAAAGTTGAATAACGAAAAATTGAGTTTGTTGCAAGTGCAAGAAGTTTTGCAGACTTTTAAAGGGTGGATTAAACAAACTCCTCCTATGTATAGTGCACTGAAATTTAATGGAAAACGCTTATATCAATATGCGCGGAAGGGTGAAGAAATTGAAAGAAAAATTCGGGATATTGTTATCTATGAGTTATATCTAGATTCATGGATCGAGAACGAAATGTCTATTGTGGTTCATTGTGGAACAGGAACTTATATACGTACATTGGCTGAAGATATCGGTAAGGCACTGGGATTTGGTGGGGCATATCTTACAAGTTTATGCCGTAATCAGGTCGGGAATTTTAGTTTGCATCAAGCTTATCAGCTTGATCAATTTCAGGGTACTTTATCCTCTGAACATGATGCATATTTATATCCTATAGAGAGTCTCCTTCAGAATTTTCCTTCCATTACGCTCAATCAAGCAGAATCTTTATTTTTATGTCAAGGGCAATTGATAAAGAGTACAAATAAAATTAATTTGCCAGGCGGAACCCGCGTTAAGTTATACGATAGTAGAGGATTATTTTTTGGGGTAGGGGAAATAACAGAAACTGGAGCAATAGCTCCTAAAAGACTCATATCGAATAAAATTTAGAAAATTAATTATTAAGTAATACGATTTACTAACTATATGGTGTTATAAAAAATAAAATGAATAGTACTTTCAACCTAAAAAGCAGTTTTGGTTTTAGGTTCAACTATTTTACGGATATTTTTTCCATAACACAAAGTGTCAAAGGTATTTCAGTACGCTATAATATTTAGTTTTAATTAATTGCTAACTATGTTGCAAGGCAGCAATCTAGAATGCGCGCGTGGCGATCGCGTATTATTCAGTGGGATCAACTTTTCTATTAAACCTGGCGAATTGATGCAGGTGCGTGGTCCTAATGGTAGTGGCAAGACAAGCTTATTGAGAATGTTATGCGGATTGACTGTTCCAAGTTCGGGAGAGATTAATTGGAATGGCACCAGCATTCGATCTCTAGGTGCGGATTATTTTAGTATGATCACCTATTTAGGTCATTTGAGTGGTGTAAAAGATGATTTGACCGCCATTGAAAATTTACGTATTACAAGCGCGCTTGCTGGGGTAGCAATTGATGAAAAGATAGCCTATGAAGCCTTGCAGAAGATGGGTCTAGAGGAACGTGAAACCTTATTAGCTAAGGTATTATCGCAAGGCCAGAAACGGAGAGTCGCATTGGCACGTTTGATATTAGTGAATACTAAGCTATGGATATTAGATGAACCTTTAACCGCATTGGATGTGTCTGCAATTGAATTAATTAAAAATATAATAGAGCGATATTTGGCTCAAGGTGGTATGGTGATACTGACAACGCATCAGGAAATTGATATTAGTGCTACTGTAACGCATCAATTATACCTTTCTTGATATGTTGACTTGGGTAATTCGGCGAGATCTATTATTGGCCGTGCGTCGGCAGGCTGATGTCTTAACGACATTATTTTTCTTTATTATCGTAGTCAGTCTGTTTCCACTTGGAGTGGGACCAGAAATGAATACACTTCGCATCATGGCTCCCGGGATTGTATGGGTTGCGGCATTATTAGCGTCAATGCTTTCGCTTGGACGTATGTTTTCTAACGATTATCTAGATGGGACGCTGGAGCAGATATTGCTTTCACCCACATCCTTGTCATTATTAGTGCTAGGAAAAATGTTGTCACACTGGTTAATTACAGGAGTTCCACTAGTATTGATGGCCCCAGTATTGGGTATTCAATATGATTTACCTTTCAGCGCGCTGGTAGTATTGACATTATCATTATTATTAGGCACTCCTATACTGAGTTTAATTGGTGCTATAGGTGCGGCGCTTACTTTAGGACTAAGAGGAGGCGGGGTATTAGTATCCTTATTAGTGCTGCCTTTATATATTCCTGTTCTTATTTTTGGAGCGGGCGCGGTCGAAGCCAGTACCGCAGGCCTGGGATTCGAGGCGCATTTCTCTCTACTTGGAGCTTTCTTGCTCGTATCATTAGTTTTTGCACCGTGGGCAACAGCAGCCTCTCTCAGGATTTCAATGGAATAAAATTCAACTAAAACTTATAAATAAAAATCTAATATGTCGATAAACTGGTATAAATATGCTTCACCTGCAAGTTTTTATTTTCTGGCAGGGAGAATGATTCCGTATTTTTCTATTGCCGCTATAGTTTTGCTAATTGTTGGTCTTTATATTGGTTTTTTTGTAGCGCCGACTGATTTTCAACAAGGTGAAGCGTATCGTATTATTTTTATTCACGTGCCAGCTGCCTGGATGTCAATGTTTCTATATGTAGTTATGGCATTTTGGGCGGGAATTGGTCTTGCTTTTAATACGCGTCTTTCGTCGATGATGGCGACAGCTATCGCGCCAACAGGAGCTATGTTCACCTTTATTGCATTATGGACAGGAGCGTGGTGGGGTAAGCCAATGTGGGGAACATGGTGGGTATGGGATGCTCGACTCACTTCGGAATTAATTTTATTTTTTCTTTATATTGGGTTTATGTCGCTCCAGGCAGCTATTGATGATCCACGGCGAGCAGATAAAGCTGGTGCAATTATCGCATTAGTAGGGGTAGTTAATATACCTATTATTTATTTCTCAGTTCAATGGTGGAATACATTACACCAAGGCGCTTCCGTCAGTATTGCTCAATCACCCAAAATGGCTACAGCAATGCTTGCAGGGATGTTAATTATGGCACTTGCTGTATGGATGTACTCCATTGCGATGATATTGATGCGAGCGCGCACTATTATATTAGAGCGTGAGCGCCATACAGCATGGGTAGCAGAATTAAAGGGAATTACACGATGAATTGGAACAGCTGGTCAGAATTTTTTTCAATGGGTGGATATGGATTCTATGTCTGGGGCTCATATCTGGTATCGTTTATTTGTATCGCAGGCGAAATTTGGATTTTATTAAGTCGTCAGCGAACTTTACAAAAATATCTTGGTCAGAGAAACGAATTAAATATGAGAGAGAAAAAGAATGAAACCACGTCATAAAAAAATAGCCATTATCACCGCAAGTGTTACTGCGCTAACTTTTGCTGCTATTTTAGTATTGAATGTTTTCCAGAGTAATCTGGTTTTTTTCTTTAGTCCAAGCCAGGTTGTTGCCAAAGAAGCTCCTATGGGTAAAAGTTTTAGAATTGGTGGAATCGTAGAAGAGGGTAGCTTAAAGCGCCAAGGCAGTAGCACGACTGTCAACTTTGCCGTAACAGATACTGCAGAAACAATAAAAGTCGTATATACCGGGATACTACCTGATTTGTTCAAAGAGGGTAAGGGTGTGGTAGCACAAGGAAAAATAGCGGAGGATGGTATTTTTTATGCGGATGAAGTTCTTGCCAAACATGATGAAAATTACATGCCACCCGAGGCTGCAAGCGCACTAGAACAAGCAGCCAAAGCCCAGAAAGCATCATTAGTTCAATAAGAAAAAGCTTTTATCGACAATTTCTTAATCTCAGATAATTTTTTAAGGGATAGCATTTCAAACATGATTCCAGAACTTGGTAATTTTGCGCTAATACTTGCGATGTTATTAGCTTTGATTCAAGGAACGTTGCCTCTTATTGGTGCTGCTCGCGGTATTCCTTCATGGATTGCTTTGGCTCGCCCGGTTGTACAAGGTCAATTTGTATTTATTGCCATTGCATTTGGCTGTCTAGCTTATTCCTTTATTAATAACGATTTCTCTGTGCACAATGTAGCTTCTCATTCTAATTCGGAATTGCCGCTGCATTTCCGATTTGCTGCTACCTGGGGATCGCATGAAGGATCATTGCTGCTATGGGTATTGCTGCTGGCAGGGTGGTCAGTTGCAGTCAGTGTATTTAGTCGTCAACTACCCGACGATATGGTAGCGAGAGTGTTAGGTGTGCTAGGTCTGGTTAGTGTGGGATTTATATTATTTTTGCTATTTACTTCTAATCCATTCGATCGTCTTTTGCCTGCAGCGTTTGAAGGCAGTGATTTGAATCCCTTGCTTCAAGACCCTGGGATGGTAATGCATCCTCCCATGCTTTATATGGGGTATGTTGGCTTCTCGGTAGCCTTTGCTTTCGCTATTGCCGCTCTCCTCAGTGGTCAGTTAGATGCTGCCTGGGCACGTTGGTCGCGGCCCTGGACAACTGCTGCATGGGTGTTCTTGACTATCGGTATTATGATTGGTAGTTGGTGGGCTTATTATGAATTGGGCTGGGGGGGCTGGTGGTTCTGGGATCCAGTTGAAAATGCTTCCTTTATGCCATGGTTAGTTGGTACCGCTCTCGTGCATTCGCTTGCTGTTACAGAAAAGCGTGGCAGCTTCAAAAGCTGGACTGTTCTGCTTGCAATAGTTGCATTTTCATTGAGTTTACTAGGAACATTCTTGGTCCGCTCTGGTGTGCTTACATCCGTTCACGCTTTTGCGACAGATCCTGCACGTGGAATATTCATCCTGGTTTATTTGGTTGTGATAATAGGTTTCTCTTTAACACTGTTTGCTTGGCGAGCGCCTAAAGTAGGGTTGGGAGGAAGCTTTCAATTTGTTTCGCGCGAGACCATGCTTCTTGCCAATAATGTATTGTTGCTGGTTGCTGCCGGTAGCGTCATGCTGGGTACACTTTATCCATTAATAGTTGATGCATTGGGGCTAGGGAAGATATCAGTTGGGCCTCCCTATTTTGAAGCTATCTTTGTACCGTTAATGGCACCCGCTGTTTTTCTGATTGGAGTGGGACCCATTGCGAAATGGAAACAAACAAGTTTACCGTCTCTGGCAATCCGTTTGCGCTGGGCTTTTGCCGTGAGTTTAGTTTCCGCATTAATCACGCCTTTTTTGATGAGTGAATGGAAGCCACTTGTTAGCTTTGGTTTGTTATTAGCTTTCTGGATTATTGCCAGCATTTTCGTCAATATCAAACACCGCTTACAAAATAGTGGTGAGGGTGGGTTATTTAGCAAATTGTCTCGACAATCTCGTAGCTACTATGGGATGCATTGTGCGCATTTAGGTATAGCCGTTTTTATAATCGGCGTCACGCTAGTCAATGGTTATGAAACTGAAAAAGATGTTCGTATGGAAATCGGTAATACTGTTTCAATTGGCGGATACACTTTCCGTTTTAATGGGACAAAAAGCTTACCTGGACCGAATTACAAATCAATTGAAGGTGATATTGATGTTCTGAAGAATGATAAGCAGATTAGGAAGCTATATCCAGAAAAAAGAACCTACAATGCTTCGGGTATGGCCATGACTGAAGCCGCCATTGATACTGGTTTATTCCGTGACTTATACGTCGCATTAGGTGAACCTCTAGATAATAATGCCTGGGTAGTCCGTGTCTATCATAAGCCTTTTGTAGACTGGATCTGGTTTGGATGTTTATTGATGGCATTAGGTGGAGTTTTATCTGTTACTGATCGTCGCTATCGTTACGGCATACGCAAAAAAAGCAAAACTGAAATTACCTTAGAAACGGTTGCTGAAAGTGATAAAGGTGCAACACCCACAGAAGCAGAGCCAATCATTGTGCCGGAGGTAAGAAAAGTATGACCCGGTTCTTATTACCGCTTGCGATATTCTCTGTTCTAGTCGTATTTCTTGGAGTTGGCTTAACATTGAACCCGCGTCAGGTACCGTCCCCTCTTGTGGACAAACCTGCACCTGTATTTCAGCTGAATCATTTGCATGATCCAGATAAAACTCTTATGTCGCAAGATAATCTGGGGAAAGTATGGTTGTTAAATGTCTGGGCTTCCTGGTGTGTCGCTTGCCGTGATGAGCACCCTTTGCTTGTACAATTAGCTAAAGCAAAAATAGTGCCGATATATGGGCTGAACTATAAAGATCAGCGAGATACCGCCATACAATGGCTTAAGCAATATGGTGACCCTTATACAGTCAGTATCGTTGATGCCGATGGGAAAGTGGGTATTGATTATGGCGTTTATGGTGTCCCTGAAACATATATCATTGATAAGCAAGGAATAATACGTTATAAACATATTGGACCTGTGACAGTAAAATCGTTGGAAGATAAAATTCTTCCACTGATAAAAGAGTTGCAAGGATAAATTCGATGTATAAATTTGAAGTGGCAGCAAATAGTTTTATATTGCAAAACCGTATTGATCATTATTCTAAATTTATAAAACAGCTCATTGCTGTTCTCTTTGTGGCGTTGGTACCATTGATTAGCTTTGCTAATGAAGCGGTACCGGTTGCAGAGGATCCCGTACTGGAAAAACGCTTGATTGACTTATCAGAAAATCTACGTTGTCTGGTATGCCAAAATGAATCTCTTGCTGGTTCTCGTGCTGATTTTGCTAATGATTTGAGACGAGAAATGCGAGAGCAGATGAAAGCGAATAAAAGTGACGAAGAAATCATCGATTTTCTAGTTGCCCGTTATGGTGACTTTGTTCTTTATAACCCACCATTCAAAACTACCACACTGTTATTATGGTTTGGCCCACTTATTTTATTTTTGGGGGCAACAATAGGTTTAATTATTTATTTAAGACGGCGTCGCACACAATTGGAAGACATACCACTATCGGAAAGTCAGCGCTTAGAGGCCGAAGCTTTAATAAATAAAACTAATAAGGAATAAGTATGACTTCTTTTTGGGTTGTTGCTGGAATTTTTATTGTTGCTGCATTAATGTTTGTTCTTCCAACTTTGCTGAGGAAAAGACAAGATAAGATTGAGCTATTAGAGCGGGAAGCTGCGAATATTGCGATTTATCGTGATCAGCTTGCAGAATTGGATAACGATTTACGTAATGATATTTTATCTAAGGAGCAACATGAAAAAAGTAAGCAGGAATTACAAAAAAGAATGTTACAAGATTTGACGATATCATCAAAAAACCCCACAACTTCTTCCATAATAAAAGGGCAGGGGATTGTTACATCAGTTGTAGTTATATTTGCAGTCCCTCTAACTGCAATATCGTTATATATGGTTCTGGGTGATACACGTGGTTTGCTACCACAATCTCAGTTAGCCAGTGTAACGCAATCTCACGCACAGGACATGGCAGGAATGCCACCTAGTCATAGCGAAATTAAATCTGTTGTGGACAATTTGGTTGCGCGCTTAAAAGAAAACCCAGGAGATATAGAAGGCTGGGTAATGCTAGGCAGAACCTACGCTATTATGGGTCAATATCAAGAAGCCAGTGCAACCTATGCTAAATTAACCGAAATAATCCCTGATAGTGCACAATTGTTGAGTGATTATGCAGACGTACTTGCCATGACAAATAACGGAAGTTTGATAGGCAAACCTGCTGAATTAATTAATCAAGCACTTAAGATCGATCCGAATTATCCAAAAGCACTTGCGCTAGCTGGTACTGTTGAATTTGAACAAAAAAAATACGATCAAGCTGCAGCTTTTTGGGAGAAATTGTTGAGTGTTATTCCAGCTGATTCACAATTGGCTCAATCAGTCAACGATAGTATTGCCCAGGCAAAATCATTGGCGAGCGAAGGGAAAGATTCAGTTCCAATGCAGTTAGCAAAAAATTCAAATATCGATACAGATTTGCCTGTTGAGAAAAACCAGCAATCACAATCTGATAAATCAGATAACGCTAACAAAGCGGCTACCATCACTGGAACCGTTACGCTTAACCCTGCATTAGCCAATAAGGTATCCCCAAATGATACAGTGTTTGTTTTTGCACGAGCTAAAACTGGGCCTAAAATGCCATTGGCTATTTTGAAACTGACTGTAAAGGATTTACCTGCAACTTTTTCATTAAATGATGATATGGCGATGACACCTACTATGAAGATGTCTAGTTTTCCAGAAGTAGTAATAGGTGGGAGGATAACAAAATCAGGCCAAGCTGTTCCAGCCAGTGGCGATCTAGAAGGGTTTAGCAAACCAGTAAAACTGGGTGATAAAGAAATTACTGTTGTGATTGATCAAGTCATTCCTTAATAACAACCTCTTGTTAAATGCGAGATTTTAATACTCCCATGATACTCAAACCGGCTCCAGATTTTGAACTTAAGGCTACTGGTGAGAAAACATTTCGCCTATCAGCATCTTTGGGTAAGAATATAGTAATTTATTTTTACCCTAAAGATGATACACCAGGCTGTACCGATGAGAGTCTACAATTTCGAGATCTTTATACTAAATTTAAAGAGCTCAATTGTGAAATTGTTGGGATTTCACGAGATAGCATAAAGTCTCATAACGGTTTTAAGGAGAAATTATCATTGCCTTTTGATTTGCTAAGCGATACAGATGAAACCGTGTGTGAACTTTATGGTGTCATTAAGATGAAAAACATGTATGGCAAGCAAGTACGAGGTATAGAGCGAAGTACTTTTGTAGTTGATACAAAAGGCGTATTACAAAAAGAATGGCGCGGAGTGAAAGTACCCAGCCATGCTGAAGAAGTTCTCTCGGTTATTGAGGAATTAGAAAAAAGTTAAATAAAATTTAAGGCAATAAATGCTTAATTGCGTCTTTTTCCTCTAAAAGTTCTTTATATGTAGCAAGCATCTTTGCTTTAGATATTTCATTTATTTCTAGCCCTTGCACAATCGTATAATCCCCATTCTTGCAAGTAACAGGGAAGCCATAAATTACCCCTTCTTGAATTCCATAGCTTCCATCAGAAGGAATTCCCATTGTAACCCAATCATGTTCTCTTGTCCCAATGATCCAGTCATGAAGATGATTAATTATCGCATTAGCAGCGCTGCCTGCACTCGATAATCCTCTTGCTTCAATTACTGCGGCACCACGATTCTGAACAGTAGGAATAAAATAATCCTCAATCCAGGATTGATCTTCAATAAGATTGATGACCTTCTTCCCATTGATTTCTGAATGGCTTAGATCAGGAAACTGTGTAGAAGAATGATTACCCCAAATAATCATTTTCCTGATGCTTGATACTGATTCCTTTAATTTTGCTGCTACTTGATACAAGGCGCGATTATGATCAAGTCTAAGCATGGCAGCAAAATTACCTGGTGATAAGTTAGGAGCATTTTTCATTGTAATATAAGTATTGGTATTGGTTGGATTGCCAACAATCAGTACTTTTACATTACGCTTTGCAACTTTATCAAGGGCTTTACCTTGAGTACTGAATATTTCTGCATTGACGGTGAGTAGTTCTTTTCGCTCCATTCCTTTAGTGCGTGGGCGGGCACCAACTAAAATAGCGATATCCACCATATTGAAAGCGATTAACGGATCATCTGTTGTGATGACATTTTTCAAAAGAGGAAAGGCACAGTCACACAATTCCATTACTACGCCATCAAGAATATGTTGAGACTGAGGGAGATCAAGGAGATGTAAGATGATAGGCTGATCATTACCCAGCAAATCACCAGCCGCTATCCGGAATAACAGGCTATAACCAATATGACCGGCTGCACCTGTGATCGCAATGCTAACAGGAGGTTTCATTCTTTAGCTCATCAAAGGACGTTATCACTCATAATAAAAAATTGAGAATTTGTAAATAAACTCTCTTTATTATACTAGGAGTCTGCTATCCTTACTCTCAGATTTGGATAATAATCCGAAAACTTTGCATGCTTAAAACTGAATTTGTAGTTTGCTTGAATTACTCACAAACTCGTCACAAAACGAATCGAAATAGCTCCAATTAACTGAATAAGCTGAGAATAAATTAAACTGTGTAAGCCTGATCAGTAGAGTAATTGAAAAAATACGGTGTACAGATGCAAGCTATGGAGGTAGCGGCTTGCAAAAGTACACCGCCAATTTCCTATCAATAAAGGAGTTACAAATGAGTTCCAAATGTGATTCAGTTTATAGAAATGCATTCAACAAAACCACATTAGCAACTTAAAATACTACAGCTAAAAATACTACAGCTAAAGTATCCTACTTTTTCTATGACGTTTGGAATTGTACTAAGGTACAGGCATAGTAATTAATGACGCAATATTTAGAGTAGGGAATCGAAAAGTGCTCGCGCGTAGATTCCGAAGAAATTAGGACAGGAAGTGCTTTATCCCTGCTGTAACTCAAACTACAACGTATCCAGTATCGTACAAGTTTTCAATTTTCATTATTTTCGATAATCTTTAAGCTTAAAAGTTACTTGTCATAAGAGTACAGTAATCATCATTCGAGAATGGCGTATCTAAATGGAATTACAAAATATTATTATCATTGGTTTTGCTAGCTGTTTTGTGTTAATCCTTTTATTAAAAATCTTTTATAAAAAAAGCGATCGCGTCTATTACCATACAAAAGTTTTATTTACTCCTGCTGAAAGGTCTTTTTTTGGAGTGCTTTCCAAAGCTGTGTCAAATCAATATTTAGTTTTTGGTAAAGTACGTATTGCAGATGTTGTTGGGATTAAAAAGGCTTCAAATAAGAGTGTCAAGCAAATAGCTTTTAATCAAATTGCTTGTAAGCATTTTGATTATGTACTTTGCACTAAAGACACATTGTCAGTGGTAGCAGTTATTGAGCTTGATGATAAAAGCCATTTAGAAGAAAAAACGATTCATAGAGATTCATTTGTTGAAAATATATGTAGAAACGCTAATTTAACATTGATTCGGTTTAGTGTTAAAACTAGCTATCAAATTCCAGCTATTAAAAATAAAATAATGGTTTCTCTAAATTCTTCTCACGATGAACTATGAGAAAATAATCATAAAGCAATAAAATAGTATGTTCTTCGTACTTAATATTGGTCTTCAATAAATAGAAGAAGTAGACGTATCAATATGATTATTGAATTATAAGTGATCATGTAACCATGCTTAGGAAGCTTGGTTCAGCAAACGTGACAAGCTACATTACAATTTATTTGTCAGCACCCTTTATAACTACAATTTTTCTTTAAGGTATTTGTTTTTGGCAGACACCTTCCTGAGAAAAATGACGAATTCTTCATCATCCTAATTTCCAAATTTTATAACGACTTCACGCAGAAAAGTGTAACCTTTTGATCATTCAGCGCCGTGTTTGATAAAAATATTTGATTAAGTATAATTAAGTATAGCAAAGAGCGTTTATTCTCTTGTACGCTTAGGTAAAGAACGAGGATAAATACTACTTGTGCGGGCAATGCAATATGTTGTAGTGCTATTGTATTTTGAGGCTGTCTATCTCGACGGGATGTTATTCAAGCAGTCAGTGATGAGTCACAAACGGTCAGAATAGTCAGATTTGCTACGCACTTCTGTCTAAAAGCGGATTGTTCTCATTCTGCTGCATTCCGGATTGACAGATACCTGGCTGGACGGTCAGCCAAACCTTGGGAGAGTACTATGAGTAGCTGCTCTAAGTTAACCGAAATACCGAATAAGAAAGGGCTTGACCACTCCAACCACTCAGCCGATAGAGTGCATCTTGGAACATGGATTAATCAAGAGGGAATATGGTTTCGTTGCTGGGCACCTAAGCCGGCTACAGTTGAGGTCGTCCTCGAAGAGGACGAGCAAGGATATCCTCTTACAAGAGAGTCTAACGGCTATTGGTCAGGGCTGGTTCGAAATGCTTCGGTAGGCATGACTTATCGCTATCGATTGGATAAAGAGCGATGTTATCCAGACCCCTGTTCGCGATTTCAACCACAGGGCCCTCATGGACCTTCGCTGATCGTAGATTCTGGCGCCTATGCATGGAGAGATCAAGAATGGCCGGGAGTCAGGATGAGGGGGCAAGTCATCTATGAAATGCACGTAGGAACCTTCACCCCAGGCGGCACATTCGATTCTGCCATTACCCAGTTGGATGCCTTGAAAGATCTCGGGATTACGGTCATTGAAATAATGCCGGTGGCAGAATTTCCTGGTCGATGGAATTGGGGATATGACGGAGTCGGGCTCTACGCACCTTCCCATGTCTACGGTGATCCCGAGGCGTTGAAACGCTTCGTGGACGAGGCCCACCAACGAGGACTTGGCGTCATTCTCGACGTGGTATATAATCATTTAGGACCGGATGGTAATTATCTCCCGGAGTTCAGTGATGAGTATTTCACCGACCGCTATAACAACGAATGGGGCGAGGCGCTCAACTTTGACGGGCCAGGATCGCGGGAGGTGCGGGAATTTTTTATTAGAAATGCCTGTTATTGGATCGAGGAATATCACCTGGATGGGTTACGCCTGGATGCGGTCCATGCCTTTCAGGATGCCAGCCCCATGCATATCATTGCTGAGCTCTCTCAGGCGGCCAGAGAGGCAGCAGGAACACGCTCGATCATTCTGGTGGCTGAATGCGAAGCTCAGTGGGTGCGGATCATTCAACCGATCGCTCAGGGTGGGTGGGGGCTCGATGCCGTATGGAGTGAAGACTTTCATCACACGACTCGCGTGGCTGCTACCGGTCGCAGCGAAGGATATTTTACTGATTACCGCGGATCACCGCAGGAATTGATCTCCTGTGTGAAGCGCGGGTTTCTCTACCAAGGCCAGCGGTACCAATGGCAAAGAAAACCGCGAGGCACGATGGTATCGCATGAACCAGCCGAAGCATTCGTATTTTTTCTGCAAAACCATGATCAGGTTGCCAATCAGTTGCGGGCAGATCGGCTGCATACCAAGACTAGCCCGGGAGTTTGTCGTGCCTTGACCACGCTGCTGCTTCTAGCTCCCCAAACCCCCATGCTCTTCATGGGGCAAGAGTTCGGAGCTTCCGCTCCCTTCCACTACTTCGTCGATTTTCCTCCTGGCAAATTGGCCGCGGATATCCATCAGGGTCGCAAGGAATTTCTCGCACAATTTCCTAGTTATGGCTCACCGGCTGCACAAGCAGCCATCGTCGATCCCTCCGATCCCTCAGTCTATGAACGTTCACGACTGGACCTGTCCGAGCGAGAATACCATGCCGAATGGTACGCCTTGCACCGGGATCTCCTTCGCCTCCGGCGTGAGGATCCGGTGATTGCGCAACAGGTGCGAGAGGCAATCGATGGGGCAGTGCTGGGCACCTGTGCATTTCTTTTGCGGTACATGGGACACGATGGGAACGATCGCTTGCTGCTCATCAATCTGGGGGCCGATCTGCTCTATCAACCTGCGCCGGAGCCCCTGATAGCTCCACCCGTCGGGCGCTCCTGGTCATTCGTCTGGTCGAGTGACGCCCCTTGTTACGGAGGCCCGGGTGTCATTGAACCCTTGACTGAGCAAGGCTGGAGATTACCTGGAGAGTCTGCGGTCCTGTATACCGCCGTACCAGGTTAAGCCAGAGCCGATTAACGCAGGATTGAGGAGAGGAGTTAAATAACAACATGGCGATGAATACGACAGTACGTAGCGATGCTATCATTTTAACCATTCCACACGATCAGCTACCCAACATCAATTCCTTTCTTGCCAAGGAATGGTTAGTAACGAACGGACTCGGTGGCTATGCCTCCTCGACATTGCTGGGAGCTCCGACGCGACGGTATCATGGGCTATTCATACCGGATCTGCCCGCACCTTGGGGGCGGACGGTTCTGATGCCCCGACTTGACGAAGAAATCATCGCAGACGGAGAGTCTCTGCTCATCAGCGGGATAGAATACGAAGATGGACGGTTGGTGAGCGACCTTCCGCGACTACTCACAGAGTTCTGCCGCGAATGGCAGACGCCAGTCTGGCGCATAGCAGTCAAGGGACGGCGCTTGGAAAAGCGCATCATCATGCCCCACGGTGACAACTCAGTATATGTGGAGTATCGTTTGCTCGAGGGTGAACCGCTGCAACTCCAGCTCCGGCCATTCCTGACTTTCCGCATGCTCGACGCGCAGATCAGTGAAGGCGGGCAGCTGGCCTTTCCGCCGACTCTCCTTGATGGACGCTTTGAACTCTGGCTTTGCGAAGATGTTCCGCCATTACGCATGTGCGTCAGATCGCCAAAGGAACACTTTAGCTTTTTGGTAGACCCAGTCACGAGTCGCGGTGTTTGCTACCGCGTCGATCGGGATCGGGGATCTGAATACGTCGAGGACTTGTCAAGCCCCGGCTATTTCACCGTCGAGCTGACACAGGGCCAACCAGTGTCCTTCGTGGCCAGTACCGAATCCTGGGACCGGCTCGAATATGAAACGCAGACCATCATCGAGTCAGAAGCTCAGCGGCTGAGCGCCTTGTTGGCGCACATCGATGAATCAGAAAAGGACGGTATGGAACGGTGGCTGACGTTGGCGGCTGACCAATTCATCATTGTCCCCGCATCTCGTGTTGACGTGCACGTGCCCCGCGCATCCGCTGACGAACCTCATACGATCATCGCCGGGTATCACTGGTTTACTGATTGGGGACGCGACACCATGATCAGTCTCGAGGGGTTAACTCTCTGCACCGGACGTCACCGGGAAGCTCGATCTATTCTGCGGACTTTCGGTCAATATGTACGAGATGGCCTGCTTCCGAATCTCTTTCCGGAAGGGAAACGGCAAGCTCTCTACCACACAGTGGACGCTACATTGTGGTATTTCCATGCTCTGGACCGTTATTATCGAACAACCGGTGACCGTGAAACGCTACTGACATTGTATCCCGTGTTGATCTCTGTAATTGACCATCATGTAAAGGGAACACACTTCGGCATCAAGGTTGACCCACATGACGGCCTCCTGCATGCTGGTGCAGAGGGTTATCAACTCACTTGGATGGACGCTAAGGTGGGCGATTGGGTAGTGACGCCGAGACGCGGTAAACCGGTTGAAGTACAGGCGCTCTGGTATAACGCCCTGTGTTGTATGGCTGATTGGGGGGCAGCGGTTGGTGATTCTCCTGAGCGGTGGATAACCATGGCGAGCCAAGCGGCGCAGTCATTCAATCGCCGTTTCTGGGCGCCTGATTTGGGATACTTATTGGATGTCATTGACGGAGAGCAAGGCGATGACAACAGCCTGCGTCCGAACCAGATTCTGGCTATCTCGCTTCCTCATCCCATTTTGGAAGAAGCGAAATGGCGATCGGTGCTCGATGTAGTAGCAGGCCGATTGTTGACTCACGTGGGGTTGAGAAGCCTGGATCCAGCCCATCGGGATTACAAGGGCACGTATTTCGGCGATCTTAGAGCAAGAGATGCAGCCTACCACCAAGGCACGGTCTGGGCTTGGTTAATCGGCCCTTTCATCGACGCATGGCTTAAAACTCATAGAAACTTTCCCATGGGACGCCGCATGCTTGAGGGGTTTCGAGCACACCTCCTGGATGAAGGTATTGGCACTATAAGCGAGATTTTCGACGCGGATCCCCCTTACTATCCTCGCGGCTGCATCGCACAAGCCTGGAGTGTAGCAGAAGTATTGCGAGTCTGGCAAAAGACCAAAGGAGAGACTGCCGGCTGAATAAAGGTTAAATGAATTCGGTGAAAAATTCACCGAGGTGAGATCTTAAACGGCATCGAAGTTGGTGCTGAACGGAAAAATAAGCACGGAATAAAAAAGAAATGATTCTGGAATTATCTACCTTACAAGATATCAATATTATGAATAATGAAGCCTTGAGGTTATGCATGATATGTGACGAAACAAATTTGCCCAAAGCAGATTGGCTAAAAAACACGTTTACCGTCAATTTGCCTGAATTTGTTTAATTTCATTTTCAAATCAAAAATAATGCGAAGGCGAGACGCAGACGTATCAATAATACGGCAAGGTGAAGCCGACAAAGTCAGTTTTGATTGAGAAATCGAATAACTATACATGTCAGAACTTAACTATCTTCGAGATTGTCCAGTTAAAGGGAGCAACATCAAACACTTAAAAATTAAAGCCTGTTTTTACTTTCTGAAAATCGGATTTTTCAACTTTTAAGAGGTACTACTATGACTCATTTGACTGATCCCAAAATGAAAGAATGTGTAGAAGCCTGTAATCAATGTTATCAGATGTGCTTGCATGAAGCGATGAATCACTGTCTTGAATCAGGCGGTGAGCATGTTGCGCCAGACCATTTCCGCCTGATGATGAATTGTGCTGAAATCTGTCAGACTTCAGTCGATTTCATGCTGAGCCGTTCGCCTTTCAGCTATCCGCTCTGTAAGGTATGCGCTGATGTTTGCGAAGCCTGTGCCAGTAGTTGTGAAAAGATTGGTATGAGTGATTGTGCAAGAACTTGTCGTGAATGTGCCAGAAGCTGCAGAGTGATGGCTGCATAAGCTGCATAAGGTTGTTAATTAATTTATTAACTTATGTATTTTTTGAATTTGATGTGGCTCCCTTTAACTGGGCAAAAGAAAGTTAAGCTCTGACATGTGTGGTTAAGTAAGCTCAGGCAACTTGAGTGAGTTGGCGATTGTAAGAGTGCCTCTCTATCGCGATATTCTATAATGGGTAGAAAAATATCAAATACGTTTTAAATCATTTACCTGATACTTCAAATTAATATATGTTTGGGTACTGATCATGAGCATTACGCTTTTATCTGTCGTACCGGGCGGAGTAAAAATCACCTATATTGTCTAGCATGAAAAGCAGCCATTAATGCAAAAGCAGAAATTGAAAAAAACCAGGTCATATTCGTCAGTCAGCCAGTTACTCAGCCGGTAAAGCCTGAACCTGTCCCATTGCCTGTAGCACTCATGGCGCCGACATTGGTATCCGATCAAGTCGACTGCTCAAAAGTATTAACCTGCATATCGAGCAAGACACAATACATCTGCTATGACCACAGCACCGAACGGCTCGTCATTCCTGCCGACACTTGCTGCCTCGCTGCTAAACATGGATTCCTCCGCAAATCACAACCAACAGGAGCAACTCATTTATAGCCTAGGTTATTAAAAACTATAAGCTTCCCCATCTTCTGGTACTAGTACACGCTGAGTCATCCCTTTTTCGCTTAGAAACTCACGTAGTTCTTTTCTGGATAGCGTGGCATGATTTACGGATTCCATATGACTGGCGATAATGGTCGCGTTAGGTGCTGCATTATAAACCTCATAAACATCCTGTTTGCCCATGATGATGGATTCTTCATCAGTGACTTTGGCATCACCGCTATTAAGCGGATGATATTTCTTTAAATTGTCTTCGACTCCTTCATACCAGACAGTATCTCCAGCGATGTAGACCGTTTTCTCATCCGGATGCTTTAAAACTATACCACTTACTTCCCCTAACAAATCTTTCATATAGCATATCTCCTATAAATTGATTATAATTTACAGATAACCTATCCGATATCATTTCGCCGTAAAGTATTATCCGTTCGTGAGAAGGAGAACCTCTCAATCGCACACGTGGCCGAGCGTTTTGGCGTAGGTGTCGCCAGCGTGATGCGCTGGATCAAGACTCCCGATCCCAAGACAACTCGCCGCCGGGCATACACTTGAATACCTGCCGCCTTATTCCCCGGACTTAAATGACATTGAACCCGAATGGGCTCAGGCCAAAGCCATCAGAAAAAGGGAAGGTTATTCCATCGAGCAGCTCTTTGCCGCTTATGAAAATTAAATCTTATTATATGGGATTGGCTATATCCTCAACAATTTCACTTCCGCCATGTCGGCCAGGCATTTTGATTATCGTGATACCATCAAAAGTGTTAGTATCTTTGAGTACCCCGACATTCTTGAAACCCTCTAAGCGGATCGTTGTGCATCTACTTCGTGCTGTACAAAAAAGGGTATGTCTTTAGGTATTGCATTCTTGGCAGTGTCATCCCAGCGATCTGGATGAACATGGGTCAAAATAACCGCATCCACATTAACAATTTCACTTAAAGGGACACGTAAATCAGCTGTTGGGTTCCGTACGTGGTCATTGATAGTACCGCCAAATCCAGGAATTGCTCCTTTTTCAGCTAACCAGGGATCAATCAGAAATTTTTTTCCGCCATATTTAATATTAAGTGGTGCATTCCTTATTTGCTTAAATTTCATGGAAGAACTCCTATAATTCCATTTCTAAATCAAAAATGACACGAAGGCGAGCCGCAGACAGTATAAATAATTCGGCAAGGTGAAGCCGACAAAGTCAATTTTGATTTAGAAATGGAATAACATGTAGAAATAGCTTTTTAGATGTGGTTTTAATAACATTGTTCATAAATCACAAGCCTTTTGCACTAACACTCGTATTTCATCAAATTGACTGATAAAAGTATTAACCTGTATATCCAGCAAAACACAATGCATCTGCTATGGTCACTGAACTGAACGGCTCGTCATTCCTGCTGAAACTTGCCGCCTTGCGGCTAAACATAGATTTCCTCGTAAAACATAACCAACAGAAGCAACTCATTTATAGCCTGATACCTACACTGTAATTGTTATGCTGTAACGAAAAAAAACAAACGATGGTTTTGAGATGGTTAGCAAAAAGTTTCACAGGGATCCCTGACTGGGCGCCTGCTTATGGGCTGTCGAGGGGACGGTGAGTTTTCGTTGCGTGTAATACCTAAATATTGCCAGCTTCGCGTTTATTTCCGCAACCCACCCATCATCTTACTAAACCATAACCTCAATTTAAAAACCACCATCTTTAGACGGTGACTTTGACTTTAAATGTATTGACTCATGCGCGTTTAGCTTAGTGCGGGTAGACATCACCGCTAATTTTGCGTGTGGTGCAGAATCCCAGGCACGACACACCTTATTCGCTGGCTTGCCGAGCGATCTGTTTCACGTATGAAAAAGGGGAGAGCTGGCGACGAAGCTGTTTGATGGTCTAATACACGCCATATGATCAAAAAAGCCTATATTAAACACATCGAAATGGAGAAACACGGCATGAAAATAGATGACCCTGTTTATGAATGGTGCAGAGACAATGGAATTGTACGCGTAGAAGTAGAACTTAAGCGCCGTATGCTGCAAATCGAAGGACTCGACAAGCTGGAAAATCTATCAGATGAAAAGATTCAGCAAATCTTCGCATCAGAAACTGTTTGGAAACTCCTGTTTTATGTCAAGCGCCTTAACATAATGCGGGTCATGGCGATGTAAATCCAGGTCTTATCCGTACGGGTGATGCGTTCATAGCTTTTACTAAGCCTGCGTGAATGGTTCAGCCAGCTAAAAGTGCGCTCGACTACCCGGCGACGAGGCAATAGCACAAATTTCCTGGTTTCCCTGGGGCGCAATACTACCTCCAGACAGAATTTAAACCGTTGTGCCACCCACTTTACTAAACGACCGCCATAGCCACCATCCACCCGGATCCTCCTCAATTTTTTGCACCCTCCCGGCAGATGACGCAACAGCAGGCGAGCCCCGTCACGATCCTGTACACTGGCAGCAGTCACTGCCACCATCAACAGTAACCCCGGTGTGTCTACCAGAATGTGGCGTTTATGACCATTGATCTTCTTGCCTGCATCGAAACCACGTTGACCAGAAACTGCGATGCATTTGACGCTTTGGCTGTCCGGGCAGCCTGCCGTCGGCTGTTTGTGTCGGCCACACTTTTCTCGCAAGCGAGAGCGTAACAAATGATGAAGACGTTCCCATGTTCCGTTATAGGACCAGCGATAAAAATAGTAGTAAACTGAGCTCCAGACCGGGAATTCACGAGGCAATTGTCGCCACTGACAACCTGTTTTCAGAATATATAAAATTGCATTGACTACCTGACGCATACTCAACTCTCGTGGCCTCTCCACAGCTGATACTGGCAGATGGGGTTTCAAATAACTCCACGCTCCCTCACTTAAGTTGCTCAGATAACGTTTCTTCCGTTTTTTTGTTGATTCAACATATTGTCTGCTAATAGCAAAAAGACGCTACGTTAACCCAGAACTCACAATTTCCAAACAGTTTCTCAGAAACCGAAATTTTCCGCCGTGTTGATCGCAGCGATGAACCCGACATACCAGATTCTATACCTTCACGTTACCATGTCACTGCTGCCGCTTGGCTAGCTGGGGAAGATTTACGCACCATCATGTCAAACGGAACCCTTTATAGACATTAGACATATAAACATTAGACATGCCAAGGTTCTACGTGAGCACGGCCTTGATATAACCAAGCCGCGCAACGTCACCAAATTTTCTACTAAAGTTCACGTCGTCGAGCTTGAACCAGTTTCTCCTCCTGACTGGTATAGGTTCGATGACGAATTCAATCAACCCTTAAAACTTGTGGTTAATAAATAAGGAACACGCTATGAAATCTTTTCTAATCAATTGCTTATTTTTACCTCCCTGCTGTCGTTCCTTTTTATTTTTTTTGCACCAAGCGCCTAATTAAGGGGTATATGAAAGGTATCTCAACAACAATTCAAAAAAAGTACGGTGCAAAACGACAAAAGCCCTACCGACAATGTTTGCCACTATGCACCGTTAAAATACTTCAACAATGAGTACAACAATATGATTCAGTTTCGAAAACTGCATTTAACGAAACAAATCAGTAGCACAAGCGCTACAAGTAAATTATCCAGCTTTATACATGCTTTATTCCATTGTACTAAGGTACATGTAAAAGCTTGTAGCGAACAAATAAGGAATACATTATGAACTTTTTCTTAAATAGAAAAATGGTGCACAAAGAAAAGATGAGAAAAAAACATTGTGCACCATTTGAGGGGAATATCCATTGTGGAACCGATACACACCTGTATAACAAGGAGAGAGGAGGTCTACAGGTTTATATCAATGCTCTTTTTTAACATTGGATATGATAATGATAATCGTTTTCATTTACATTTGCAACCTGTTTTAACAAAAAATAAAAAATGGGTGCACAAATTGAAAAAGGGAGGAGTAAATCAATTGTGCACCACAGTAAAGGATCAGAAGAATGAAAGACCGGTACACAACCATATGGCGAGAGGCTATAAATCTATAGCTGTGTACCGTAACCCTTTTTAGCAAAGGGTTAAAAATAAGAACCGTTAAAATGATAAAAGTTTCAATAATTTAAAGATGAATAGTACCCAGCCTCAAGCCAATCGTTACTCTATAACGCTGATTTGGGGGTGCGCACAACCAAAACCATTAAACTTTTTTATAAGGAGTTTCAAATGAATCAACTCAAGTATCAAATTCAAGCATTATGGATGCTGGCTCTAACATTCCCGGGCAAAAGCTCTGGATTCTATGTGAAATACCGTGGGTAAGTAAACTGAAGTTTTCCACATAAGAAATAAATCATATTGATGAAGTTGTTAATATTCCGATAGCCTCTGGCGCGCCGTTTGGCAAGCTGAATCTTGTTATTGATGCCCTCAAGAATGCCGTTGGGTCAGACGGGATTCAACAAAGTGAATAATCCCGTTCCAATGAGAGATGATCGTGTTAGCAAAAGCCTGGAAAGCTGGAATGCTGGCTTGATTGACTTCATCGCATCACTGGGTAAGAAAAGCGTGTGCCCTGGATTTATCTGGCATGTCCCACAGATCATTGAACAGTATTTTGAGGCGGTAGGCCTTCCCCAAAGTAGGATAGAGGCGAATCATGCTAGTTAATTGTTGCTGTTGTGTTTCTGAGAGCGACTGAGGTTTTTTTAGAAAAGTGTATGGTGGCCTTTAAGCGCATCGTGTTCCTTGCGTTCAGCTTTGCGCACGGCATCCATTGCTTGATTGAGCAGTTTGACGATATGGAAACGATCGAAGGTAATCTGTGCACAGGAGAAAGTATCGTTGACGCCGGCAATGAAAGCAGGCGATAAATAAATAAGGTAATCCCCCGGCTATGCCGGGGGACTATTAAAGGTTTGACCGTGTGATACGGTCACCGTGATTCTTTTAGCTTGATCAAGAGCTAGGAGAATCAAATGAGAGATTATCAGAGTTTGGCCCATACGACATGGGACTGTAAGTACCATATCGTATTTATTCCGAAAAGAAGGAAGAAAGTGATA
>NZ_FOUB01000046.1 GCF_900114745.1 Nitrosomonas communis | reverse complement strand
TTCAAGTTTTTATATTGCACTGGAATTTCAAATAAACACAGGCTTTGTGCAATCGGCCATTTTTACTGCTTAAATATATTTAAATCTTACGGAAGTTCCATCCCCTAAATAAATCTGGCCTTTAAATTCGGCCTTATTTCAGATTGATGATGCACGCCTACTATAATAAATTGCCGCCGAGTGTTCAGTTGATGAGATGATAATGGTAATCCATTAGACAATAATTCTTTACTTGTTAAATCGGTGTGGTTCCCTCCGCCTACCAATGCTGAAAATAAACCGCTTGATTAGTCCGCGCGTAAATGATTGATTTATTAATTCTAAATAATATGGAGTTGTGGACTTCATTCTCAAATGATGGGGAGGGTAGGAGAGAATAATGGCGCAAAGAGAGAAAAAATGAGCGAATTTGTGTGATTTCTCGAAGCCTCGAAGTCCGCAAAAATCCGCACGAACCCGCGCAAACACGCAAGAGTAAGCACAAAAAAACCAACCGGATAAAGGGTTGGTTTTCGGTATTGGTGGAGGCGGCGGGAATTGAACCCGCGTCCGCAAGCCCTCTACAGACAGTTCTACATACTTAGCCAAGTTTATTTGATTTAACCTACCACCCGCCAACTGACAGGCTGATGAAAGGCGAGTTACCTATTATTTAGTACTTTGCAAAGTAACCCTGCAAAATACGATCCTCGTTAGTGACTCCACTGCCTGTTGCCAGACCCGGCGTTGAGGCCCACCGGTGTGGAGTTCAGCCGGATTAAGCGGCTAAAGCGTAATTTTCGTCGTTTGCGACTATTTTTTTTCAGATGTATTTACGAGGTAACTGATCCTCGGTATGCCCTGCACTGCTTTGCAACCCACGTCGAAGCCGAATCGCCCCCGGGATTATTTATACTGAATGATAAGATTGTATTGATACGAAAAAGTTCAAGAATATGATTGTAACAGAATCTCTGAGTTGATTCTCACGAAGTGTCCTAAATATAATTAAGCAAGTCTTCTGGATGATTAATGAGATGATCTGCACCCCAGGAGTCGGGTGGTGCATCATTACCTAAATAGCCATAACGCGCAACAATCGGTTTTATTCCAGCCGCTACGCTGGCTTTGACATCACGAATATCGTCACCGAGATAAATGCAGTTCTGTGGGGAAACATTCATTTGACGGCATGCAGTAAGCAGGGGTTCCGGGTGAGGTTTGGTATGAGCAGTCTCATCGCCGCTGATAATGCAAGCCGCCCGCTGATGTAGCCCTAATGTTTGCGCGAGGGGCCGAGTGAAGCGAGCGGGTTTGTTGGTTACTATTCCCCAAGGCAGATTGCGGATATCGAGTTGATCAAGTACATTAGCTATGCCTGGAAATAAGCAAGTATCGTGACATAAACGTTCTGCGTAAAAGCGTAGAAATTCATCGCGCATCGCTTCGTAGGTTAAATCATCAGGCTTAAGATTGAAGCCAAGATGTAATAATCCACGTGATCCAGCTGATGCGTGACGGCGGATAAGTGTAATAGGTAAAGGAGATAAGCCTCTTGCTATGCGCTGCCGATTGAGTGCATGGCCCAGATCAGGCGCGGTATCGGCAACCGTGCCATCAAAATCGAAAAGAATTGCTTTAATCATTCATCCGCTTTTAAGCTCGAAATGCCATGATATAGTTGACGCTCGTATCAGCCTCGAGTGCATACACTTTAGTAAGAGGGTTGTAGGTCATACCAATAATTTTGGCATCAGTTAATCCTGCCGCACGCGCCATACACGCAAGTTCAGAAGGCTTGATAAATTTAGCGTATTCGTGAGTGCCTTTGGGTAATAATTTAAGGATGTATTCAGCTCCGAGAATGGCAAAGAGATAAGATTTCGGGTTGCGATTAATGGTCGAGAAAAAGACCCAGCCACCTGGTTTAGTTAGCTGGGCGCATGCTTTTATTACGCTGGCAGGATCGGGTACATGCTCCAGCATTTCCATACAAGTGACGATATTAAAATGGTGCGGTTGTTCTTTGGCAAGCATCTCAACAGTCATTTTCCGATAATCAACTTGCTGCCCACTTTCGAGCAAATGAAGTTTAGCAACTTTTAGTGCCTTATCGCTTAAATCAATGCCTGTCGTTTTCGCGCCTCGTGCAGCCATTGCTTCAGATAATATGCCACCGCCACAGCCCACATCTACCACAATTTTTCCCTTCAACCCTCCGCTTAATTGATCGATGTAATTAAGTCGTAATGGATTAATGTCATGTAGTGGTTTAAATTCACTATTAGGATCCCACCAACGATGGGCAAGTTGACTGAATTTCTCCAATTCTATCGGATCTGCATTGATACCATCATTTTCCATGAGATTTTCTACCCTATATTTTTAGCTATTGAGGCGTTTTTGCCATTGTATTACTCGATTGATTATTTCCTTTTCGAAGTGAACTGTATTCACGCCTGTGAATTTTGTAAGATAATTCTGCTCATACCATCATTAATCACTTTAGCATGATCGATCAATATGATTTTCTCTGGTTCAACCGGGATGATCCAACGTGCTTCAATAATTGAATCAACGGTTACAGGGCTAGTCATTTTTACATTTTAACAAAAAAAGCCCTGCGAGATGGCAGGGCTTTTTATCTTGAATGGAATCTAGAAACTAATCTTAGTAGTTACCTTCTTGTGTGCCTGCTACTTCAATTTCTACCCGACGGTCAGGTGCCAAGCAGTCAATTAATGCTTTAGTTTTCTTGGTGCCTACGCAACTGTCACCCGTCACAGGATTTGCCTCTCCTTTCCCGTCCGTAAAAATACGGTCTGGGCTGATACCATTAGCAGTAACCAGGTAATTCTTAACTGCTTCAGCACGTCTCATGGAGAGTTGTTTATTATAGTCATCTGAACCGATACGATCGGCATAACCGACAGCAATGATAAGATCGTATTTGATATTTTTCAGTTTATTTGCAAAGTCATCCAAAGATTCCTTTCCTTGAGGTTTAAGGACAGCCTTGTCAAAATCAAATAGCGCATCCGCAGAAAAAGTAATTTTTTCTGGTTCGGTGATCGGAGCAGGGGGTGTAGTAGGTGCAGCAACCTTTTCTACCGGTTTCTGGCATTTAGGAGCCTGTGGGTCACATGAACAATCCGCATTTTCTTCTGTCCAATCTCTGGTGCGCCAACATAAACCTGTAGTGTTTCTGGATATCACTCCACGATCATTTACATTATAACCTGGTATTTTCGCTGCATCGCTTTCGCCTTGCTTATAATATGTTCCAGCTTGTGTTTCAGCCAAAGCCATTGTTGAAATTAAGAGTAGTGATAAAACGATTGCTTCTATTAGGTATTTTCTGGTCGACGTTATCTTTTTCATGCTATTGTCCTTTTTTGTAATTTTGATTCACTCAAAACAACCCCACAAAATCATTTGCTGCTGATGCGATCTCGTGACACTCATTAATAAATTGATAATTAATGCATTACTTGAGCGGATTATGAGTCCATGTTTTTGTTTTTGTCAAACCAGTTTGTTGTTATTATGCAACACTGTGGCAATCAATTGGAACGGCCTGATAGAATAGTCCGATATGATAGCACGTTAGACAATTTCTAAAGAGAATGTTCTAAAGTTAGAATTCAATTGGAATAATTGATGGCAGTGATTCGTTTGATCTTCAGTGGCATCGTGATGTTTATAAAGTATTTTATTTGATTCTGAAGAATCAACGGATGTTTATTGATTTACTGCTATGACGCGGTGGTGTATGAACATCAATTTATCTAATAGTTAATTAATTTTGAAACCGAGTGTACTAGTGAATGATATTCCTAATGTGACTATTTCTGCTTATAACCTCAGCCGCAATTTCGGTAAGCGTACTGCAGTGCACAAAGTTGATCTGGAATTAAGGCGAGGCGAGGTATTGGGCTTGTTAGGTCCTAATGGTGCGGGAAAAAGCACGACGATGCAGATGCTGACAGGTAACTTGGCACCAACGAGTGGTAGTGTGCAAATCTGTGGGGTCGATTTGCTTAAAAATCCTCAGCAAGCCAAACGCTATATTGGTTATTTACCTGAAAACCCACCATTGTATAAGGAATTAACAGTGGATGAATATCTCCGGTTTGCTGCTAAATTGCACCATGTTAATTTATCAAGAATCGATTCTGTATTGACCGAAGTCAAGCAACGTTGTGGCCTCAATGATATAGGAAAGCGGCTGATTAATACATTATCCAAAGGATATCAACAACGTGTAGGCATTGCCCAGGCGATTATTCATCAACCTGAGGTTATCATTCTTGATGAGCCTTCTATAGGATTAGATCCTAATCAAATAAGAGAAATTCGTATACTAATTCGTGAGCTTGGTAAATCTTCTAGCGTCATTCTCTCTACACATATACTGCCGGAAGTCGAAGGTGTATGTGATCGAGTGCAAATCATGAATCAGGGCACTATGGTGTTCAGTGCTGCGCTAGCAGAACTCAAACAAAAAAATCTCAGCCTTGAGCGAATTTTTGAGCAATTCACTCTAAGAAATGAACCTATAGGGAATTAATAAGATGATTCTGACTATCGCCAAGAAGGAGCTGAAGTTGCTGTTTGTTTCACCCTTGGCTTGGACTTTTCTTGCGCTGATCCAGCTAATGTTAACTTGGGTCTTTTTAGGGCAACTCGATGCTTTTTTAGAGTTGCAATCACAACTCATGCAAATTGCTAATCCGCCTGGGGCGACAGAAGTTATTATAGTGCCGGTATTTGCGGTAGCATCCTTAGTATTGTTGGTAGCAACCCCCTTGTTAACGATGCGCCTAATGGCAGAAGAATGGCGTAACCACACTATGACTTTGTTAATCTCCGCCCCAATTTCCCTGACGGCTATTGTACTGGGGAAATTCCTGGGGTTAATGATATTCTTTTTATTAGCTATGCTACTTGCGGTGATGTTGTCTCTTTCTTTGCTCATTGGAGGAACAATGGATCTTGGCTTGCTATTAAGCAATATTATCGGTTTATCACTGCTGGCTGCCTGTTTTATTTCTATTGGCTTATATATATCCAGCTTGACTTCCCATCCTGCAATTGCTGCGGTAGGGACATTAGGTATATTGCTGGCTTTATGGATAGTAGATGTTGTTGCAACTAATACAAGTAGTGTTATACAAAATTTTTCATTGCTCAGACATTATGAAAGCTTCAATCGTGGTTTGATTGATTCCTTTAGTCTCGCTTTTTTGGTTCTTTTTATCCTTACTTTTCTCATATTGACTATTCGTCGCCTGGATGGAAAACGGCTTCATGGATGAGCCTGGATTGCCAGAGTTTTTTTGGTACATGATCTGAATGATTACAGTTAATAAAAAATTGCGAGTCCATTTGCTGTTGCAAAATGGGCTATTTGTTGTGCTGCTCTTGGTATTGGCTAGTATGCTAGGTTATCTGGCGTTTGAGTTTCGTGCACAATGGGATATCAGTCAGAATAATCGGAATAGCTTGAGTAAGGCAAGCCTGGATGTGGTGCAAAAACTCTATGGCCCAGTGAATGTCACGGTTTATGCTACTCACCAGGATCCTCAGCTAGGTGATATCAGGAAAATTATTAGCGATTTTATTGTTGCCTACCAACGAATTAAGCCTGATCTTACGCTTAACTTTGTTGATCCCATTGAGCAGCCTCGTCTTGCTGAAAAAGCGGGCGTCAGAATGAATGGTGAGATGGTGATATCTTTTAATGAACGAAGTGAACATCTTACAACTATTAATGAACAAACATTTACCAATGCATTGATGCGATTGGCTCGATCTGATCAAAAGCAATTGATGATGCTTTCAGGTCATGGTGAACGTAAGTTAGATGGCATTGCTAACCGTGATATGGGAGACTTTGGCAAGAAATTGACAGAAACTGGCTTTAGAGGCGAAGCACTTAATCTAGCCAGCACAATGAAAATTCCATCAAATACTAGTGTGCTTATCATTGCCTCTCCTCAAACTGATTTGCTGGCTGGGGAAGTGGATATACTGCTCGATTACATCGAGCATGGCGGCAATTTATTATGGTTGGTAGACCAAGAATCACTATATGGCTTGTTGTCGCTGGCTGAAAAATTAGATTTGACTTTCACACCCGGTGTGGTGGTCGATCCCCAGGCTAAACGATTAAGGGCGCCTGTTACATTTGCATTGGGAACAATTTACGGACAACATGCTATCACTGAGGATTTTGATTTCATTTCAGTATTTCCTTTTGCACGACAGATTATTTTCAACGAAAACGAGAAATGGCATAGTACTTCATTGGTTGAAGTGGCGCCAGAAGGGTGGGTAGAGACTGGAGAGTTAAATGATGCGTCTACTTTTGATGAAACTGATGATGTGGCGGGTCCGGTTAGCGTGGCGGTGGCATTGGAACGTACTATCGATGAGCGAGAGCAGCGTATCGTTGTTGTCGGAAGCGGACATTTTCTAGCAAATACTTATCTTGGGAATGGCGGTAATATCGATTTTGGAATTAATTTGGTTAACTGGCTTGCAGGTGATGAGGATTTGATTACCATTCAACCTCGGGCAACTATTGATAGTCAATTAATATTAGAAGAACCTGTATTAACCGTGATCGTTATTGGCTTTCTCATTGTGTTTCCCTTGTTGTTTCTGATGAGCGGACTAATCATTTGGTGGCATCGGAGGAGGAGGTAGCACTATGCATTCCCATTCCTGGCTTAATCTGATTATGTTTGTCACAGTCATTGCGCTTGCAGCATTCCTCTACATCAAGCCTTCGTTACAGGAAGAGGTGCCCTATAAAATTTCATCGCTCTCTGCAGAAACAGTGCAGTATATCCGTATCACTAGACAAGACGCCTTGATTGAATTGAGTCGGTCTGATAATCGCTGGCAGATGAGAAAACCTATGCAAGGCAGAGTAAATGGCATAAAAGTTGAACGTATCCTCGAAATTCTATCTGCAACAAGCCAGTATCTTTTATCACCAGTAAATCTGAGTCGCTATGGTCTAGCATCACCCGTTCTTGAACTGCAAGTCGATCAAGAATTGTTCAGTTTTGGTGATCTGGCGCCTATTACCGGCGAGCAATATCTGGCAACAAAGCAGCAGGTATTTCTGATTTCACCCCGCTACGCAGCTACGTTGCCAGTATTGCCCACCGATCTGCTAGATTCGAGAGTGTTTTCGGAAGATGAGATTCCAGTTGAGTTTGAATTGGCGCATATTCATTTGAAGCATGGGGAACACTGGCAAGTGAATTCGCAGCATGAGGAGCACACCTTAAGTCAGGATGAGTTGAATCAATGGGTTCAGAACTGGCAATTGGTTCATGCCACCTATCTGACACTGGATTCTGGTAAAGCAGATACGGATGGAGAAGAAATCAGTATTATGCTACGAGATGGAAGAAAGATTAAATTAAGTGCTGAGCAGAATGAATCTGAGCTAATTTTATTGCGTGAGGACGAAGGCATACGTTACCATTTTCCAAGTAGTATCGGTAAACGATTGCTGGATCCTTTTTCGATTCATAAGGAGCAAGCGGTCTTTGCGGAATAATGCCTGAATTACCCGAAGTCGAAGTCACGCGGCAAGGCATTAAGCCGTATTTGTTAAATCAGCATATTGTGCATGCGATAGTTAGGAATCCTCGCCTGCGGTGGCCGATTCAGAGTAATCTTGAAGAGGTTCTGGTAGGACAGAAAATAACCGCAATAGTCCGGCGTGCAAAATATCTCCTGTTCATTTGCAGCAAAGGGACGTTGATTGTACATTTGGGCATGTCTGGAAGTTTGCGTTTGCTATTTGTTCGAGTTTCACCGCAAAAGCATGATCATTTTGACCTGGAACTTGCCAATGGTGTCATTCTTCGCTTCAGAGATCCTCGTCGTTTTGGAGCAATTTTGTGGAGTACAGGAGATGTCATGCAACATCCATTGCTGGCACAGCTCGGTGAGGAGCCGTTGTGTCCATCTTTTGATGGGAAAAGCTTATATGAGATGACACGGGATCGTATCAGCAGTATTAAGGAAGTACTGATGAACAATCGGATTGTGGTGGGTATAGGTAATATTTATGCTAATGAGGCATTATTTCGCGCCGGTTTACATCCCAGAACGATGGCCGGTAAAATTGGTCTGAGTCAATATGAGAAATTGGTTTGCTCCATCAAGATAATTCTTAATGGAGCAATAGAAGCTGGCGGCAGCAGTTTAAGAGATTTTGTCAAATGCGATGGGAGTCCGGGCTATTTCCAGCTGCAATATTGGGTATATGGCCGGGCAAATCAGCCATGCCGAATATGTGGCAGTATGATTAAACAGATTAAGCAAGGACAGCGTTCAAGTTTTTATTGTCCAGAATGTCAAAAATGAGTTTGTCGCTTATCTATTAGGTCTGCCAACAAACTATTCAAACCTTTCTAATATGAACATTACTTTTGAATATGGATTTTATGGCACAATGGATCATGATTGCTGGTGCAATACTGCTTATTCTGGGTGCAATATTGCATGTAGCTCCTTGGCTATTAAGCTGGTTTGGTAAATTGCCTGGCGATATCAGGATAGAAACAGAGCGAATAAAGGTTTTTATACCCATTACTTCCATGATTATCGTGAGTATCGTGCTCACGATAATCATAAACATATTTAAGCGCTAAGACAGTTGCCTAAGCCAAAGCAACTAAATACAACCTGAAAATGTCATTGGCGATGATTAATTAAAACTAGCTAAATGCGAGTAGTTGCTTAGAAAAAATGAGTTTGGGAATAACATGAATATTACGTTTGTTGGCGGTGGTAATATGGCGAGTGCCTTGATTAGCGGATTATTGCAGCAAGGCTATCCTAGAGCACAAATACATGTGGTAGAAATAAATACAGAAAATCGGGAAAAAATCAAACATCAATTTGGAGTAGCAACTGGGATTGAGCTTGGAGCAAGTGTTACCGATCGCGATGCTATCATTTTAGCCGTTAAGCCACAGCAGCTTTTTCCTGTAGCGAAGCAACTGGCTCCCTTGCTCGCTGGTCAGTTGGTTATTTCTATCGCAGCTGGCATTCGTACGTCAGATTTATCTCGGTGGCTAGGAGGCTATGACTATATAGTACGGGCCATGCCTAATACTCCCTCCTTAATTCGTGCTGGAGTCACAGGTTTATATGCATTACCGACTGTGACTAATCAGCAGAAGGAAAATGCCACCTCCATTCTTAACGCGGTGGGATTGGTATTGTGGGTGGAACAGGAAACGCTTTTGGACGCGGTGACTGCTATCTCAGGTAGCGGTCCTGCTTATGTTTTCTATTTTATTGAAGCAATGCTGCAGGCTGGAGTGGAATTGGGTTTGAGTGTCGAACAAGCAAGGCAGCTGACTTTGCAGACTTTTTTAGGCGCCGTGCAACTTGCAGGTCAAAGTGAAGAAGATGTTAACATCTTACGATCACGAGTAACTTCGAAAGGTGGTACGACTGAGCAGGCACTACTAAAGATGGAGCAGGATGATATTAAAAATGCAATTGTGCGTGCAGTTCATGTGGCTTTCAAGCGTGCTCAACAAATGGGTGATGAATTAGGTAGCATATAGCTTTAAACTTTTAGTATCAAAATCTCAGGGACCATGTGATGACCAATCAAATACTAATATTTCTTTTAGATACTGTACTTGGCCTTTTTTCCCTTGCGCTACTGCTACGTTTTTATATGCAATTGCTGCGTACTCCTTACTATAATCCATTATCGAAATTTCTTGTTGCCGTTACCAATTTTATTGTTCTACCGGTGCGCCGGATAATTCCTGCTTGGAGGGGTTTTGATCTTTCCACATTAGTGCTGGCCTGGTTGACACAATTTATTATTCTCGCGGGAGTAAATATTTTAAAAGGTTATGGGCTCGATTCATCCCCTATAAGCGTATTCATAGGATTGGGGCTGCTAGCATTGATTGAGCTTGTTAGAATGACGTTATACATTCTGATGATTATGCTGATTGTACAAGCAGTGCTTTCCTGGATTAATCCTTACAGCCCATTGGCACCCATCCTTGACGGTTTCACACGACCTATTCTGAGCATTTTTCAACGTTATATCCCGCCTATCGCTAATGTTGATCTATCGCCCTTATTCGCTATTATCTTGTTGCAGTTGCTGTTGATGATTGTGGAAAAGGTGCAACAGGGAATTTCAGTCATGTTCTGATGAGCTGGTATCAATACGATAGCAATAGCAATCTTATTTTAGCGCTTTATATCCAGCCAGGCGCAAAGCATACCGAATTGGTAGGATTGCACGGTAATGCGCTTAAAATAAAACTTTCTGCTCCACCTGTTGAAGGTAAGGCGAATAAAGCGCTATTAAAATTTCTTGCAGAACGTTTTCAGGTCTCATTACGGCAGGTCTCCATCAAGCAGGGAGCGCAGTCCCGCTACAAGATAGTCGAAATCTATCAACCTTCTCTTGGTCCGCAAGTACTTTCAACTGATGATTGTTTAGAATAAGTTGTCTTTGTTGCCGCTGATGCTGGCATAATTGGAGCAAACCTCAATCTCCCTATCGCGATGGGATACTAGTGCAGCATGGATTTGTCTCGATTTTTCCAGTTAAAAGTGACGCTGGTCCCGTATGGTCGGATGCACGTATCCATCGTGATGAGAACTTTGATACAGAGCAGGTTACAGATTATCGCCGTCTGATTGCGATTTGATCAATACTTCGAGTGGATGATAATAGCACAGGCCATCCGGCAGAATAAAGTTTGATTGGTTGCATGACCATATAGCATTGGTCATCTGGTTGACAGCTATGAATATAGCGGAACCAGAAAAGCAAGTCTTGCTGCACGTAAAATATTTATCGATGGGATCAATAAAACGGTTGATTAACATCTACCCAGGATGAGAGGGCGGGATTTCTCAATTGGTTAAAAATGAATCAGGGTTTATCTAGCACTGGATGAATGCCGCACCTCGTTATGACGTGCAAACTATGTAGTTGCAATTGGAAATGCTCGAATAATAGTAAAAGCCTGGGCGGCTTCTTTTGCAAGAAGTCAGTATGATGTAATTATGCACACTGCATCCTGTATCCTCTATCTTTTTTCTACAAAAAATTTCTATAAGCTTGCTTTTTGCTTAGTATTTATAGTTAAGTGAAAAAAATTGTTCGTATGCCATTCATATTTATTTATATTATTGGATGGGCTAAATTGTACTTTGCTAGCAAGTAAACAGCATATCGTTTTCTTCAGGTATAAAAATAATTTGCAATCGAATAAAAATTCAGTGAAATATGTAGATTGATGGCAGAATGTGTAAAACTGGAATAGTCATTTATTTAATTTTAGAGGAGAAAATGCAGGATGAAGTATAAGAATATTGATGAGTTCAGGAATTATGTTTCTGAACGTAACCCTGGCCAAGTAGAGTATATGCAAGCTGTTACTGAGGTTATTGAAAGTTTATGGCCTTTTATTACCCGTAATCCGCGCTATGCTGAGCATGGCTTACTGGATAGAATTGTTGAGCCAGAACGCATCATTATCTTCCGTGTTTGCTGGGTTGATGATAGCGGTGAAGTAAAAGTTAATCGTGGGTACCGTATACAACATAACTCAGCGATTGGCCCATATAAAGGGGGAATTCGTTTTCATCCTTCAGTCAATCTTTCCATTCTCAAGTTTTTAGCATTTGAACAAACGTTTAAGAATGCTTTGACAACTTTACCTATGGGAGGCGGTAAAGGGGGTTCAGATTTCGATCCTAAAGGAAGAAGCCCCGGTGAAATCATGCGTTTCTGTCAGGCTTTTGTAAGCGAACTATTCCGTCACATTGGTGCTGATACAGATGTTCCTGCGGGTGATATCGGTGTAGGTGGCCGAGAAGTGGGTTATATGGCGGGTATGGTTAAAAAATTAACTAATCGCTCAGATTGCGTGTTTACTGGGAAAGGTATCAGTTTTGGTGGTTCATTGGTTCGTCCTGAGGCTACAGGTTATGGTACAGTTTATTTTGTTGATGAAATGCTTCGATATGTCGGTCAATCATTAGATGGTCTTCGCGTTGCCGTATCAGGGTCAGGTAATGTAGCGCAATATGCAATAGAAAAAGCAATAGCCTTTGGTGCAAAAGTAGTGACTATTTCGGATTCAAGTGGAACAGTGGTTGATGAAGCAGGATTCACACCTGAAAAACTCGCAATATTGTCAGATGTGAAAAATAATCTTTATGGTCGGGTGAGTGAGTATGCCCAAAGAACAGGAGCTAGCTTTCTTCCAGGAGAGAAACCATGGCATGTGCCCGTAGATGTTGCTTTACCATGTGCGACACAGAATGAAATTAGTGAAGACGATGCGTCATACTTGATTAAAAATGGTGTGATCTGTGTGGCAGAAGGTGCAAATATGCCTTGTACCGCTGGGGCTGTGAAACGTTTTGAACATGCTAAAGTTCTGTTTGCGCCAGGTAAAGCTAGCAACGCAGGCGGGGTAGCCACATCGGGTTTGGAAATGAGCCAACAAGCGATGCGACTTTTCTGGACGCATGAAGAAGTCGATGCACGTTTACAGGAAATTATGAGAGCTATCCACGCTGCATGTTTGCAATATGGCGAGCAGGAAGATGGTCGTATCAATTATGTTGATGGGGCCAATGTGGCTGGTTTCGTTAAAGTGGCTGATGCTATGCTGGCACAAGGCGTCATTTAAAATAATGAGGTAATGGGAAATGGATTATCTTCTTGCAATAAAGCTTTGTTGTTTTTAATCTGTGGGTTATCGCAATGAGGTAGAGCGATAATCCAGAGCTAACAGATAAGACTTGTGGTTTCCTATGATTTTTACTCTCTTGTATTTTGGATTAAATTTAATAATTCTGGCATGAGAAAATTTTTATTCAGTTTAGTTCTGATCTGTTACATGAATTCGCTTGTAGCTGGCCAAGGGGAAGATTTTTTGGCGATACGAGAGGCTTTTAGGACGGGAGATGCTGTTCGTGTGGCATTTTACGCAAGAAACTTGCAAAATTATGTGCTTGCACCGTATGTGGAATACTATCAATTACGTTTGTATTTGGGAACAGCTGATATTAATACTATTAGGGCTTTTCTTGCTCGTTACCAAGATAGCCTTGTTGCAGATAGATTGCGTGGAGACTGGTTAAGAATCCTTGCAAAAAAGCAACAATGGGCATTATTTGCAGAAGAATATCCAAATGTGAGTAATAAAGATGAGGATCTTATCTGCTATTCTCTGCAGCAGCGTCTAGGTCTAGCTGTGAGAGATAGAGAGGTAGCAGGTGAAGCCCGATTGCTTTGGTTGACTGAGCGTGATATGCCTGATAGCTGTACTCCCGTATTCAACATATTGGTTGCTTCAGGGCAAATATCATCGGAAGATATTTGGTCTCGAATCAGACTAGCGCTTGAGGCAGGGAATACCGGGGTAGCGAGGCATATTAGCGGCTATTTACCAAGTAACCAAATACTTAATGAGCAGAAACTCAAGGAAGCAGCGAAAGATCCACAGCGTTATCTGGAAAAATATCAGCATGACTTTAGATCCCGGGCTGATCGCGAAATTGCATTGTTTGCGCTCTCTCAGCTACTGCGTAGCGGGACGAATCAAGCTTATGCGCGCTGGCACAATATACACAAGCAGTTTCCAGAATCTGATCGATCCTATTTTTTGAGTACTCTGGCATACCGGGCAGCCCTTAGGCAAGATCCCCGGACCCTGGGTTGGTTTTTGGATGCTGAAAACAGCAAGCAGACCTATCCCCTTAACGAGGCTAAGCTTGCCTGGAAAGCTCGGGTTGCACTGCGAGAGGGAAAGTGGGATCTCGTGATGCAATGTATAGAGAGCATGCCTTCTGCTATGCAGCAAACTGATGTATGGCGTTACTGGAAGGCACGAGCGTTAAAAAGTAAAGGCGAACTTGTCGCGGCTAATGAAATTCTTGCACCGCTTAGCCAGGAGCACAGCTATTATGGGCAGATGGCAAAAGAAGAGCTGGGGGTTATGCTTAGTGAACCAGCTACTAATTATCAACCTGGCATGCAAGAAATCAGTGATATGCAGCGGATGCCCGGAATTCAGCGTGCACTTGCGCTATACCAGCTCAATCTGCGCATAGAAGCACATCGTGAGTGGACTTGGACAATCCGTAATTTTAATGACGCACAATTGTTGGCTGCTGCAGAGGTAGCCTATCGCCATGGATTATATGATCGTGCGATCAATACAGCTATCAAGACTGTATCGCAGCATAACTTCAATTTGCGTTACCTTGCACCCTACCGTGATCAGATGAGAGAAGTATTGCGCTATCAGGAGCTTGATGAAGCATTTGTATATGGTCTTATCCGCCAGGAAAGCCGCTTTCTTTCTGATGTTAAATCAACCGCTGGCGCTATGGGTTTAATGCAGTTAATGCCGGCCACTGCAAAATGGGTTGCAGAAAAATTAGGTATGCAGAATTTCCATAATCATCTTGTTACTGATATCAATACCAATCTTCGATTAGGGACTTATTATTTGAAGCATGTATTGACCATATTTGATAATCAGCCATTATTGGCTGCGGCTGCTTATAACGCTGGACCAAGTCGGGCTAAACAGTGGAGAGATGATATAAGGCCATTGGAAGGAGCAATTTATGCTGAGACTATTCCTTTCAACGAAACGCGTGATTATGTCAAAGTAGTCTTAAATAATTCAATGTATTATGCAAGTAACTTTGGCCACCAACCTATACTCAGATTATCACAACGCTTGGGAACTGTTTCCCCTAAGCAATAATCGTTCTTTTCATGAAGATTTATCGAGTAGGTGGTTCAGTACGTGATGAATTGCTGGGGTTGCCGGTAAAAGATCATGATTATGTTGTTGTGGGTTCTAATCCGGAAGAAATGGTTCAGCATGGCTTTCGCCCTGTTGGTAAAGATTTTCCAGTTTTTCTTCATCCTCAGACTCAAGAGCAGTATGCATTAGCACGTACTGAACGAAAGGTTTCGCGTGGCTATAAGGGATTCGAGGTCTTTGCCTTCCCAGAGGTGACATTACAAGAAGATTTAGCCCGGCGTGATCTGACGATTAATGCTATAGCTAAGGATCAAAATGGAAACATTATTGATCCATTTAATGGGATTGCTGATCTTGAAGCAGGTATACTACGTCATATCAGTCCAGCTTTTGTGGAAGATCCGGTCCGGGTACTGCGCGTTGCCCGGTTTGCTGCACGCTTTGGTTTTCATATTGCCCCTGAGACGCTGGATTTAATGAGAGAGATGGTGCATAACGGAGAAACTGAAGCACTGGTGCCAGAGCGGGTATGGCAGGAAATTGCGCGTGGATTGATGGAGCATCATCCTTCCCGGATGTTTTATGCTCTGCGCGAATGCAGTGCGTTGTCGCGCATTATTCCTGAGGTTGATGCGTTATTTGGTGTTCCGCAGCCAGCACAGTCTCATCCAGAGGTTGATACCGGTGTGCATGTCATGATGGCTATTGATTATGCAGCATCACGCCAGTATTCATTGACTGTTCGTTTTGCTGCGCTTACTCACGATCTTGGCAAGGGAACAACACCTCCAGATGAGTGGCCGCGACATATTGGACACGAAATGCGTAGCGTAGCATTGGTAAAAGATCTGAGTGAACGTATTAGAATTCCGAAGGAAGAACGTGATTTAGCACTTCTTGTGGCTCGCTTCCATGGGGATGTGCACCGTGCTGAGGAGCTACGTTCTGCAACGATTGCCGATATGTTGCAGGTAACGGATGCGTACCGTAAACCCAATCGTTTCCAAGCATTTCTCGAGGCCTGCGCTTGTGATTTTCACGGTCGCCCAGGCTATGCTGGTAAGCCCTATCCGCAATTTGAACGATTAATTAAAGCATTTACCGCCGCTAGGAATGTTGATGCAGGTGCCATTGCTGCTGAACTCAAGCGAAGCGATGTGGATCCAGCTGATTTGCCTAAGTTGATCAATGCTAGGGTGCGTGAGGCACGGATTGCCGAGATAACGAACTGTTTTAGCTAATTATATTTCTAAATCAATTAGAAATATAGTATTGCGCTGGTTTAATCATTCCACACTAGTGAGTGTTTTTATTTTGTGTATGGGTTAATAGCTCTGCTTGGCCATTGGAAAGAATAAAAACACGATCAGCAGCATTGATGACTGCCGGTTGATGTGATACTGCGATGATCGTGTAATCTCGCGCTAGTCTTTGCAGTGTTTCGCAAATTGTTTTTTCACTTTCTGGGTCAAGCGCACTGGTTGGCTCATCTAATAGTAGCAGGAGGGGTTGATGAGCCAGTGCTCGAGCAATCGCGATACGCTGACGTTGTCCGCCAGAAAGCATACCCCCTCGTTCACCAACAACCGTCTGTAAACCTTCTGGGAAGGAGTTGACAAAATCCCATGCGCCAGCCTGTTGTAGCGCCCGTTCCGCATCAGCAGAATTAAGTGCAGATGCGCCTACGAGTACATTGTTGAGTATCGTGTCATGAAGTAGTACTGTATCCTGAGATACGTATCCGATTAAATGTCGCCATTGCCGCAGCTCAATATTATGTAATGCAACACCATCAATGAGAATTTCGCCGGACTTAGGTTCTGCAAGCCCGCATAGCAGGTCGAGCAAAGTACTTTTACCCACACCAGAAGAACCGATTACTGCAGTAAAGGTTTTAATGGGTATGTCAATATTGAGGTCATTGAAAATAGACTTCCGGTCATAATCAAAGGCAATATGACGAAGGCTGATACCTTGCTGAAGAGTAGGTGCTAAAGTACCAGTTGTTCTTTCAGCTGCTGCCTGGGCTTCGTCAAATGCTGTACGTAGCGCCCAATAAGCGCTTTCCTGAACTGCCAGTTGTTGGTAGCGGCGTTGTATTTTGTTAAGAACCCCAAGGATCCGGGTTAACAAAAAAACCATAACCATTACTTCTGGCAGGGAAAGATTCCAAACGACCAAAGCAAGGTATAAGCCGCTTGCTGTTAGTGTTGCGAGTATGGGTTCTTGTAATGCAAGTAGTGCAGCTCTACTGATGACTTCTTTGCGGGTGGCTTTTTCTAATTGACAGGATTGATCATGCAAAATGGCATCAGCTACATTGTCTCGTGCCATTGCCTTTAAGGATTTCACTGAACTTAACACGTCTGATAAATAGCTCAATAAATGGCGCAGTAAGTGGGTTTGCTTTGTTCCTGCCCGTCTGGTTGCACGTACCAACCGATTGAGTACGAAAAACAGAATGATCCCAATAAGGAGAGAACCAATGGTTGCCTGCCAGGAAATGAATAGTGCAACAATAATGTGCACAAGGACCACAATGGATAACGCAAGCACATCGACGCTATGCTCGAAGCCATTTGCCGCGCGATAAGCTTCTGTAGCAACTGAATTGGCCAGTGCTCCAACTGGCTGACGTAAATAATATTGCCAGCGACTGGCAAGTAACGCTTTAATGAGATTTAGGCGCAGTGCAGTTGCGACATGCGCAACGGTATAACCTACCTGTCGGTTCGTGAGAAGCAGGATCATTCCCTTGATGAGCATGCCACTAACAATGATCATCAAAATAATATCAATAGTAGGTTCAATTCCGATACGTTGTAGGTTTTGAACCATGAATCGTCCTATACTGGACTCATCTGCTTCCCCCACCGCGACGGAAAGAAGGGGGAGTAACGCTGTCAGGCTAAGAGCTTCAGCGACTCCTGCTAATAATAGAGCAATCAGTACGAATGCGCTGCGTCGCGGGAAAACCGTAATATAGGTAAGTAATGTACGCATAGACTGATTTCTTTGTTTTACCTAATTTTTAATTGACTGAAGGTTTGATAATGCTAATAAATGCAGCTGCAATCGATATATCGATAACCTTAAACGTGCGGTGCTTTTTATTTGTAATAGAATGCCGTGGAAAAATTATGGGCTTCGTTTTATTATTTAGTTGAGATGTAACTCGGCTGATAGCGGACTCAAAATCTTATACCTATTTTACGTTATTATTTTATATTAGTAATTCATTTCTAATTTCGATACTCATTAGGAGGTAGTTCGATCACTCCTTCAAAAACAGTGACTGCAGGACCCGTCATAAATACAGGTTGATTTTTTCCTTCCCACTGTACCCATAAATTACCGCCGTGGGTACTGACTTTGACTTTAGATGCCAGTAGACCACGTTCTATACCTGTGATCACTGCGGCACAGGCACCTGTGCCGCAGGCCAGTGTTTCGCCCGCTCCGCGCTCATAAACTCGCAATTTAATATGATGGCGGTCAATAATTTGCATGAAACCTGCATTGACACGTTGAGGAAAACGGGGATGTGACTCTATCAGTCTACCATCTGTCGATACTGCGGTATCTTCGATATCGGGTACAATCTGAACGGCATGAGGATTGCCTATGGAAACAACACTAATCTCTATTTGTTTATCATTAATATCGAGTGTATAGATCAAATCATGTTTTTCAGCTAAAAAGGGAATATCTGCAGGTTCAAATTTAGGAATACCCATATTGACAGTCACCTCGCCATCTATTTCCAATCTGGGGAAGATTAAGCCGCTTGCTGTTTCAACACAAATTTCCCTCTTTTTGGTTAAACCATGGTCATACACAAAACGTACAAAACAACGTGCACCATTCCCACATTGCTCTACTTCACCGCCATCAGCATTAAAAATTCGGTAGCAGAAATCCGCATTGTTCTTTGCTTTTTCAACTATTAACACCTGATCACAGCCGATTCCAAAATGGCGGTCAGCTAGCCAGCGAATATTTTCAGGAGTAAGTGAAATTGCTTGATTGATACCATCGAGGACCACGAAATCATTACCTAACCCATGCATTTTGGTAAATTTTATTTTCATACAATTTTTATTCATTAATTGTGATTTTAAAAACTTGGCGAATTTAATTTTGCCTCGTCTAGATCAAGAGGCTGCACGGAACTATTGAGTTGATGTGCCTTTACTTGCGGAGGGCAAATTTTTCTGCAAAATCAAAATGTCTAACATTAGACTTTATGCAGTAGCGCATTGACCACCATAATTGTATTGTGTTCTAATTAAATAGATTAAAGGGGCCAGGTAGCTCAGTAAAAGAGTATCAGTTTAACTCGGTGGAAATGATGGTCCTCCTCCAAAGCCAATTTATTCTCATCCACAAAAATCCACAAAAAATGTCTTCTTTTTCTTTATCATTATTAGGAAATTCTACGGCCCTGTATGTGGCACCGTAAGGTGATTATAAAGATTTGTATTTTTATAATGATCTTGTATCGGATGTATAAATAAATATTAATCTCATTCCTAGAAGATGGGAGGTTTTTTAAAATTTTCTTATTTTTAATCGTTATATATTCTCGGGAATGGTAATGTTTACATCCAGTTTTATTAGGCGATTTCTTACAGATAAGAGAATAAATTAAGCTGTGTCACTTTATTTAGGAGCCTTCGAAAAAATGTGTGCTCATTTGTTAATTTTCTTGCATCTGCTTTTATTTTAATGATGATCAGTGCCTTGTTATCAATGTTCATGTTATTCCGGATTTAATGGATAGGATAGGAGTTAGGATAGGTATTATTTATTAATTGCAGATTATGCAAATTGTAGCAGTTATATACTTAATCATTTGAAACTTATGCAATCTTTTCAAATGAACAATTATATAGCCTAAATTTCTGCAAATGATGCGATCAAACATTAGAAATAAGGATGCAAATAAATACGCCCATTGGGGAAGTAGTTAATTATTTTTTATTTAAAATGATACTGAGAAATCAGAAAGATGAAAGCATATTGAGCTTATTTTACTTAAACTATTTTAATTAGGAAAAGTGTTTTGATTCGTATTTATAATCATTACGTTTCTAAATTCACAATATTGCTTATTAGCATAGAGGTTTGTCTGCTAATGACTGTATTTTTTCTGGGGAGCAGTATTCATTTTCATTATTTTAAGATTTCCTTTATTGATTTGCTACTTTCTCAGTTACCAGGCGCCATTGTTTTTATTTTTGTAATGATTACATGTATGGCTATGATGGGTATGTACCAACAAGATTCAAGACTGGATATTGAATCCACATTATTGCGTTTGATGCCATCATTAGCTATGGGTTTTGCAATTATGGCCCTGATTTTTTATCTGTTTCCGAAACTATACCTAGGTCGTGGGCTATTAACGATAGTGATATTACTCGCATTATTACTAATTCTTATAACACGCATGATCTTTTTCCGATGGCCTAATCATCTGGAAGTTCTTCGGACGCGCGCGATAGTGCTTGGAACAGGAAGTATGGCAGGAGAGCTTTTGAGTTTAACAGAAAATAGCTCAACTTTACGTAATCTAGATATTGTGGGTTTTATTCCATTTTTTGGCGAAGATCGACACGTGCCTGTTTCGGTAGTATTGCCAGCACATAGTTCTTTACCATATCTGGTTAATCAGTATGACGCTAACGAGATAATCATTGCAACACAGGAACGAAGAGGGGGGGGATTTCCTATTCAGGAGTTATTGGAATGTAAGATGCATGGTATTAAGGTAACAGATATCGCCAATCTATTTGAACGTGAGTGCGGTCAAATTCGTATGGAGTCACTTTATCCAAGTTGGTTAGTATTTGGTGGTGGTTTTGATCAAAGTTTTTCTAGAACCACGATTAAGCGTATTTTCGATTTGCTTGCAAGTCTATTACTTTTGTTTGTGACACTACCAGTCATGTTATTAACGGTGATTTTCATTTTAATAGAAGATGGTAGACCTGTTTTCTATCGACAGGAAAGAGTGGGAAAAGGGGGGAGGAATTTCCTGATAATTAAATTTCGCAGTATGAGGAATGATGCGGAAAGAAGTGGGCAAACGCAATGGACAGCAATAGATGATCCTCATGTTACTAAAATTGGGCAGATTATTCGGAGATTGAGGATAGATGAGCTTCCTCAGATTATGAATGTGCTTAAAGGAGAAATGAGTTTAGTGGGACCTCGCCCTGAATGGCCTTATTTCGTTGATATGCTTATTGAGAAGGTGCCTTATTACAATGTCAGGCACAGTATTAAGCCTGGGATAACCGGATGGGCGCAAGTACATTATCCCTATGCCTTCTCGGTAGAAGACGCAATCGATAAGCTGCAATATGATCTCTACTACATAAAAAATCAGAGCTTATTTCTTGATCTCATTATACTGATAGAGACTGTAGGTGTGGTTCTTTTGGGTAAAGGTAATAGATGATAGTCAAATACTACTTCTAATATGTGGGCAACAATCACCGCGGCTAGCTATGTTACAGCAGCAGTAGCTTATTTGTTCTTATTTGTCCTTTTGCTTACGAATTGGCGCGGACGCTTATATGGATCACTGCTGGCAATTGTTTGTATAGTTTCTGCTTTTTGGGCTTTTGCTATCGCAAGCCAATCATACTGGGGTTTTTCACCAACTTTTCTTGTAGAAATTCTTGAAATTTTGCGCAATGCAGGTTGGTCTATATTTTTAATAGCGTTACTGAATCCTTTTCAGCAAAGGAAAGAAAATTCTATTCCTCTGAAAATAAGGCCTGCTGTAGCCGCCATAGCAGTGCTTTATCTTATATTTTTCATGCTGGCTATTTTTTTTAATGGGAATTATGACGGCGGATTTACCTCGCATGGTCAACCTGCTTCTTATAGCACCTTTTTTATAGGTGTGATAATGGCCGTAATTGGCATGGTTCTCGTTGAGCAATATTACAGAAACATGTCGTCTGAACAACGCTGGAGAATAAAATTTATCTGCCTGGGGATAGGAGGTATTTTTGTATATGACTTTTACTTATTTAGTGATGCACTTTTGTTCAGAAAAATAAATAGTGACATATGGATTGCTCGAGGGTGGGTAGATGCTTTGACTGTTCCTTTGATCGCGCTCTCAGTTGCCCGTAATCCAAAGTGGTTTATAGGAATTTGTATCTCACGGCATATTTTGTTCTATACGACTACCTTACTGAGTGCAGCCATATATTTGCTTGTAATGGCAGCTGTCGGTTACTACTTAAAGCTTTCCGGTGGGGCTTGGGGGGGGATTTTACAGCTAACTTTTTTATTCGGTGCTGTTCTGCTTCTTATAGTTTTACTATTTTCTGATGTCACTCGTGCCTGGCTTAAAGTATTCATTAGCAAGCATTTTTATAGCTCTAACTATGATTACCGTGAAGAATGGTTGCGTTTCACACGAACTCTTTCAGAAGGTGAGCTGGAGCTAACAGCGCGTGCAATCAAAGCGCTTGCACAACTTGTGGAAAGTCCTGCAGGCGGATTATGGTTTAAGCAGGAAAATGGAAGATATCAATTGATAGGATGTTGGAACATTTTTCTAAAAAATAAAACTATTGAAGCTGACAATGAATTTTGTAAGTTCTTAGAAGAAAAGGCATGGGTAATTGATTTACAGGAGTTCTACTCTGACCCAAGGAAATATTCATCCTTGGTGCTACCAAATTGGCTATCTGATATTCCAAGATCTCGACTGATCGTGCCATTAATTTTGCATCGAGAATTGCTGGGATTCATCGTATTGATTGAACCTCGGAGTGCTATTAATTTAAATTGGGAGGTTAGAGATTTATTGAGGGTCGCGGGTACTCAGGCATCGAGCTACTTGGCACAATACGAAGCTACTAATGCACTCTCCATCGCACGTCAATTTGAATCTTTCAATCGTATGTCAACTTTTGTCGTGCATGATATCAAGAATCTGATTTTTCAATTGTCTTTATTACTTTCAAATGCTGAAAAACATAAGGATAATCCCGAATTTCAGAAGGATATGATCGAAACGGTGAGTTTTTCGGTAAGTAAAATGAAACGATTACTTGAAAAATTAAGCACTGGAAATCAATCCGAAAAATTAGAAATTCTTTCTCTTGATCAACTGTTACAACAGATCATGGAGAGGAAATCTTTCCATATACCCAAGCCTGCGCTTCAAATTACTCATTCAAATTTAATGGTAATGGCTGATTATTCTCGTCTTGAGAGAGTGATTAGCCATCTAATTCAGAATGCAATTGAAGCTACTTCCAAGAATGGTCAAGTTTGGGTTCGACTCTTAAAAAAAGATAGTTCTGCTCTGATAGAAATCGAAGATAATGGGCATGGCATGAGCGAACAATTTATTCAGAAAAAGCTTTTTAAGCCTTTTGAGTCTACTAAAACAGCAGGTATGGGCATTGGTGTTTTTGAGAGTAAAGAATATATTAACGAGCTCGGAGGGCAACTTGATGTTGTTAGTAAAGAATCTGCAGGAACAATTTTCTCAATTTTTTTGCCACTTTCTAAAAATTACCAAGAAAATAAGGTTGTTTCTTAAGATTAACTATATTCTCTATCTTTTATAATCTAGTCCGGTTTCTCATTCTTAGTCTTTTTGATAACTATTTATAAATTCCATCTGATATCATGCAAATTGCTTTTGGTGATACTAGTGAAAGCCTGTCTGGAGTGTAATTTAATTAATTGAATATTAATATAATTTGCTGATTTTTAATTTATGTTTGTAACATATTCTTGTAAGTTGTACCGAAGCGTTTTTTAAAAAGATGAAAGCAGGTAGTAGTCAGAAGAAATTACTTGTAATTGAAGATGACCCTGGATTGCAGAAACAATTGCGCTGGAGTTTCGATAATTATGAAGTTTTCGTTGCAGTAGATCGTGAAAGCGCGCTTGCGCAAGTTCGCCGGCATGAGCCTGCGGTCGTTACTATGGATCTTGGTTTGCCACCAGATCCTGACGGTGCTTCTGAGGGATTAGCGACCTTAAAACAGATCCTTGCACTTGCGCCAGATACCAAAATAATCGTTTTGACAGGTAATCAAAACCGTGTAAATGCTTTGAAAGCAATTGAATTGGGTGCGTATGATTTTCATCAGAAGCCCTTTGATCCCAAGATGCTAAGTTTAATTGTTGATAGAGCCTCTTATTTATATGGCTTGCAACGTGAAAATCGCAATCTGCTACTTTCTCAGCTGGATTCTCCAATTTCTGGAATTATTACGCGCGATCCGGACATGATCAAAATGTGTCGTAACGTTGAAAAAGTTGCGACTTCAGATGCGACAGTTATGTTACTAGGTGAAAGCGGCACAGGTAAAGAAGTCTTGGCTAGAGCACTTCATCAGATGAGTTCACGTAAACAAGGGCGTTTCATAGCTGTCAATTGTGCTGCTATCCCTGAGGCTTTGCTTGAAAGCGAGTTGTTTGGTTACGAGAGAGGGGCTTTTACCGGGGCAGTTAAGCAAACGCCAGGTAAAATTGAGTTAGCTCAAGGGGGAACTTTCTTTCTTGATGAAGTAGGAGATTTACCGATAGCATTGCAGGCAAAATTACTACGTTTTCTTCAGGAGAGGGTGATTGAGCGTATCGGAGGGCGGGAAGAAATTCCTGTGGATGTGCGTGTTGTCAGTGCAACTCATCAAAACCTTAGGAAGTTGATTGGAGAGGGTCGTTTTCGTGAGGACTTGTTTTATCGGTTGAGTGAGATTCCCATTAAAATTCCACCTCTTCACAAGCGAGTGGGGGATGCAGTACTGCTTGCGCATCATTTCAAAAATAAGTTTTGCGCAAAAGAGGGGCGCCATTCACTGAGTTTTAGTCAGGAAGCTTTGAGTGCGATTGAGGCATACCATTGGCCAGGTAATGTTCGTGAAATGGAAAATTGTATAAAACGTGTCGTTATTATGGCTGAAGGACCGCAAATTACTCCGGATGACCTGGGACTTCAGGAATCAGAGATCTTGTCCGAGCCGATGAACTTACGTGAAGTTCGTGAAAGGGAAGAATGTAAGGCCGTGGTTAGAGCGCTTGCGAAGGTAGACGGTAATATTGCAAAGGCAGCTGAATTGCTCGGTATTAGCCGTCCAACTTTATATGATCTAATGAATCGTCATGGCCTCAAATGAGTATGCGAATGCTATTTTAAGATAATGGGTAAATTGCTTATTACTTCTTAAATCTTGGAATCCAGCTAGCATCTCAGTAAATCCCTTCCTTTTAGACGAAGGATGATATCCTGTTTGAAAGGAAATATTTATAAGTATTGAAGCATGCAGGATAGGTAACACACCTTATCATGGGTATTAAAGTATGGTATTTGCTTAAGCATTACAACGATAGCATTTGGGAGCAAGAGAGTATTAGTTATATCTAAATGGTAATGTTCCAGATGGTGTTTGGGGAATATCTCAAGAATCAGAAACTTCTGTAATCGGATAATGATCTTAAAGCGATATCATAAAGCTAGCGCTCGAATAAACGATTAATCCAGCTTAGAGCCATAACCTGAGGCTTCTATCCTTTAGCCAATAGAGTATGCACGATGCCGCATCTTTTTCATGAATTGGTTTTTAATTCTGCAAATGATGGTGTAACTACTGAAGCGCTTGTGTATCAGCAGCAGAGATTGGATTATGCCGCCCTGGCACAAGAGATCCAACTTGCAGCAAATGCATTGCTGGCTTTGGGATTGGGGCGAGAAGAGCGTCTTGCTATTTATCTTGAGAAAAGGTTTGAAACTGTAATTGCCATCTTTGCTGCCTCCGCCGCGGGAGGTGTTTTTGTGCCAATCAATCCGTTGCTTAAAGCAGCGCAAGTAGCTTATATCCTTAAAGACTGTAATGTGAGAATATTGGTCACATCAGTTGATCGGCTTAATTTGCTCATATCTGTTTTGCCAGAATGTCATGATCTTCATACAGTGATCGTAGTGGGATCAACTGAGAATTTACCAGTAATTACAGGTGTGCATATGATTAGCTGGCAAGAAGCCATGACTCTACCCAGATCAACCCGTCCTTATCGGTGTATTGATAGTGACATGGCTGCCATCTTGTATACCTCGGGTAGTACAGGCAAGCCCAAAGGAGTGGTACTTTCCCATCGTAATTTGGTCACCGGGGCAAAAAGTGTTTCGCAATATCTAAAAAATAATCAAGATGATCGAATTCTATCAGTATTACCGCTTAGTTTTGATTACGGCTTGAGTCAGTTGTCGACTACTTTTTACGTTGGTGCAACCAATGTTCTGATGAACTATTTATTGCCGCGCGATATTATCCATGAAGTAATCCGAAAAAGCATCACTGGTCTTGCTGCTGTTCCTTCACTATGGATCCAACTTGCTCAGTTAAAATGGGAAAAGGTGATAACACTACGCTATATAACTAACTCGGGGGGGGCAATGCCCCGAGCTACACTTAATAAACTTCGCTGCGCACTTCCCAATACGAGTATATTTCTTATGTATGGTTTGACAGAAGCATTTCGTTCAAGTTTTTTGCCACCGGAGGAAGTAGACAAACGCCCCAATTCTATTGGCAAGGCGATACCCAATGTGGAAGTATTAGTGCTGCGCGAGGATGGTTCGCAATGTGCCCCAGGTGAGCCTGGGGAGCTAGTACATCGCGGACCGTTAGTATCCATGGGTTACTGGAATGATGCTGAAAAGACTGCAAAATGTTTTAAGCCGCTTTCACGACAATCTGGTTTGACCATTCCGGAGATAGCTGTATGGTCGGGTGACACAGTCCGTATGGATGAGGAGGGCTATTTATATTTTATAGGTCGTTGCGATGACATGATCAAAACTTCGGGCTACCGGGTAAGCCCTACTGAAATCGAAGAAATTATTTATTCCACAGAGTGTGTTGCTGAAGCAGCGGCAATCGGTGTACCGCATCCAACTTTGGGTCAGGGAATTATTGTAGTAGTGGTACCGCTTGAAGGGGTTAATTTGGATTCTGAGGCATTGCTATCAGCTTGCAAGCGCCATCTTCCCGCTTTCATGGTGCCAAGTTTAATAAAACTACGACAAGGCCACCTATTGCGTAATCCAAATAACAAGATTGATCGTAAAAGTATAGCTCAGGAATTTCTAGATATCTTTATGTCGGTAGAAATATGACGGTGATGCGTCCGAAACATGCTCCTATGACGCAATTTCCAGTGCAGAATAATTGCCTTCATGTTGGAGGCATTTCTCTTGTACGACTTACCCAACGAGTGGGTAAAACTCCTTTTTATGCTTATGATCGACAACTGATTACTGAGCGTGTCCATTTGCTGCGTCACTGTCTGCCTGAAGAGATTCATCTTCACTATGCGATGAAAGCTAATCCTATGCCTGCTGTTGTTCAGCATCTAGCTGGACTGGTTGATGGTATGGATGTAGCCTCTGTCGGAGAAATGAAAGTCGCGCTAGATACAGGAATACCTCCCGACAGAATTAGTTTTGCAGGCCCTGGAAAAAATGAGCATGAGCTTGCTTGCGCCATTGCCGCAGGTATTGTGATCAGCATGGAATCTGAGCGGGAATTGGAGCGTATTACGACACTAGCTGAACAGATGGGTATTTGTCCTACGGTAGCTGTTCGAGTCAATCCAGATTTTGAGCTTAAATCCTCTGGAATGAAAATGGGCGGGGAAGCAAAACAGTTTGGTATTGATGTAGAACGCGTTCCTGCTATGCTTACTCGTATAAGCAAGCTAGGATTAGATTTAGAAGGATTGCATATTTTCTGTGGATCACAGAATCTTAAAGCAGGAGCTATCCAAGATGCTCATGATAAAACGTTGCAGCTAGGGTTGCAACTTGTACAAGTTTCGCCTATTCCGATTCGTACATTGAATATGGGGGGGGGGTTTGGGGTTCCCTATTTTCCTGGTGAAAAGCCACTTGATCTTGTTGCTGTGGGAAAGAATTTGCAGCGTTTATTTTCAGAAATAAAACCGGATTTGCCTGGAATTCGCTTTGTAATTGAACTCGGACGCTATATTGTAGCGGAAGCAGGTATTTATGTATGTCGTGTATTAGATAAAAAATTATCAAAAGGTCGAGTATTTTTAGTGACCGATGGCGGATTGCATCATCATCTCGCAGCTTCAGGAAATTTTGGTCAAGTCATACGTAAAAATTATCCTGTCATTGTTGGCAACAAAGTTGAATCTTCCGAAACAGAAGTGGCCTCCGTAGTGGGACCACTTTGTACTCCACTTGATTTGTTGGCAGATCAGATGGAATTGTCTAAGGCAGATATTGGAGACTTAATTGTCGTATTCCAGTCCGGGGCGTATGGCTTGACAGCAAGCCCGACAGCCTTCCTAAGTCACCCTGAGCCGTTAGAAGTGTTAGTGTAGCCCAAATTTTCCGTAACTAGCCATTATCGATATGAAATCGAAGCGAGCTTTGCAGCCTTGTGTGGGGTTAATCCAATTCCAGCCTCATCAGGCAAGATCAAGAGCACACAAACTGCTACTTGACATTTAGAAGGGCATAGTAAGAATACGTGTACCAGATTTCAATAATAGCTTGACTCAATCATTGAATGAGCAATTATGGGGCTCTGGTACCGTAAGGGTTGCCTGGTTTCCTGACCCCCACTCTGATCGACCATCATTTGTGTCATTCCACGGATCTGTCGGCTACTTGGCAACATCTGGCGGTGAGGTTTCATCTCGCCTTTGCCTGTGGCCCAAGAAGGGCCTGATCGCTTATCTCTTTACTGTCTTGTCCTGGCAATCGGTTTTGGTGAATCCCTATTCATTAATATTATTGGAACATAGGGA
>NZ_FOUB01000072.1 GCF_900114745.1 Nitrosomonas communis | reverse complement strand
GTTTGTGGGTGAGCCTAAATTCAAGTATCACGATGAATTCCAGGCCAATGCCAAAGAAGGTGAAAAAGGAAAAGAAGAGTAAAACTGTAAAAAAGGAAAAGAATAATGACCGCACTACAAAAAGGATCAATTGGCAGCCTGCTGATTGGCGGATTGCTGGGAATAGTATTGGTGGCCGTCGTATTCGGAGGGGAAGCAGCGCTTTCCACAGAAGAATTCTGTACGAGCTGCCACTCTATGAGTTATCCGCAAGAAGAATTGAAGCAATCCTCACACTATGGCGCATTAGGTGTTAATCCTGGCTGCAAGGATTGTCATATTCCGCAAGGTATTGAGAACTTCCATTTGGCAGTGGCCACTCATATTGTGGATGGTGCGCGAGAGCTCTACCTTGAACTGGTTAATGACTATTCTACACTGGAAAAATTTAATGAGCGTCGGCTCATCATGGCGCATGATGCGCGCATGAATCTCAAGAAATGGGATAGCATCACCTGCAGAACCTGTCATAAAGATCCACAACCCCCCGGAGAAAGCGCTCAGGCTGAGCACAAGAAAATGGAAACTGAGGGGGCGACCTGTATCGATTGCCATCAGAATCTAGTGCATGCAGAAGCTCCGATGACGGATTTGAATGCAAGTCGAGCTGCTGGCAAGATGGTGTTGAAGCCAGAAGAAGACGAGGAGGAGGTTGAGGATGAAGACGACGAAGAAGAGGGAAATAGTGAAGAAGCTAAAGAAAATGCTTCCGAAGAAGACTCCGATGATGATGATGATGATGATTAATTAAGTCTGATCCCGGAGAGGTTAAAAGTTTAGCTCCTTTTGTTTCTAGTGAAACCCGCGTTGAGATGAGAGCTGCGCGGGTTTCTTTATTTAAGTCATAAAAATAGAGCGAATGGTTTAAGTAGTTATTACTTTACTCAGAGTAAAAATACATTACTTGAATTACTTAACTAGAGGGAAAAAATTAGTGACTGTTATACGTTTGCCAGATGGTTCAAAAAAGACATTTAATCGTCCAGTGACTGTATTAGAAATTGCAGAATTGATAGGTACAGGTCTTGCTCGCTCAGCATTAGCAGGAAAAGTTAATGATAAATTGGTTGATTTGTCTTATCTTATCGAAACAGATAGCAATCTAACTGTTATTACTGAGAAGAATACTGAAGGTTTAGAGATCATAAGGCATTCGTGTGCGCATTTGTTAGCACAAGCTGTTAAGGAATTGTTTCCTGAGGCGCAGGTGACCATTGGTCCTGTCATAGAGGATGGCTTTTATTATGATTTTTCATATAAACGCCCATTTACACCAGAGGATCTCAATGAAATAGAAAAAAGAATGGTAGATATTAGCAAGCGGGATTTAAAAATTGAACGAAAGGAATGGGATCGTTCTGCTGCAATAAATTTTTTCAAGAATCAAGGGGAGCATTATAAAGCTCAAATAATTGAATCGATTCCTGAAGAACAAACCATTTCACTTTATTCACAAGGTGGTTTTACTGATTTATGTCGTGGACCGCATGTGCCATCTACATCCAAGCTCAAAGTTTTCAAATTAATGAAAGTAGCGGGCGCGTATTGGAGGGGTGATTCTCATAATGAAATGCTGCAAAGGATATATGGTACAGCATGGATAAAAAAAGATGATCAGGAAGCATATTTACAACGTTTAGAAGAAGCCGAAAAGCGTGATCATCGGAAACTGGGTAGACAATTAGATCTGTTTCATATGCAAGAAGAAGCGCCTGGAATGATTTTTTGGCATCCCAAAGGCTGGGTTCTTTGGCAACAGATCGAGCAATATATGCGGCAAATACTGAACCAAAATGGCTATTTGGAGATTCGTACCCCGCAGGTTCTTGAAAGACTGTTATGGGAGCGCTCGGGTCACTGGGAAAATTTCCGTGAAAATATGTTTATTACAGAAGCTGAAGAGCGATATTTCGCTATCAAACCCATGAATTGCCCTGGACATGTGCAGGTATTCAATCAAGGTCTCAAAAGTTACAGAGACTTGCCTCTACGACTTGCGGAATTTGGTTCTTGTCACCGGAATGAAGCATCCGGGGCTTTACACGGTCTCATGCGCGTTCGAGCCTTTACTCAAGATGATGCGCATATTTTTTGCGCAGAGGAGCATGTGCAGGATGAAGTTATACAATTTATTGATTTGTTACAGCGTGTCTATAAAGATTTCGGTTTTCATGAAGTATTAGTTAAACTATCTACTCGCCCGCAGAAAAGAGTGGGGACAGAAGAACAGTGGGATAAAGCAGAAATGGCGCTAAGTTCTGCATTAAATCTGAAACAGCTTGATTGGGAATTACAACCAGGAGAAGGCGCTTTTTATGGCCCTAAAATTGAGTTTTCCTTGAAAGATAGCATTGGGCGGTTCTGGCAATGCGGCACTTTGCAATTAGATTTTTCGATGCCAAATAGACTGGGTGCAATTTATGTTTCTGAAGATAATTCGAAAAAAACTCCAGTGATGCTGCACCGTGCAATTTTAGGTTCCTTAGAGCGATTTATCGGCATTCTTATTGAAAATCATGCAGGTGCACTTCCGCTTTGGCTTTCTCCTGTTCAGGCGGTCGTTCTAAATATTTCAAAGAGTCAGATAGATTATGCTCAGAGTGTAGTAAAAGAACTCAAGCATCATGATATTCGCGCAGATTCGGACTTGAGAAATGAAAAAATAAACTATAAAATTCGGGAGCATAGTTTACAGAAATTACCTTATCAAATCATTGTGGGTGATACTGAAGTAAGGGATAATATGGTTTCCGTACGTGGGAGATCAAATATTGATTTAGGTCAGATGTCTCTACAGGCATTGATTGATCGTCTAAAAGTAGAAATCTCAGAAAAGATAAATTAATAAATTCTTATATAGCTTGGAGGAATTGCCATAAGCCAGGAAAAACATGTACGTATAAATGAGGAAATTAATGCCCCGGAAGTACGGTTAATCGGTTTAGATGGAGAGCAAATTGGTGTTGTTACCCTTTCTATTGCAAATGTTTTAGCAGAAGAGAAAGGCGTGGATTTAGTTGAAATCGCACCGGGAGCTCAGCCACCAGTATGCCGTTTGATGGATTATGGGAAATTTTGCTATCAAGAAAGTAAAAAGAGACATGAAGCAAAGCTCAAACAAAAGCAGATCCAAATCAAAGAAATTAAATTTCGGCCAAATACTGATGAGGGTGACTACAACATCAAATTACGTAATTTGATTAATTTCCTGAATGAGGGTGATAAAGTTAAAGTTACTCTAAGATTTAGAGGTCGGGAAATGGCACACCAAGAGTTTGGTATTCGTCTTTTGGAACGAGTAAAAGATGATCTTCAGCAACATGCTGTAGTAGAACAATTTCCCAGGTTAGAGGGCAGGCAAATGGTAATGGTATTATCACCCAAAAAGAAAGAAGTAAAAAAAGAAAAGAAGTAAATCGACGAGATTAATATAAAAGAATAAAGTTTCAACAGCAGTAATATCTATGTGAGCATGCTAATCATTAAATTATGTAATTGGATTAGTATATTAATTTGGAGTATTGATAAAAATAAGTGATTATAGGTTCCAAAGTTTTCTAATGAATAGAAACACCTTGAATCATATAAATAAAATAGAGGAGTTAAGCTATGCCTAAAATGAAGACCAAGAAAAGTGCCGCTAAGCGCTTTAAAGTGCGAGCTGGTGGCACCATTAAACGATCCCAAGCATTCAAACGGCATATTCTAACCAAGAAAACGACTAAAAACAAAAGACAATTGCGTGGAACTGCTGGTGTTCATCCAAGGGATATAGCATCTGTGCGTGCTATGTTACCTTACGCATAAGGAGGTTTGCGATGCCAAGAGTGAAACGTGGTGTAACAGCTCATGCGCGCCATAAAAAAATACTTAAACTGGCTAAGGGATATCGAGGCCGACGTAAAAATGTTTATAGAATAGCCAAAGAAGCGGTAATGAAAGCGGGTCAATATGCATACCGCGATCGCCGTCAACGAAAACGCCAATTTCGTGTTTTATGGATTGCTCGTATTAATGCAGCAGCACGTGAGCATGGGCTATCATATAGTAATTTTATGAATGGTATAAAAAAGGCTGGTATCGAGCTGGATAGAAAAGTGCTGGCAGATCTTGCTGTATTTGATAAAGCTGCTTTTGAGAAGATAGTAGAAAGGGCCAAAATAAACCTGGCATCATAATTTATTTGAAAATAATAAGTTAAGGGAGATCAAGGGATAAGGAACTTGATCTCCCTTTTTCTTGCATGATTTTATGTATTACGTTTTATGAAAAACCTTGAAAATCTTGTAAATGAAGCAGTAATTCTTATAGATAGATCAGAGAACGCAACTGAACTCGAGCACATAAAGGTTCGCTATCTGGGGAAGGACGGAGAGCTCACTAAATTACTTCGAGGGCTAGGAGAGTTGCCACAAGCAGATCGTCCTGTCATGGGCAATTTGATTAACCAAGCTAAAAAATCATTAGATGAAGCGCTAGCGCTACGCAAAAAAATTATTGAAGAAAAGGATATGATAGCGCAACTAGAAGGAGAAACATTAGATGTGACGTTGCCAGGACGCGGATTAGTTGTGGGGAGTTTACATCCAGTGTCGCGAGTCTTGTTGCGTATTGAGTCTCTATTTCACTCAATTGGCTTTGCTGTCGCATCTGGCCCAGAAATTGAGACTGATTTTTATAATTTTACTGCGCTTAATATTCCAGAAAATCATCCAGCTCGTGCAATGCACGATACTTTTTATGTGGACGGTATGAATTTATTGCGTACCCATACCTCGCCAGTGCAAATCCGTTATATGAAAAATCATCAGCCCCCTCTAAAAGCTATTGCACCAGGGCGAGTTTATCGCTGTGATTCTGATGTAACGCATACCCCCATGTTTCATCAGGTAGAAGGACTATGGGTGGACGAGAACGTGAATTTCTCAGCTTTGAAAGGCGTATTGATAGATTTTATGCAAAAATTTTTCGAGCGTGATGATTTACCGATACGCTTTCGGCCTTCGTTCTTCCCATTCACAGAACCCTCTGCAGAAATGGACATTGGTTGTGTCATATGTGATGGAAAAGGCTGTAGAGTATGTGGTAATACAGGTTGGTTAGAGGTACTCGGTTGTGGCATGGTACATCCGAATGTTTTGAAGCATGGGGGGATAGATACTGAAAAATATACCGCATTGGCCTTTGGTTTAGGAGTAGAAAGGTTAGCAATGCTACGATACGGCGTAAATGATTTGCGGCTATTTTTTGATAATGATTTACGTTTTCTAGAGCAATTTAATTAAAAAAATAAATTTTCTCGTTAAAACCCCCCTTATTAGTAAACTATTGTCATGAGATTTTCAGAGAATTGGCTTCGTACGCTTGTAAACCCACCCTATTCGAGTAATGAGTTGGCGCAAGTTCTAACTATGGCTGGACTAGAGGTGGAAAGTATGGAAGCAGTAGCGCCACCTTTCGATAACGTGGTTGTGGCTGAAGTAGTATCTATACAAAAGCATCCTGATGCAGATCGACTTAATGTGTGCCAAGTTGATACTGGAACAGCCGACAATAAACTCATACAAGTCGTATGCGGTGCGCCCAATGTTGAGGTTGGAGTGAAAGTACCATGTGCCTTAATAGGCGCTCATTTGTCAGATATTGTAATCAAACAAAGTAAATTACGTGGTGTGGAATCTTTTGGTATGTTGTGTTCTGCAAAAGAACTAGGATTAACTGAAAAAGCAGAAGGTTTACTTTTGCTACCTAAGGATGCACCAAATGGCATGAATTTTAGGGAATTTTATGCATTGGATGATCAAATTTTTACGCTTAAGCTTACACCTAATCGAGCAGATTGCCTTGGGATATTAGGTGTGGCGCGAGAGGTGGCAGCAATTACTGCCACAGATTTTGTTCCTCCAGAAATTGAATCAGTTAAGAGCGAAATCAATAATACTCTATCAGTGTATGTAGAAAAGCCTGAGGCATGCCCACTTTATTATGGAAGAGTGATGCATGAAGTATCTCTTGCTGTAGCGACGCCTTCTTGGATGACTCAACGTTTGGAGCGAGGCGGAATACGTGCGATTAATGTAATAGTAGATATTCTTAATTATATAATGCTGGAAATGGGTCAACCCATGCATGCATTTGATTTGGCAAAAATTGAAGGTGGGCAAGCAGGAAAAATTTGGGTGCGTTATGCAAAAAAAAGTGAGCATCTAAAATTGCTAAATGGACAAAAAATCGAGCTGCAGCCGGATATGCTTGTCATTGCGGATGAGAATGAACCTTTGGCATTAGCAGGAATTATGGGTGGAATTCAAAGTGGCGTCCAACTGGGAACAACGGATTTATTTTTAGAAAGTGCATTTTTTTCTCCCGAAGTGATAAGCGGCAAATCATTTCACTTAGGATTCAGTTCAGATTCTGCACATCGGTTTGAAAGAGGCGTAGATTTTGCTGCAACTCGAGACGCCTTGGAGCGAGCTACTAATTTAATTCTGAGTATATGTGGCGGTAAAGCTGGTCCTATAACTGAGGTTAAAAATTTGTTACCAAACCGTGACGTTGTTAAGGTTCGTCTGGAGCGTATAAAACAGTTGCTGGGAATTGATATGGAAAGCGGACAAATTTCAGAAATTTTTAAACGCTTGAGATTTAATTTTTCCGTTGATGATGATGTGTTTCATGTTATCCCGCCATCTTATCGTTTTGATTTAGCGATAGAAGAAGATTTTATTGAAGAAGTAGCACGCATATATGGGTATGATCATATCCCTGTGAGTTTACCACGTGAAGAGATGTCAATGCTTCCAGAATCTGAAGTAATTAACCTTTCTCCTAGCCGATTAAAGCAAATTTTAATATTCCGAGATTATCAGGAGGTAATTAATTACGCATTTGTCGATGCCAATTGGGAATTAGATTTTGCGAATAATGCTTCACCAGTTGTATTGAAAAATCCTATTGCTAGTCAGATGAGTGTGATGCGTAGTAGTTTAATAGGTGGACTAATTACCAATTTGCAATTTAATCTGAATCGTAAGCAAACAAGAGTTCGAATATTTGAAGTGGGTTGCTGTTTTATGAATAATCAAGGTAATTATCAGCAAACTGAGAATATTGCTGGTCTTTGTTATGGTAATGCAGTGCCAGAGCAATGGGGACAACCTGCTAGAAATATAGATTTTTTTGATGTCAAGATGGATTTAGAGTCTCTATTCTGGCCGGAACAGATAAGATTTGAAAAATTCATCCATCCAGCTTTACACCCAGGAAAATCTGCTCAAGTTTACAGGGACAATGAAATTGCAGGATGGTTAGGGGAGTTGCATCCGCGCTTGCAGAGAAAATATGATTTGCCCAGATCTGCAATATTATTTGAATTACATACTGATTCTTTATCTACGAGAACATTGCCGAAAGTTAAGAAATTTTCCAAGTTTCCCCCTGTACGACGTGATGTCGCTATCGTAGTAGCTAATCATATAAGTGCTCAGGAGTTATTAGACAGTATGAATGCAGAGAAAGCCGCCATTATTTCTGAAGTTCACTTATTTGATATTTATAGTGGAAAAGGAATGGAACCAGGCAAGAAGAGTTTGGCTTTCCGTATTCTGTTACAGGATACGGAAAAAACCTTAGTTGACAAGGAAGTAGATGAAGCAATTACAAAATTGATTAACGTATTAGAATCAAAATATAATGCTAAGCTACGCGGATAATCTTATCTTAAGTAAGATTGTGAAATACATATCTTATTGATTTAATTGTTAAAGGGCGTTCTAATGTCTTCCCTGCATGGATTTTTTATTAATTCAATATATTTATATCCATTTCTCAAGTGTGAAAAGTCTTTGATACGATAATTTTAAAAATAAAGCACTTGGATCACGTAGCTAACATATTATTTTTATAATAAATTTTATCTATGAGTTTCATAGAATCTTATTTTTGTGTACGAGCTAAAATTTGTTCATATAGGTGGGGTAAACATGGCGTTAACAAAAGCAGAATTGACTGATCTGTTGTTTGAAAATGTAGGACTCAATAAGCGGGAAGCTAAAGAAGTAGTGGAATCTTTTTATGAGGAATTACGCTTAGCTCTTCAAAAAGGGGAAGGGGTTAAGCTTTCTGGTTTTGGTAATTTTCAACTACGTACTAAACCTCAACGCCCTGGACGCAATCCCAAAACAGGTGAAGAAATTCCCATTTCAGCACGTCGTGTAGTTACTTTTCATGCCAGCCAAAAACTTAAGTCAATGGTAGAGAAAAACTATCATGGAAAAAATGAAACTAAATAGTATTTTTTTCTCCGATACCAACAAAAGATTGTTTTACAGCTTGGAGAAGTAAGCAAATTAATTGGTGGAGTTAAATCTTATACTATATTTCAATAACGGGACTGTTAACAGCATGGCTCAATTAAGTGGTGAGGAAATTGATTTATCTGTTATCCAGTATCAGGAAAAGTATAACTTATTCGACATCTGAATTATATTATGAACCTCGATTTTACTATAAATGGCACATCACTATTTGCAGTCTATATATGTAAATTTTGATATATGTGCTGAGATTTCATATTATTTAAAGGTAGAAATGTTATTCCTTAGATAGGATGCGATCAAAGATACAGGATCAATGCCTCTTTCTTGATTTGTTTCGTAAGTAATTCTAATGTTGGAGTTTGTATTTGCTATAATTTAAATCGTCGGGGCGTAGCGCAGCCTGGTAGCGTACTTGCATGGGGTGCAAGTGGTCGGAGGTTCAAATCCTCTCGCCCCGACCAGTTTAATTTATTATCATATGATGAATTAATTACTTAAATAAATAGTGTAGTGTATTCTCTTCTCATATAATTAAGCATGAATTTGGTAGGCGAGCTTATTTGAATCTCTTATGTATATTGAGAAGATTTATATAGTATTTTGGCTTCTCATTAATTTCCAGAAAGTTAATTCAAATGCGCATATTGCTCAGTAATGATGATGGGTATTTTGCGCCAGGTCTTGCGTGTCTAGCTGAAACCCTTTCAAGCATAGCTGATATAATTGTGGTAGCTCCGGAGCGTGATCGTAGTGGCGCGAGTAACTCATTAACGCTCGATCGTCCATTGAGTTTTCGCAAGTCACATAATGGTTTTTATTATGTTAATGGCACTCCGACAGATTGTGTGCATCTGGCAGTAACCGGTATGTTAGATGATTTGCCGGATATGATCATATCTGGTATTAATGATGGAGCTAATATGGGAGATGATACAATTTATTCAGGTACTGTTGCTGCTGCTACTGAGGGATTTCTCCTAGGTATACCCTCAATTGCTGTATCTCTCGTAAGTGTTTCTAGTGGTAATTTTTCAACGGCAGCAAATGTTACGTTGAATATGGTACAACAGTTCATGAAAGAAAAATTCCATGCGCCTATTCTATTAAATATCAATGTGCCTGATGTTCCACAAGAGCAATTACAAGGGTTAGATGTCACACGCTTAGGACGTCGTCACAAGGCTGAAGGGGTAATTAAAGCTCACAACCCACGAGGAAATATTGTCTATTGGGTAGGTGCCGCAGGTGCAGCGCAAGATGCCGGAGAGGGAACAGATTTTTTCTCAATTCAAAATAACCGTGTATCAGTTACTCCATTGCAAATAGATCTTACCCGATATGATCAAATAGAATATCTAAAAGATTGGTTAGGGTTATCATGCTAACTTTGTTTGTGTAGAAAAAATATGATGGGAGATTGATTTGTGAGCATGCGTCATTCTGGTATTGGCATGACATCACAGCGAACGCGGATGCGAATGGTCGAGCGTTTACGTGAACAAGGCATCACCGATGAAAGGGTGTTAACTGTAATGAACGCAATCCCTCGTCATCTTTTTGTTGAAGAAGCTCTGGCATCTAGAGCTTATGATGACGTGGCATTACCAATCAATTTTGGTCAAACAATTTCAAGTCCGTGGACTGTAGCTAGAATGACCGAGCTTCTTCGTGCAAATTCCTCTCTTGGTAAGGTTCTTGAGATAGGTACTGGCTGTGGATATCAGACTGCAGTGCTTGCTCAACTAGCGCAAGAAGTGTATTCAATTGAACGTATAGGGCCACTACTTACTCGAACACGTATCCTTCTGCGTGAGCTTAGAATTAGTAATGTTCATTTGAGACATGCGGATGGATTACTTGGTTTTCCTGAAGTAGCACCATTTGACAGTATTATGATGACAGCTGTTACCACGCAGGTGCCAGAATCACTCCTAGAGCAATTGATGATAGGCGGTAGAATAGTTTATCCGAAAGGAAGTCGAAAGCAGAATTTGTGTGTGATAGAGCATACTTCTCAGGGTTTTATTGAGACCATATTGGATGAGGTGAAGTTTGTTCCGATTTTATCTGGTGTCATTAGCAAATAAACGAAACAGGAGCATGATAGAGATGCTGGATATTATGATCAGGAAAACGCCTGTTTAGGAATTTATGGAGTTATCACAATGGCTATCTTAATAGTAAGATCGAAATTATTTACTATTTTATCTGGCGTATTATTTGCTTTTCCTTATTTTTTAATAACTGGTTGCGTTGCACCATACCCAGCTCCAGTAGTTGAGTCTCAAAGAAATTTAAATCAGACAATAGATAAAGCACATGCTAAGCAAACCTATATTATTCAAAGAGGAGATACTCTCTATGGGGTAGCACTCAGACATGGTATTGATTATAAAGAACTGGCGCAGTGGAATGGGATTGTAAATCCTAATGCACTTAAGATTGGTCAGGAAATTGATTTGTCCGTACCATCTAAGCAAAAGCTGGCTTCTCAACAGGAAAAAGTAATGCCAGAGCAAGTGGCTACGGCGCAGCCGATACTGTATTCAGTCTCTCAACCAATATTATCTTCCGAGAAAACTAAGCAATTTCCGTCATCAGCTTCACAATCTGACATGGAGGTATCAGCTAGTTCGATTATAGCGGAACCGAAAGGAATCAAATTACCCTATTCCGAAACAGCTGTGGCTCAGCTAGGAGGTTCTAATAGTATACCTACTTCACCACCTGCTAAAGCAGAGACCGCAGCAATCGCTCCAGTAACACAGAAAGCAGAACCTAAGGCAGAGACCGTAGCAATAACTTCAGCAACAGAGAAAATAGAAATAGCTTCAACAACACAAAAAGCAGAAACGGCTTCATTAACACAAAAAGCAGAACCTAAAGCAGAGACTGTAGCAATAACTCCAGCAACACAAAAAATAGCCATGGCTCCAACAACTCAGAATATTGTTGAAAATGAGAGCACTCCAAAAAGTAGTCCTCAAAAGGTAGAAGCTAACCGTAGTAATAATATTAAGTGGAGTTGGCCAGCAAACGGCCAACTGCTGAGCAGATATACTGAAAAAACCAAGGGAGTGAGTATTTCTGGTAAACCTGGTCAGCCAGTATTAGCATCTGCGGATGGAACGGTAGTCTATAGTGGGAGCGGACTACGCGGATATGGTAAATTAATTATCGTTAAGCATAATAATACTTACCTTAGTGCTTATGGGCACAATAGCAAGATTCTGGTGCGAGAAGGTGAAACTGTGACGAAAGGTCAAAAAATAGCAGAAATGGGAAATACTGATAGTGATACTGTGAAACTTCATTTTGAAATTAGAGAGCGAGGTAAGCCTGTTGATCCTCTTAAATTTCTATCTAATTAACGTGAGTTCGGGATAAGAGAAGGAGCAAAAGGAATCTGAATTCTTTATGATGAAGCAGTCTTGAAAAAAGGTTTCATCACAAGAGGAGTGAGGTTCCGATGAATACTATAGCGATTTTTTGTGCGAGTGATGACTTTTGTAAAGAGTTTGAGCCGTGCTGGGATCAGCGCTTGTCGGGAGTTATCGCTGAAACGGTGTCGGTGACCAGGGAAGCTGTGTCTAAGTGAAGTCATGACAATCATTGTGGGGTTTCATCTGTCGGGTTACCGGACATTTAAGCACTATTACTTGGGTGAGGTGTTGAGGCATCAGCGGTGCTATTTTCCAAAGTTGAGTCGGCTACTATCGTTTTGTTGAGCTATTGCAAGGTAACCTGGCGTCCTTGTGCTACTTTCTGACTAGCCGCTTTGGAAAATACAATGGAATCAGCTTCATTGATTCGACCAAGATCAGCGTATGTCACATCCGCCACATTGGGTAGCATAAAGTGATGGCAGAGTTTGCTGCCCGTGGAAAGACCAGTGTGGGTTGGTTTTATGGGTTCAAACTGCACCTGGTCATCAATAATCAGGGAGAATTGCTGGGAGTGAAAATCACGGCGGGCAATGTCGACGACCGTGATTCCCTACCGGAGTTGGCATAATACTCTTTGTTTGGGAAACTTCTTTGGTGATCGGGTTAACTCTCGCAGCCGCTCTTTGAGCAACTCCCAGAGCAGGGCGTGCAACTCGTTACCAAGGGTGCGTAAGAAGATGAAAAACAAGCTGTTGCGAGTGTTTGATAAGCTCCTGTTACGTAAACGCTCGATCATTGAGACCGTCAATAACCCATTGAAGACTATCTCGCAAATCGAGCATTCCCGCCATCGCAGCTCATTTAACTTCTTTGTTGATCTGATGGCTGGGCTAGTGGCTTATTCCATTTCTAAATCAAAAATGACATGAAGGCAAGCCGCAGACAGTATAAATAATACGGCAAGGTGAAGCCGACAAAGTCAGTTTTGATTTAGAAATGGAATTACACGTTCCGTGAGAAAAAAGCTCGCTTAATATCAGACTCCCTCAAGCTCTTCCAGCCGTGGTGTTGTGATTTTTGTGTCGAACTCACGTTATAATATCTAATTTATTCTATTGAAGTTATTGGTTCTAATGGGGAATTTTGGATTTAAACAAATGGACTGGCTGAGCAGAGCGCAATCTCTATTCTTCTATTAACTAGAGCTTGCTCAGAAAGTATAACGAATTGTTTTTACGTGAGAACATCGTAAAAATCAATTTTTAAGTATAAGGTTTTTGAATAAATTGTGCAGAAACCCTTGCACTTGATTTGAGCTCAAGCTCACCTAAGTTCGATCAATTTTTATTAAACCGCATACTGTTATTAATAATATTCTTTAGAAAACACTAGATTATAAATAATAAATTTTAAACGAAATTACAAGAAATACTTTTTGAGTAGACTCTAACTATGTATGGATTAAGATTACAAAGAGAATGCTTTTGCCAAAGATAAAGTCTATCTTCTTTTTGAAGAATCTTATAGCGTTTTTGAGATTAAGAAACTGTATTAGCTGAATTATTATCTTGCTAAAACTATAAAGCTCGCCGATCATTAGATGCTAATAAAGTGATCAAAGTCGAGACGTCAATCCATCTGTTATTGAGGTTAGCAATATCGTCTGAGATAATAGAAGGCAATTTGCCCGGTTCTCCCAGATCAGTTAAAATCATTGCTGCACCATTGAAATTTTGTGAATATGTATATTCACTTATTGTGATGATAGTTTTAACTCCTGCCGCATGAGAGGATTGTAATCCATTTTCTGAATCCTCAATTGCGATACATTGTTGAGGTGGTAGTCCAAGTTTTTGGAGTGTCCAGTAATAAATATCTGGAGCAGGTTTTTTGTGGGCAACGATATCTCCGGCACCAATAACATCAAACCAATTAAGAGATTCTTCCCCCAATGTATATTTTAATAGAGAGGTTACATTTTCTAATGTTGTGGTTGTCGCAATTCCTATTTTTATTTCTTTTTCACGCAATTCATGAATTAGTCGTGCTATACCAGGGCGCAGAGGAATATTCCCTTTTGCTAATAAATCAAGAAAATATTTGGTTTTAGTTTTATGTAATTCAGCGATCCAACTAGACAAATCACGCTTGCTTAATATGTCAGGCGCGTATTTTTCGATGTAATAGCGGATACGTTCTTTACCGCCGGTAATTCTGAGTAATTTACCATATAGTTCAGTATCCCAATACCAATCAAGTCCAAACTCTTTAAACGCAGCGTTAAAAGCAGGGCGATGTCCGTCTCGTTCAGTTTCGGCAAGAGTGCCGTCAACATCAAATAGCACTGCAGAAAGCGGGATATTATTTTTTTTCATAGATGAATTGATGTCTTATAGCTAGCACGTTGCAGACGATCAGAAATTGCTAGCCATGCTGGGTCTAGAGGAGGAGCTTCTACTAACATACAAAAAAAATCTTCTTGATCTAGTTGACGAAGTGTGGCATATAATTGATGGCCATATCCGATCGGATCAGCCGGCATTAAAAAAAGATGAGTATTTTCATTTGTAACTTGGGAAAGATGATCGGAGCCAGACCATGCAATTAGAGCAGTTCTTAACCCATTTTTGTTCAATTGCTGTGCGCGTTTTGGAATGGATTCGGTAGGCCAAACTTCGAGAGCCGTTACGGGAGCGTAATGAGAGGATAGACCACCTGGAGCCCGTAAAGTTGTATTTGGATTCCCTTTCAATTCAATTTTTTGTTTTAGTATGTCTTCAAGTGATTCTACAGGAATACCGCCGGGCCGCAAAAGAATGGCTGCTGAATTATAAAAGCTAATAATGGTGCTTTCCAAGCCAACATTACAAGGGCCTCCGTCCAAAATCATACTCACTTCATTGCCAAATTCTTCATATACGTGATTTGCCGAAGTGGGGCTTAATCTACCAAAGCGATTTGCTGAAGGTGCGGCAAGCGCTTTATTAGCACCAAGTGCTCTTAGTAGAGCAAGTGCAATTGGATGATCGGGAATGCGTAAGCCAACAGTATTTTGACCGCCCGTTACATTAAGCGGTACATGTGAGCTTCTGGGCAGGATTAGGGTAAGAGGCCCTGGCCAGAAATACTCGGCTAATAACCAGGCTGAATCCGGTATCTCAGTTGCCCAATATTCTAATAGATTTGCTTCTGCGAAATGAACTATAAGAGGATGGTTGAGAGGTCGTCCTTTTATTTCATAAATTCGATTTATCGCTGAAACATTGCTGATATCTGCTCCGAGTCCATAAACAGTCTCTGTAGGAAAGGCTACATTTTTACCAGCTTTTAAAAGAGTAACAGCCGCAGTAATTTTATCATTAAGTGAAAGCAATGATTCCCTATCATTCATACTTTAGTAAATAAAAACAATAATTCTGTGCTTCTCTTTTATCGCTAGTTTTAGAATTCTGGATTAATGAGTGCAGTAATAATGATGTCACTGCTTCATATGAACATGATAAGTAAGAGATTATTTTTTTATTATTTTCAATATTTAATGCAACAGATGCAGTCTATAGCTTCTAAGTTACCTTGTTAAATTTATTGTATATATATTGTATATAAAGAGTGCCTGCAGGTGATTAAAGTTCGCAAGGAGTATTTCATATTCTAAATGATTTTACATAATTTCAAAATTAGGAGATTAGTTTTGTCGAATTGTGTTCAAAAAGAATTCAAAAGAATGAATTTTAAATTCAGGAAGGATGATCTATCCTTTACTCAAACTATTGAAGTAGTAATAGAATTTAATTTTTTCTGAAATCCCATGCTATAAATATGGAAAAACTACTTGACTAAAATGATGAAGGT
>NZ_FOUB01000040.1 GCF_900114745.1 Nitrosomonas communis | reverse complement strand
TATTGATGAAAGTGGGTTTGCACAGGATGCGCCGCGCACGCACGGTTATGCACCCGCTGGCCAGAGATGTCATGGCACGCATGACTGGCATGCGCCAGGTCGTATCAACGCAATGGGAGCGTTGATCGGAAAGCTATTGATAACCGTCAGCCTGTTTGCAGTCAATATCAGTGCCGATGTATTTCATGGATGGGCGGTGCAGGACCTGTTGCCTAAATTGCCGTCACATGCGGTCGTTGTGATGGACAATGCTACCTTCCATAAGAGGCAGGATACGCAAGAGGCCATACAAAACGCTGGGCACACCCTTGAATACTTACCCGCTTACTCTCCTGATCTTAATCCCATCGAACATAAATGGGCACAGGCCAAAGCACTGCGTAAACAACAAAACCAGACCGTTGAGATACTTTTCAAATCCTATACATTCTGAATCATTCTTAACTGGTTAGGCTATACTGTCTGCGGCTCGCCTTCGCGTCATTTTTGATTTTGAAATGAAATAAAGTAAATTTTAGTGTAGGAATAGTTTTAATCTTATGTGAACAGCATTTTAGATCTCAAGTTTCATACCAATCTGTTCTTCCATCTGCCTAAGCACTGCTCCAAGGATAACATTATGTGAATCAACCAAACGGTAGAATGTGTACCAGCGCATCCCTTTGGGTTTCCATTGCATCTCATTCAGAATGTCAGGTTCCCAATCCAGCTGTACCCGAGAGTTTTGCTCGCTCGATGTAAAGTGTGGACGAGGTATAACCTCGCGCGTTATTTGACCTTTACCTTTTCCGGTTTTTTGGTCTGTTTTGGCTCTGAGTTCTTAACTCCTCTGATATTCATTCCCGCTAAAATTACTTGCATTGTAGCTAACGCCCATGCTCTATGGGGAATAGCCCAGATAAACCATAGCAAGTTGCTCAGTAGATAGAGCCAAAATCCCCAGTTACGATTATCTTTCCTCTCTGCAGCTACATACCATGTTGCCGTAATCGTAATAATCATGGCGAGCCATTGGATAAGATCTAGTAAATTTTCTAACGAATACATAAAAATGTTTAGATATAATTTTAAATGTGAATAAGTTGCAAACTATCTAACATGAGTTCGACATAAAAATCATCACATCACGCCTGGAAGAGCTTGAGAGAGTCTGCTATTAAGCGAGGGTTTCTTCTCCCGGAACGTGTAAGCCACCAGCCCGGCTATCAGATTAACAAAAAAATTAAATGGGCTGCGATGGCGGGAAGGCTCGATTTGCGAGATGTTCTTCAATGGGTCTCATTGACGGTTTTAATAATTGAGCGTTTACGTAACAGGAGCTTGTCAAATAGCGGCTGCGAGATATAGCTCCGATCACCAAAGAGCTTCCCAAACAGGGAGCGTGACAGCTCGGGCAGGGAATCATGATCATCCACATTGCCCGCCGTGATTTTGACTCCCGGCAATTCTCCCTGGTCATTGATGACCAAGTGCAACTTGAACCCATAAAACCAATCCACACTGGTCTTTCCTCGAGTAGCAAACTCTGCCATTACTTTATGCGGCCCAATGCGGCGATTGCGGCACACGCTGATCTTGGTCGAATCAATGAAGCTGATCCCACTGCATTGCCCAAAGCGGCTGGTCAGAAAACAGCGCAAGGGCACCAGGCTACCTTGCAGCAACTCCACAAAGCGGTTGTAGCCTCCTCCCTCTGGAAAATAACACCGCTGCTACCTCAACACGTGATTTAGGTAATAATGCTTAAAGGTCCAGTAACCGGACAGATGAAACCCCACCATGATGGTCATGACTTCACTTAGACACAGCGCTCCTCGCCGCCGACGCCGTTTTAGCGATGACTCCGTCAAGCGCTGCTCCCACCGCGGCTCAAACTCTTTATAAAAATCGTCAATCGCACAAAAAATCGTTATAGTATCCATGGGAATCTGACTCCTCTCGTGATGAAACTCTTTTCCCAAATCGCTTCATCATAAGGAATTCAGGTTCCTTTTGCCGCTTTTCTTATCCCGAACTCACGTTAGTGTATATAAAAATGACAAGTTAGGCTTGATTCTAGTAAATTTTTCTTATGTCGTTAAAAAATAATTGCTCTAGCGCAATCTTAGTTCCTTTTAGCTTCGCTAAGGCTTTGCTCAGTACTTTTTGGGGTGGGTGAAGAGTTCTACTTTACTAACATCTAGCGACGCTGGTTCATCCGGTAAATACGTACTTTGAATTCAACCTTGCAGAACTTCCAGGCGATTAGGCAATAGCGTTCCTTTTATACCTTTTTTACGTCGAACTCACGTTATTTAATGTGTAGACCGCATTCACGTTTTTCATCAGCTTTCGTTGGATCGAAATAATCCCATTCATTTGGCAAATTATGCTGCTTAAGATAGGCTTCCATGTCAGCATCTGTCCAATAGAAAACTGGGCTGACTTTAATAGTATGATAAGTTTTATCCTCGGAGAGAATATCTAATGTAGCGCGATACGGATTTTGTACTTTGCGTAATGCGGTAAACCAGACTGTAGGTGCAAACTCCTTCATGCTTCGTTGGAAGGGTTCTAATTTCATCATTGCGCTGAACTTCTTCAGTTCAGCTTCATTGTCGATACTTGGAATTGGACCATAAATTGCATCACGATGAGCAGCGGATAGCTTGGGAAGATAGATCTTAAGATTAAGATTGAGATTGTTGCAGAGCTGTTCAGCAAATCTATAAGTTGCCGGTCGGTTATAACCATGATCTACCCAAATGACCGGAATATCGGGTTGTACTTGAACGCAGAGATGAAGAATAACTGCTTCATAAGGGCGGAAGTTCGTTGACACAATTGCTCGATGGTTTGCTCGAGCAATGCCCCAACGTACAATTTCTAATGCGGGCTTATTTTTTAACGCTGCATTATACTCTGCAATTTGATTATTCATCATTTGAAACAGTTTTAGCCGGGGTTCAACAGAAAAAATAAACTAGTTTCTGAATATAAAGTACTAAAAATTTCGATATGTTGTCAACTTGGCAGGTTAGCGGTAAAAAAATGAATTATTTCTAATTCGAGCAAGGAATCTTGGCAAAATCACTATGTATTTTAAATTGCAGTGATGATTTTTGCTTGGCGCTCCTTTACTAAAAGATTTTCCTTACTTCTTTTGTGTCTTTGCGTTTCGTATTTGTGTTTCCCATGAGTTGAGAGAAGCATCTGATTGGCGGCTTGCTGCGCTTGTTGCTAATCCGGGAAGTTTTTATATTTCCTTATCGTCGTTCTTCTCGATATATTTTCCCAGAAACAATCCTTGCAGAACAATAAAAGCCAGCATCAGACCCATAAAACCGAACATCTTGAAATTAACCCAGGTTTCGGTGGAGTAATTATAGGCCACGATCAGATTGACAGCTCCCATTGAGGCAAAGAATGCTGCCCAGGTGGTATTGAGATGAACCCATATTGGCTCAGGCAGTTTGATCTGTTCTTTCATCATTGTGCGGATCAAATTCTTCTTGAAGATCAAATGTGCCAATAATAGCGCGATAGCAAACAGCCAATAAAGTACTGACGGTTTCCATTTTATGAAAGTTTCGTCTTGCAGAATCAATGTTGCACTGCCGAAGATGACAACAATTACGAGACTTGCCCATAACATGTTGTCGACTTTATGGTGGCGGAACCATACCCAGCCGATTTGCACAAAAGTGGCGGCAATGGCTACCGCAGTTGCAGCATAAATGCCATAAATCTTGAAAGTAACGAAAAACAGGATGACGGGAAAGAGATCAAAAAGAAACTTCATAAAATGATGTCAGTAGCTTTGTTGAGGGAGTAATTATCGAAGTAAATTATATTAATTGTTTATGCCTCGTCTGTTTTCAAATCAAACCTTGAGTCATGCGGAATGAATCCAGTAGCGCAAACCGGCTTGGCATTATCATCGTCGAATTCAAGTATATGTTCCAAATGTGCATGTTGCAACGAGCAATGGATAAATTTCTTTCGGATAAATTTCTTTCTATAGTTTCTATATTTATAGTAATGAGGAGATAAACTTTATGCAATTATGCATTATTGCTTGCTTGGTTCGTCCTAATATCATTTTACAGCTAAATTGAATGAGTTTGATCCATTGCTGCTAGGGTAACGTTACATTTGGTATAGCTGGCTAATGTGCCCTTTGCATTCATCATGCTTCATGCGAGCAAGCATCCTAAGGTACTGAGGCTGTAAAAAAACTCCAAAATTTTGCCTATCTGTGGGATACTGGAGTAGTCAGCATTCCCTGAAAATAGTCATGTCAACTAGCGGGCAAGATAAACCATCATCCGGCACAAGCAGACGGATTGCCATCGATCCCGTTACCCGCGTGGAGGGGCATGGCCGCATTACCTTGCTGCTGGATCAGGATAATCATGTGCAGCAGGCGCGCTTTCATATCGTCGAGTTTCGTGGTTTTGAAAAATTTATCCAAGGCCGGCCTTACTGGGAAGTGCCCTTTATCGTTCAGCGCCTATGTGGCATTTGTCCGGTCAGCCATCAGCTGGCAGCAGCCAAGGCAATGGATCAATTGGTTGGAGTCGATCAACTTACTCCGACAGCAACCAAGCTGCGTCGTTTGTTGCATTTTGGCCAGATCCTGCAATCGCATGCGCTGCATTTTTTTCATTTATCTGCTCCCGATTTGTTGTTTGGTTTCGGCAGTGATCCCTTACGGCGCAATATCGTCGGTATCCTGGAGAAATACCCTGAAATCGGCTTGAAAGGTGTCAAGCTACGCAAATATGGCCAGCAAATTATCGCGGCGGTAACTGGCAAACGTATTCATGGTGCCGCTACCATACCAGGTGGCATGAATAAATCACTCACCTTGACTGAGCGTGATGCCTTGCTCGCTGAGATTGAAGCTATTGTGAGCTGGAGCCTGGACGGAATAGCACTTAATGAGCACATTCATGTAGCTCATCCCGAACATCGACATTTTGCAACCCTCCATACTCCTTTTTTAAGCATGATCGGCTCAAATGGAGAGCTCGAGTTTTATCATGGCGGCTTGCGTGCTAGCTCAGCAACAGGGGAAAAGATTTTCGATCAGTTCGACTACCGTCACTACCATCAGATAATCCATGAAGAAGTACGCTCATGGAGTTATATGAAGTTCCCCTTTTTAACGGCACTTGGTCCAACTGAAGGCTGGTATCGTGTCGGACCTCTGGCGCGCGTCAATAATTGTGATACTATTTCCACCCCCTTGGCAGAAGCTGCGCGTAAGCGCTTTATGGAATATGGGCAGGGCTGTTTTGTCCATGACACGCTTGCGTATCATTGGGCGAGAATGATCGAAATGCTGCATTGTGCTGAATCCATTCATGCCTTATTGCTGAACAAGGAAATTACCGGCTCTGAATTACTTGTTCCGAAAGGACTCAAGCAAGAAGAAGGAATAGGTGTGATCGAAGCGCCACGCGGCACACTTTTTCATCACTATCGGGTCAATGAGGAAGGATTGATTACCCAAGCAAATCTGATCGTTTCAACAACAAGTAATAATCAGGCCATGAATGAATCCGTGCGAGTGGTTGCGAATACTTACCTGGATAGTCAGGAAATCACTGAAGCATTGCTTAATCATCTCGAAGTGGCCGTGCGTGCTTATGATCCCTGTCTCTCCTGTGCCACGCACGCATTGGGTAAAATGCCGCTGCAGGTTGAACTGATCGACAGCAATGGCATGCTGCTAGATCGATATCTATCTGGGCAAGAAAAGGATAATAATTAGTATCATTCCATTTCTAACTCAACACTGACTTTGTCGGCCTCACTTTGCCGTATTATTTATACTGTCTGCAGCTCGCCTTCGCGTCATTTTTGATTTTGAAATGGAATAAGGCACTTGCTGAGGAGTTGGGATGCTCTACGCGAAGGTATATTTATCTCGGTTGTAATTGATTGGATTTATTCTTAGCGCTGCAAAATAATTTCCAGCACAAATTTACTTCCGATATAGGCAAGTAGAAGAATAGTAAAACCGGTTAATGTCCAACGAATAGCAGTACGTCCTCGCCATCCGTAAAAATGCCTGCCTATAAGCAGAGCTGCAAATACTCCCCAAGAGATAAAACTGAAAAGCGTTTTATGGGAAAATGTTACAGATTGACCAAAAACTTCTTGTGAGAATATTACTCCACTAAAAAGTGTCAAAGTGAGGAGGATAAAACCTGTCCAGATAATGCGAAACAGCATTTTTTCCATCACAAGAAGAGGGGGTAAATTCATCAGTATCCGTGACATGGCAGGATGATGCAGACGATACTCTAATATCGTCATAAGAATTGCATGGAGTGCTGCAATAGTAAACAGACTATAGGCAAGCAGAGCAATCAGCAGATGTGCTTTAAATGCAGGTAATTCAGTGTTGGCAAGAGGGCGCAGAGAAGGCAGTATTAACGGCAGTAATACTGCTATTGCTGCTACCATTGCGATGGGTGCGATCAAGTTCTGTAGTTCTAGCAGCCGCGAAAAGAAACCTGAGAACCAGTAAATCAAAGCAGTCAGCCATACAATCGATGAGATTGCATTACCCACACCAAAACTGAGCCCATCATTTATAAAGATAGATTGATAAAGTATGAAGCCATGTAGCGTGAGCGGAACAAGTATGAGGAAATGCTCCCATGTGGCAATTGATGGGGCATTTATGTCAGCCTTAGCGTTGGGTGAAATGGATTGATTTTTCCAGCGACTACGCCAGAAATACCATCCAACCAATGCATAAAACAAAAAAGCTGAAATATAAATTAGAATGCTGGGCATTAATATACAAATATATACAGATCAAAAAGCTGATTTGTTCAGTCTACCTTGCACTTGTATAAATTCAAAGCGCTATTATTAGAATTTAGGAAATTATTATTTTATGGTGTTATACGTTTAGCGCCAATTTTTTTGAGGGATAACTATGTTTGACAATCTAACGAGTCGACTTTCCGGTGTTATTAAATCGCTGCGTGGAGAAGCTAGATTAACCGAGAGTAACATTCAAGCGGCCATGCGTGAGGTGCGCATGGCGCTGCTTGAAGCTGATGTGGCCTTACCTGTTATCAAGGATTTTATCGAGCGGGTAAAACAAAAGGCAATTGGTCGGGAGGTCATGGAAAGTCTTTCTCCTGGACAGGCATTAGTAGGCGTTGTACATCAAGAACTCATGGCTATCATGGGAGGAGAAAAAGCGGATCTCAACCTTAACACTGTACCACCTGCCGTTATTCTCATGGCAGGGTTGCAAGGTGCAGGGAAGACCACCAGTAGTGGTAAATTGGCCAAATGGCTGATAGATAACAAAAAGAAAAAAGTAATGCTGGTTTCTTGCGATATTTATCGACCTGCCGCAATTGATCAATTAGAGCTATTGTCCAACCAGGTTGGTGCTGATTTTTTTCCGGTAAAAGCAGGGCAGCAACCCGCAGAGATCTGCGCTGCTGCCCTGGATTATGCGCGCAAACATCATCATGATGTCATGATCGTCGATACCGCAGGCCGTCTCGGTATTGATCAAGCGATGATGGATGAGATCACTGAACTTGAGGCGCTGCTAAAACCGATTGAGACACTTTTTGTGGTTGACGCAATGCAGGGGCAAGATGCTGTCAATACGGCAAAGGCATTCGCTGATGCGCTTCCTTTGACAGGCGTTGTCTTAACTAAACTGGATGGAGATGCACGCGGCGGAGCAGCTTTATCGGTGCGGCATGTGACGGGTAAACCGATCAAGTTTACTGGTGTGGCCGAGAAATTGTCTGGCCTGGAACCCTTTTATCCAGATCGGATGGCTTCTCGTATCCTCGGCATGGGTGATGTGTTGGGGCTGATTGAAGAAGCGCAGCGCAGCGCAGATCAGAAAGAAGCTGAGAAGCTCATGAAAAAAATGAAATCAGGCAAGGGATTCGACCTGGATGATTTCAAAATGCAATTCCAGCAGATGAAAAAAATGGGTGGAATGAGTGCAATGCTGGATAAACTGCCGCATCAATTAACACAAGCAGCCCAGAATATGAAAGTGGATGATAAAATAATTAATCGCACTGAAGGCATTATTAATGCCATGACACGAGAAGAGCGTGCGAAGCCAGAACTTATTAAGGCGTCACGTAAGCGCCGTATTGCTATCGGCTCGGGCGTCTCCGTGCAGGAGGTGAATCGCCTGCTTTCACAATTTGAACAGGCGCGCAAAATGATGAAAATGGTTAATAAAGGGGGAATGGCCAAGATGATGCGCGCAGTAAAAGGTATGTTGCCCCAAATGCGCTAGAATTAAGCAGATTCTATGGGAGAAGGATAAAAATTCTCTGAGGATAGGTTTATTCTGCTGATAGGTTTATTCTGCTTGGGGTGTTTGTTCGAGTCCTTCTACCTGAACTCCAGTTGTTATATTTTTTTCAGTAAACCAGCCAAGATTCATTTCAAGCGCATATTTGGCTGGTTGCGCTGAAGAATGCGAGGTGAGTGAGTGCGGAGACATATCGGCAATATTGAGAATGACCCCCTTTTCGTCAAGAAACGCCACACTGAGCGGAATAAAAGTATTGAGCATCCACATGCTATAAATATTTGTTTTGGGAAAAATGAATAGCATGCCGCTATTTTTATCTAATTGCGTGCGATACATTAATCCTTTGGAGCGCGCAGTTGGAGTATGCGCTATTTCTGCTGAGACCGTATGATTTAAAATTTTAAGAGGAATTACTGGCGGTACAGGTTGAGTAGCTGAGCTTTCCACCGCGAGTAGCAGCAAAATAATGATCATGAAGTACCGGTACCCTAACATTTGCCAGTACTTCCAAAACCCCCTTCACCGCGGGTAGTCGGTTCAAAATTTTCTACTATATTGAATTGCGCTTGCAAGATGGGAACGATTACCAGTTGGGCAATACGTTCTAACGGGTTGAGTAGAAACTCTGACTGCCCACGATTCCAGCAAGAAACTAAAATCTGCCCCTGATAATCCGAATCGATCAATCCGACCAAGTTTCCCATTACGATCCCATGCTTGTGACCAAGACCAGAACGAGGTAACACGATTGCCGCTAAACCTGGATCATTCAAATGAATCGCGATACCAGTGGGAATTAATTGTGTTTCACCAGGCTGTAGTTGAATGGGATGTTCGGTACATGCGCGCAGATCGATCCCTGCTGACCCGGGCGTGGCATAAGCTGGCAGTTGATCTCTTAGCCGCAAATCAAGAATTTTGATGTCAATTTTTTTCATACCAAAAAATTAGTTAGGGTGTTGTTTATATATGGTAGCGATGTGCTCGATTAATCGGCGCGCCTGATCAATTTTGGGTGCTTTAGGTAGCGTATGTTTGCCCTTATCATCAAACAATATTAAGGTGCTGTCATTTGCCCCCATTGCTTCCTGGGCCAAATTTGCCACAAGCAACGGCAGCTTTTTTTTGCGACGTTTGTTTTCTGCGTTTTGATCAATATCTTCTGTTTCAGCCGCAAAACCAACACAGAAAGGGGGGGTGGGCAAACTAGCGACATATTGCAAGATATCGGGATTGGGAACAAGTTCCAGCACCATAGTGTTATCAGATTTTTTTATCTTTTGGGTGTGAGCGATGGCAGGACGATAGTCTGCTACTGCAGCGACGCTGATAAAAATATCGTTAAAAGCTACCTCATTCTTGACCGCAGTGAACATATCGTTAGCACTGGTGATAGGGATGAATTTTTTAACGACAGGGCTGGTTAAGCAGACCGGACCTGAAATGAGCGTGACTTCTGCGCCTGCCTCAAGGGCAGCTTGTGCGAGGGCGTAGCCCATTTTGCCAGAGCTTAAGTTAATAATGCCGCGGACTGCATCAATCGCTTCAAAGGTGGGCCCAGCCGTAATGAGGACACGCTTCCCTTGTAATAACCCTGGCTGAAAGAAATTCCGCACGGCTTCAAAAAGCTCTTGTGGTTCCAACATGCGCCCCATACCGGTTACACCACAAGCTTGCATGCCATAAGCAGGACCAAGCACAGTGATATGATCTTTTTGCAAGATAGTTAGATTGCGCTGTGTTGCAGGGTTTTCCAGCATCTGGCGATTCATGGCGGGTGCAACCATCAACGGACAACTACGCGCAAGGCATAACGTTGACAGTAGATCATCCGCCAAGCCGTGAGCAATTTTGGCGATGAAATCAGCGCTGGCAGGTGCTACTAAAATAACATCAGCAGAACGCGATAAATCGATGTGTGCCATGCTGTTATTGACAGTCTCATCCCAAAGTTGCGTATATACCGGTTTACCGGTCAATGCCTGTAAGGTGGCTGGTCCTAAAAAATGACAAGCTGCCTCAGTCATAACGGTTTGTACTTCAAACCCATCTTGTATGAGTAAGCGTGCAAATTCAGCAGCCTTATACGCTGCGATGCCGCCTGTTATTCCAAGTAATACACTTTTTTTATTTCGGGAATTTGTCACAATTATAATTATTTATGCATGCTGATTAATGGAAAATAGAAAAAAATATTAATAAGCCAGCATAAGTAATTTACTACATTCTTGGAAAAATTAGCCGTTAATTTAGTCACGACGATTTTTTTTTACCTAGTTCATAAAACAATGGCAATTACAGATTGGCCTGAATCCGAACGCCCGCGTGAGAAGCTCCTGAAGAAAGGAGCAAGAAATCTTTCCGATGCTGAGTTATTAGCTATTTTCTTGCGGACTGGTATTGCAGGTAAAAGTGCAGTGGATTTGGCCAGAGAGTTATTAAAACATTTTGGAAGTCTGACAGAATTATTCCTGGCTGATCAAGATGCACTCTGTCAATTGCCTGGGATGGGGGTGGCCAAATATACGCAGTTACAGGCTGTTCTGGAAATGGCCCAACGTGCGCTCAGAGAAGAACTAAAAAGTGGCGATATCATGGATTCGCCTCAATCAGTGCGCGATTACTTGCGCCTTAGTCTGGGTGGTAGGGAGCACGAGGTGTTTATGGGTATTTTCCTGGATGCCAGAAATCGTACTATTGCTACTGAGGAATTATTTACGGGCACACTGACTCAAGCTAGTGTATATCCGCGTGAAGTCGTTAAACGTGGATTATATCATAATGCGGCGGCTATAATTTTTGCTCATAATCATCCGTCTGGCGTTGCAGAGCCCAGTAAGGCTGATGAGATACTCACTCAATCCCTGAAACAGGCCCTTGCACTGGTCGACATCAAGGTATTGGATCATTTCATCATCGGTGATCGAGACACGCTTTCCTTTGCTGAACAGGGTCTGATATGAATTGAAGAATTCATCTGAATCAGGATATAATTATTTGTTTTTATAACTAGGAGTACGTAACCATGGCGCGAGTATGTGAAGTGACTGGTAAAAGGCCTATGACTGGTCATCATGTGTCCCATGCAAATAACAAAACAAAACGTCGTTTTCTGCCAAATTTGCAACACCGCCGATTCTGGGTCGAAAGTGAGAAACGTTGGATTACCTTACGCTTGACCAATGCTGCACTGCGTACTATTGATAAAAATGGAATTGATGCTGTACTTGCCAAAATGCGTGCGCGTGGCGTGAACGTTTAGTGTATAAGGGAAAATCCTCTACTTTAATTAAGATGGAAATGTAATTATGCGTGAAAAAATCAAACTGGAATCTTCAGCTGGAACAGGTCATTTTTATACCACAACCAAAAACAAACGTACTAAACCTGAAAAACTAGAGCTTACCAAATATGATCCAGTAGTAAGAAAGCATGTCAAATACAAAGAAACTAAATTAAAATAATAAAAAATATTAAGTGATACTGATACAGTCGCTATTTTGATTTTTGCTGCATTAATAAAGGTTTTTTGCTCTGTCAAAAGCGTAATAACGACGAAATATTCCTAATCATCCTTTCTTTCATGCGTAAATGAATCAGGCTTGTCCTTGTTGAGCCTATCCTTCTGGGTATTGTCGGAGGGGGAAGCACCTAGCATAATGATCTTCTGGTAGCACTCATGGAATTTCTGGGAACGAATCGGCTTCTTGTTGAAAATTTTGTTTATCGGTAAAGATATCAGCTCTGGTTTTTTTAATTGGCACAAGTATTTGCCCCATTCTGTGATTGCTACTTTTTGTGTACAGCAGTGTTTGACAGAATGTGGAAATACAGCATGTGGCAATCATTACTCAGACTGAGCTACTTCAGTGCGTACGAATACTGAGCTATCAGAAAAATAGCGCTTAATTCCGGCGGTGATCGCATTCGCCATTTTATCTTGGTATGCTTCACTTCTTAATTTTTCTTCCTCACTTGGATTGCTGATAAATGCTGTTTCTACCAGGATGGAAGGAATATCCGGTGATTTGAGTACGGCAAAGCCTGCTTGTTCTACATTTCGCTTATTGAGAGGATTAATACTGCCAATTGCGGATAGTACGCTTCCGGCAAGCTTGATACTATCGTTGATAGTCGCATTTAGAGATAAATCTATTAATGTCTTTTTAAGATAGTGATCTTTGTTATCAAGCTTAACTCCTCCAATTAAATCGGATTCATTTTCTTTTTTTGCTAACCAGTTTGCTGTCGTGGAAGTCGCTCCATTTTCAGATAATGCATAGACAGAAGAGCCGCGTGCATGAAGCCTCGGGACAGCATCTGCATGAATAGAGATAAACAAATCAGCATTTGCGCGGCGTGCTTTGGTGCGTCGTTCTTGAAGGGGGAGAAAATAATCATTATCGCGAATTAATACAGCACGCAAGTTGGCTTCCTTGTCAATTCTGGCCTTGAGTTTTTGTGCAATGGCGAGAGTGACATCTTTTTCTCGGGTACCATTCGGCCCAATTGCACCTGGATCTTTACCACCATGCCCCGCATCAATTGCCACGATATAATTTTTTGATAACTTGCGAGAATTACGATCAACATTTTTGGATAATCCTTCTGGCGGCTTGTTGCTATTATTTTTTGTCGGCACCCTGGTTTCAAATTCTTGTACCAGTGCCATTAATGGATCTTCTTTTTTTTCTTTCTTATTAGATAGGGCAGTCTGTTCGGGCGGATAGATATCCAATACAAGACGGTGACCAAATCCTTCCATAGGATCAAGAGTAAATATCTTAGGTACCGCGCTTATTTTTAGTCCTATAATCAGGCGGAGTATCTGTGGTCTCAAGCGTTCTACGCGCGCAGCACGAATAAAAGGATCTTTTGCATTAATTTTTCCTGAGAGGCTTTCCAGTGCAGGGGTAAGCATCACACCTTCCAGGTTCATAATAATTCTTTTGGAATTATCTAATATATCGAGGGTATAGTTGATCGGTAAATCGGATTCAAGCGTCAGTCGAGTATACTCTGGACCTGCCCAAAGACGTGTAGAAATAATCTTTGTGTTTGCAAAGGCGCTATTGCTAAATAAGGAGATGAGCGTGAATATGAATGAGAAAAAAGCTAACAATAAAACCTGAGCGAATCTAGCTGCAATGATATGGAAAGTGGTTGCAGAGGTTACCATTGTTTTAAGCATAGTTTTCCTTTTTCAGTTCCAGCTTGAATCTTAATTTCCCGACCTGATTGATCGAATCGAAAAAAAATCTTTATATCTGCATCTGGCAATAATTTATCAGCTTTCTCTGGCCACTCGAGTAGGCAAATTGTGTTCTCATTAAAGTAATCACGGAAACCTGCTTCTTCCCATTCGATGGGATCGTTGAAACGATAAAAATCAAAATGATACAAGTATAACCTAGAGAATTTATAGATCTCAACCAGATTATAGGTTGGACTTTTCACTTTCCCCGAATAGCCCATCGCGCGCAAGATACCGCGAGTTAACGTGGTTTTCCCGGCTCCGAGGTCGCCACAAAGGAAAACGATTAAACCGGGGCGCAGTATGTGAGCAAACTTCTCACCCAGCGCTAACGTTGCTGTTTCATCGGCAAGCTGTAAAATAAAAGATTGCTCTGAACCGGAGTCAGAAAGAAAAAGATTATGCAAGAAGAGATCTCCACAAATTCATCACTAGATGTTATTTCGTTAAAAGAATTTATCAAAAATTGGGGTAGACAGCTTGGTTTTCAAGATGTGCGTGTTGCTGATGCTCATGCTGACATGTCTTCAGTTGAAGCAGAACTATCCGCGTGGCTGGATAAGGGTTTTCATGGTGACATGGATTATATGGCAAAACATGGCACCAAGCGAACCCGCCCTGCAGAGCTAGTACCTGGCGTGCTGCGCGTGATTTCTGTACGAATGAATTATACTCCGCCAGCAGCGAAGGAGGGTTGGAGTGTTCTTCATGATGGCAACAAAGCATTTATTTCACGCTATGCTGTCGGACGTGATTACCATAAAGTGCTGCGTGCGCGACTGCAGAAACTGGCTGACACTATTTCGGGCATGATAGGTCCATTTAATTATCGTGTGTTTACCGATAGTGCGCCGGTAATGGAAGTAGAGTGGGCAAAGAAATCAGGCCTTGGATGGCGTGGCAAGCATACTTTGCTGTTATCCAGAGAAGGGGGGTCGTACTTTTTCCTTGGAGAAATGTATACCGATTTGCCGCTACCTGTAGATGATCCTGTTGGGAGCTATTGCGGTAGCTGTACCCGCTGCATTGATATTTGTCCTACCCAGGCCATTATTGGGCCTTACCAGTTAGATGCAAGACGATGTATTTCTTATCTCACTATTGAGCTCAAGGGTAGCATCCCTGAAGCTTTGCGTCCGCTAATTGGCAATCGGGTTTATGGTTGTGATGACTGTCAATTGGTCTGTCCTTGGAATAAATATGCCAAGATAACACAAGAAGCCGATTTCGCCGTGCGTAATGGATTGGATGATGTCTCACTGGTGGAATTGTTTCAATGGAGCAAGGAAGAGTTCGAATCAAAACTTGCGGGTAGTCCCATCCGTCGCATTGGCTATGAGCAATGGTTGCGCAATATTGCGGTTGGTTTGGGCAATGCGCCCTCATCTCCGGCCGTTATTGAGGCGTTGCAAGCACGCAGTCATGATCCTTCCCCATTAGTACGTGAGCATGTCCAATGGGCGCTGCAACAACATGATAAATAGCTGATTTACTGCTGCCGTCTGAGGTTGGTATAAAATTTTGCAAAGACAGCATTTTCTCCAGAACCACCTAGACGGTGGATTCTGGAAAAATGATGTAAAAATTACGTTATATGCTAGCGCATGCGCCAAGCGGTATAAGTCGTTTCTCTGTTGAAATCATCCCAGATATAAGCAGGATTCGGTATGGGTGTGGTTGGGATCAAAAAAGTGGCGATATCGAGTGCTCCGCACAAAGAGCGCCCTACTGCATGAACAAGGCCAGTAAAGAAACCAGCCGTCATGCCATAGGCAGCGCCTTGACTACGGCCCTTAATCATCATGGTCTTAGGAATTTCTACTACCCCAGTGACTGCATTGGCGACACCATTAGCCAGTTTTTCTCCAATTTGAATAGGGTAATCAGCTGCCATTGCTGCGGTTGGAAAAAAGAATGCCAATGTGAACAATAACAGCAATGATGCGATAGATTTTTTCATTGAGTTCTCCTAAATCAAAATAATACAGTAATTGCATCCGCTTAATGCAGCTACCATGTTAAAGTAGCCTCATCAAACATGACAATAGCACAATTTATTGCATTTCTTAAATGAGAATGGTTATTACCTAAATGGTAGACTTCAGTTGTTTCCCCCATTGATTAATGGTGGATGGGAGATGCTTCGAGCGATTTGAGTCAATCAATAGTCTGCTTCAGATTTATTTAAAGCGTCCTCTATCTGCTATAGGCGCTTGCTCATGAGCTATTTTTTTCCCCATGTATCACGTAAAGTAACCGCGCGATTAAATACCGGTTTTCCTGGTTTGGTCTCAATGCGATCCGCCGCGAAATAGCCATGACGTTCAAACTGGAAACATTGTTCAGTTTGTGCGTCAAGCAACGAAGGTTCAACCAAGGCGGTTATGATTTGTTTTGAATGAGGATTCAAGTAGGATTTAAAGTCTTTGTCGCCAGTATCAGGATGGGGATGGTTGAACAGACGATCATATACTCTTATTTCTGTTGGTTGTGCATGCCTGGCAGATAACCAATGAATATTTCCCTTGACCTTGCGGATCTCGGCGCCTGCCGTGCCGCTTTTGGTAGCTGGATCGTAAACGCAATGTATTTCTTCTATTTCGCCCTGGTCATTTTTGACCACGGAGACACATTTTATCAGGTAGGCATAGCGTAAACGAACTTCTGCACCAGGTGAGAGGCGGAAATAGCCTTTGCTAGGAATTTCCATAAAATCATCCTGCTCAATATAAACAGTTTTAGTAAGGGGCAATACTCGTTTACCCCATTCTGGTTTTTGCGGATGATTCGGTGCATAACATTCTTCTTCCCGGCCCTCTGTAAAATTATCAATGACGAGTTTCAATGGTTTTAATATTCCAATTCGCCGTAAAGCATGCTCATTGAGATCTTCTCTCAAACAATCTTCTAAAACGGTCATGTCTATCCAGGAATCCGCTTTGCTGATTCCGATGCGTTCAGTAAACAGTCGAATCGATGCAGGGGTATAGCCACGGCGACGCAGGCCTGCCAGGGTATTCATACGGGGATCATCCCATCCCTCCACAAAATGACCTTCTACCAGCTCAATCAGCTTGCGTTTACTCATTACACAATAAGTGAGATTTAGCCGAGCAAACTCGATTTGCTGGGGATGGCAAGGGATTCGCTCAACTAATTGGTCTAACACCCAATCGTACAGTGGACGGTGGTCTTCGAATTCCAACGTACAAAGAGAATGGGTGATCTGTTCAAGTGCATCCGATATGCAGTGGGTAAAATCATACATGGGATAAATGCACCACTTATCACCGGTTCGCTGATGATGAATATGGCGAATACGATAAATGACCGGATCGCGCATATTAATGTTGGGAGAAGTCATGTCAATTTTAGCGCGTAACACATGTGTACCATCTGGGAATTCACCTGCACGCATGCGCCGGAACAAATCCAGGCTTTCTGCTGCAGGGCGATCGCGATAGGGGCTATTTTGCCCTGGTTGAATCAAACTGCCGCGCAATTGCCGGATTTCCTCTGCGGATTGGCTATCTATATACGCCTGACCTTTTGTTATCAGATATTCAGCAAATTCGTATAGTTTCTCAAAGTAATCAGATGCATAATAAATATGCTTTCCCCAATCAAAACCCAACCATTTGACAGAATCACAGATGGCATCTACGTATTCTTGGGCTTCTTTTTCCGGATTGGTATCATCAAAGCGTAGATGACAGACACCATCATAATCGCGAGCGAGACCAAAATTGAGACAGATACTCTTGGCGTGGCCGATATGGAGATAACCATTGGGTTCTGGTGGAAAACGTGTTTCTACTCGTCCATTCCATTTACCAGTACGGTTATCCTCATCAATAATATTACGAATGAAATTTGAAGAAATAGGTAATGTGTTCACAAATTTATCTTTCTAATTGGGTTGCGAATGCGATGATTAAAAGAACTATAATACAGGCCACCTTATTATAGAGTGTGTTTGACCAGCTAAAACCAGAATAAATTTGTTAAATGAACGCAGCACAAGCTGCTTAAACAGATCAGAACCCAATTTTATTAAGTAATTTAAATTGTTATGACTCAAGAAACTCAATCTCTCATTTCCCAGGATGAAAACCATATTATTGCGGAACGGCGTGCTAAACTGGCCGAGCTGCGCAAAAGTCGTAATGCTTTTCCCAATGATTTTCACCGCGATAGCCTAGCCTCAGAATTGCATCATCACTATAACGCGCATAGCAAGGAGGCGCTGGAGACAGAGCAAATTGTAGCAAAGGTTGCGGGGCGCATGATGTTCAAGCGCGTCATGGGTAAAGCAAGTTTTGCTACCATTCAAGATATGAGTGGACGAATCCAGCTTTATGTCTCCAATGACCATACCGGCCAGGCTGAGCATGAAGCGTTCAAGCATTACGATTTGGGAGACATTTTGGGGGCAGAAGGTGTCTTGTTCAAAACCAAAACGGGCGAATTATCTATACGCGTCACTCATTTGCGATTGCTGACTAAATCCTTGCGTCCATTGCCGGAGAAATTTCATGGTCTGGCTGATCAGGAGCAGAAATACCGCCAACGTTATCTCGATTTAATGACCAATGAAGAAGCACGTCAGGTTTTTACAATACGCTCCAAAGTGATCCAGGCTATTCGAGAGTTTCTGGTGGCGAGGCATTATCTCGAAGTAGAAACACCCATGATGCATGCTATTCCAGGTGGCGCGTCTGCGCGGCCTTTCATCACTCACCATAACGCACTGGATATGGCGCTCTATCTGCGCATTGCACCTGAGTTATATTTGAAGCGCCTGGTAGTCGGCGGGATGGAGAGAGTTTTTGAGATTAATAGGAATTTCAGGAATGAGGGAATTTCTACCCGGCACAACCCTGAATTCACCATGCTGGAATTTTATGAAGCCTACCAGGACTATGTCTACCTGATGGATTTAACTGAGTCCATGTTGCGGGAAGTCGCGATGAAAGTGCTGGGGACAGTCCGATTCATCTACCAGGAGCGTGAAATCGATTTCTCACAACCATTTGCCAGAATGACCATCACTGATGCGATACTAAAGCATTATCCAGAATATACAGCTGCTCAGCTGAATGATCGCAATTTTCTGATTGGTCGGATGGAGGAATTGAATATTGCGTATAATCCTAAGGATGGACTAGGCGGATTGCAGCTTTCCCTCTTTGATGAAACCACAGAACATCTATTATTCGAACCAACTTTTATCATCGATTATCCCGCAGAGGTTTCTCCCCTGGCACGGCGCAATGATCATAACCTAGAAATTACCGATCGTTTCGAGCTTTATATCGCCGGGCGTGAAATTGCCAATGGCTTCTCAGAATTGAATGACCCGGAGGATCAAGCCGCACGTTTCTTAGAGCAGGCCAAAGCTAAAGAAGCAGGCGATGCAGAAGCTATGCATTATGATGCTGACTACATTCGCGCACTGGAATATGGGCTGCCTCCAACGGCAGGAGAGGGGATTGGTATCGATCGGTTGATCATGTTGCTGACCGATAGCCCCAGCATTCGAGATGTTATTTTGTTTCCCCAATTGCGATGGGAAGATTGAGTGTTATAGTTTACTCAAAATAGTATTTGAATTATGGCTTGCCTGGAAAAAATTAATCCAGAATGGGCGGCTCAATATACGAGGTAATGGTATTTATAAATTTGATTTTAATCATTCTTTCTGAGAGCCTAAAAATGGAGTTGTGATCTCAAAGGTCACTCCATTTTCATGGCGGCCGGTTTTTCCTCTTTGCGAGCTGAAATATAAGCGTGATCCATCGGGATTAAAAGCAGGCCCTGTTATTTCTGAGCGGTCATGACCGACCAGTTGTAGCAAGGGTTTAATTGATTGACCGGATAAAATCACGATTTGCATATTTCCGCCATCCTCTGCGACCAGCAGTTCACCTGCCGCATTGGTGATAATATTGTCAACACCACTCAAAGCGGGTGAAGCATAGCGGGCGGCGTCATAAATGATATTAAGATGGTGAGTATGGGTGTCATAAGCCCATACCCGATTATCACCTTTGGTCGTAAAGTAAATGATGCCACGGTGATACCAGATTCCTTCACCGCCATTAAAACGGCTACTTTGTTTGATTTGTTGGCGTGTGGCAATTTTGGTCGCCTCAGGATCAGGTAGACGATGCCAGCGTACTGTGTTCTGACGACCAGCCAGTATTTCTGCTACTTCCAGAAAACCATCTTCCAGATCAGGATCGCCAGCAGCATTGAGTGAATGGAAGGTATAGCGATAGAGGCAGCCATCAGGCTCATCTTCGGTGAGGTAAAGCTGTTTATTTTTCGTGTCAACGGCTACGGCTTCGTGTTTGAAGCGTCCGAGCGCTTTTCTGACTTGTGCTGGTTTTTTTCCGAAGGGATCACATTCCCAAACTAAACCACGTTCCATCTCTTCGCAAGACAGCCATGTTTGCCACGGTGTGGCTCCACCAGCACAATTAAAGTTGGTATTTTTCAGGATGGGATAGGCGTTGATCAACTTCCCATTTTGGTCAAACTGAAGTGCACCTGCTCCGCCAGAATTATTTTTCATTTCGCTATTCGAAACATAAATCCAGCCACCCTCATCGGTAGCAAAAGTATTGCCCCCATCAGGTGCAGCGTGCCATCGATAACCAAACAGATTTTGCCCTGAAGAGGCAACAATGCGAGAGGAATAGCCATGGGGTAGGCGAACCCCATTTTGGTCAGGCGCTTGCAGAGGCCCAATTGATGCAAGGTTGGAGATGGCTGCTTTGCTGGTGCCGACAGCCAGTAAATGGTGAGTCATCAGGCTAGCTAATCCGATACAACCATAGCGGAGTAATTTGCGGCGCTGAAAATCGATATGACTATTTTTCATAAAAGATGAGTGGCTAATTTGTTTCAAAAATAGTGATAGGCGATTGACACTGCTGTACCAGTTGTCCAAACGGGATAAGGGGATCAGGATTGTTGATTAATCGATCGAGTAGTTGCCGTTTGGCAATACCGGTAACGACAAGCGCAATATGGTAGCTACTGGCAAGTACCGGCAGTACCAGGCTGATGCGCTGGCTTGGTGCAAACGGAGGTTCAGCTGCCTGGCATAAATAGAAAGTATCCTGCTCAAGTCTCATGCCAGGAAACAAAGAAGCAATATGTCCATCTTCTCCCAACCCTAATACTGTTAGATTAAACGGTCGAGGGAGTTGGCAGAGTCGTTCATGCACCGTGGCCAATGCCTCGGATGGGCAAGAATGTGAGGTCTTCAATCCGATGAAATGAGCTTTCTCCGCCTTATCTTTTAACAAATAGTTGCGCACCAGTCGTTCATTGGAGATGTCTGCTTGGGTCTCCACCCAACGTTCATCGCTTAACGTAATATAGACTCGCTCCCATGGCAAGGCCTCGCGGGCGAGTATGGGCAGGTAATCATGCGGTGTTTGCCCACCTGGCACTACTAAGCTAACTTTATTATTTTGTATGAGCGCTTTGCGCAGAATCGAGGCAGCAAAATCAGCGAAAGCAGCACTTAACTCATGCATGCTGTCATAAAAATGACGTTCAATCATAGTATGAGCGCGCACAAATCAGGAACAATCCTGACCTGCCCGGGAAAAGGATTGTCATCACCTGGGCGGACACGGCCCAGAAATGCCGTTCCGTTCACAGTAGCACCATGATAGTCAGCCATAGCATCACCAATCATCAGAACGCGCTCGGGAATGAGCGCATAGGTAGTCAATATTTCTGCAATTAAGCTCTGTTTAGAGAGTGGAGAACCCCGTACCTCAGTAAAGTAAGATGATAGACCACGTCGCTCAACAATCGTTTTAAGTTCATTTTCCGGTGTGCCGGAAGCGACATACAAAGGAATCGTTGCGGCTGCTTTCTGAATCAATGCCTCAGCACCTGGCACAGCTTGACTAGCAATGACAGCTTCAATCACAAGTTCGGAAAAACGTTGATCAAGTGACTGTTCTTCTTCCATTGTCAATGAAGGTCTACCCAACAAATGCTGTTGAAAATGACGAAACTTGTGGTAACGGGACATGCCGCCGTTTTGCCGATGGTAGCGTACTACCTCAGTGACAACTTGCTCACCGTAAGAATGGTACAGATCAGCAAAGGCCTGAGTCTTGATATCGCCTGATTCCACGATGACGCCATCAAAATCAAAGATAATGGCTTGCCAGTCTTTTATATTCATATTCAAGCTCTATTGTCAGAGGTAGAGGGAGTGGCGTCATCATCTTCATTCGCATGATGGATGTGCTGGTGAATTTCCCTCAGGCAGTCCAGCAACCCCTGGCCCAAATCGACGTGTTCATTGAGTACCAGTTTACGTCCGATGCGCGGTTGAAATGCATAAGGCGTGATCTCGTAATGATGGATAGCGTTAGCTTCCTCAAAATGCAATTGAACTGACCATGGCATGATTTCGGAGATCATAGTCATTACGTCGCAGATACGCAGCTTTTCCTGACCTGTCAGGATCAAGTGGCGATTAGCAAACTCTGGAGCGAGCACTTGCACACTCATGCGCGCAGCATCTTCGACATGGATGTATTCACGCATGGCATTTCCACTGCCGTGATAGGTGATAGTATGTTTTTGCACAGCTTCATGCAGCATGCGATAAATGCCATTACGCTGATCGGCGCGTCGACCATATAATGAGCCATAGCGCAAAATGGTATATTCTAATCCATAGCGTTCATGATAAGTTTCGGTGAAGCGTTCAGCTGCTTGTTTACTGGCGCGATAAAATGAGCCCGATTCAGAATACACATACACACTGCTGGCAAAGATAAAACGGCGTGCGCCAACTAATCTTGCTGCTTCCAGCACATGCATGTTCCCAAGCACATTGATGGTGGCAGTTGCGAGTGGTTTATCATGTGCTTCGTCGATATCAGCGATAGCGGCAAAGTTGTAAACAACAGCTGCGCCTTTTGCCGCTTCGATTACTTGCTCGATATCCATGATGTCACCAACGATCATTTCCTGATCGGGTCTTTGGTAAGGGGAGGGGGAACGATCAAACAGGCGAACCCGATAGCCTGCTTCCGACAGCGCATCTGCGACATGGCTACCTAAAAAGCCACTGGCACCAAATACGACAGCAATTTCATCAGATGTTAATTTATTTTCCATCAATTAACCCTATGTTGACTAAGCCATGCAATAAATTATCCGCTGCTTCCAATTCCATGCGATGGCGTGATTCTTTGGCAAGTGAGCCAATATGCGATGTTAACGTGATATTGTCGCATTGGAGTAGAGGACCTTGATATGGTTCCTGTTCGAATACATCGAGTGCGGCTCCACCTAAATGTCCTGAAACCAATGCATCATGAAGAGCCATTTCATCAACTAGTCCGCCACGTGCTGCATTAATAACGATGGCGCCTTTTTTCATACGTTTGAACGCAGCATCATCTATGAGATGATGGGTAGCACTGCTATAGGGTAGATGGAGACTAATGATATCTGCTTCTGCCAAGAGTTGCTCCAACGGCATGAGCGTGACACCGGCGGGCGCTTGCGGTAGAAGATAAGGGTCATGCGCGATTACGGCCGCCTCAAAAGCTTGACACAGCCGCACAACACGTCGGCCGATATACCCCAGGCCGACAATGCCAACTGTTTGAGCAGCAAGTAAATGCCCTTGCATGCGCGGCCATGCACCAGTGCGCAACATGCGATCAGTCTGGTTTATTTGTCTGAGTGTGGCGAGCATCAACCCGAGTGTCAGTTCGGCGACTGCCTGGGCTGGTGCTTGGGGGGTATTAGAAACAGCTATATTGCGCTGTTTGGCGGCAGTTAAATCAACGCTATCCAGACCGGTTCCGCAGCGCGAGATAACCTTGAGGCGGTTAGCAGTGGCAAAGACACGTTCAGTGAGGGGTTCAATACCTGCTAACAAGCCCACCGTGTCTTTATCCAATAATGCAATAATTTCTTCTTCAGTTAACTTGCGGCGATGAGGATTAGTAACAATCGTTATTCCAGCTTTGAGCAAATACTGGATGGACGGGTTGTGGTCAATGTCAAATGTAGAAGTGGAGATGACGACTTTACTCATAGCTGGGATCTTATGGTTTCCATGTGATTGCGGCAGAGTGTATCAAGAATGCGGATATCGAGGCTGTAGCCAAGAAAATTAAACCCTGCGTTAATACGTTGCTGTAACGCATTCGGCTCAGGCTCAATGACATGAATGCCTCCTGGTTTGTGCAGGCGATGTCCGGCATTTAATACCTGCTGGATGGCATCGTGTACTTGTGGATGATCTAGCTCACCTGGCCGTCCCATTGACCCAGATAGATCATAAGGACCAATGATATAAGCATCTATCCCTGGCACTGAAAGAATCGAATCAATGTGATCTACAGCGTCTACATGTTCTATCATGACAATGATTACTGCATTATTTTTCAACCACTGCCGATATTCATGAAAACGAGCACCATAACCTTGCGCACGTGCTAATCCTACTCCTCGTTTTCCTTCCGGAGGATAATACACGGATTCTACTGCTGCTTGAGCATCTGCGGCAGATTTGATCATGGGCACCATAATGCCTGTTGCGCCTGCATCCATGACGCGCTTAATCTGATCCGGATGATTGGAAGTAAGTCTAACAATTGTCGGACAGTGTTTGCCATCGAGTACTTGTATAATCGTCTGTACTTCGCTTAATTCCAGCACGCTATGCTCCATATCCAGTACTAACCAGTCAAAGCCGGCTGAAGCCATGATTTCGGCAATGGCGGGATGCCCAAGCGTAATCCATGAACCAATCGTCAATTCGGAGCGTGCAAGTTTTGCTTTCAATTGCATGAAAAGTCCTTAAAAATAAATCGTTAATAACTACTCAGCAATGGATCTGATTCCATCAGCTTAGAAACACGTGCCAAATCGGCTTCAGTGTCGACGGCTTGACTGTTGAACTCGGTTTCTACCATCTTGACTCGAATGTTGTGTTCCAGTAAACGCAACATATCAATTGATTCAAGTTGCTCCAATGGCGTGGCGGGTAATTGGGTATAATAGAGTAGCGTGGCGCGTCTGAAAGGAATGATGCAAACCTGCTTATAGGCAGAAGTTGAGGCAAAGCCTGATTTAGCCAATGTAGGAATGGGCTGGCGCGACATGTAGAGGGCATCTCCTTGTTGATTCTTGATGACTTTAATGGTATTGGCGTCATAGAAATCAGCTTCGTTTTCAATGCGCCGAACAAGATTGACACAACCCAATTGTGGGTCGGTACGAAACGGGGCGACCGCAGTATCAACCATGTGCGGGTGGGTCATGGGTTCATCACCCTGAACCATTACAATGAGTTCTGCATCCATGCCAGCAATTGCTTCTGCAACGCGATCACTCGCACGCTCATGCTTGTCTGAAGTCATGATAACAGGTGCACCAAAAGCTTCTGCAGCTTGTTGAATTTCTTCATCACAGGTCGCAATATAAGTTGCATCGAGTGCATCACTTAAAGCAACGCGTTTATAAACATGCTCTAACATGGTGCGTCCGAGCAATTTAGCAAGCGGCTTGCCTGGGAAGCGGGATGATCCCATACGTGCGGGAATAATAGCGATTGTTTTCATGATAAGTTAATGCTTGGTAATGATTTATTTATCGAGATTAAGAAACAGAGAAAGTCAGCTTAAACCATAAGAAGACTATCTCATTTGTCCTGAAGATTGATTGAGAGTAAGTCAAATGTCTTGCAAAAATAAAGTAACTTAGCTGCTTTTTTTGGTAAATAAAGAACTGGGCGTGTAAAATTGTTCACATGGATTTTCGCATAACTTCTACTGCCTGATTCTCAGAATATTGATTATTTCTGATCTGACTCATAAAAATTGCAGATATATTATTCATCTTAAACGCTTGTAATCATAACACAGGTATGAAGGCTCTCTTTTTTCTTCGTCATTATAATGACATTGACCATATTACCCCCGTTATCTCCAAATGGATCGATGCGGGCCATACCTGTGATGTAATTTTGATTGGGGCTAAGCGATTTCGCCATGATTTTCGTATTTCCTTTTTAAGTAAACTGGCAGGCGTTAGGGTTGCGCATATCCGTGAAGTATTCTCAACTGTTCAATTTCTCAAGTGGCGATTGCAGATGTTATTGTTGACGGGTAATTTGCGCCGCTTGTTTATCGGACCTTTTATTCGTTGGTTAGCAGATAGTTACGATGCTAATCGGCGTGCACCATTATGGCGAGCTACTGCAGAGCATTTACTAACGCGCAGCTTTGAACATTCCGGCAAAGGGGTGGTTGCTTTTGACTGGATTGAAAGAAACTCCGTGATTGCTGTGGAGTGGGTTGAGACTGTTGTTGTCATGGCGCGAGAAAGAGGATTAGGTACGGTTTCATTGCCACACGGTGATAGTCCGCATGCCAATCAACTTATCCGTCGAGGAGAGTGGCGTGTTGGCCCTGATTCTTTATTCTCAACTGCGCAGATCTTCGATAAGCTCGTGGTTCCAAATGAACTTTGCGCGAAACGTTTCCGACCTTTTTTAGAAGGGCGCTCGATCGCCATATTAGGATCGCCGCGCTACAGCGAAGAGTGGTTAGCCAAATTGGCAAAACTGATGCCCCTTTCGCCTTTGACTCGCTCTGATAGTCGTCTCAAGATTGTCATGTTTCTGAGAAAGGCGAACTTTACGACATTCTGGGAAGAGGTGAATGAGGTCGTACACCTGATTGCTACATTTCCCGAGGTGGAGCTTGCGATCAAACCTCACACGCGCAGTGGATGGAAACAGTCGTTGACCAAGGACAAGGCCCTGAAGCAATTATCGAATGTAACCATAGCAGGCGATGAGGTGCATTCCATTCATTTGATGAACTGGGCGGATATTTGTATTGATTTGGCTACTTCTGTGGTCTTTGAGGCTGTCAGAGTCAAGAAGCCGGTGTTGGCTGCGGATTACCTTCATGCAGGTCGTTCTGCTATCGCGGTTTACATGCCCGAGACTGAATTACGTTGCCGGGATGATGTATATGAAAAAATAAATCAATTTCTTTCTCAGGGCTGTCATGATTTTTACATTGAAGAACATCGTCAACATTTTCTGCGAGAAATGCTCGATATATCAGGTCCAGAAGTATTGTCTCGCTATGTCGCATTACTTGAGACAGCCGCGGGGCATAACTGAGGTTATTAGCAAGATTTTATTTTGAAGAGGTCAATGAGTTTATGCGATCCTTATGGACTGCAATAAAATATGTCTTTTCGATTAATTTTCTAAAAGACTTGGTAGTAGCCGCTTATTGGGTTAAAGGCGGCTATACCAATATCAATGTCAGAGGGCTATCTATTCTGATCACAGTAGATCACTGGCGCGTTCTCAAACGAGCAAAAACTTATACGATTAAAGAGCCGGATACCTTGGATTGGATTGATCATTTTGAACCAGGGTCATGCTATTTCGACATTGGTGCCAATATTGGTCAGTATTCGCTTTACCCCGCCAAAAGATACGGTCGTGAAGTTGAGATCTATGCATTCGAACCGCAGAGCAATAATTACTACGCACTCAACAAAAATATTTTTTATAATAATCTTAAAGATCGCATCAGTGCTTATTGCGTTGCCGTATCAGGCAAAAGTGAATTCTCTAAATTGTATGTACCTAAATTTATTCCGGGTGGAAATCGTTCCCAATTTGGAGAAGAATCGCTCGATACTATGAAAGTACCTACTTCACATATTCAAGGTATGTTTGGGGTAACTTTAGATGATTTATGTGGCAAGTGGGACTTTCCTTACCCAAACTATATCAAGATTGATGTCGATGGGATAGAAATTCCTATTCTTAAGGCGGCAGAAAAAGTACTAAGCCACCCCAATCTTAAATCTGTGATCATTGAGCTTGGTACGCCAGCAGAACAACAGGAGGCCATTATCATTATGAAGAAGGCTGGGCTCGAGTTGAAACAAAAAGCGAATAAAAATTGGGGTGAGACCTATTTTATATTTGAGAAAAATAAAATTTCTTAAATCTCTTCTTAAAAATTTTTTACTTGATTTTCGTTTATGAAAGCTCTTTTTTTCCTTCGCCATTATAATGATATCGATCACATTACGCCGGTTATTGCTAAGTGGATAGAACGAGGACATGTTTGCGATATTGTCATGATTAGTAAGAAGCGATTTGATGGAGATTATCGTATCGAATTTCTAAAAAAATTAGAGGGGGTGCGGATTGCTCATCTACGTGATTTATTGTCATTCGTTGAATTCACGAAATGGCGTCTGCAAACGATATTACTTGTTAGAAGTTCGTATAGATCTTTTTTTGCCCCGTTGGTCAAGGGATTGGCCAGGTTTTATCATGCTAAGCGTCGCAAAGCGACTTGGTTGCATACTACTCGATATTTACTGGAAAGAAGCTTTCCCGACGGTAGAAAGGGGGTGGTTGTATTTGACTGGATCGAGAGAAATTCAGAAATTTGTGTCGAATGGGTAGAGACTCTGGTGGGTATAGCTCGTAACCAAGGGCTTGGAACGGTTTCGCTTCCGCATGGCGATAGTCCTCATGCAAGTCAATTGATACGACATGGTGAATGGCAACTAAAGCCAGATACGTCATTTTCAGCAGCAGGCATATTTGATAAAGTCGTGGTGCCGAATGAGTTATGTGCCAAGCGTTTTCGTCCTTTTCTTGATAATCAGAAGCTCATTGTGTTAGGTTCCCCTCGATACTGTGAAGAGTGGTTAGCCAAGCTGGCAACGCTTATGCCTTCATCACCGTTAAAGCGCTCTGATAGCCGACTCAAAGTTGTAATTTTTCTTAGAAAAGCCAACTTCACAACTTTCTGGGAAGAAGTGGGTGAGGTAGTACAATTGATCGCAGCATTTCCTGATGTGGAATTGGCGATTAAACCTCATACGCGCGGTGGTTGGAAACAATCTTTGACTAAGGATGTTGCACTGCGTCGTCTGACAAATGTAACCATGGTAGGAGACGACATTCATTCCGTCCATTTGTTGCAATGGGCTGATGTCATCATTGATCTGGCTACTTCAGTTGCCTATGAAGCAATTAGAACGGGTAAGCCTGTCTTGGCTGCTGATTATTTGCATGCAGGGCGTTCTGCTGCAGCGGTATATATGCCGGAAACTGAATTGCGTTGCCGTGATGATGTGTATAAAAAAATCAATGAATTTCTTACAAATGGCTATCAGTCTCATTATATTGAATCACATCGGCAACAGTTCATAAAAGAGATGCTCGATGTGCCGGGTATTGATGTTTTGCCTCACTATGTGACATTGCTGGAATCACAGGCTGAAGGAAAATAGCTCATTCAGGTTTTATTGGTCAAACTCTATCTCGATTCATGCCTTGAATTTTCATAAGAAAACAGATTTTCAAAGTATGAGGGGATTTCCTCTTTAAAAAAATAATTTATTAATGACTCACATTTCAAATGCGTGAAAATCTAGTCAGTCCGTGTTGCCCGGGAGAAGGAATACATGCGAGCAATTGGCGTGATATTTTTGCAAGATGCGTGTTAGCTTTCTTTTGTATAGCTTTATGGCAGAAATGGTCACTTTTTTATGCTTTTTTTCTTCTAGCATTTGCATGGATAATTGATGGCGGGTTCCAGAAATTCGGCAGGCTAATTGAAGAACCTTTAGTCTTGGGTATTTTGGTATTTTGTGGTGTATTAGCCTTGGGATTGCTTTGGAGTGACTATTCAGATACTGGTCAGAATAAATGGAAAAAATATTTTATTCTTTTGACATTTATTCCTTTTCTTTCTTTATTGAATAAAGAGCGATTACCCTGGGTGATTGCTGCTTTTTCAATCGGTTATTTATGTGTGTTATTAACGGGCAGCTATCAGTGGATAGCTTCAGGAGAAAGAGGGGCGCCTTTTTTCGAGATCTCATACCTTGCTTTTTCAGCCATGTTAGGAATTGGAATTATTTTGATGGCATTCTTAGGTAGTATCTGCCAAGCAAAGAAAATAACATTCTTATGTTGGTCTATTGCAATTGTTCTGCTTTTTTTACAATTTCACCAGAGCGCAAGAGGATTATTGTTAGCTACGATATTGACGCTATTGCTCTTAATTTTTCTACGCTATAGATTTCAAGGCAAGAAGTTTCTCGGTATTTTAGCTTTGTTTATGACTGTGATTCTCTTATTCGCGATGAGCAGTAATGACTTCCAGGAAAGATTAGAGCTTGTAAGAAGTGATCTGAACTTAGTTTTGGAAGGCGACTATACGACTAGCCTAGGTTATCGTCTCGCAATATGGGATGTCGGGGTGCATGGCATTGCGGAGCGGCCTTTGTTGGGGTATGGGACGGGTATGCCGGAAATATATTTTGAAGAGACCATACAAACCTACAAAAATGGGATATATAAAGATTTACCAGAATTCCAGAAAACTTCGCATTACCATAATGACTGGATAGAGATCGGTATGCATTTGGGAGGGCTTGGTATTTTTGCGCTTGTTTTTCTCCTTTGGAGCTGGTTTCAGACATTAAAGAATCACCAATTAAGTGTGCTGGGAATGGTATTGATTTGTTATGTATTTGTGGCAGGATTGACAGATACATTTCTACTTTACAACAGGGTGCCGATCATTTTGCTAGTCGTTACGGCAATAATGATTTGCTGGCAAAGACCAATAATCAGAACACACAATCTGCTAAAAATATAAAAATTCATAGTGATCTAATTTTAGTTTAGATTTAGATGTTTATATTTAGGGAGGATAGATGATGGCAAAAATACAGTCTCCAACAATAGAAAACCCGGATGTTTTGCTTCCAGTGAATCCTGCGATTGAGCAATATATGCGTAGCCTGGTAAAACAAACAGATCATCCGGTATTGATTGAAATGGAAGCCTTGGCAAAGCAGAAAAATTTTCCGATTGTTGACCGATTAGTAGGTATTTCCTTGGAAGTGCTCGCAAAAATGATTAACGCTAAGCGTGTGTTTGAGTTTGGCAGTGGTTATGGTTATTCTGCTTACTGGTTTGCAAGAGCAGTAGGTGGTGAAGGAAGGGTGGTATGTACTGATGGGAATGCTGCTAATAAGGTAAAAGCTGAGCAATATCTATCCTCAGCCGGTTTATGGGATAGGATAGATTTTCATGTTGGCTATGCTCAGGAAGTATTTTTGCAAACAGAAGGGATGTTCGATATCTGCTACAACGATGTGGATAAAGGTGAGTATCCCAATGTGTGGCAAATGGCAAAAAACCGGATTCGCCCGGGTGGCTTATACATTGCCGATAATGTACTTTGGCATGGACGAGTTGCAATAGAAAATTTTACTGACATTGTTTCCGGGTGGACAGAAGCAATTCTCACGCATAATCAGCTGATTTTCAATGATCCCGAGTTTGATGCTTTTATCAATCCAACGCGTGATGGTGTTATTGTCGCACGCAGAAAAATGGCATAATAAAAAGCGTGCATAAAAGATCAAAGTGAACAAATTTGAGTGCTTTCTTTTTATGTTAATTAATTTTAATCAATTTAAGTTATTCAGAAAGGAATAATTATGGAAATTCATGTTTACGATACTTATGTGAGAGCTAAAGATGGGCATATCATGCATTTTGATGTATTTACCTCTGTCAAGGATGAGAAAAAGGCCGTTGAATATGCTAAACAATGGTTAGCTTCGATCGGAGAAGGAGATGCAATGGTTACTAACAAGGAATGCAGATTTTGTCATAGTCAGAGCGCACCTGATGATGTGGTTGAAGCCATCAATAAAGACGGTTATTTCATATATAAGATGGAAGGCTGTAAATAGCAATGGCTGGACGAAAGGGAACAGCTGATAACTTTTAGGATTTTTATATAATGAGACTGACTTTTATAAAACAATTTACCTTTCTGGCGACTCTCATGATGAACGGATTGGTCTATGCAGCTGATCCCAAACTAATTGGTGAATTCAATGATTGGACTGCTTATGTTTATCTGGAAGGTAATAATAAGGTTTGTTATATGGTGAGCAAACCTAAAAAACAAGAAGGAAATTATAACAAACGAGGTGATGTTTTTGCTCTTATTACACACCGTCCTGCAGAAAAAAGTAAAAATGTCTTCAGTTTTGTTGCCGGCTATCCATTTAAAAAGGACAGCGATGTAACGGTGAGTGTGGGTAACCAGAATATTAAGCTATTCACCCAGAATGAAACAGCCTGGGCGCCTGATGAGGAAACAGATAATAGGCTAACCAATGCAATCCGTAGTGGTAGCTCACTAGTTATTAAAGGCATATCTGCACGTGATAAAACTACAACGGATACGTTTGGATTAAAAGGTTCATCTTCTGCTTATAGTGCTATTTCCAAAGAATGTGGTATTAAATAGCTATTTTTGTAGTTAATAAATCTAATCTAGTATCATCATGTTGTACTTGTAGCCTACAACTTATAAATATAGAAGGTAATATGACTGACAAAATAACTATTTATCAGAAGCCTACTTGTAGTAAGTGCAGAGCCACTTTGACATTATTGAAAGAGAATGGTGAAGAATTTGATAGTATCAATTACTACGAAAAGCCTATGACTATAGAATTATTGCGCGAGCTTCTGCATAAGCTGAACATGTCAGCACGTGATATTCTGCGTGCAGACGAACCTATGGCTCGTGGTACGGAATCTGCAACTGATGAGGAATTGTTGCAGCTGATGGTGAAGAATCCGGATTTGATCCAACGTCCTATTGTAGTGCGAGGTGATAAGGCCATATTAGGCAGACCACCAGAAAATGTTAAGAAATTACTAGGGTCTGTTGACGTTTTAAGATAAGTATTTCATAGATAGAAACAAACTCGTAATATTGGGGTTCCTACACCCCCAACAAAACGAGTTTGCGATGCCCCGAATGATGCTCAATGATGAGTACTGGTCGAAGCTGGAGAAGATTCTGCTTCAAGAATCGATTTATAACAAGCGCAATCTGCGCATGACGGTAGAAGGCATACTGTATCGAATGCGGGTTGGCTGTCCGTGGCGCGACCTGCCCAAGGTGTTCGGCTGCTGGAATTCCATCTATAAAAGATTCAATGCCTGGTCATTGAGCAGGAAAGGGCTCAATATTTTCAAAGCATTGGCTATTGATCCGGATTGGGAGTGGAAATTTATGGATGGCAGCTATGTTAAAGCACATCAACATAGTGCGGGAGCAGCGAGTCAAGAATCGCAGGCTATCGGGAAAAGCCGTGCAGGCAATACCGCCAAGATCCATTTAGCGGTCGATGGTTATGGCTTGCCAGTTGAGTTTGGAATCACCGGTAGAGAAGTCAATGACTGTTCTGCCGCACCTGATTTGATTGCCAGGTTGCCTGACGCAAAAACAATAGTTGCGGACAAGGGCTATGACAGCGAATGG
>NZ_FOUB01000015.1 GCF_900114745.1 Nitrosomonas communis | reverse complement strand
CGATTCATTCGAGCACACCCATGCGAGAAACGTATTGCTTCTATTTCTATGCCATTCATCAAAATAACTCGAACCCGCGTGAACGCGTCATCATCAAGTTTGCTAATCGGAGGTTGAACCAGCTCCTTCCAGGTAAACCGTTGCCTCTCTAACGGGCAACCTTTATCTTCAAATAAATTGAGTGCCATTTTGATCTCCTCTACTCCTCAAGGTAACCCCTCTTGCGCTAACCTGAGAATAATGAATAAATATAAATATTGATCTGGTTGATAAGTTTTAAATTAATCTCTAACTATCAAGCCGATGAATGATGATCTAATAATAGAGTATTGAAATTTGACGTGTCTGCGCGCAAACAGCCTGATCGCCCGGTTGCACTTTCCTCGATAATTTGACTAAATTGATGAGTGGGGTATTGGGGTATTGATCCGGCCAGATAAAGCTTAGGCTTAATTATTAATGAAGTGCTCGACTAACCATAGAGTAATAGTAAGAAAACTCAATGCGTGAGTAACGCTATCACAATTAAATTAAACGCTTCAAATTTTACTTTAGAAAGCAGCTATTTCTAGTGATTCTGGCACCCTTTGCCTTCTACTCATCCCTACCGCCACCATGGCTGCTTTTACCGCCTTTGCTACCAATCTCGGACATATGTTCCTTATCTTGGCTGGTTGATTCACCACCTTTGCGGCCGATGTCAGCCATATGTTCTCTGTCCTTGCTGACTGTTTCACCACCTTTTCTGCCAGCTTCCCGCGCTTCCTCCGAATCAAACTCATGCGCAGTGCCTTTCTCATGGGCTGCTTTGCCGCCCTTGCTGGCTATTTCACGCTGCTTATCTTCATCCATAGATGCAAAGCCTCGTTTATCAGTATTGCCGCCATCACTACCGTTTTTTCCTTTCTCTTTATCTGAAGTCATGATATAGCTCCTCATATTTAACTTCGCAATTTTCCCTCAACAAAATCTCTTACCTACTTTATAGAATGTCTTCGGGGTCTTATCTCCGTCTTAATAGGAAAGTAATTCAATAGTAGCTAGCAAATTCCTTAACTTCTGTTCGCTAACACACATTAAAGAGCTTTTGGTTAAAAACTTTATAGCCAGCCGCCGGTAACAGTTCCACATTATGCAACTAATATTCGTTATGCAAATAAGTGAGAATGAATAAGAGCAAGGAGGCGTGGCGAACAGAGCAAGATAATGGTTGATGATCTTTTATACTGGAAATAGATCTTTGCTCATATGTGCAGCTCACTACAGTAATAAAGATAAAAAAGGTTTAACAGGCCATTGCATTGTTGAAATAGTCGGTAAAAACTGATAACTACCGAAGCTAGAGCTCATAAAATAGCCTCTAAGTATTTTATCCTTGGGAAGGGTTAGGGCTAACCCTCAGATATCTGGATTTTTTCATGCTCGCAGACTTCTTCAACGGCTTGTTAGGAGATGTGAGAAGCTCGCCAGAAAAGAATGAGGAGAAAAGAAAGCTAAATAGAGCCTGCTCAAAAAGTATTTCTTGTAATTTTTCTTAAAATTTATTACTCATAATAGATTGTCTTATAAGGAAAATTATTGATCACAGTATGCGGTTTAATAGAAATTGATTGGACTTAGATGAGCTTGAACTCAAATTGAGTACAAGGATTTCTGCATAATTTATCCAGCAATCTTGTCTTCAAATATTGATTTTTTACAGTATTATTATGTAAAGACAAATACTTATGGTTGTATTGACACGTAAACAACAAGCAGACAAACCTACCCACTCGCCGATAACATTACTGATCAACGAGTTTTATAGCTTTGACTGCCTGCTTTAACATGCTGCTCAGATGTGCCGCCACGGGTAGAGGAATACGATTCAGCTACACCCTAGGAGCTAGCTTTGCCACGTGAGTGGGAAGATGAATCATCTTCATTCTCGGATTGGCCTCCACCCTCCGTCTGTCCACCCTTGCGACCTGCTTCAAGTATTTCTTCCGTGCGAGTTTCATGAGCTATACGGCCGCCCTTGCTAGCATCTTCATGTTGCTTTTCTTCGGCTATAGTGGCAAAGCCAAGATCGCTAGTACCCCTGCTGTCCTTATCCTTTCCTTGGTCCTCATCCTTCTCTTTATTTGAAGACATAATTGCCCCCTATTAGGTAAGTTGAAAATAATACCCATGTGATGTGGTTTGATTCTTTATCTCCGGTTTGATAAAACGAACATCGACTTTAGCGTACGCTTCGAAGCGGGCTTGATCTGTGCGCAAGCATACATAAACCTAAAGTTAAAGCTTGAATACAAAACGAGTTATTAGAAAGTAAGCAAGAAAAGGAGTTATTGCCGGAGGATAGGATTATCGATAGGAGTTGTCTACTGGACCCTTATAAACATTACGGTAAATGTTATGCTATACCTAATGCAGGTTATCTGTATGAAATATTAACAGGCCTTAGCACTTTAAAATTCTAGTTTCCTTTCCCTCAAACTGTTTGAACTTTCATAAAGCAAAATCCTCAATAAAATATAACTTAATTGGTTGTTTATCAAAGGAGGATGTATGACAAATGCTAACAGCGATAAAAAAAATAATTCTAGTAATCCCTCAGTAGATACACCGCAAACAGGAAAAAAACCGGGCGATGCTCGGGGAGATCCAGAGCAACAAAAGCGTAATCGCGAAGATTTAAAAGTAGGAGAAGACCATCGTACCGACAAAATGCGTGAGGACAAACGAGGTACTTTCCCGTGATTGTACCGGATGTAATATGCGTAACTTTTACTTGGCAGCCATTATGCCTTCAATAGAAGAGACTTACTCATATTTCGAAAATTATTTAATCTAGATAATTTCTAGCATTACTATGATGATATAAGCCACTTTAATGTGAATTATATTTTAGCAAAGTTTTTGGCATTACCGTTTATCCGTTAGAGCTTGTAGTACCTGATACTAGCATGTACTTTTTCCTTTTTATTATTTTCAGAAGAAGGATTAAACGGCGATGCGTTCAATCGGAATTGTCGATATTCTTATACTCATGATTGTTGCAGATGCAACTTAACATGGTAAAGCTGGTGATTATCGCCTATTAAGTGAAGGATTTATTTTCGTCGGCATTATTATTTTTTGGAATCAGTTTATAAACTGGCTTTTTTATCATGTGTTATCATTTAGATCAGTTTTAGAGGCGGCTCCTTTTACTTATTAAGAATAGCCAGATTCTTTGGCGTAATCCGCAAAAATACATATGGCATAGTCATAGTTAATTTCTAAATTGCGTGAGTATGAAATTGAAGATCTAAAAGAAACTGATAAGGTATACATGGAATCTGACGGCCAAATTATTGTGTTAAAGAAGAGAAACCCTAAAATATCCCTTCTATTCTATAAATGTACGCACTGTGCTTAAAGCAATTGAATCTTACCATTATTCTTAATTTTCTTATTATTTAAAATAGCATACATGATATCGGCAAGATATTCGGTCGTTGGTTGACTTAGGTGCAAACCATCAGGTACAAGTTCTCTCATAGAATATTTGCGCCCTTTAATTTCAAGAAAACCCTCTTTCAATACCTGACGGTGCAGCTGGTCAAACGGCATAAGAAAACACTGTTTATAAGAAGCGCATTTTGTGGCAATTTCCTGATTTAATTGTCTCCGGTTAATTTATCTTCCTGGCAGGAGTTCTGGAATTTCACCTAAAACAATAGGCAAACTCAGACTTGATGCCTCATTTATCATTCTTTCCAATGCTTTAATACTATGATTGATTTCAGGCAAAGTTGAATCCCAGAAAAAGAAATCAACAGCAATGATAATGCTTCGACCCTTGAAATCGTCAGACTGAATTTTTTTGATCACTTCTTGGCCAGGCTGGCCGCCGAAAGCGATAGTTCTAATTTTAGACTCTTCCGTATACCGCAAAGCGAGGGTCTTACCAGGGCTTAATGTACCCCAATCTGCACTTACACTTGCTCCCGTAATAAGAGGCATTTGCAGAAGTTCTGCTGGTAAGTCATTCTTCGATAAGGCCGATACCTGAGGAAAGGTCGCCACAATTGCAGCTACCGTTATTTTCTGAAAAATATTCATAATAATTACACTGATCCTTTATTTTTTCAGTATTAGAAATAAGCCTGATCAGCATTGAGAGTGCTCGCAATAGAGAGTTCAATCAATTTAAAATTTTCTTAATAAAAATGCATAGCCATTTGCGTGGTAGGAAGAGTCTTTTTTTTGAATGAATAATATTTTACGGCAAATTGATACCGGATATATCTTCTATAAATCATAATTAATTTATATGTAATTGCACTTTATGTTTGGCTTGTGTGCGGTAACGAACAGTGTAAGTTTGCCTTATCCCTCATTATTATTATTCCGAGAACACGCTTTTCGTCCGGTAATATTCAACCTACTACAAGGAGATCTTATGAAAAAAATACTCATGTTAGCCGTTGCTTTAATGCTCCCCAATTTTGCGGTCTATGCAGAGACCAAGAGTAAAGAAGGCGATCTCAGTGATGCAGAAATTGCACACATTGTCGTTACCGCCAATCAGGTAGACATAAAAAATGGCCAGTTTGCCAATTTAATAGCTGCAAATGAAGACGTTAAGGCCTATGCTGTTCGAATGATAAGTGAACATACAGATTTCAATAAACATGCTGAAAGTCTGGTAAAAAAACTCAAGGTAACCCCAAAGGATAATGAAATCAGCAAAACGCTCCAGTCCGATGGTGAGAAAAACCGTGACAAATTGAAAAATTTGAGCGGAAGAGAGTTTGACCGGGCCTATATCGATGCAGAGGTTAATCTTCACCAACAGGTTATTGAAGCCGCTGATACCAAGCTCGTGCCTAGCGTACAGCGCGAGGAATTAAAATCCCTCCTTCAAAATGTTCGGGCTTCGCTCGTCTCGCATTTAGAACACGCCCAAAAAATTCAAGAATCACTACAGTAATAATAAGATACAGATATATTGTTGAGCATTTTTATGCTTGAGTATTAATTGCATTTCAATCAATGCAACAAAGATGAAATGTTGATGCAACGCAGTTTGATTCTATTGTAATTACATACTTATATTATTAACTTATCATGCCTAAACCCAAAGTTATCATTATAGGGAGTGGTCTAGCAGGTTTATCGGCTGGGCTGGAACTTGCTAATCAGGGATATGAAATTACTATTCTCGAGGCAAATTCCTTTATTGGTGGAAGAACTGCCTCCTGGAATCAGAATGGGATGGAAGTAGAATCCGGCTTACATAGAGTGCTTGGTTTTTATACTGCTTTTCCCCGGCTAGTTAAAAAAGCTGGGTTAAAGATGAAAGATGTAGTGATCTGGGAAGATGAGGTGGAGATAAAGGTTGCGAATGGGCCTTCGTTCATATACGGTGCCTCACCCATCTTTAGGCCCTTCAAAACATTTTCAAACCCTTTCAGGAACAAACTGATCTCGTGGAGAGAGGCATGGAAATTACTAAAATTCTTAATCTCCGGCATCACGGCTTATATAGCTCGCCCGGAACAACTCGATAAATATTCCACTCTGGAGTATGCACAAAAATTTGCCTTGAGCGATGAAACCATCAAACGCTTCATTGTCCCGTTTACCTCAGGTTTATTCTTCCTTCCTCCATCAAAATATAGCGCCTATGTTTTTTTCGGCCCTATAGTACATGCATTCAGGCGCCTCTACCGTGTACGGATAGGGGCATTTCGAGGAGGAATGAGCAAAGTTCTGACTGAACCGATCGCTCGCAAGATCACACAATTGGGAGGTAGTATAATCACGAATGCACGGCTTACAAGGCTTAATGTCGATAATAACCGCATACAAAGTGTTCAAGTAAACGGTAAAACAGACTATCTCTGCGATTATGCCATCCTGGCTGCACCTCTCGGCCCAGTCCAGGAGATTATCCGCGCCTCTTCCCTTCAGAGCACCTTTCCAGAGCTGCTTTCACTTGAACCAATGCCGGAAGTCAATTTACAGCTCGAATTCTCCCGAGCAGCCTGGCCAGTTGACCGTACCGTGTTTGGGGTGGGTACTCAGCTAATAACTTTTGCAGAACAATCAAGGACAACCTTCAAAGGAAAATCCGGGCGAATGTCCATTATATTAACGCCGCCCGAAGAGATAATCGGAAAAAAAGATAAAGAAATTTTTGAAATATTCAGGCGTGACGCTCCATCACTTGGAATTGATCCCTCTCTGGTCACTGATTACCGCGTTATCCGGCATTCTGCCGATTTCTACTTATTATCTCCGCACAGGAATAAATTGCGTCCCAAGACAGGCACCAATATCCAGGGTCTTTATCTTGCAGGGGATTATGTTAAGCAGTCTTTCTTCACAACAATGGAAGGAGCCATTATTGCAGGAAATAACGCAGCGCGGGAATTAAAGCGTGCTCACCGCAATCACCGTTAGGGAGAAAATCATGACTGCGGAAATTCAGCGGACACAGCGTTTACGTGAGATTATCAAGGAGCTTGCTACTGATATAGGAGAACGGAATCTGTATCAATACCACAATCTCAAAGTGGCGGCGAGCTTCATCGAAAGCTTTTTTCAGACCCATGGCTATACTGTTAGCCGGCAAGTATATGAGGCAAAGAATAAGGAATTCTCCAATCTCGAAACCCAAATTGTCGGTACAGACAGGCCCCATGAAATTATCATTTTGGGCGCGCACTATGATACACATCGAAGGTCACCTGGAGCTAATGATAATGGATCGGCTATTGCGGCCATGCTGGAACTTGCCCGTGCTTATCGAGGTAAAACATTCTCTCGTACGCTACGCTTTGTTGCCTTTACTAATGAAGAAAGCCCCTTCACCCGAAAATCAGATATGGGGAGTCGAGTATATGCCAGGCAGTGCAGAGAACAAAATGAAAAAATAGTCGCGATGATCTGCCTTGAAACCATCGGTTTTTACTCCGAACGCAAGGGCAGCCAGCGGCTTTCCTTGATGGGGATGATGCTGCCGAGACGAGGGAATTTTATCGCGCTTGTGGGAAACCGCAGTTCACGAAAGCTGTTATCTGATATGGATAACTTATTTCATGATCATAGTAATATCCCATGCAAGGCATTGACCCTTCCAACTAACTTTCCTGGCGCATGGAGTTCTGATCATTGGTCTTTCTGGAAAGAGGGATACCCTGCCATAATGGTCACGGACACCGCCCCTTTGCGCTATCGACAATATCATACGCCTGAGGATACACCAGAAATAATTAATTATGAAGTTCTCACAAAAGTGGTCGACGGCTTGGAGCAAGTTATTGAAAGGCTGGCGATGCGCAAACACAACGTTGGCTAGGGGCAGATGAGTGCCGTATTAGCGAAGGATTCAATTTACACACTATTATAGCTGATCCCATACAAAATGTTTCATCGTGCATAGGTTCATAGGAGAGACAGATGGGAGAATCCGCCCAAGTGAAATTCGCGATCATGGCGCATGGAGGGGCCAAACCTGTGCCTCCCGGAAAAGAGCAGACCAATCTTGATGGCGTGCAAAGGGCGCTTGAAGCTGGACACCGGATCCTTCAGGCCGGAGGCAACGCGCTTGATGCTGCCGAAGCCGCTCTTCGTGTGCTTGAGGATGATCCCGCCTTCAATGCTGGATACGGTTCGAGTCTGAATGAAAACCGCGAGGTGCAGATGGACGCTGCCATGATGAATGGCGAAGACCTGCAGATTGGTGCAGTGGGTTTCGTGCAGGGTGTTAAGCATCCGATATCTGTTGCACGCACCATCCTGAAGAAGGAATATACATTGATTACCGGCAAAGGGGCCCACAAATACGCTGAAGAACAGGGTCTGGAGCTGTGCGATAACGATAGCTTGATCACTGAAGAACAGATTAAAAAATTGCAGGACAAACAAAAAGGAAATAACACCGTGGGCTGTGTGGCTCTGGACCAGAAGGGTAACCTTGTGGCGGCCACCTCCACCGGAGGGCTGACCGGATGCCCTGAAGGGCGGGTTGGTGACTCCCCACTCGCAGGCTGTGGCTTCTACGCAGAAAACGCTGTCGGCGCTGTGGTTCTCTCCGGAGATGGGGAGGAGATCATGCGCTACCGCCTGGCCAGCCGCATCATGGAAAAACTTGCTACGGTCGGCCCTGAAATTGCAGTCTCCAGCCTGGTTCGAGAGATGCATGAGCGCGTAGGAGGCGAAGCCGGGGGGCTGGTATTATCTCCTCAGGGCGAGTATGGCTGGTTCCATAACAGCAGTCACTTCCCATGCGCAATCATCACCTCAGAGATGAAAGAGCCCAGGGTGTACCTGAAAAAAAGCGAAGAAAAGGAGCAGGAGGAAAAAATTCATGCCCAGCCATAAACAACGCAAAGCAGACAAAGTAGGAACCCTGATCATCATTGGAGGCCATGAGGACAGAGAAGGAAAACGCGAGATCCTCAAAGAAGTTGCGGGACGGGTCGGGAAAGGCAAGCTGGTGGTCACCACCGTGGCCTCTGAGGAACCAGAAGAGTCCTTTGAGGATTACCGCAAGATTTTTCAGGACCTGGGCCTGAAAGGGGTGACGCACCTTAACGTTAATCAACGGGCCGACGCGGACTCCGAGGAAAACGGAAAATTGCTGCAAGATGCCAGAGGCCTCTTCTTTACCGGCGGAGACCAGCTGCGCATTACCAGTCTGATTGGAGAAACCCATATGGAAACCCACATCCACAACCTCTTTGAATCAGGCGGAGTAATCTGCGGAACAAGTGCCGGAGCCTCAGTGATGTGTGAGACCATGATGATTGAATCTGAAGGAGGCGAATCTCACCGCATCGGGCGTTTGCGCATGGCTCCGGGTCTGGGCCTTATTCGGGACGTCGTCATCGACCAGCATTTTGCGGAACGGGGCCGCATGGGGCGTCTCCTCGGGGCCGTCGCGCAAAACCCCCGCGTCCTCGGCATCGGCCTTGATGAGGACACTGCCATCGTGGTGGAAGAACTCTGCTATTTCACGGTGCTTGGAGAGGGTGCAGTCTACGTGGTCGATGGAAGTTGCATCACCCACAGCAACATCGCTGAAGAAGCAGAAGACCATATCCTTTCCCTCTATGACGTGAAACTGCATGTGCTCAGCGAAGGGGATACCTTTGACCTCAAAGAGCGCCGCCCTTTGAATGCCCACCAGCAGGACGCTGGCACTAATCTCGAGAATTCTGCTACCATTCCTGAAATCGAGAATCCCCAGGAAACCCCTGCAACTGATGGCTGAGCTGCGAACCACCACACAGCAGGTGAGGATTTACCGCTGGTCCTATAACGAAACATGGTAACGGCTTCATTATCTATTGCGTTCTCGCTGAGAGAAAAATATGGTCTATATAAACAGCTAACGGCAGGTTGTCTGGACAGCCAAAACGTCAAATGTACCGTAATTTCTGGTTAGCATGGTTTCAATGCAGGCAAGGAGATCAATAGCCAAAACGCCACATTTTTTTGGCACACTATAATTACTGTTGGCGGTGGTAGTGGCTGCTGCAGGTGTGAGGATCGTAATGGTGCTCGCCTGCTGTTGTGTCATCTGCCAGGATTCGAGACTGAGCCCAGCGTTGATTGCCGTCGGGAATGAAGCCTACATGGCGAGGCAGGATACTTTTCATAATTATGGATTACTTGAAGTAAGGGAAATCCTTCATAGCTTCGATCAAATATTGCTTAATTTTATTCAGTATCACCTTACTTTATTACTAATACAATACGTGTAAGGCCATAGAAACATTTTCCAAATTCTGAATCCTAGCGCTATCTAGCTAATTTTGCCATAAACAAATGAATTAAAAAAAAGTGTAAGAATGAGTCATATTCGAGTGATCTGAGCGATGGGGCATGGCGCTACTTGAAACCACAATTTCAGGTATCAACAGTAATAAGATCACGAAGAGTGCCTTTAAATCAAAGAAGACGCTAGCATTAAATGCTGCTTAGCAAACGAACTTGCTGCACTAATTGTAGAGTCTCATCATGAGAAAATGCTTGTGGTAACTATTACACGAGCTAAGAGATGCCTTTATATATCTAATCCCAATAAAGAATAATACCTTGGTAACTTTCAGGCGAGGCTTTCCAAGTTCGATCAACTCCTTACTGAGCATCAAGTGAGATATCGCAAACTCGTTTTATTGGAAGTTTAGTAATATCAATTCACGAGTTTGCGTTTATTTTTTAGATAGTTATCTCAAATTGTCAACACACCTAGAAGATTATAATTGCCTCATATATGCCACAAGGTCGGATTTTTCTTCATCAGTTAATTGGAGTTGTAAAACCAGGTTAAAAAACTCGACAGTATCTTCCAGGGTTAGTAAACGGCCATCATGTAAATATGGGGGGCTATCTTTGATACCGCGCAGCGTAAAAGTTTTTATCGGCCCATCTCCCGGTTCATTCAAGAATCTTTCAAGCTTTAGATCATGCATTTGATGATCCAGAAACGCAGGAGGTTGATGGCAAGTGGAGCATTGACCTTTACCAAAAAAGATCTTCTCACCGCGTAATTCCTGGTCAGTGGCTTTTTCATTATCAAGACGTCCATACCTGTCTAATTTTGGTGCGGGCGGGAAATCCAGCATATTTTGAAGCTGAGCCATATGACTTACGTGAATTCTGTCAAGTATTGGAAATCCTTTTTTCATCGCGTGAATAGGATCACCGTTAAAATAAGCTGTGCGGAATTCAAATTCAGTGAAGTCTTCAACCGATCGCAAGCTTCGTTTTGAACCATGAATCTGTTGATTGAACATTCCCCTTAAGCTTGTGGTGTCAAGGCGAAATCTTCTTTCTTGTGGACGGATATCAGGGCTCTGATGAAATTGACCTATCGTATGACCATTTATGTGGCAATCGAAACAAGCTACTCCGAGACTGGGTTTTTCGGATTTTCGGTCATCCGTTGGATTAAAATCTTCTTGTGGTAATGGTGTAAGCAGCATTTGCAAACCATTTAATTGTACCGGGGTCAAAATATCTTTGAAAAGCTCATAAAAATTATTAATTGAAACGACTTCTCCTCGGGAAACATCTCCTAATTCCGGACGATTTTGCAAAAATATGGCGGGTGGAAATTCTGGCAAAAAAGCTTCTGGTAAATCAAATTCTACATCAAATCTTTCCAGCCTTGGAAACATCTTAAGCTGAACGGGTGGAAATACCATACCACCGCTTGACTGCTGTGGATGCGGAAGGCTGGGATAAGGAAAAATATTTTTCTTACGTATTTCATCGCTGGACATTTTTGCCAGTTTTTGCCAGTTTAAGCCATCTGGCAATCTTGCAGTTGGACCCACAGCCAGGGGTTTTCCGCGAGTCATGGTGGCTTCTGGATCTAAACGTGGAGTTAAGTTATAGCGTTTTTGAAGAAGATCTTGCTGGGTTTTTGTAACAGTTGGGCGTTCTTTGGTAAGCTTGCTTTTTATTTCTTCAAAAGTCTCAAATGGTTTTTTAGAATTTAACGCATCTCGAGCAAAATCAAATCCTGAAATTTTTCCATTCTCTGGTTGATTTTTAAAAGCATCCGAAAGAGGGGTAGCATTGGAGGCTTTAAAAATATCGGATTTATCGTGCGCCTCGGTTTGTTTGTCTATTTTTGGTTTTTCAGCTGGTCGAGCTTCTTGTGCCTGTACGACAGCATCACCCGAATCTTTAGGCGCATCTTTACTGTCCTTACTGATAGCAGTATTTCCTAAAAAACCGAATAAGCCGATTCCTGTTATAGCAATAAATAAAATATTTGATTTTTTCATCGTACCCTCCTTAGAAAAATTGGGTTACATTAAGAATTAGATCAAAGCTATGCTGAAGCATAGTTCTCTGTCTGAGAATAAACTCTCTTAATTGCAAGCTACAGGTGCAAGATTTTCTAGACTTTTAAGGAAATAAATCCTTTGAAAAAACCTCTGCAGAACTGGCTTTTTAGATAATATGGTATTTTTAAATAATTGTTTTTATGAGTAGTACAGAAAAAATTCTAAAAACCAATTATGCAGAGGTTTCTAATAGGATTCCCTATCTCCGAGCTTAGCTAATTGGTGCAAAGAGGACGAGCAGACAAAACCTGCTCGTCGTTATTCTCGCTCGCTAGCGATTTTTATGGCTTTGGCTGCCTGCTTTCGCATGTTGCTCAGATGTACCGCCACGGGTAGAGGAAGATTCATCTTCGGAACCGCCTTGGCTATGTGTGCGGGAAGAAGATTTATCTTCATCCTCGGAGCCACCTTTACCACCTGACTGTCCACCTTTGCGACCTGCTTCACGCGCTTCCTCTGAGGTGAACTCATGCGCAGTACCCTTCTCGTGAGCTGCACGGCCTGCTTCGCGTGCTTCCTCTGAGGTGAACTCATGCGCTGTCCCCCTTTCATGAGCTACACGGCCTCCTTCCCTGCCTGCTTCACGTGCTTCCTCTGAGGTAAACTCATGCGCAGTACCCTTCTCATGAGCTGCCTTGCCACCCTTGCTCGCAATTTCACGTTGCTTGTCTTCATCCATAGAAGCAAAACCACGCTGGCTGGTGCCCTTGTTATCCTCATCCTTTCCTTTATTCGAAGGCATAATACCCTCCTGTTCGGTAAGTTTTAAAAATACCCATGTTATGTTTTGGTTCTTTATCTCGGTTTGATTAGTCGAGGAACAACTTTAGGCTACGCTTCAAAGATGGCTTTATCTGTGCGCAAACATACATACGCCTAAAATAAAATATTGAATACAGAGCAGGTTATATTAGAAAAGCAAAAAAAGCATTTAGCGATAGTGCGAAAGCGACTGAGTGAAATAGATTTTTACGATGAAATAAATTTGGCGACGCATCAGAAATTTGTTTAGTATTAATTTTTCGCCCAACATCAATATCATCTACAAATACATCAGCAAGCATTCTGGAATACTTATCTCTTTGATATTTCACAACTCTACTGAGTAGCTACATCTGATTTGATTAATCAGATATTTCTATGCGTTATATCGGTACAAATGTCTTCATCAAGGGAACTTTGGCCCATATAGTGAAACAAACTAAAACCAAGATCAGCATCTGAATTTTATTCAAGCAAAGAATACTTGATAGATAAACGGCCTCCCCCTTAATTTTCTAGCCAAAAGAGTCATTAGCTATGAGCAAAATTATGAGGAGCAGGCAATGAGTATTTAATCACTATCAAACTTCACAATGGATTAATAGCAAACGATCCGTGGTAATGATGATGACAAATGGATAGAGCCTAGTCAGCCATTAATTTCAAAAATTGACATTCTGGATGACAGAAGGGCCATTTTTACAAGGAGAAATTTCAATGAAGGAAGATCAGAAGAATGAACTCTTGTACCAGGCCTTGGAAACAGAGAAAGGCGGCATCGAAATCTATCAAACTGCTCTCCGTTGTGCAGTGGAAGAAAGCCTAATGGAGGAATGGGAAGAATATCTGGAACAAACAAAGGAACACCATCAAATCCTGCTGGATGTTTTCGAAGAACTGGGTCTGGATTCTGATGAGGAAACGCCAGGACGAAAAGTAGTTCGCCATATTGGTGAATCGCTGGTAAAGGCGATGGAGATGGCTCTTGAAGCTGGCGACCCAAAAGCTGCCGAGCTTGTCGCCTGTGAATGCGTCGTTTTGGCGGAAACCAAAGACCACCAGAATTGGGCGCTTATCGGTGAGGTTGCAAAAAAAGCTAAAAGTAAAGAGGCGGATGCGCTCCAAAATGCATATGACCAGGTAGAAGATGAAGAAGATGAGCATCTCTATCACACTATGGGCTGGTGTCGTGAGCTCTGGATAAAATCTCTCGGCATGAAGGCTGTACTGCCGCCACCTGAAGAGAAAAAGGACGTTCACTCAGCCATCGGGGCAGCACGAGCGAAGAGTGCTCGTAAATGATTGCCACGTAGATAGTTGAATGCTACAGCTGCTTAATCTGGTGTTTATCAGTGTTGTCCTGCGATTGCCATGCTTTCTCTAAGTGCCTGGTAAGAAAATTCAAGACAGTACCAACAGATTCAACCTCCCACACCACACGAAGCACATGCGTGCACGCCGCACCTTTAGATATGGTTTCTGTTCGGCACTCAAGACAGCTGCCTCAACTTTCAGTTGATGAGAGATTTTATTTTTTATGTCACCGTGCGGGTTATAAACCAATCAGGGCTTAAGCACAACTTTTACACAATTGTCATCTTTATCATTGAAAATTTTGTACATGTGGCTTGCCTCACTCAGGGGAACTTTATGGGTGATCACATCATCCAGCACCACCTTACCATTTACGACCATCTCAAGAAGCAGATCAATATAATTTTGCACAAGAGCCTGTCCGCCTCTTAATTTGATTCCCTTGTCAAACCATTTATATAAAGGAAAATTGTCGTAAGGTGATCCGTAAACGCCGACTACAGATACTGTTCCCCCGCGCCGAACGGCTGCAAGACAGCTTTCCAGCACCTTCATCGTTCCTTTTTCCATGTGTACCACATTCATCACTTTCTCGGCCGTACTACGATGCGCCTCCATTCCAACGGCATCAATACAAACATCGGCTCCATATCCATGGGTAAGCTCTCTTATCATTTTCACAGTATCGGTATCCCAAGCATTAATGGTTTCCACCCGTGCCGCAGCACGCGCTTTTTCCAACCGATACTCTTCGATATCGATCCCTATCACGCGTTTTGCTCCTTTCAGCCAGGCCGCCTTCTGCGCCATTATTCCAACCGGGCCGCAACCAAAAACAGCTACGGTCTCACCACCTTTGATTTCCCCCCATTCTACCGCCGCCCATCCTGTAGGAAAAATATCGGTAAGGAACAGCACCTGCTCATCGGTCAAACTGTCAGGAACTATCCGAGGGTTATAATGAGCGTATCTTACTCTCGCATATTCTGCCTGACCGCCGTCTACACCTCCGTAAATGTCGGTGTAACCGTACAGAGCTCCTCCCGCTCCTTTGCCTTTTATGATATCCCCCTCAGGACCGTAAGTCTTCTCGTTCGATCTTTCGCAATGTGTGGGGAGCTGCATATCGCAGAAATGACATTTTCCGCATGAAACAGGAAACGGAACGACAACCCGGTCGCCAACCCGTAAATTAGTAACACCGGTCCCAAGCTCTTCCACTACTCCCATGAATTCATGTCCTAATACCATGGGCCGGGGCTGTGGAACCATACCGTTGTAGATGTGGAGATCGGATCCGCAAATCCCTGTAGAGGTGACGCGAATAATGGCGTCCTGTTCGTGTTCTATCTTAGGGTCGTTTACTGTATCGACCCTTACATCTTTTGGTTTGTGAAATACGAGTGCTTTCATTTTGAGTTTCTCCGATCCATTCAATTCAGCAGCCATCTTTTGTCTCTGGACCAAATACTGAACCTGTGATTAGCGCTGATCAGAATAGTAACAATAAGCCCTTTGCTCATCAGCAATTGATGAGCAAGCTCTAGGTGGAAGATATACAGCAAAGTTATTTCTGTCTGCTATGTTTACTCATAGCACATAACACAAACGTACAACTGCTACCTTCAGCGTCATTCCTTAGACAGTGCCATGTCCGGCTCGATACTTTCCACTTTCGGAATGGCCATATGGGGATGCTGTTTGACCATCCGCTTCAATTCTCATCCTTCGCTGGCCCATGGATGGCCGCTCTTCTGCAATTCTATATTCGATGGCACTTCCTCAGATTTTGACATTCTATTCTCAATTTCGGCTTCAGCTGCAAGCCAGTCTTCAAGGTCATGTCCCGGGGCGTAACCACGTTTTTCGTACTGGTAGTAGGCAGCTTCGCGAATCATTGCTTGGCGCTGTTCAAATCCATAAGTTTCTTGGCTTGGAATAGTGGGGTCATTTTTCTGATTAATGCTAGTGCGTGTCTGTTTAGCCATGTTTTTTTCCTCTATTGTTGTAGATGAGAGGCACGGAGCAAGTGAACCAGATCCGCATGCAAGACGCCTCTCCTCGCAACTTGTCCAATTATGCTGAAACCCTCATCCTTTCCTTTATTCGAAGTGATAATACCCTTCTATTTGGTCAGTTTTAAAACCCCATAGGATGTTCGCGCGCTTTATCTCTAGTTTGATAAATCGAAACACTACTTTAGAGTACGCTTCGACACGGACTTTATCTGTACGCAAGCATACATAAGCCTAAAATTAAAGTTTGAATACAGGATGAGTTATTCTCAAGGAAGCAAAAAAAGCATTTACTGGCAGGATGGTAGAGACTTGTACAATTTTTGAATGGAGCGGTCTACTGGATAAGTATTCATCTGACGTTACCCGTGGCAAGCAACTGGTCGTCATCATTGCGCAACCCAAAGCATTGGTCATGGCAACTAAGACTCAACGCTCACAACGCAGGGTAACTAATCTGATTTCCCGTCTATCAATAAATGGCTAAAACAGTTGATGGGATAATGAGGGTTTGTATCTATACAAAACATTTGAATAGGATGATCTGGTGAACCTCATAAATTTCAAGAAAATTTTATTTTTGGCATTACTCTATCTCGCGTTCTTGCCGTTATTTGCGGCGGCTCAGGAGCATATTGGGAAAGTCTTAGGCGTATCAGATGGAGACACACTCACAATTCTGGATGACCGAAAGCAGCAAATCAAAGTACGGCTCGCTGAGATCGATACGCCCGAATCAGCCTAACCTTATGGAACGCGTGCAAAACAGGCATTATCTCATCTTGTTTACGGCAAGACCGTATTGGTCAAAGTACAAGATATCGATCGCTATGGGCGTATAGTTGGACGAGTCTATGTAGGCGACATCGATGTAAACGCAGAAATGGTAAGAACTGGTGCTGCCTGGGTATATCGGAAATATGCTAGTGATCAGAATCTCTACACTTTGGAAAAACTGGCTAGACAGAACAAAGCTGGACTATGGAGTCTACCGGAAGCACAGCAAGTTCCACCTTGGGAATGGCGGAAAATAAGAAAATGAGAGGTGAACTGCTGTCCTGCTCATTTTTTCCTTTTATCCTTGATACGTTGATTTTGAGCGTCTACTTCGAACAAACCAATGGTCTTGATGAGGTCACTAAATTTTGCGTAACCGTAATTGCGCGAATCGAACGCTGAGAAGTTTTTCACAATATGTTTTTTCACCTCACCCATGTGAGCAAAGCCGTCTTCATCGGAAAGCGCTTCAATTGCAGAGCGGATCAGTGATACTAGTTTGGTATCCATCGCCAGTTCCTTAGAGCTTTTTTTAGTACCGGGTATGGATGCAGCTTCGCTCGAAGTTGTCGTAGATTTTGTGGTTTTCTTTTTCGGACTCGCTTTGGATTTGCTAGCCATATCTTCCGCTTGCGCCGGAATTCCATCATAACTATCGACCTGCTTATTTTGCGAAAGGATCTCGAAGTACTTGAATTCGTTGCAGGCGGCTTGCAATGATTCCGGTGTTTTTTTCTCACCAAAACCATAAACCAATTTACCGGCTTCGCGGAATCGAATCGCCAGTCTGGTGAAATCGCTGTCGCTGGAAACGATGCAAAAACCATCCAGCGGAGCTGTGTAGAGCAGATCCATGGCGTCAATGATCAGTGCGCTATCCGTTGCATTCTTACCCTTGGTGTTGGCATATTGCTGAATGGGCTGGATGGCGTGTTTAGGTAGGATTTCTTTCCACCGACTAAGTTGATTTTGTGTCCAGTCGCCATAAATACGCCTGACACTCGCATCCCCAAATTTTGAAATTTCCTCAAACAATTCATCAATGAGGCCGACTACCATAAAGGTATTATCTGCATCAATCAATACCGCCAGTCTCGGATTATTGCTATCGGTGTTCATAGACTTGTCCGAAGATCAACAAAATTTACGGTAAACATGCTTATGGAAAAATTCCTGAAGTTATTTGAGGTTGAAAGTAAATAGAACATCCTAAACTTGTAGCCAAGGTGGCCAAACTTAATGTACAGACAAAATTAGTCTGCCACTTCTTGTCAGGATATAGCTGGTTAGTATGTTTTGTAGGTTTTCATACTGCCGAGCTGCTGTAACATAGCCACAGCATCTTCTCCGCAGACAACGTTAGCGATTAACACGTTGGGCCATAATTTGCTGAATTTTCAGGCAGAGCACCATACTGGACAACAAGAACGTTATTAGATTAGCAAATATAACAGGCACGCTACCAATCAGATAACCGTAGAATAGCCAGAACCCGACGCCAATAGTAAACATAGTGTACATTGGCAGCGAGATACCTGACAGATCACGTGTGCTCCATGAGTGATAAGTCTGTGGCACGAAAGCAGCAGTGGTGAGAAAAGCAGCAATATAGCCCACAGTGATTGACATATCTTCAAGCATGGTAGTCCTTTTGGTAGAAAAAATATTCAAAAAATTTTTTTAATGAAAAATGGAAATAGCGTCAAACACTCTGACAAGCGATAAAATTTAAAAATTGAATAGCTATGAAAAAATATCAGGAGCTTATGTAAATAAAGTAATCTTAATCCGTTCCTTTTGCTCTTCCCACAACACGGGCGGGTCCACCGCCAGATCAAAAAGGGTGATGTGGTTCGGTAACGCATCATCCAAAATAGCAGCGACAATATCCGGCGCAAGCATGGTCAAGTTGACCATGCGGCTGACATAGCTGTTGTCAATTCCTTCCCGAGCAGCGATCTCCCTGAGTGATTTTGCTTCTCCCAATTCTAGCATGACTAGCCATCGGTGACCTCTTACCAAGGCCAACTGCAATGGTGACGGTGCCTTATCCCAAGGCTGAGCTTTCGCAATTTCGCCATTGGGCAACGTGACCAACTTACGCCCACTGCGACGCTTGATCTGTATTGGTACAGATAGAGTTAACCTGCCATCACTTGCCTGGAGAATGTCCGGCTCGCCTGTTTTGTGGATTTTGATATCACTCATGCCATTGCCTCCTTTTCCTGCTCGATTGACTTCGGACTCATTTCCAGCACCAGCCGCTCAATGCCGTTGGCACGAAGCCGTACTTCTAGATCGTCGGGTGATACGATCACCTTTTCAACTAGAAGCTTTACGATACGCGTCTGCTCCGCCAGAAACAGTCGATCCCAAATCGCGTCGAGCCGTGTCATTGCCACGGTGACTTTGGCTTCATCCAATGATGGATCAAGCTTGATTACCTGAGGTAATACCTCCCCTACCAATTCTGGTGAACGCAAGATCGCTCGCAATTGGTCGAGCACCGCCGATTCCAGCTCCGCAGCAGGTAGCCGCGGCAAACCCGATACACCAGCGTGCTCCTTGGTGTCCCGTTGCGGGATATAGTAGCGGTAGCGTCGCCCATTCTTCTTGGTCGTATGCCATGGTGACAAGGCCCGTCCGTCATTGCCGAACACGATCCCTTTTAGCAGATACGGCACCTTTGTTCGTGTATCATTTCCGCGAATGCGCCCATTGGTGACAAGGACGGCTTGCACCTTGTCCCACAGATCACGGTCGATGATAGGCGCATGCTCAGCCTGATATCACTGCTCTTTGTTGTACAGCCTACCGAGGTAAGATTTCTTTAGCTTGCAATGTAGGCATGAGACCCACCTCACGCTGAACATCGATTAATTTGCATTCCTGATCTATGCTCTCATCAGTCGGTTTGTGCATATAGAATTCGCTGCACATGCGTCGTTTCAAACCTTAGCTCATCGATGGGCTCTTTTCTTGGACTCTTGACTTAGGTTTGCCAAGTGTTTGCACACCAAAGAACAAGAGACCAGACTATCGCGTACTAGTGATCTCGCGTGTAATGCTGATAAGCTGGCATATCGGCTGCCTTCATACTCATATTGATTATCTGCTTCCACCACAACACGATTCTAGTAAGATGCTATCGATTATGCGTAATTCCATGAGTTGTAGTTTATGTGCAATACGCCACCTCCCTCTACTGATCAATACGGTAATTGATTGGATCAGCTAACCAGCGGTGTAGCTCTCTGTTGTCGTAAAATGTACAGCGTACGCCTAACCGCTCTGGCTGTGGTGCACGTCCTTCCTTTGACAATCGACGGAATGTCTCACGACAAACAGGGGAAAATTTCTTGATTTGACTCCACCGAGATTTTCCTGTTAGCGGCAGAACTTCGGGATTGAAGGTTATTTCCTCAGTTTTTGGGGGTTGCGGTACGCAATTTACAGGCGCATAAATTCTCTCAACTTTCTGTAGTGGTTGAGATTTTTTGTGTTTTTTCATGGGTTGACTCCAATAAAGGAGCAACGCAATGCTAAAAACCTACAAGACCTTTTTTTAAGGTACCGAATAAAATTCGGGTTTTTGGGTTACTTTCAGTTTTGACTTCGCGTCGCGAATCTATTCAAAATGAAATTGTTAAGTTTTAGTTGTTTCCAACTGTATACAGTTTACGATATTTAACTGACATTTGCTAAAAGATTTTTATCTCGCAGTTTTAACAGACAAGACCATAGCTCCTGCTTTGATTGCATCAAGATAATCAGCCCAGTCTTGCATCATCTGCCTACGTGGCTCTAAATACAAAGCAAAGTTATAAGCTGCGGACACCTCATTTCTGGCGCTATGTGCTAGTTGCAATTCAATATGATCATGTGGATAGCCTTGCTCATGCAGAATAGTTGATGCTATTCCCCTGAACCCATGACCTGTCATGCGTGAGCGGTAACCCATTCTATAGAGTGCGTAGAGAATGGTATTATTACTCATGCAACGATCATTTCCACGCTCGCTTGGGAATAGAAGCGAAGTACTGCCTGGCAAGTTTTTTATCTTCTCTAACACGGCAATAGCTTGGGTAGATAAAGGCACAATATGGGGTGTCCTCATCTTCATCCGTTCAGCCGGAATACGCCACAGTTTCATATCAAATTCTATCTCATCCCATTTCGCACCAATCAATTCGCCGGTACGAACAAACGTTATAGCCATTAATTGCAAAGCCAACTTAGTTAATGGCTGCCCATCATATTCGTCAATTCTACGCAACAGTTCGGGCAGTTCTTTTTGGCTTAATCTTGAGTAATTCCTAGATTTGGCGGGCCTAAGTACATCAGATGGTTTTATATCTGCTGCTGGATTACGTTCTGCCAGTCCATGACCCACTGCATAACGAAAAACTTGACTACAGGTGTTTAGCGCCCGTTTGGCTATATCCAAAGCGCCTCGTGATTCTATTTTCTTGAATGCCATCAGAAGAGTTGGCGTAGTTATTTCAGTAATTGGTTTATTGCCGATTATAGGAAAGATATCCGCTTCTAACCTGCGAATAGTATAATTCGCATGGCGCTTAGTCTTGTTGGTTTTCCAGTTATCCCACCATAGCTGTGCAACTTTCTCAAAACTATTCTCAACCGACAATTGTTTGAGTTGTTTCTGTTCTTGTCTATACTGAGACGGGTCAACACCTTGTTGTAATTGATCTGCTGCAACATCCCTCATTTTGCGAGCTACTTTGAGGGTAACATCTGGGTAAGTCCCAATAGACAGCATTTTTTCTTTGTTGTTATGCCGGTATCTGAACCGCCACCATTTGGAACCATTAGGTTGGATTAACAGCACAAGACCTTCACCGTCAGACAGTTTATTGGCTTATCTTTCGGCTGAGCAGCTTTTATTACGGGGTCTGTTAATTTCATGTGGGTAACTTTTCAAAACAAGTAGGAGTTACCCGTAATGTTACCCTTATTTTAATTTTGTTACCCGTGTTTTCTACTATTGACCACTCTTAGCTAAAATCTTATTAAACTGTTTATTTAAGCCAGTAACGTGAGCAATGCTAGGCATGTATTTGCATTAATATGGCGGAGAGAGAGGGATTCGAACCCTCGATAAGCTTTTTGAGCCTATACTCCCTTAGCAGGGGAGCGCCTTCGACCACTCGGCCATCTCTCCTTGAGAGCCGCAAGGATAACGGGTTAAAAATGCCAGGTCAAATTTTTTTATGAGTTTTTGCAAACTTTATTGAGCCCGATCTAAATCAAATGCCTTATGCAGAACCCTGACTGCAAGCTCCATATATTTCTCGTCCACTACTACTGATATCTTAATTTCTGAAGTTGAAATCATCTGGATATTGATTCCCTCCTCAGCCAAGACACGAAACATCTTACTAGCAATACCCGCATGCGAACGCATGCCCACACCCACCACTGAGACTTTAGCAATCTTATCACCCCCCATGATATCTCGTGCACCAATATGAGGCAAAATTTTATCCTTCAATATGCCCATTGTATTGGCAAATTCACTACGATTGACAGTAAAGGAAAAATCAGTGGTTCCATCGTGGCTTACATTCTGAATAATCATATCCACGTCAATATTGGCATCAGCAACAGGACCAAGAATTTGGTAAGCCACACCCGGATGATCTGGTGCACCCAGTATAGTTATTTTTGCTTCATCGCGATTAAAAGCAATGCCTGAAATTACAGCCTGTTCCATATTATTATCTTCCTCAAAAGTGATCAGTGTCCCTTCCCCTTCTTCTTCAAAGCTAGAAAGCACTCTGAGCTTAACTTTGTATTTGCCGGCAAATTCAACTGAACGTATTTGCAATACCTTAGAACCGAGACTGGCCATTTCAAGCATCTCTTCAAAAATAATTGTTTTCAATTTTCTTGCCTCTGGTACGATACGAGGATCGGTTGTATAAATACCATTAACATCTGTGTATATTTGGCATTCATCAGCCTTAAGCGCTGCCGCAAGCGCCACGCCAGTAGTATCCGACCCCCCTCGTCCTAGCGTAGTAATATTGTTAGCGTCATCAATGCCTTGAAAACCGGCAACCACCACAATATTTCCCGCTTTAAGATCAGATCGAATCCTATCTTCATCTATTTTTAGAATTCGTGCCTTGGTGTATGCGTTATCAGTTAATATTCTAACTTGTGCGCCTGTATAACTCTTAGCTTTAATATTAAGCTCTTTCAATGCCATCGCTAATAATGCAACGGTAACTTGTTCACCAGTAGAAACCATTACATCTAATTCACGAGGGTCAGGATTAGTTTGAATTTCTTTAGCTAATGTGATAAGGCGATTAGTTTCTCCGCTCATAGCAGAGACAACTACCACTAATTCGTGACCCTGGGCATAGAGTTTAGCAACACGTCGGGCTACATTTTTGATACGCTCGGTACTACCAACCGATGTCCCACCATATTTTTGAACAAAAAGAGCCACTGAATTACCCGATCTTACTTGAAATGAAAATAATCGAAACCAACTTCAATTTTACACATTTCTTGCAAAGAACACTATCTCCTTACTATAAATTCAAATAAAAAATTACTTGCGAAATTGTTATGTTGGCTTGTAATATGCCAATAAAGACTTTCATCATGTTGATACTAACTAATACTAAAAAACATGGCCGATCAGAAATATATCATCAGGCAGCAGGATAAAAATACTGCGGTAAACTTTATTGATGATCAGATAGCGAGTAAATCATATTGGTTAACTGTAGATGATACTCAACGCCTAAGTGCTGAGCATGAATATCGAGATGCGAAACACGATTCTATAACACTTAACAAATGGTGCCAAAAATGGTTGAATGAAACCCAGTGGGTACAGCTAAAAAATGTGATTTCTATTGAAAGAAATCGAATTGAAAGTCAAAAACATAAATCACCACTTAAAGTTATCAGTATAACGCATACAGCATGGCAAATTCTTTCCGAATTGGCAAAGCATGATGATATAACCATTTCTGAAGTCATCATCAACAGATTGGGAAGTAGTCGGTTAGATTCATATAATGGCGCAGAGCTTGGTAATTATAACAATAATTCAAATCAATCCTGACACAAAATCTACAAATACGTTTTTTAACAATTTGGATAAAATTAATTCGAAGTTACGTTCTCACAATAAATTCTACGATAAGATAAGCAAGGTTTTAGCTTAAAAAATAACCTCATCGCTTGCATAGCATGACTAGCAAGCTATAATTATTCAATTACTTATGTTACCATCTATTGCCATTGCTGCTTTTAATCATGTGTTAGACGGAGAATCATGGGCATGCAAGCATCTACAATCTTTCGCAGGTAAATCTTTCCATCTTTCTATTTTCCCACTCCTTGATTTGAACATAGTGATACAAACTGATGGGAAATTAGCCATAGCCCCACCGGTTGATATCAGCACAGACACTACCCTTAGTGTTGCTCCAAGCTTGCTACCCCGTCTGATTTCTCACGATGAAAGCGTTTTTCATGAAATCAAGATTATGGGAGATACCTTATTTGCCAATGAATTATTATCCATTGTCAAGAATCTACATTGGGATATTGAGCAAGATATAAGCTTCATTTTTGGCGATGTCCTTGCTCACCGCCTAGTTAAAACTGGGAAAAATTTAATTCATTGGCAATCAGAAAGTATACTTAATCTACCTCAAGCGCTGATCGAATATCTTACAGAAGAAAAATCTGTTTTACCCAATCACCTTCACATGGATCGCTTTACTACCGATGTAAATTCATTACAAGATCACGTAACACACCTGGAAAAACGAATTTATCGTTTAATTAGTTTATTACCCTTCAAAGCAGAAAAAAATATTTCTTTATAGATAGGGAGTAATAAAGCGACTTGGAAAAGAATGAATAATAATGAGTAATCCAATCGACCTATTATTGAGGTTCTTTGTCAGCCATAAGAATAAATGCTTATTTTTCGCCTCTTAAAAATTATTCTAATCGGATTTCGTTTTGGCTTAGATGACATTTTACTTAGCCATCCTCGTTTGCGATTATTGAGACCAGTCTTCATGCTAGTGCCTTTCAGGGCACGTCTCAAATTACCCCGCGCGGTGCGTTTACGTCTGGCGCTGGAAAAATTGGGGCCTATTTTTATCAAATTTGGTCAAATGCTCTCTACTCGCCGGGATTTATTAGCTCAGGATTTTGCTGATGAACTGGCAAAACTTCAGGATCAAGTCCCTCCGTTTCCTTCAGATTTAGCCGTTGCGACCTTAGAGAAAGTTTATGAAAAACCAATCGATGAAGTATTTTCTAAATTTCAGAAAGAACCCGTAGCCAGCGCATCAGTCGCTCAAGTTCATTTTGCAACTTTACATGATGGTACGAAAGTTGCCATTAAAATTTTACGCCCCGATATCGCACCTGTCATTACGCATGATATTGCATTGATGGAAACTGGTGCATGGTTACTTGAATCAATCTGGCCAGATGGTAAACGCTTAAAGTTACGTCAGGTAGTAATAGAATTTTCACGTCATTTAGCAGATGAGCTCGATCTAGTTCGCGAAGCTTCCAACTGTAGCCAATTGCGACGCAATTTCTTAGATTCTTCCTTATTATTCGTTCCAGAAGTCTATTGGGATTATTGCCATTCAGAAGTCATGGTTATGGAACGTGTGCAGGGCATACCTATTAGCCATGTCGACATACTCCGTAAGCATAGTATGGATATTCCCCAGCTAGCACGTGTTGGCGTTGAAATTTTTTTTACACAGGTATTTCGGGATGGGTATTTTCATGCCGACATGCACCCAGGTAATATTTTTGTTGGATTGGATGGACGCTATATTGCAGTAGATTTTGGCATTATGGGGACGCTCAGCGATGAGGATAAAAATTATCTGGCACAAAACTTTCTAGGCTTCTTTCGTCGTGACTACAGACGTATAGCACAAGCGCATATCGAAGCAGGCTGGGCCCCAAGAAATACACGTGTTAACGATTTTGAGGCGAGTATTCGTGCTGTTTGTGAACCTATTTTTGATAAACCGCTGAAGGAAATTTATTTTGGACGTGTTTTGTTGCGATTGTTTCAGGTCTCACGTCAATTTAATGTAGAAATTCAACCTCAACTCGTCCTATTACAAAAAACCCTGCTCAATATTGAAGGGCTTGGGCGTGATCTTGATCCCGATCTTGATTTGTGGAAAACAGCAAAACCATTTTTGGAAAGCTGGATGTCGGAGCAAGTTGGTTGGCGTGGTCTGGAAAGCCACATTCAAAAAGAAGCGCCTAACTGGGCGAAGATGCTGCCAGAACTTCCACGCTTGATACACTTCCAGCTAGGCCAAGAACGTGCTCAAATAATGGAAGAAAGGCTCACTGAACTGGTAGCGCAAGAAAAAAAACAAAGCCGCTTGCTTGCCTTAGTAGCAGTATTACTTGCGGCCCTTCTTGCCGCCCTAGTATTGACACAGCTCTATCTTTAAAATAGAAAAAATTAAAATTGCTAAAACCTATTTTTGAATGATAAGGTTATAGCGATTCTGGAAGTTTGCAGCAATGTAATTCAGTACTTTGCTAAGCCTACGTCAACTCTGATAAATCCTTTATCTTGGTAAAGCAGGTCCCATAATGCTTCAAGTATTGAATTACAAACAGAGATGGCAACATAGCCAGTTATGAACTGAAATCAAATTGAGATTGCCACGATGACTTATTATCATAAACATGTTTTTTTCTGCGTCAATCAACGTAAAGCTGGGGAAGCCTGCTGTAATGATCATAACGCTCAAGCAATGCGTGATTATGCGAAAGATCGTATTAGAACACTTAACCTTAGTGGTAAAGGAAAAATTCGCATTAACAACGCTGGCTGCCTTGATCGTTGTAACGAAGGACCTGTCATTGTGATTTACCCGGAAGATATCTGGTATACGTATATTGATGAGGAAGATATTGATGAGATTATTAATGAGCATTTGATCAATGACCGTATTGTTGAACGTCTGAGAATTTGAACTTTGCCGCATCCACTTTCATCAGATTGATAGATTTGAAAACATTGATTGAACATAAGTTATTTGTTAGCGGCCCGGTTGGCAAACTGGAAACGATTGTCTTCGTTCCAGCTTCTAAACCTCGCGGAATTGCCATCATTGCTCATCCACATCCGCTTTACCATGGTAATATGGATAATAAAATCGTATATATCCTTTCTAAAGCATTGATTGAGTCAGGTTATATCACAGTTAAATTCAATTTTAGAGGAGTGGGTGCAAGCGAAGGAGATTATGCCGAAGGTATCGGCGAAGTGAAAGATGTGCTGGCGGTCACTCAAGCTATCCGTCATCAATATGATATTATCCCCTATCAATTACCATTGTTACTTGCTGGCTTTTCCTTCGGTGGAGCTATACAAACCTACGCTGCCCAGCAACTTAATCCCCAAAAACTGGTGCTCATTGCACCTTCTGTTGATCGCCTGAATGCGCCCGCTGTCATTCACCATGCAGATAGCGTACTCATCGTACATGGCGACCAGGATGATATTGTTCCCCTGCGCTCTGTTCTTGATTGGGCGACACCGCAAACAATTCCAGTTGTCGTCATTCCAGGGGCTGAGCATTTCTTTCATGGTAAACTCTCCACCCTTAAGCAAGTAATTTTAAATGCTTGTCAAGTTTAGGGGACCTCCTAAAATTCATATTTGCGAGCCCCGCTTCGCAGATTGCCTGCTTACCCCGTTTCATCACCATACTTTGTTATTCACAAAAAATGTTTCCTTACATATCAGTTATAGGCTATGTCAACATTTTTTATTGTCGCCTTGCTCTGAATTTTGAGAGGCGCCCTTTAGTTTTTTCCTCGTAGTTCTTTCAGGACATTAGACCTGATGCTTCTTTCAACAAAAAATCCTTGAATGTCTTCGCTACATTTGAAAAACGCTTATTTTTGCGATGTACGATATACCAATGACGCATAATTGGAAATCCTTGTACATCCAGAACTTTAAGCCGGTTTGCCTCCAGCTCCAATTCGATTGTATGCTGTGACATGATACCCAACCCCATGCCTGCTTGAACGGCTTGTTTGATTGCTTCAGTAGTATCCGCCTCCATTCCCCTGTGTATTTTGATCTGCTGCTCTGCAAAAAACCGCTCCATCGCACTGCGTGTTCCAGACCCCGTCTCACGTACCAGAAAAATTTCCTGTTCAAGACGTTTTAGAGGAATTTGCTGCCTATCACATAAGGGATGATTAGGCGGTGCAATGATGACCAGTGGATTTTCCATAAAAGATTCAGAAATGATATCCAACCCTTCAGGAGGTTGTCCCATAATCGCTAAATCAGTTAAATTATCCGCCAAATGTTTTAGTACAGTTTCTCGGTTAGAAACGTTAAGGCTCACTGTCACACCATGATAGCGCTGATAAAATTTGGCTAATAAGTGGGGAGCAAAATAATTAGCCGTACTAACAACTGAAATATTTAATTTTCCTCGCTCTAATCCTTTCAACTCATCCAGAGCAAGCTCCATATCAGCCAATTGCTGTGCAATCGCACGGCTATACTGATACAACTCCTGCCCTGCCTCAGTCAGGTATATCCGTTTTCCCATTTGTTCAAATAAAGGAAGCGCTACATTATCTTCAAGTTGCTTGATCTGGATCGAAACAGCAGGTTGCGTCAGGAATAGCTCCTCAGCAGCCCGAGAGAAACTTAAATGACGGGCGACCGATTCAAACACTTTCAATTGACGAAGAGTAATATGCAACATAGACTAGATTGGGAATGAATAAAATGTTATTTAATATATAAATAATATCTTATTATAATCATCAAAATTATTAATTTGTTCTTATGTTTAATTCTTAATATAGTAACTACTGAATTACAAATAGTCTTTTATTAATAACATTTCGTCCTGTTTTTTTCTCTAACTGGAGGAATTATAGGCAGGACTCCCACTAACAGGAGAAAGTAAGATGGCTGTTAAAACCTACAGTGCCGGTGTTAAAGAATATCGGCAAACCTACTGGGAACCCGACTATAACGTTCAAGATACCGATATCCTGGCCTGCTTCAAGATCACTCCTCAACCCGGTGTTGACCGTGAAGAAGCAGCAGCGGCTGTTGCTGCTGAATCCTCCACTGGAACCTGGACGACAGTATGGACTGACCTATTGACCGATTTGGATTACTATAAAGGACGCGCCTACCATATCGAAGACGTGCCTGGCGATGATACTTGTTTCTATGCATTTATCGCCTATCCGATTGACTTATTTGAAGAAGGCTCAGTCGTTAATGTATTTACCTCGCTAGTCGGTAACGTGTTTGGCTTCAAAGCAATTCGTGCATTACGTCTTGAGGATGTTCGCTTTCCGATTGCTTTTGTAAAAACCTGTGGTGGCCCACCCTATGGTATTCAAGCTGAACGTGACAAGCTCAATAAATATGGTCGTGCGTTGTTGGGTTGTACTATCAAACCTAAATTAGGTCTCTCGGCTAAGAATTATGGTCGTGCTGTTTATGAGTGTCTGCGCGGTGGCTTGGATCTCACCAAAGACGACGAAAATATTAATAGTCAGCCTTTCATGCGTTGGCGCCAACGTTTTGAATTTGTGATGGAAGCCATTCATAAAGCAGAACGCGAAACCGGTGAACGTAAGGGCCATTATCTGAACGTAACGGCCCCTACCCCTGAAGAAATGTACAAGCGTGCTGAATTTGCCAAAGAATTGGGCGCACCTATCATTATGCATGACTTTCTCACAGGCGGTTTCACTGCAAACACAGGTCTGGCTAACTGGTGCCGTAATAATGGCATGCTGCTGCACATCCATCGTGCTATGCACGCCGTACTGGATCGCAACCCTCATCATGGTATCCATTTCCGCGTATTAGCTAAAGCCTTGCGTCTATCCGGTGGCGACCATCTGCACTCCGGAACTGTGGTCGGTAAACTGGAAGGTGATCGTGAAGCAACTTTAGGTTGGATTGATATTATGCGAGAGTCCTTTATCAAGGAAGATCGTAGCCGTGGTATTTTCTTCGACCAAGATTGGGGATCCATGCCTGGTGTATTCCCAGTTGCCTCAGGCGGAATTCATGTTTGGCACATGCCAGCGCTTGTTGCAATTTTTGGTGACGATGCATGCCTGCAATTTGGCGGTGGAACATTAGGGCATCCTTGGGGTAATGCAGCAGGTGCTGCAGCAAACCGCGTAGCGCTGGAAGCCTGCGTAGAAGCCCGTAACGAAGGCATACCTATTGAGAAAGAAGGCAAAGCTATTCTGACTCAAGCTGCCAAACACAGCCCAGAGCTTAAGATCGCCATGGAAACATGGAAAGAGATCAAATTTGAGTTCGATACCGTTGACAAACTGGACGTAGCACATAAATAAGTAGCCTACTTGTTTCTCTGAATTATGATGATTCAGAGAAACTTTTACTGATTATCTGGAGTTAAGAATGTCTGAAATGATTGATTATAAGAGTCGTCTGAGCGATCCAGCCAGCCGCAAATTTGAAACCTTTTCCTACTTGCCTGCATTGAGTGAGGAGCAAATCAGGAAACAAGTTGAGTATATCGTGAGCAAAGGCTGGAACCCTGCGGTAGAGCACACCGAGCCTGAATATCTCATGAGTAACTACTGGTATATGTGGAAATTACCTATGTTCGGCGAAACGGATGTAGATCGTATTCTTGCAGAGGCTGAAGCATGCCATAAAGCCAACCCAAACAATCATGTTCGCCTGATTGGTTATGATAATTTCTCCCAAAGTCAGGGCACAGCGATGGTGATTTACCGCGGTAAAACTGTTTAATCGCACAGCACGGGATATCCGTTCCATCAGCCCCCGTTGCTGAAAAGTAACGGGGGTCTTATTTTGTACTGAGTTGTTAAGAATATGATCTACGCCTTACGTGTTAACGCTGGAGAATGAAATGAGCGACGTTATCGAACAATACCTGATCAAACATGAACCTTACTACCACCCTGTCGCTGATGAAGTAACGCTGTATGAAGCAGCTTATTCAGCCCGGATACCGATGATGCTTAAGGGACCTACTGGCTGTGGTAAAACCCGTTTTGTCGAATTCATGGCATGGAAACTCAAGAAACCCCTTATCACCGTAGCCTGTAATGAAGATATGACCGCATCCGATTTGGTCGGAAGATTTTTGCTGGATGCACAAGGTACACGGTGGCAAGATGGACCATTGACCACTGCTGCGCGCTATGGTGCGATTTGTTATCTGGATGAAGTAGTTGAGGCCAGGCAGGATACCACCGTCGTCATCCATCCTGTAACTGACAGTCGCCGGATATTGCCTTTAGAAAAAAAAGGCGAGCTAATCAATGCCCATCCTGATTTTCAGCTAGTTATTTCCTACAATCCTGGTTACCAGAGTTTGATGAAAGATCTGAAACAATCTACCAAGCAGCGCTTTGGAGCATTAGATTTTAATTACCCGGATCATGACACTGAAACAGAAATTGTGTCACATGAATCTGGTATTAATAAAGCCATCTCCACCAAGTTAGTGTCAATCGCAGAACGTGCCCGCAACTTAAAAGGTCATGGGTTGGATGAGGGTATTTCTACTCGTATGCTGATCTACGCAGGTAACTTGATTGCCAAGGGCGTGGAAGCTCAGGCTGCATGTCGCGTAGCGCTCGTTCGCCCTATAACGGATGATCCTGATATGCGCGATGCACTGGATGCAGCCGTAGCTACCTTTTTCTAATTAGAAATTTATTTTCTTTAGACTTATTTTTTATAAGATACGGTATGAGCGTTAACCTGACTGACTACAAAGAGTTACTGGAATCGTTGCCATCAGAATCCATGTCATTGCTTGAGAATACTTGGCATGATGCGACCAAAGTTTTCTCGCCCCGAGGACTTGATAATTACTTGAAAGGAGCTGCTGCTCTGCAAGGGCTTGGACGTGGACGCTCACTGGTGGACACATGGGTCGATGAGGCTCCGCAGGTTGCTAAAGAAGTGGGTGAAGATGTCATCAGTGACCTCGCAACTACGGCTTTGATGCTTGCATCGAAAACTTCTGGCGCCGTGATTGAACTTATCCTTGCAACAGCCGCTACTGCGGCCAAGAGGCTCGGCGACGCGGATTTATTCCGTAACTATCTTCAGTTTGTCAACACCCTGGTTGCTCAGGCACCCCGTGGCGTTCGTCCGATGCTGGACAAGCTCGATGTTTTACTCGGGCAGCTGACGCTTGGTGGCTTGCGGAGATGGGCTTTATGGGGAGCACATGCTCATCGCACCAATTACGAGGAACAGATCCAGTATTTCAGTTTAAGCTCCAAGGAATCGCAAGCAGTTCTCCAAAAAGAAAGAAAAGGCACGCTGTTTGTCGATATCCAGCGCCGCATCAACATTTACTTACGTGCTTTGTGGGCTCGTGATTTCTTTATGCGCCCTACCTCAGGGGATTATGAAACTCGTCAGGGTTATCGACCCTATATTGAAAATTACCTTATTCATCTACCTGATGCCTATGATGCACATGGTGAAATTGCAGCAAGTGAAGTGTACCGTGCTGCAGCTGCACATGCAGCAGCGCATTTGGTTGAAACGAAATCACCTATCTCTGCCGAGGCTCTGAATCCGTTACAAATGGCGGTTATCTCGGTTATTGAGGATGCCAGGGTAGAAGCGCTATCAATCAAACGCTTCCCAGGCTTGCGTCAGATTTGGTCAAGTTTGCACGATGCGACACCTGACATGAAAACCACAATCGGGGATTTTCTCAACCGCCTGGCACGTGCACTGCTCGATCCTACCTATGAAGATAACGATGATTGGGTGATCGAAGGCCGATCTTTATTTGCTCAAGCGCAGGAGCGCCTAGACAATAATCAAACTTCTTGGGAAATCGGCGTCCAGCTTGCCCACAAAATCATGGACAAGAAAATTGCGTTCCATCCCCGGACCGATATTCTGACAGCACCTTATTTGGATGATAATCGCTATTTTTGGGAATTCGAAGAATTCGATTTTGAACGCTCGCTAACTGCTGGCTATGAAGAGCCCAAACAAATACGCAAGTATGTTAGCGTCATGGAGTTGGCGAATGAAGTCGACGTCGAAACGGCTGGGGATGATGCCCAGGAAATTTGGGTGATGGGAACAGAATTTTTCCCTTATGAAGATAGCGGCGTTTCTTACAACGAACTGGAAGGTAAAGAACCTGTCTCCCCGCCATACCATTACTCAGAATGGGATTACCAAATTCAGCTGGAACGCCCTGCATGGGTTACGGTTCAGGAAAAACGGACTAAATTGGGCGATATTCAAGCAATTGATCGCATTGCTGCACAATATAAGCGTGAGATTTCGCGTATGAAATTTTTGCTCGACGCCATGCAACCACAAGGAGTGCAACGCATCAGAAAACTGGAGGATGGTGACGAAATCGATATCAATGCAGCGATTCATTCCACGATCGATATTCGCATGGGCCTGCAACCTGATCCTCGTATCATGATGCGCTCTGTCCGTAAAATACGTGATATATCTGTCTTAGTGCTGCTGGATTTATCCGAATCGACTAATGATAAGGTTTCTGGGCAGGAGTTTTCAGTGCTGGACTTAACCCGCCAAGCTACGGTATTGTTCGCCGACGCCATCAATAAAATTGGTGATCCCTTTGCAATTCATGGGTTTTGCTCAGACGGCCGGCATGATGTGGAGTATTACCGGTATAAAGATTTCGATCAGCCGTATAATGAAATTCCAAAAGCTAAGCTGGCAGGCATGGTGGGACAGCTGTCGACGCGTATGGGTGCAGCTATTCGACATGCCAGCTATTACCTGAAATCACAACGATCTAGCAAGAAACTATTACTGGTCATTACCGATGGCGAGCCTGCAGATATTGATGTACGTGATCCCCAGTACTTGCGTTATGATACTAAAAAAGCTGTGGAAGAAGCTGGCCGCGCAGGCATAGTCACCTATTGCATGAGCCTGGATCCGCGTGCCGATCAGTATGTTTCCCGCATTTTTGGTGCACGTAATTATATGGTAGTTGATCACGTAGAGAGGCTTCCAGAAAAATTACCGTTACTTTATGCAGGATTAACTCGTTAACTTTTTCCTTTGGGAAATACTACTACACATACTTTTATACTTTTTTATCAGTAGGATGAACAAACAATTTTACGTGGGAATTAATAAAGATACCCATGGCGGTCTAACCCATCTTGGACGCATCGTCATCGATGCCTGGATTTTTGGAATCTTGCCAGAATCAGAAACGTGTGCAGGCTGGAGCCAGTCGCAGATGCAGAATCTATATGAAAAAGTTTATGCAGCATGGGAGCCATATGCTCATTTGCCTAGCCGCTTACCGGCTGATTTACAACAACGGCATATCAAGCTTTATTCAGAAATTATCGATGCTGCAAAAAGTAACGGATGGAATGCAGAACTCGGTGAGGATGACTGAACGCAAATAACAAGGGTGTTTTATCAAGAGTATTTATACCTGTGCTCACCACGAACACGTGATGAGCACTTCGCCATTAACTTTGGGCTACAGGGAATTTGATTACTCGTGCAGGCGTTTTGGGTATCTGCTTGTCGGCGAGTAATTGCAATGACTTTGGAAATTCCTTCTGAAGCCTTAGCATAATATCTGATTGATTCTCTCCATAATAAACGACTTCATATGCTACCGGCTGGCTGAGATTAGTGCGATCTTGCGAGTGGAAATTTTGCCATGCAATGTCAATCCAGCATTTACGTTCACCATCGATAAAAATGAATTCTTCCTTGTCCAGGATAGCTAAGTACTGCATAGACCGGATGGGTACAAATAGATAATCATCAGGACAACGAGCAAGTAGCTGGCGTGCCAGGTTATAAGTACTCGCAGGAAGAAAATGGGGTTCCCGCTTGATCTCAGTATCGCGATAACAAGTAATCTCCATTTGTCAATTCTCCTTCTATAATTTTCGAGATTAGATTGTAAAAGAAACCTTTAATTCATGCGCAGCACACCTTCGAATAAACCCTCTTCCAACCGTCATGATTGGAAAACAATCCGATCGCTCTTGCCCTATTTATGGGAATTCAAAGGGAGAGTCATTACTGCTTTAATGTTACTGCTTCTCGCGAAACTTGCCAACGTCAGCGTGCCTTTAGTACTGAAAGAAATTATCGATACGCTTAATCAGCCACTAGTAACCTTACCGCTATTTCTCTTAATTACTTATGGTGTTTTACGATTTTGCAGTACTTTATTTGGCGAACTGCGTGATGCTGTTTTTGCCAAAGCCACACAGCGTGTAATTCGACGCGTAGCCATCAAGGTTTTCAGTCATTTACACGCCTTATCACTACGTTTTCATTTAACAAGACAAACCGGCGGAGTATCACGTGATATCGAACGCGGTTCACGCGGGATATCTTTCTTATTGAATTTCATGCTGTTCAATATCCTGCCTACCTTCCTGGAAATCGGGTTGGTCATGCTCATTCTAATTAGCCGGTACGATATCTGGTTTTTCGTCATTACCTTGCTCACATTATTAGCCTATATTGCGTTAACACTCTTCGTCACCGAGTGGCGCATGATTTTCCGCCGTACCATGAATGATATGGATTCCAAGGCTAATACCCGGGCGATCGACAGTTTATTAAATTACGAAACGGTTAAATACTTTGGTAATGAAACATTGGAAACTCAGCGATACGATGAGCACCTACAGCAATGGGAAAAGGCAGCAGTCCGCAACCAAACCTCTCTGGCCGCGTTGAACAGCGGGCAAAGCGCCATTATTGCTATTGGAATGACCTTCCTGATGCTGTTAGCAGCAGATAAGGCCATCACTGGAGAAATGTCATTGGGTGATGTGGTTTTAGTTAATGCTTTTCTGTTACAACTTTATATGCCCTTACATTTCCTCGGCTTCGTTTATCGTGAGATCAAGCACTCACTGGCAGACATGGAAAAAATGTTCAGTTTATTGGATGAGCGCCAAGAAGTAACAGATCGATTAAACGCAATTAAACTTCAAGCCAATTCTGCTACTGTTACTTTTGAGCACGTGGGCTTTAGCTACGAAATCAATCGCCAAATCTTGTTTGATGTCAATTTCAGTATCCCTGCTGGACATACTGTTGCAGTGGTAGGACCTAGTGGCTCAGGGAAATCAACACTCGCACGTTTGCTTTTCCGTTTTTATGATGTCATTAATGGCAAGATACTTATTAATGATCATGATATACGCAACGTAACACAAGAAAGTCTAAGAGCGATGATTGGTATTGTGCCGCAAGATACCGTTTTATTTAATGAAAGCATCTTCTACAACATTGCTTATGGACGCCCCGACGCTACCCATGAAGAAATCCTTGCTGCAGCCAAGTCAGCGCATATTCACGACTTTATTGAAAGCCTGCCTGATCGATATGAAACACAGGTTGGAGAGAGAGGACTTAAACTCTCTGGCGGCGAAAAACAGCGTATTGCTATTGCGCGTGCAATTCTCAAAAAACCAACAATACTTATTTTTGATGAGGCTACATCAGCGCTAGATTCAAAAACAGAGAAAAAAATACTAAAAGAATTGAAGCAATTAGCCAAAAATCGTACTACGCTCGTCATTGCGCATCGTCTTTCTACTATTATTGATGCTGATCAGATTTTAGTCATAGAAAATGGTTACATAGCTGAGCGCGGAACCCATCAACAGCTTCTTGCGGTAAATGGTATTTATACTCATATGTGGGATCTTCAGCAGCAAGAAGAACTGATTCTGCCTCATGAACAGAATGATAACTAATTAGAGTTTACTCAAAAATGTAAGCAACTGATTATATTTAGGATTATTGTATTTTTTTGTAAAAATAGTGCAAGTAAATAAGTGAAAAACACCAAAAAACATGCACCATGATAGGCTATAAAAGCCAAAAACAACTCATGCTCGAAGGGTTTGATACTCCACCGGGTATGCTTCTTGATCTCGAAAATCGCTGGGTAAAACTGAGTGATTGCATTCCATAGGAGGAATTGGTTGAGAATTACGGCTCTATATGAATTTTAGTGGGTATAGCATTATTCGGTAATGAATAGCGAAACATTGCTTAGTCTGGCTTTAAGCCTCCAGTTTCCTTGAGAATTTAAGGAAACAAAGTTTTGTTCATGCTGAATCAAAGCGAAAAGAATTGCATCTTAATGTTTGACAAAAACTCACAGAAATTTTAAGGCAGAGGTTTTGAATTTTGGTTCACAAAGAATTAAGCGCCGTATCAACCACGCTATTAATGTCCATAATGAAGCACAAAATAGCGAGGTTGATACTATAGAAATAATTTTAATCAAAAGAAGGACGGTTAATAACTACGCACTTTTAATTTGTTTAAACTGTGCTGAATCAAGCCGTTCAATTACTTCAAATTTCCTGGTATCTAAATCTGTAGCACCAGTAAGTATTTGCAAATGAGGTACTAAATCTGGAACTTTTTCTTTGATAATTTCAAAAGAAAACTTACTCAGAAACATTGCCTTCTCTTTGGCTAAATGATATTCAGGTCCACCTTCGTCCCTAAATGCAGCAGATGTCATCAATACGATCCCATTTGGATCAACACGTCCTTCGTCAATATTACCTTTGAGGAGTTTTGCGGCAGTTTCGATTGCTACCGACAGGTTAGGATCAAAAGGTCCTACGATAAATGCTGTGTTGATCAAATGCAACCAGTCAAAACCACGTCCAACACCTATGACCCATTCCTTGTGTTCGGATTCCTCTACTGGACGGTTTGAAGCACGTATTTCAGCAATATGCCTAATATTACCACGTACCAAAGGGATCAAATCGTGCACGATTCTTTCTGACATAGATGGATATAATGAGTAGAGCATCTCTTCAAGCTCAATCTGAGACGTCTGTCTGATTTTCGCCAAATCAACAACTGAACGATCATCTTCACCATGCAATACCAAGGCATCAAGATCAGTTTCAATCCCACAAACAATCGGAACGACCGCACCTTTGCCATAAACACGAGTAAATTGGTCCTTTAATTTCGTTGCTGCAGCTCGTGCGGCATCCGCATCATAACTAAATCCTCTACAGCCACGATGTGTATCACCACGTGCGTAATGATATGTCACAAATACCAGGCAGTGTCTACCACGGCTAATAGAATATTCCACCCACTGATTAATCATCACCTGAAAAAAAGGCCACCCCAAATCAAACTTTCCACCAAGATTACGGAATGGCTGAATGATTCCGAGTGCCGTCTGGGTAATAACAGGAAGATGTAATCTTCCGTCCATACATTTAAGTGCTGCAATTTCTGTAGGATGCTCACCACGGTACCTACGTCGCTCCGAAGCCAAGTCCATAAAAGCTTGAGCATGGCGTGCATTCAAATCAAGCAGAAAATCTATAGCATTACTTGGATTATTCATTTAATCTCCTCCACTTTAGTAATTTTAATAACTAAGGTGCGTAAGTAGTTAATCTTAACAGCCATGCCTCCGAAGCCACCTTATTGATATTAAGTATAGTGTCAGGAAAAAAGCCAAATATCAGAATCAGTAAAGCAGGAGCAAATAGCAATGCTAACTCACGCGTTTGCAAGTCATGCATGTTATTAACGGCAGTATGTATAACAGGTCCAAAAAATGCACGACGTGTAAAGGATAACATATATGCCGCACCAAGTATTGCTCCTGCTAATGCTGCAGCACCTAATCCAGCATGCGACGTTAATGCCCCAATGATCATCAACAATTCTGCCGGAAAACCACTTGTTCCAGGTACGCCAAAACTTGCTAAAGCGAATAAAAAGTAAAAAAATGCTAACCGAGGCATTACACTAGCCATGCCTCCTAAGTGAATGGCTTCTGTACTTCCCAATCGATGATGAATAAAGCCGGAAATTAGCATCAATGAGCTTGCTATTAAGGCGAAATTAAGTAACTGAAAAATTGCTCCCTGAATCCCTTGCATGCTTAACGAGGCAATTGCAACCATAACCATACCCACATGGCTCACACTCGCATAAGCGAGTAATCCTCTTAAATTAGTTTGTTGCAAAGCGATTAATCCGCCATAAATAAGTGTTACTGCACCAAAGACACTTAATATCCAACTAAATTCCACTGCAGCAACAGGAGCAAGCGGTAAAGCAAAGCGTAAGATACCGTAAACACCCAGTTTCAAACCTGTCAGAAGCGCAGCTATATGCGCCGGTCCTTCCATAGCCGCCGTTGGTAGCCAAGTATGAAATGGGACAAGGGGCGCCTTCACCGCAAAACCAAATAGTAAGAGTAAAAAAACAAGCGTTTGTAAGTCATGCGGTAGTGGAGTTTCTAGCAATATTGGCAAGCTAAAAGCCAGATCTTGTGGAATTCTCCCATCTATTTGAATTGCATGATTTGCTGACAAAATAATGATTGCCAGCAGCAGCGCTACACCCCCTGCTAGCATAAATAATGTATATTTCATCGCAGCACCGCGCCGCTGCGAACCAATTCCCCACAATCCAATTAAAAAGAAGAAGGGAGGTAAAGTTAATTCCCAATATAGAAAGAACAGAACCATATCCAACGCTGTAAATACACCTGCTGTAGCGCTTTGTAGTGCTAAAAGCAACGCAAAATGAAATCGTGTGCTATGAGTCACAGAATTCCAGGAAGAAAGCATTGCAATGATCGTTAATAATGCTGACAGTGGCAAAAACAATATTGAGATACCATCAACGCCCACCAGATATTCAACATTCAGTAACGAAATCCAGGATAACTTTTCAGTTAACTGAAAACCAGCTATGGATGGATCAAACAATTTCACAGCAATTACAGTCAGAAGCAATTCAAAACACGCAAAAGATAATGCAATTTTTTTAGCTGTGTTGGTGTCACGTACTATTCCAGTTACTACCCCTCCCAGTAATGGCAACAAAATAATGATACTCAGGATGGGAAAATTTGCTTCACTCATGAATTTATCCTTTGCATGGATAGAAGGTAGTTATTGATTCTGTTTATGCTCATTATAGGAAATAGGGTGCAAGCTTCTATGCGCACTCTGATCAATTATATGTAGCCAAGGTGCTGTATTAAAGCCAATACCTACAAGTAATATACAAATCACAATTGCGATAATTCTTTCATTTTTTGGAGAAGGTAGAGTGCTACTACGAGGTGAATAAATAAAGGGTTTTTGGGTTCGTTTAGAAGCAGAAATAAATATTTGCTGGAAAGCTCGTAATAGTAACGCTGCAGTAAGTACGTTCCCAATTAATATCGCAATTGATACAAGCCAACCATATTTTTTGATAGTGCCCTCGATAAGTAAATGCGCGCCATCAAAACCTGGCGTACCAGGCATAACCATCGTACTTAATGCGCTTACAACAAATAAAAATGCTATGGCTGCGCTGACTTCAAACAAACCGCCTAATCTCGGAATATAAGTGGTTTGTGTCCTTTTATAAATCATACCGATACTGAGCATCAGCCCAATTGTTGCAAGACCGAAAGAAACAGACAATAAGATACTGCTCTCTAAACCATATAAATTAAAATCGAAAGCACCAATAACCAGCATTCCTGTATGGCTAATTACTGTAAAAGCAATGAGACGACGTACATTGATTTGCATTAATGCTAATAAAGCCCCATAGAAGATACTAATTAATCCAAGTGTTAGCACAAACCAACTCCAGTGCTCTGCAATATCTGGCATAAGAGGTACAATAAAACGTATGACCGCATAGATACCAATCTTAATACCCATAATATAAATTGCTGCACTGGCAACGGTTCCATGTTCGGTCAGAACCGGCAGCCAGCCATGGAAAGGGAATAACGGCATGCGAATGGAAAAACCAAAGAACAGGAGGAAAAATATTAACGTGCCGTATTCTAATGTGTTTTTATTATCTTTTAATACTAACCAATCAAAGCTTAACGTATCGCCCGAACCCATTACACCAAAGGCAAGTAATAAAAAACCTGCCAGCGTCATCAATAAACCACTGCCCCAGTGTTGCAACAGTAACGCCACTACCCAGCGCTTCCTCTGACCAGATCCAGCACGGAACGTCATCACAGTAACAGGGATTAATTCCATAAAACACCAGAACCAGAACTGCAAGGCGTTCATTGCGACAAAAGCACCGATTAAAATCCCTTCATAACCGAGTAAGCAGGCAATCTGAATTCGATCATTTGCTAATCGCGTAGTTGTTAGGTAAATAAGCGCAAGCAAAGTCAAAATAGTAACAAGCGGAATAAATAGAATATTCGTTCCATCGACACCCACGCTCCAGGGAAAGTTAATATTTTCTACTCTTTCATATAATTGAACGCCAAGACGATCGGTATCAAAAACAGATAATAAATAGCCACTAAGCAGTACAGTTATGATTGCACCAATGAAACCAACGCGTTTCGCTATCGCAGGAGAAGGTGAAATTATCGCTCCGACTGCTGTTATCAACGGAATAAGTGTTAATATCGTTAGTAAAGGAAATCCTATAACATCTGACCCTAGGGTAACATTAGCTGTGCTCATTAAAATTTCACCTTGTAGCTGCAATCAACAATACTATGAAGACAAACAAAACCAAGTAGCGAGGTTTCAATAACAAACGTTCGAAAGTATTAGCTGCGTGTCCCAATTTATTCCCAATATCAATGATATCCATACCGATACCTTGTAGCACAAGGCGTTCTTCAAACCAACCTAAAATTTTAGCGGTCCACTCAAAGAACTTACCTGCTATGCCACTGCCATGACCAAATTGATTAATATTAAAATCAGACTGAGAAGTACTCAATATTTTCTGTTCAAGTTGAGCTAAGGATGATATTGCTCGAGAAGGAGATGCTGGCGTACCCATAAGACGATCAATCACATAGATATCAAAATGACTTAGATCTTGACCTAACCCTTGGATCGGTCTGACAAGTGTTCTATCTGCAATTGGATCCAACCAGAAACGTTGAATTGACGCAATATATAACCAACGCAAATTTATAATATCACGACTAACTGTCTTAATCGGATTGCCTACCACATTATGCATGAGAGAGGGAGCCGTTAGTACTTGATAGCAACGAATGATGGCATGCGCACACAGATGATACGCTGCTAATTCCCAATAACCTAAACCACATTCCAAAAACATTAAACCTAACTGACCGGATATTGCAAAGCAATATGAACTCTTCACATCAGTCTGTGTGAGACCTACAGTAAAACTATAAACAGCTGTTGCGAAACCTACTATTACTAAAGCATCCATCGCTAGCGGAGCACGCTCAAAAATAGGCTGCAGCATAATTATTAAAAACATGCCTGCATGGATCATAACCGCTCCATAAAATACTGCGCTAGATGGAGTAGGTCCTTCCATTGCTCGTGCAAGCCACGGTGTAAACGGTAATTGAGCAGATTTCGCAAAGGCAGCCGTTGCGAAACATAAAGCAATTACAGTAGCTGTGGGAATTGTTAATTCCCCGGCTAAAGCATTCAATGCATCCCAGTTTATAGTTCCCGCATAGAAATAGCTTAATCCTATTCCCAAAATAAAACCCGCATCACCAATACGATTAGTAACAAAAACGCGTGTTGCGTTAATTGTTGCGATGGGGCGATCATAGGCATAGCTTATGAGCAGATATGAACACAGTCCTGCAATTTCCCAACCAATAAAGGTAGTGACAATATTGCCTGAGGACACTAATAACAGCATTGCCGAAGCAAATAAGCTCAGATTAAAAAAGAAGCGCCGAAATCCTGTTTCTCGATGCATATAATTAACTGAGAAGCGGATCACGATTAATAAGAGGACTGAAAATAAGGCCGAAAGCACTGTGTTATAGCCAGTAGTTATAAAAGTTACTTCAATCTTGAAAGTATCACTTCCCAGCCACTGACCTATGCTAAATGAACCAGAGTTCATACCTAACAAATCAGCTCCCAATAAAATCAAAGCAATAAAACATGAGAAAGAAATAGCCAGAACAGCAATATTCGATATTATTCGTTCACCTGCATCACCACTCATTCGGTCAAACAAGTGCCCTATTCCAATAAAAAGAGCAGCTAACAACGGAAATAAGGGGATAAATACAGCTAAGAAATCCATTATTTTTTATGCTCCCTGTAATTCCGGTTGTTTGATTAATACTGGTGAAATAGGTAATGTTTGATCTCTATAGCAGTTCGGTGATTTTTCAAAAATAGCAAGATCTACTGTTTCGCCTTGCCATTTTACGAACCCTTCACCTCGCTCAAAAAAGTATATATCGCCATTCTCGGGATCTTTGGAGGCCAGTAATATCCATCCACCTCCTATTAGCTCCCTTAAACTTTCTTGACGGGCATAGATTTTTTCTAAAATTTGGGCTTTTGCCTCAACAAGTACCAGTAGCCGCACTGCTTCATGAATTTCAATCATTTGTCTTGGCAAGCCGGTACGCAAATCACTACTCGTCCCTTCCATAACTGCAAAGAAACCAACCACATTATGAGGAACTTTTGTTCCACAGCCAAAACGTTCGTTATTTACGGTAGAAAAATAATATTCTAGATTGATACCTGCTCCAACGGGACCTACGGCAAGTAAAATCCCTTCCAGTATCTTTCCTTCTGGATCTTGCGTGGGATCATAAGAAATCAAAAATGCACGGCGATCAAAAAAAGCACCTTGTGTAATTGAACGACGACCAACTATTGCTGAAGCATTTGTCGCATGCCCCAGTTCAGGCCGAGCCTGCGAAAAATCTCTAGAACGCTCTTCAATATGTTCGAGTGCTTGCTCTGGTGTTGGATTAAGGGGTGCTGAAGCAAGTCGACGGCAACGCTCATGTGCAGACATTCGCTGAATTTGTTGCAATTGCTGTTGCAATTTTTTTAGAGCCCCTAATCGCTCTGCCGGCACATCTTCAAGGTCATACCAAATTATTTCTTCGTTACAGGTATTATGCTCTGTCCCTATGAACCAAGTTTCAGGCGGGATAACAATGCCACGTTCGGCGACCAATTGACGAATTACCGGACGATTTGCCATTGCTGCGAATAATCGCGCATTAGGTCCTCCATGCCGTCCACTACAAGCCCCACAGTCATAGGCAGAGAGATGAGGGTTATTTTGACTTATCGAGCCATGCCCAACTAATAAAATAATTTCAGCAAACCCATAAGTTAATCCCGTATTACGTAAAAAAGCAGCCACTCGGTCTGCTTGTTCATTATCAGTAAATCCCAATTTTGGCTTCTCTGGAGAAGCCGGAGTTACATTGTCTGTCGAAGTAAAATTTAATTGGGTTTTGACATCAGGAGATACACGCTTTCTCAGCCTTGTCACCCAATCACTCTGAGTTTTAGGAAAAATTGTCTTAGTTAGTAAACCTGGCAAAACAATGGGTGCGACAATATCAATAACAGGTTGGGCTATCAGCAAATGCCGGCGCAAACCTTGGTGTATCCAATTGGTCACCCACTTGATTGTTCTACTACCACTTAAATGGCTTGATAAAGCCTGCGCACTACCCGCACGCGGTACTTCCTGAACTTCATGGGATGGTGTAACGACTACAGGGCATAGCGGTGAAACTTTAGTATCATCCAACCCTTTATAATTCATTGGCACCCCAAAAAAACCAGCAGCACCCAAAGTTTCTATTGCCGGATTTAACTCTTCTAAGTGCCGCCGAAAGCTTTCTTCACGATCATCTATACAAAATATAAGTTGTGATTCTGGGCGCATTTTACGCGTCGCCCAACGACCGCGATCATGGTTTGCTCGTATTGCCTGGAAAAATGCCTCTCGATAATTGCGCTCATAAGCATAAAGCCATATTTTGGAGCGTTCTGTAGTGTTAAACTCATCGAGAACTGACAACATTTGAAGCAAACTTTCTCTTTGCATGGCCTGCACTTGTAAGGGACCTAACCCTAAATGCTGACAAAGCCGAAACAATCGCCATCCACTATTGCAAGTATTGTGTGTTATACCACTTTCTGACATTGGACTAAATTGCCACGTCCACATTAAATCAGCAAGTTGCTGCCATTCTGTTTGATTATGCCGCTCGGAACCCGCATGCACAATAAGTGCTTTTGCAGAGTGAGTCAGATATTCTGGTAATTCACCTAGGTATAACAGTCTACGTACCATAAATTCTGATAAATTTTTACGGAAATAGTACTGTATAGATCCAAGCTTAGCATCGATTCTCCAGATATCACGGCAAGCTTGAGTCAACCAGAGCCTATCTAACGTGAGCCGGATAGCTAAATAATCGGACAATTTGGGAGCTGCATCATTCTCAGCATTATACTGCGGATGATGCTGTCGCCAATTAATCATGCCAGACCAGCCTGGTATTTCAAGAGCTAGGCGGCGTAAATATCCATCCCATCTATCTCGCGGAATTTCTAGCTGAGATAGCTGCAATATAATGCAATCAACTGCATCTTCAGGAACATCAGTAATTATTTGTTGCCAGTCAGGCAGATCATGTAAAAAAGGGTTAATGTCATATTTTGCAGCTGCACGCCATGCTGCATAAAAACCCAACTTATGGCGCTCTGGCAGTTGCCAGGCTGCCATCCCTTCATCCAAAGCAGATGCACCAAAACGTATCAATTGCGGCCGGACAGAAAATAATATATCTATACCGCTCAATGCCATGACAAGACCTCGCAAAGTAATACTATTACCAATTTGGGATAGCATCTCATCAAATTTTGTACCCGCCTCTTGTCGCATTTTCTGATGTATAGACAAGCCAGTGCTATCCGGATGGCTAGCAGAAATTTTATTTATCCAATCTTTTGCTTGTTCGATCGATAAATCAAGCATATTCTCAGGATGCAAATCAGCCTGCTCTAAGCCTAATTTACTTAAGATACTCTCCCATAATTGTTTAATTTCGTGTCGCTGATCCATTCCTGATGGATATAAACGTCTGCGAATCTGATCAGGAACATCATCTTGAACTATCTCCAGCGCTTTCTTCTCCTCAACCTGCCAATTAAATTGATTGACATTAATAGGCTGTAGATCATATAACAATGCAATTCGATAGATATCCTTCCGCTTGATTATTAAATCATCTGATTGATATATAATTTGCTCAGCTTGTAGGTTTGGATCTTTCGCAAGAACCGCAAAGATATCTTGATCAGTTATTCTGCCTTGCTCATAGAACTTTCGACTTTGCCTCTCGGGTAGATAACCATTAATACCCGTCATTTTTTCAGATTCAGCCAGCGCCTCTTCAAATGGTAAATGCTGATAACCATGCAAAGTATTGTGATGCACAAAATCAAGAATTGGTGCTTGCCCAGGCAACACATGATCTAAATGATCGAGTGCTGCTATAATTCGTTCACGATCGCTGGTAAATATTGAAGTTACATGCATTACTATTCCTATTGTAGACGCTGACTGATTATGTCATTCATCAGATTCATAGTGGACAAAGATAAATCGATTAATGGTGCTGGCCATAGGCCAAATACCACAATACCCATCACAAGAACACTAGATGCTAATATTTCAAATATTCTCAGATCCTCAATCTCTCGCATTTGAGATTTCACAGGACCTGTAAATAGCATACCAATGGTTCGCATGGCGTATGCGGAGCCTATGAGAATACTAAGTCCAAGTAGAATCATCAGATTTCCCCATTGCTGAAAGCCGCCCACAATAGCATGCAGTTCAGCAATAAAACCGACCGTACCAGGTAGACCCATTGCTGCAAATAAGGTAATCGTCATAAACAAAGCAAAACGAGGCATAACTTGAACTAATGAGCTATAGTCCAATATATTGCGAGTATGTGTCCTTTCATAAAGTAGCCCTACCAACATAAACATAGCACCTGCTACCAACCCGTGCGCAGTCATCTGTAAAATAGCCCCCATGATCCCGGTTTTATTCATTGTTGCAATATCTAGCAAAATGACACCCATGTGGCTAACTGAAGAATAAGCTACCATCGCCTTCAAATCGGATTGACGCCAAGCCAACAATCCTCCATAAATCATCCCCAATAGAGCCAGAAAAACCAAAGGACCCTGAAATACTTGTGCAGTTTCAGGCATCATAACTACAACACGGATTAAACCATATGCGCCCATTTTCAACAGAATGCCTGAAAGCAATATACTGATAGGACTGGGAGCTTCAACATGCGCTAGCGGTAGCCAGCCATGTAATGGAAAAATGGGCATCTTGACCCCAAAACCAATAATAAAGCCAAGAAATACCCAAAATTGCTCACCACTAGGCATACTCTGAACAGCCACACTCATTGAGGACATCAAAGTACCGCTATGTTCCGGCATATATTGGCTAATCGCAAACAAGCTGATCAGCATAAAAATTGAGCCGCCCATTGTATAAAGCACAAAATTAAGACTAGCTATATGACGGCGTACCCCTCCCCAGCGGGCAATCAGCAAAAAAAGTGGGGATAAGGTCAATTCCCAGAATATATAAAATAATGACCAATCTTGGGCAAGGAAGACACCCAGCATCCCAAATTCTAATAACAGGATAGAGATATGGAAACTTTTAACATGAGTTGAAATATTGAATGATGCAAGTAATGCTACGGAGGTGAGGAGTGTTGCTAAAAACACCATCGGTAATGACAAGCCGTCAACACCCAAAGCAAAAGTTGTTCCTAATTTTGGATTGAGTATGAACTGCTCATTGAACTGCATTGCTCCATCGTTCTGGTTATAGATGACAAGCAACCAGCAGCTCAGAAAAAGCGCAATTGAAGTAAATAAATTTGCTAAAGAACGAATTTGATTAATTTTGTGGTGTGGAGTCAATGCCAGCACTAGAATTCCAAAAACTGGCGTACTAAGTAGTGTGCTGAGTATGCCCATCAAAACTGCCTTAATTTAAAGCTGATCATTGCAGCAATATCCATTTTCATTAGACATAAGTTAATAGATTACTATAACAAATGCGAAGAATTAGTGAAGATTTTAGCTCTTAGAAACTATTGAAAGATAAGAATTAATGCAGCTCCATTTTTTAAGTTTTCCATTTTACATTTTTTTTCTAAATACTTCTCTTATAGCAATTTTGTAAGAGACAGATCATCAATTTTTCTGGAGCATAGAAATTAAATATGATTTTTATTAATACAATTCTTATAAAAGAATTGCTAGCTCGCTGAATGACTTTTTTACTTACAACATTTCATGAGTATTATCATGTCGCCTAAAGAGCGAGGGTTTTATCATTCTCCCTTTAGGCGGCTTTATTTTTTTAATTTAAATACGTAGGCTCTAATTATTGATTAATTTAGAAAGAAATCTATATCTATTACATTTTATAGAGCGCAGAATATTTATTTTTAGAACTATCGTGCATTAAAGCGAGCAGAAAATAACAAAAATAAAGAATAATTCCAACGCCAACATCAGAAGAAAGCCAGTTTTCTAAAGAAAAATTCCAATTTCCACTAGCTCTAGGAAACCCAATAACGGAAAAAACACTGACAAAGGTCAAGCTAATACCCATCGCTAAAAGAACAAAGAGTTGATTAGTTCTCATGAATTTAACTCCTATATTTCATAACTTATTCAAAAGATTTAACGCATTAAACATAATTAGTTTATGCTGCATATCATCTTATGATATTCACAAAAATTTCACAACTATTTTATAAATAATTCACATTAATAACATTTATTTTAGATATCAAAATTTTAATTTTTTTGATTCTATTTTTAGATTTGGAATATATATATACATAAACGAATAAGTCATAAAAGAACGCTACCGTTTTACTAACTAAGGTTTTTCAGTTAAAAAATCGTCATGCTTTATTTGATGAGGTTGTAGATGAAATATTGCATGATGTGTAATTAGAGTTTGAGCTATGCCCAACAACATATTCTCCGGTAATTACATAAGAACAAGCAGCATACTCTTCCGATACCTCGCTGCTTGTGACAGGGATTATTCATGAAGTAAACATAAAGGTAGGGCTATGGTAGATTAGCTTAGGTGCGAAGCCAACCTAATACAATTCTAAAATTAATTTAAATTTATGTGAATTATTTGCTATTTTTTTGTGAACTTATTGTGAAGAAAATTATCTTATGATCATGCAACAAAAATGATCTTAATTAGCAAATTAATTTGAAGGGATAATTTTCATGAAAACCAAACATGTCTTTTTGACAGTAGCAGCAAGCGTTAGCATAATTTTTTTTAGTGTACTCTCTATTATTGGATTTCCAAAATCTATGGAAGGTTGGATTGTTTCAGATGTTATTCTCGGAGTCATTCTTTACTTAAGTTATCTCGTAGTAGTTCCGGCACGAGATACTTCAAGAAACGAATATAAAAGAATATTTGGGTAATAAGGGATGTATATAATCTGGGAATCAATGTAAAAATTGAAAATATGCTTCTAGGCTTGGCGCAACTTAGTAAGAAGAGGCAATTACTGCTTAGCTCCAGTCGTGAGAAAAGAAAACATGAGAAAATTGCTTTATAGCAATAAACAAAAAACCTCTCCTGTTGTTTTCTTGAGCAGTAAACAAGAAAGCCCGGTTCATTCGCAATACAATGAATATTTTTTAAAATAACTTTTTGTATTTTAAGAGGATCGGGCTTTTTAACTATCAATAACTCGCAAATCAGTTGATTATCAAGCCAGCCGTTATACTAAGTTTTAAGATAAAAATTATTTATTAAGACAAATTATGCTGAGATTGTTTTTTGACAATCTCAGCATAATCAAAAGTCTTTTATAACTAAACACGCTATCATGGAAAAGCTAAATTTAATAAGAGATCGGCGGCCCTTCAACCCATAAACAGTCTGACACCAAGCACATACCACCAAAATCTTTCAATTTGGGTTGAATTGATTTTATTAAATTCTCAGCCGGATCAATCTCACAAACCACAACGACCAAAACATTTTCTTCTTGCATTAAAATATCGTAAGGACTACGAAAACCACGTGAGCCTAAACCACCAATCTTTCTAAGTACAGAATAACCACGAATTTTATTTTCCGACAGCAGTTCTATCAAATTATCAAACTTTTCTTCCCCTATAACAATATCGATCCTTTTCATAGCTTTTGTATTATTCATAATCTTGCCTCCTAGGTCGTTAAAAATTGGTCAAATCTAAAAAAATTCCATTTTTTTAACTAATCTAAAGGAATGCTATGAAACCATTCAGCCATTTGCCAATAGATAGGGACGCCCACAAAAATGTTAAAAGGGAATGTAACACCTAGCGAAGCACCGATTGATACGGCTGGATCGGCTTCTGGCACAGCGATACGCATAGCAGCTGGTGCAGCTATATAAGAGCAACTAGCATATAGAACAGCGAGCAACATTGTGCCACCTGGTGATAATTGGAAATACCAGCCGACATAAGCACCGAATAACCCCGCGGTTAATGGGAACAAAATACCAAAAGCAACGATGAATACACCTTTTTCTAAGACTGCTTTTAAACGCGCCGATGCTAGCAGACCCATTTCCAACAGAAACAAAGCCAACACACCCATGAATAAGTCCATGTACATTTTATCGAGCGGTGCAACATTGTTTGTTACTCCTGCGTAGTAACCAATAATGACACCACCTATCAATAGTATCAGACTCGTTCCAGTCAGAATTTCGTGCAATAATTTACCCCATTGGGTTTTTTCCCCTTCGGCTTTATTTGCACCTGCTTTCGCTAAAATCACGCCGGTCACCAGCGCGGGTATTTCCATCAACGCCATAATCAATGCCATATAACCTTCACTGGTCTGATTGATATTAGCTAGATAAGCCACACCGACGGCAAAAGTTACCGCGCTCACCGAGCCGTAGTGAGCAGAGATAGAACCCGCATCAGCCTGACTGAATTTTCCCACAAATCTCAATATGGGATAGGCTGTAAGTGGAACCATCGCCGCGAGTACAACCATAGCCGAAGCGATAGGCAACACTTCCATAATATCGTACTTGGCCATAGATACTCCGCCTTTGAAGCCAATGGCTATGAGCAAGAAGATACTTAAGCTTTTATACAAAGCCTCAGGTATCTTAAGATCAGATTTCACTACGCCCGCTAACACCCCCAACACAAAGAAGAACACAACTGGTTGTATCGTGGCCATATCAACTCCTTTCCTGAAAATGTTTAATTTGGTTCAATACGCTATTTCTTGCCCCAAACCAGAGAAAAGACTGTCTGAAGTTATATCGCTTCATATCATCCTCCTGAGATGAATAAAAGGTCTGTGGAGCAAGCAAAGGGACTAATTTTTCTCCAACCTATTATTGGAGTTTAACTATCCTTTGTATCCAGAAGTTAACACAGGCAGTGTGAAAAATATGTGAAAGGAGTGAAAGAAAATTATGTAATTAAAATACCAAATTATCAGGGGAAAGTAATATGGAAAGTTGCGCCATGCCCGGGAGAACTTTCTACATCAATTTTCCAACCGTAATAATCACAAATCCGTTTAACAATTACTAATCCGATTCCTAATCCTTGCGTTTTCTTGGATCCTCGGAAAAAGCGTTCATAGAGAAAGGGCATAAAAGCAGGTTCAATTCCAATGCCTGAATCAGAGATTGATAAATGCTTATTGCTGAAACTTACACGAATATACCCTTGTTCAGTATACTGAACAGCGTTGCGTAGCATATTAACGAGTGCTGTGTATAATGCCTGTCTATTTAAGGTCAATACTTCCCCGGGTTTAATAGCCACATCCAGTAAAATTTTTTTCTGGTAAATTTCTTCACAAAACGGTTCAACTGCGTCAAAAACACACTCAGCAATGGCTACAGGTTCCATCGTCCCCAAAGCCTGTTCACGCGCCAGAAACAACAATGCTTGGACTTGCTCACCCATTCGAGTGGATACTGCCTCAATATTTTTTATTCGAGCATAGGTTTTGTTGGGTAAATTTTGCTCAGCGAGCAATAATTCACAACTGGTTAGAATTGTTGTGATAGGTGTACGAAGTTCATGGCTGATATTGGCAGTAAATTCCTGTTCACGCTGCAGCATACGCATGATGCGATATTGATAATCTTCTAAGGTACGGGCAAGTTGAGCCACTTCTTCATCTTGACCAGGCTGACTCAGTGATACACAATGCAAATTATTCGTCACCAAACTTTGTCCATTTTGATTAGCTGGTAACAAACGCTTTACTCGTTCGGCTAAATCTGTTACTTGCTTGACAAGTAAACCCGCAAGCAAATACCCTATAAAAAAAGCAATCACAACAACGCCAACGAGCGATAAAATAACCAGTAATCTAAATTCGCGTTGTCGCTGCTCATGAAACCCAATTTTGTAAGCAACGAGAAATTTTGTACCATTATCATATTTCACAAAAACACGCATTTCTTCATCATGATAAAAAATCTTATGTAATCCACGGTCAAGATCCTGCAAGTGGCGCGGTAATTGCGATTCTTCTTTGCTGTTATGTATCACGTAACTATTAAGACTGGATCCTACCTGTGGCGTAAAATTTGTAAGCTGACGAAAATGAAAAATTACATGATCCATTTCAGCCTCTATAATTTGTTTGATATGCGCTTCTTCAATGTCATCAGCAGCAAAATAGAGACTTATAGCGAGTGTACCAACAATGATGGTACTAAAAATTGCGAGGGCAAGCGTCACACGCAGACGAATGCCATATTTAATTTTGAACACTTGAAGTTAGACAGTAACCAAGACCATGAACAGTTTCAATTGGATCATATCCACCAGCTTTTAATAAAGCTCGTCTCAATACATGCATATGGCTTCGCAATGTATCACTGGTTTCCAATTCTTCCTCCCAAGCCTCAAGCTCTAGTTCTTTACGACTAAATACTCGCCCAGGTTCACTCATTAGTAATGCAAGCAATCGAATACATTTTGGTGGAAGCTTAACATCATTATTTGCAAAACGAACCGATAAGGTCTTTGGATCAAAACTAAGATCACCTACCTCGAGTTTTCGTGCAGCGACTTTACCTCTGTACCGCTTGTGCATGGCGGTTAAACGCGCTTCTACTTCTTTTAGCGCAAAGGGTTTTATTATGTAATCATCAGCGCCACTTTCAAAACCTATCAACTTATCATCCAACGTATCACGCGCAGTCAACATTAATACTGGAATATCAATCTGACATTCTTGACGAAGCTTTCGACACAACGTCAAGCCATCCAGATAAGGTAGCTTGAGATCAAGAAGAATAGCATCGAATGGTTGCGTACTGGCCAGACGAAATCCAGTAGCGCCATCAAGCGCAGCATCAACACTATGACCACGCGCCTCAAGAAAATCATAAAGATTCGCAGCTATTGCCTTATCATCTTCAATAATGAGTATACGCATAAATAGAGAAGAGTTGATCGCGTTAAAAATTCTTAGCTAATCTATATGATACTTACGACTGAGTGTATGAACAGCTTCCACCAGAGCCAATGCATTCTCAGGAAGAGTAAATTGAGAAATTCCATGCCCAAGATTAAACACATGTCCCGCACCATGACCATAACTTGACAAAACTTTTTCGACCTCAGCAGTAATTGTGTCTGATGAAGCAAATAATACTGCAGGATCAAGATTACCTTGCAGTGCAACCTGATCATTAACGCGACGCCGTGCCTCGCTAATATCTATTGTCCAATCAAGGCCAATAGCATCACATTTACTATTGACCATATGCTCCAACCATAACCCTCCACCCTTGGTAAAGATAATGTTGGGAATGCGCGCACCATCGTGCTCACACTTTAACCCCGCAATAATTTGAGTCATATAATGCAAAGAAAATTCCAGATAAGCAGAATGTGACAATGCTCCACCCCACGTATCAAAAATCATGACTGCCTGTGCGCCTGCTTCAATTTGTGCATTGAGATAAGCTGTAACAGCCTGTGCATTTACGTCGAGAATATGATGTAACAAGTCAGGGCGTTGGTATAGCATAGTCTTGACTTGACGAAAATCAGTACCGCCACATCCCTCTACCATATAACATGCAAGTGTGAATGGGCTACCAGAAAAACCTATGAGCGGAACCTGATCATTTAATGCTTTGCGAATTTGCGAAACAGCGTCGATGACATAACGCAAATGCACGTCGGGATCAGGTACGATGAGAGAACGTATTTCCCATTCTTCACGCAAGGGACGTACAAATCGTGGCCCCTCCCCTTCGGCAAAATATAATCCCAATCCCATTGCATCGGGGATAGTAAGAATATCAGAAAATAAAATAGCGGCATCTAGTGAAAAACGCGCTAATGGCTGCATGGTCACTTCTGTCGCAAAATTAGGATTCTTGCATAACGACAGAAAATCGCCTGCACGCGCACGGGTTTGATTATATTCAGGCAAATAACGCCCAGCTTGTCGCATGAGCCATACAGGAGTGTATTCAGTAGGCTGGCGTAGTAATGCTCGAATTAAAGTATCATTTCTTAATTTTGTCATTGAATGATCTATCTAATTCTTATCGATAATAACGGTTCACAGGAAAAATCTAATTCTTTGGTAGAAATTTTTTAATTTCAAAATTAGCTGCATATGTTACCAGTGATTGACTTTGGGTTTGTATATTTCATATAAGAATCTTGGAAAAATTACTAAGCAAACTCAATTTCCTCGTTTTTCTTTTTTGTCTAGGCGAGAACCAGGAAAATAAACTGCATCTACTGAACCCTACTGTGAGATATAAAGGTTTTGATGTTTCTTTATTCATTCAGTAAAATAGATGGCGCTATAGTGTTATGTTATGGCAGCACTTTTTAAACCTTGCTTCACCGTAGACTTGCAAATTAGCGGGAAGCTTTACCCATAAGGATATTATGAGACATTACGAAATTGTTTTTATTGTCCACCCAGATCAAAGCGAACAAGTACCTGCGATGATTGAACGCTATCACGGGATTGTGACAGCCAAAGATGGAAAGATCCACCGTGTAGAAGATTGGGGGCGCCGTCAACTTGCTTATCTTATTCAAAAAGTACACAAAGCGCATTATGTCCTTATGAATATTGAATGTAACCAAGAAACACTGGATGAACTTGAGCATGCTTTCAAGTTCAATGATGCTGTGCTTCGACATCTTACAATCAGAATGGACGAAGCTGTCACTACCCCATCTATTATGATGCAAGAAGATAAAGATAAATTATCGATAACTAGTGAGGGTACAGAGGATAATCCAGAGAGTGCCCCAAGCACAGAAACCGAGATAGAGGGTGCCTCTGAGAAAGCCGGTGCTGAGGCTTAAAACAGGTAAATTATTGAATTATAACCAGACTATTATCTGCGGGAAAATTGTAAGAATTGATCCATTACGTTATACCCCGATCGGTAAGGCAATTATAGAATTCGAGATAAGCCATGCCTCAAAGCAGATTGAGGCAAGTATTGAGCGTCTGGTAGTTTGCAAAATTTTTGCCGTAGCATTAGCTGACATGGCGAAAGCAATTTCCGATATGGAAGTTGGTAGCTTCGTTAAGCTAACCGGATTCCTTGGAAAAAAGAACAAAATCAGCTCTCAGTTAGCATTACATGTAACGCATATCGATATCTTATAAACATTCAAATATTCAGAAAAAATAGGAAAATCACAATGAGATTTACAAGAGGTAGAGATAGTAATTTAAAAAATAAAGAAAAAATGGCAAATCGCCCTTTATTTAAACGTAAAAAGTTTTGTCGCTTTACAGTAGAAGGTATCAAAACCATTGACTATAAAGACATCAACATATTGAAAGACTTTATCGGCGAGAATGGCAAAATCATCCCTGCTCGTATTACTGGAACCAAATCATATTATCAGCGCCAGTTAAATACAGCGATAGAACGCGCACGTTTTCTCGCACTGCTGCCCTACACTGATCGGCATTAAGAACTGAGGAGAAATATCATGCAAGTAATACTGATGGAGAAAATTGCAAGCCTCGGACAATTGGGCGACATAGTCAATGTTAAAAGAGGATTTGCGCGCAATTACCTGATACCGCAGGGTAAGGCTAAATGGGCTACTGAAAGCGCGATCGCTGATTTTAAAGCCAGACGCGCTGAGTTAGAGAAAAAACAGGCAGAAGCTATGGCAAATGCTCAGGCATTGGCAGCAAAACTGGACGGCTTGCTTGTGCAAGTAACCCAAAAAAGTGGAGTGGATGGTAAATTATTTGGCTCAGTTACCAATGCAAATATCACCGAGGCACTTAAAGAGCAAGGTTTCTCAATTGATAAATCGATGATTCGAATGCCAGAAGGTCAAATCAAGCAAGTGGGTGATTATCCCATCACTATCGCGTTACATAGTGATGTATCAGCCCATATTACCGTATCAGTCTTAGGTGAAACAACCACTTAAACATTTTTGATTATTTTATGAAGGAGGACTGGCAACAGTCCTTTTTTATATTTCAAACATTCAATGATAAAATTTGCTTCTTTAGTGTTTGCAGATTTTGTCAGATTCCTATGGTTCAATTACCCACTAGCACTGCTTATAATGAATTATTAGATATTTACAAGACTCCACCTCATTCTGTTGAAGCAGAGCAATCAGTATTAGGTGGCTTAATGCTGGATAATCATGCATGGGATAAAATTGCAGACATTATCACTCATACTGATTTTTATCGGCAAGATCATCAGCTCATCTATCATCATATCTGCAATCTTATAGAGCAAAATAAACCTGCTGATGTGATTACTGTCGCGGAATCGCTCGAAAATTCAGCTGAATTACAGAATGTTGGCGGGCTGACTTATATAGGCTCAATAGTACAGAATACACCAACAGCCGCTAATATTCGCCGCTATGCTGAGATAGTAAGAGAACGCGCTATTATGCGTAAGCTTGCTCAGATCAGTACAGAAATTGCTGACTCAGCCTATAATCCGGCAGGACGCTCTGCATCAGATCTATTAGATGAAGCAGAAAGCAAGATATTTGAAATTGCTGAAATTGGCGCACGTGGTAAGCAGGGATTTATCGATATTCAACCTCTCTTAAAGCAGGTGGTTGAGCGCATTGAAATGCTATATAGCCGCGACAATCCGAGTGATGTCACGGGTATTGCATCTGGCTTTCATGATTTAGACCAGAAAACTTCAGGCTTTCAACCCGGAGACCTTATTATTGTCGCAGGCAGACCTTCGATGGGCAAAACAGCCTTTTCTCTTAATATTGCAGAACATGTGGCATTAGGGCTTAATAAGCCAGCAGCTGTATTTAGTATGGAAATGGGCGGAGCACAGCTTGCGATGCGTATGCTGGGCTCAATAGGCAGGCTTGATCAGCACAAGGTTCGTACTGGACGATTGGAAGATGAAGATTGGCCAAAGCTTACTCATGCACTGGGTAAACTGAATGATGCGCCTATCTTTATTGATGAAAGTGCTGCATTGAATGCGCTGGAGCTTAGAGCCCGAGCACGGCGACTTTATCGTCAGCATGGGGAACTGGGATTGATCGTTGTCGATTACCTGCAGCTCATGTCTTCACATACCCACAGTGAAAACCGCGCCACCGAAATTTCTGAGATTTCACGGTCGCTTAAAGCCTTGGCAAAAGAGTTACAAGTACCCGTCATCGCATTATCACAGCTTAATCGTAGCCTGGAACAGCGGCCTAATCCGCATAAACGCCCAGTAATGTCTGATTTGCGTGAATCTGGCGCCATCGAACAGGATGCGGATGTCATCTTATTTATTTATCGCGATGAAGTATATAACCCTGATACCCCGGACAAAGGAATTGCTGAAATCATTATCGGAAAACAGCGCAATGGCCCCATTGGCAAAATCAACCTAACCTTTCTGGGTGAATATACACGCTTTGAAAATTGTGCCCGACCTGAGTATTATTAATCAAATAGCGTATTGTGCTACACTCTCATGAGCAAGAAAAATGCCTTTCTGTTAATTCCGATCCAGTCGCCGATATTGTATGGCTTCTGCAATATGCCCACTGTTAAGCTGCTCACTACTTGCTAAATCTGCGATAGTCCGTGCCAGTTTCAAGATACGATGGTATGCCCGTGCAGAAATATTTAAACGGGAAAATGCGTGCTCCAGCAACTGTTTACTCTGCTCATCCAGCTGGCAATGTTGATCTATTTCATGCACCCTCAAACCAGCATTAGTACCGTTCTGCCGCACGAGTTGATATTGGCGGGCGGCCTCGACTCGCGTTCTTATCATCCGGCTTGATTCACCTGTCCCTTGCTGCAGCAAATCCTTTTTCGGTACAGCGGGCACCTCAATCTGCATATCGATACGATCAAGCAAAGGGCCAGAAATTTTTCCACGATAACGCGCTATCTGATCAGGTGTGCAGCGGCATTTCCCTCCATAATGACCTAAATAACCACAAGGACAGGGATTCATTGCAGCAATTAGCTGAAACCGTGCCGGAAAATTTGCTTGCCGTGTTGCCCGAGAGATAGTGATTTGGCCCGATTCAAGTGGCTCACGCAGCACCTCCAAGACTCTACGATCAAATTCTGGCAGCTCATCGAGAAATAACACCCCATGCATTGCCAGGGAAATTTCTCCTGGACGAGGAATACTGCCACCTCCTACCATGGCTATCGCAGAGGCGGTGTGATGAGGCGAACGGAAAGGACGATGTTTCCAATTTGCAATATCGAAGTAACCGTTAGCAAGCGACTGCATAGCAGCAGACTCAAGCGCTTCTTGCTCCGTCATAGTAGGAAGAATACTCGGAAGACGTTCAGCCAGCATTGACTTTCCTGTGCCTGGCGGCCCAATCATCAATAGACTATGAGCACCAGCTGCGGCAATCTCCAAGGCACGCTTAGCATGCACCTGACCTTTTACTTCAGTCAGATCTGGATGATAACTTGAATTATCCCTACCGATACTTGTTTCAGAGGGTATTGTGTGCGGCTGCAATAATTCATGTCCAGTTAGATGCGCACAGATCTGAAGTAATGATGCCGCCGGATAAACGCATGCTTCCCTAACCAGGGAAGCTTCTGCAGCATTATGTTGCGGTAGGACAAAACTACGTCCTGATCGTGACGCACCATAGGTCATGGCTAATGCCCCATGGATAGGACGCAATTCCCCACTTAAAGAAAGTTCACCTACCCATTCATACTGATCAAGTTTATTAGCAGGTATTTGACCCGTTGCCGCAAGAATACCGAGTGCAATAGGTAAATCAAATCGTCCACTCTCCTTGGGCAAATCGGCCGGTGCAAGATTGACCGTGATCCGCTGCGCCGGGAATTTAAATCGCCCATTTTGTAGCGCAGCACGTACCCTGTCTTTACTTTCCTTTACTTCCGTTTCAGGTAATCCAACAATCGTGAAGCTGGGTAAACCATTGGATAAATGAGTTTCTACCGTAACCAGTGGTGCTTCGATACCTGATAGTGCGCGACTATAAAGGATAGCCAGTGACATGAAGAATAAGAAATGCGATAAATACTGCCTGTTATCAGAGAATTAACAGATACATGGCAAGACAGTTAAGCAACCAGAAATCTAGCCAGTAAAAATGTTTAGTTTAATTATTAACCTTCATAATTCATATCGCTTGTAGTGGTTGCTGACGTAGTTGGCTTAAGCTGATTCTCATAATTTACCTCGCTTGGAGTGGTTACTGACGTAGTTGCCTTAAGCTGATTCTCCAAGGCAGCAACTTTTTCTTCTAGCTCAGTCAATTTTGCGCGAGTCCGCTTAAGCACTTCTTGTTGCACATCAAACTCTTCACGCGTTACGACATCCAAACGAGAAAGCATACTCGTCAACATGGCGCGCATATTCCTTTCAATATCCTTGGCCGGACTTTGAGCTATAATTTCACTAATCTTGGAACCGATTTCGTCCAGAACATTTTTATTAACCATTTTTTCTCCATTTATATTAATTGATTACTGAGTATCCAGTATATAAGCTTGGTTTATAGCATTTACAGCATAAAATCGCATACTTCAAACAAATAGGCAACCTGAAAAAGAGTGCTAAAAATTGTCACAAAATAAAATCGTGTACGATGATCGCTATCTTCTTTATACCCATATTGATTCATGACTCTTGATCGTTTACAGCTCCTGGAAAATTGGTTAAAAACAGAATTTCCTGGTAAATCTTTTGAACTCTCCGCTGCTTCTGCTGATGCAAGCTTCCGTCGTTATTTTCGTATCATAATGGATCAGCAATCTATCATTGCCATGGATGCGCCACCACAACTGGAAAACTGCGCACCATTTCTGCATGCAGCTGAAGTATTTGTTACCGCTAACGTCCATGTACCGACTATATTAACCCAAAACCTGACACAAGGTTTTTTGTTACTGTCAGACTTGGGAAATACGACTTACTTGCAAACACTGCAAACAAATCCGGCTACTGCAGATAGGCTTTATGGCGATGCAACCGATGCACTCATTAAAATTCAACTGATCAGTCAGACAAATACATTTCCTGAATATGATGCAGCGCTACTCAGAAAAGAATTAGACTTGTTTACAGAGTGGTACGTTGCCAGACATTTACAAGTAATACTCAGTCAAAAGCAAATCGATGACCTAGCGGCTATTTTTTCACGCATTCTTGAAAATAATCTTGCCCAGCCCAAAGTATTTGTTCACAGGGATTATCACTCTCGCAACTTGATGATGACTACACCCAACCCTGGTATTCTTGATTTCCAGGATGCAGTGTATGGTCCAATTACGTATGACCTTGTTTCGTTGTTTAAAGATGCCTATATCCATTGGGAGGAAGAGCGCATATTAGACTGGGTCATTCGTTACTGGGAAAAAGCACGTAAAGCTGGACTTCCCGTTTCGACTAATTTTTCTAATTTTTACCGAGACTTTGAATGGATGGGTGTCCAACGTCATCTTAAAGTATTGGGAATTTTTGCGCGACTGTATCATCGAGATCATAAAGAAGCCTATCTCAAAGATATGCCACTAGTCATGACCTATTTACGCAAGGCATGTGAACGCTACCGAGAGCTTCATCCATTGCTTAACCTATTGGATCAGCTTGAAGGCATACAACCTGATACAAAAATGGGTTATACCTTCTAATTAATACCTTCTACTTAATGCCAAGTCATTCCTTTAAAGCCATGATTCTTGCAGCAGGGCGAGGTGAGCGCATGCGCCCTCTCACCGATACATTGCCCAAACCGTTGCTTCGGGCCGGAAAACAAATGTTGATCGAATATCATCTGCAAAATCTGGCACAGGCTGGTTTTAAGGATATCGTCATTAATCATGCTTATTTAGGCCACATGATTGAGGCAGCCTTAGGTGATGGTCAGCGCTATGGCATCAACATTAGCTACTCAAAAGAAACGACTGTACTGGAAACAGCGGGTGGCATCGCCAATGCGCTACCGCTTTTAACCCGTTGCTCAGCAAAACAACCCTTCCTGGTTGTCAACGCCGATATCTTTTGTCAGATAAATTTCTCTACCTTATTACCAGCATTGCAGCGATTGCAAATAAATTCTGATGGCGAGCTTGCCCATTTGGTCCTGGTCGATAACCCTCCTCATCATCCTGATGGTGATTTTTTTCTGGAGCAAGGACACCTCACTGCAAGCGGGCATCACAAACTCACTTTTAGCGGGATTGGTGTTTATCATCCCGACTTCTTTAATCAGGTTGCGCCTGGAACTGCCAGCAAACTTTCGCTTTTATTAGGCCAGGCAATCCCTTTAAATAAGGTTGGAGGGGAATATTACCAAGGAATATGGATGGATATCGGCACACCAGAACGGCTGCAATGGCTTACTGCACAATTTGTATGAAAGTATTTTGGTATTCAATCTCTTATGGGCATCCACTGATACAGGTTGCCAATTAAAGATATTAAATGACAGTACATTATACCTTTGGCCAGACAGCGTGTTGTGGTACCCAAAACTGTACAGGTATTTATTAATTCCATTTCTAATCAAACTGGTTTTGTCGGCTTCACCTTGCTGTATTAGTTATACTGGCTGCGGCTTGCCTTCGCGTCATTTTTGATTTGGAAATGGAATAACTATAAGTTTTAAATTTATGAAAATGCTGCAAAGTGGATATATGAGAAAATAGCGAATTAGAAAATTTCAGTATTTCAGAAATTCGCATCTTATGTATCCCATAACTTCCCGCGAGCATGCTCTCTTTAAACAACTGGTCAAGCTGGAAAAATCGTCACGGGCACGACGATTAAAAGGTTTGACATTGCTCGATGGAGTCCATCTCATTCAGGTTTATCATGCGAAAGAACAAATACCGCTAAAGTTGATCGTAAGTGAATCAGGATATGGCTATGCTGAAATCAATTATTTGATACGCAAATTCAGCAAACAATCTGGCATCGATACCGCAATATTCAGTGATACCTTGTTCAAGCAAGTATCTCCTGTCACAACACCAACCGGTATCCTAGCGTTGATTAATATTCCTACATGTGATCCTAATGCAATTGATGAAAGTCAGGTATTTTGTACATTACTAGAAGCCATACAGGACCCTGGCAATCTCGGTTCGATGCTGCGTTCGGCCGCCGCCGCTGGTGTAAGTGATGTTTATTTATCCAACGATTGTGCCGATGCTTGGTCACCCAAAACTCTGCGAGCAGCAATGGGAGCACATTTCTCGCTAACCATACACGAGCAATCTGATTTGGTGCAAATAGCTCAGCAATTTCATGGCAAAGTCATTGCGGCGACTTTACAGTCTGCACAGCACCTTTATCAGACCGATCTCAAAGGCCCGGTTGCATTTGTATTTGGCAATGAAGGCGCAGGATTATCGCAAGAAATACTGAGAGCAGCCAGCGAGCGGGTTACAATTCCTATGACCGACAATACGGAATCGCTCAATGTAGCTGCCGCAGCAGCCATCTGTTTTTTTGAGAAGATGAGGCAGCAATGCTATTAATATTTAATTGCCTCATCTAAACATTTAATCAATGTGTCTTGTATCAGTTCTCAGCAGGAGGAGAAAACGACAGCTTTACACCTAGGTTACCACCCGCCATTGGCTTGGAAAACCTTAGTCGGTTTTCTTTGTAGTCGTGGCAGCGGCAACGTAGAGCAGTTAATGGGTAATCGCTATCTACGAACGATTAAACTCGGCAATGCTACCGGCTGGATTACTGCTCAGCAGGATCCGATACGTCATCGAATCAATGTAGAAATATCGCCGTCACTGCTGCCTCATGTGACTCAGCTACAGACTTGTTTACACATCTTATTTGACCTGAATGCGAATCCAGTCGCTATTGAAAGTCATCTGAAACGCGACAAAATATTAAAACCACTGATTACTCATAACCCTGGCTTACGCGTTCCGCGTACTCTGAATGGCTTTGAGCTGAGCTTACGTGCGATAGTGGGTCAACAAGTTTCTGTCAAGGCAGCCACTACCCTATTCAATCGTTTCGTTACAACTTTTGGTGAGCTGGTCGATACTCCCTTTCCTGAACTAAACCGCACCGGACCAGTAGCGAGCGCGATCGCTGACGCAAAGCTACAAACCTTGATCAATCTGGGTCTAACGCAACGCCGTGCTTTAACTATTCAACTGCTTGCAAAGAAAATAACTGATGGAGCACTGAAGCTGGAGGAAGGGAATTCAACTCAGCTCATTGAACAATTGATTGCGCTGCCAGGAATCGGCCCTTGGACTGTTCAATACATTGCCATGCGCGCTCTGGGAGACTCTAATGCAATCCCGGCCTCAGACCTGGGACTCATGCGCGCATTACAAGTAGAAAAGTCAGCGGGTGTTCTGAGTCGTACAGAAAAATGGCAACCCTGGCGTGCTTACGGCGTAATCCATTTATGGCATCATTTAAGTACAGGAGGCTAAACAATGAATAACTACACGATTATGGAAAGCCCTATCGACCCACTTTTACTCATGAGCGATGGTGAACACCTTATGGGCTTATATATGGATGTACAAAATTACTTACCTCACATGAAAGAGAATTGGGTATATGACCCAGCGCTCTTTAAAGAAGCCGTTTCCCAATTAAAGGCTTATTTTGCAAAAGAATTATCTCACTTTGAACTCCCACTCAAGGCAACTGGAACAACTTTCCAGGAAAAGGTTTGGCAATCGCTCACCACCATTCCCTATGGTGAAACGATCAGCTATAAAAGTATTGCCGAACGTATTCAAACACCCAAAGCGGTACGGGCAGTTGGTTTGGCAAACGGAAAGAATCCTATTTCCATTATCATACCTTGTCATCGCGTGATTGGTGCAAACGGTAAACTGGTGGGTTATGGCGGTGGCCTCCCCCGTAAGCAATGGTTATTGACACATGAAGCAAAACAGGGTGAGCTACTGCCAAGGTAAAGCTGCCCCCGCCGGTGTGATGAAATTAATCCATCAGTAAAGCTACCGGTTTGATAAACCAGATAGAGGTTGTGCCAACAAACTCTCACGTTGGCACTCAATAACAGATCAAACTTGCTCACACTTCATAGGGTTCTGGATCTTCAGTTAAGGGTGATTCTGGTCCTGCGGAGGTAGTTGTCATAGCGCTACTGCCCACCTCTCCTGGAATTTTGGGCGTATTGCATACCACATCGGCATTTTGTGCGCGATGACGCAAGGCATGATCCATTAGAACCAAGGCCAGCATAGCTTCAACAATAGGGGTAGCACGTATGCCAACACAAGGATCATGCCTGCCATGTGTTTCGACAATGACCGGCCTCCCTGCTTTATCGATAGAGCGTCGCCCGAGGCGTATGCTGGATGTGGGTTTAATTGCCACATTAACAGTAATGGGTTGACCAGTAGAAATACCGCCAAGTATACCGCCAGCGTTATTGCTCAGAAATCCTTCGGGCGTCATTTCGTCCGAATGTTCTGTTCCTTTCTGGCTGACACTAGCAAATCCTGCACCAATCTCTACTCCTTTGACGGCATTGATACTCATCATGGCGTAAGCAATTTCTGCATCCAAGCGATCATAGACAGGCTCCCCCCAGCCAACGGGCACTCCCTCAGCAATGACGCTGATTTTTGCCCCCACCGAATCACCAGATTTCCGCAAGCGATCCATAAAATCCTCGAGCTCCGGTACAATACGGCTATCTGCCACAAAAAATGGGTTCTGATTCACATCCCCCCATTGTTTGAATGGGATGACGACAGGTCCCAACTGCGCCATATAACCGCGAATGGTTATCCCATAGGTTTCATATAACCATTTCTTGGCGATGGCAGCTGCTGCCACCCGAACTGCAGTTTCGCGCGCAGATGCACGCCCGCCCCCGCGGTAATCACGAATACCGTATTTCTGCCAATAGGTGTAATCCGCATGGCCGGGGCGAAACACTTCCATGATTTTGCTGTAATCCTTGCTACGCTGATCCTCATTACGAATCAGCAAGGCAATCGGTGTGCCGGTTGTTTTATCTTCAAACACGCCCGAAAGGATTTCTACCCGATCAGATTCTCGCCGCTGTGTAACATGGCGAGAAGTGCCAGGTTTGCGCCGATCCAATTCTTGTTGTATAAATTCTTCTGATAAAGCCAATCCTGGCGGGCATCCATCTACTACACAACCAATCGCCGGGCCATGCGACTCGCCAAACGACGTGACACAAAAAAGTTTTCCAAGCGTATTCCCAGACATTCTCTTTTACTCGTTAAATCGGTGAGCCAAGTCTAACATATGCTGGTGTAGATTTTTACTGTTGCTCGCCGGCGAATAATTTTATACCAATGCTTGCGACTGAATTTCTTTCCTAGCCGTGTACCTCTAGGTAAAATGATGTTTACAAATGAAGGTCATTATCTAATTGATGTTACTGAGCTAAAAGAGGAGCAATCATGAATACAGCGGAAGTCAAAGTCTTTCTCATTAATTTACAAAAAAGAATTGTTGCAGGATTAGAGCAACTGGATGGCATGCCTTTCCTGCACGATGCCTGGGAACGTCCAGAGGGAGGCGGTGGACTAAGCTGCGTGATTGAAGAAGGTAATATATTTGAGCGAGGGGGGGTTAATTTTTCTTATGTCCATGGCAGCGGTCTACCTGCGTCAGCTACAGCTGCACGGCCTGAATTAGCTGGCCGTTCATTTGAAGCGACCGGGGTGTCACTGGTTTTGCATCCACGCAATCCCTATGCTCCCACTATACACATGAATGTACGTTTCTTTGAAGCCAAAAAAGAAGGATCAGAATCCGTTTGGTGGTTTGGTGGCGGAATGGATTTAACACCGTATTATGGCTTTGAAGAAGATGCCATTCATTTTCACCAAACGTGTAAAAGCGCACTTCAGCCTTTTGGTGATGAATACTATCCTCGCTTCAAAAAATGGTGCGATGAGTATTTCTACTTAAAGCATCGCAAAGAACCGCGCGGTATCGGCGGTATTTTTTTTGATGATTTCAACCAACCTGATTTCACCACCTGCTTTAATCTAATGCAGAGCGTGGGAGATCATTTTTTATCCGCCTATGTTCCGATCCTGGAAAAACGCCTCAATATACCGTATGGTGAGCGTGAGCGTGATTTTCAGGCGTATCGTCGCGGACGCTATGTCGAATTCAATTTAGTCTGGGATCGAGGTACATTATTTGGATTGCAAACAGGCGGGCGTACCGAATCGATCCTGATGTCTTTGCCCCCAATTGTCAAATGGCGCTATAACTGGACTCCTCCAGCAGGCAGTGCAGAAGCTGCACTCTATAGCAACTTCCTGATTGCTAAAGACTGGGCGTAGGTATTATCTGGAAGATATCATTGAGCGCCGTGCAAGACTGGCGCTCGAACTTCACACTTACTACCGCTTAGCCCATAGAACGCTCTTTAATGACACTATGTCTTATCAATGGTCAGACCAATCTCTTGCCCATAAGATAATTCCAATGTATGACCATCTGGATCTTTCAATAATGCCCAATAACCAACTGGATACCCTGAATCAGTAGGCTCTTTTATCAGAACACCCTCCTCTTTTGCTTGCTTGGATAAACTATCCACCTCTTCCCTAGAGGAACAGCCAACGCCTAAATGAGCTAGCGGCTCAAGAATTACTTTAGGTTTATCTAACTGAAAAAGAACTACCACAAATGGACGAGTTTTATCAGAAAGCCATATTACGCGGATATCCGTTTCAGTATCGATACGATCATGAACCACTACCATGCGGGCATACCGAGCATAGAACGCAATGCTTTTGTCCAAATTGCTCGCAGCAAGTGCAATATGTGTCAAACCAACATCTACTGTCACCTCATACCCTCTAAATAATTAACAATATTCGCAAATTGCTCCACAGATAAGTTTTCTGCCCGTAACCCGGAATCTAAGGCTAAAGCATCAAAATCTTCAGGTTTTAGATAACCACGCAAAGTATTGCGCAATGTTTTACGTCGTTGTGAGAAGGCAGATGATACAATTTTGCTAAATAACGAATCTTGCTCAGCAGGAATAATCGTTTGCGCCAATGGGCGCATGCGTACAATAGCTGATTTTACTTTTGGGACAGGACGAAACGATTCTGCCGGGACCATCAGGATCTGCTCCATTTCAAAATAATTCTGTAGCATGACAGATAAACGCCCATAGTCCGGCGTAGAGGGAAGAGCTACCATGCGCTCGACTACTTCTTTCTGCAACATAAAATGCATATCAGCGATATAGGAACAGAATCGACTAAGATGAAACAAAAGGGGGGTAGAAATGTTATAGGGTAAGTTACCGATGATGCGTAAGCGGTTACCCAATTGAGAAAAATCAAACTTCAGCGCATCTGCTGAATGAATGGTTAGTTTTTCTTCAGGAAATTCCAGCCTTAGGTGCTTAACAATATCTCGGTCAATTTCTATGGTCTGAAGATGATCGACAATTTGTAGCAATGGCCGCGTTAATGCGCCTAATCCAGGGCCAATCTCAATAAGCCGGTCACCCCTGGATGGTCGGACAGCATGAATGATTTCACCAATAATCTGGGGGTCGATCAGAAAATTCTGACCAAAACGCTTGCGAGGAATATGCTTCACAATCTAATAAAAATACGTCAACTTAGGCTGATAGTTAACTGTGGTGATGAAACTTCAGAATTATTGCCGAGTACACCGCTTTTGAGCCAGCATGATTGCCATTTCTATCGCTGCTCGTAAACTACCTGGATCAGCTCGTCCCGTTCCAACCAAATCAAGGGCGGTGCCATGGTCCACCGACGTACGAATAAGGGGAAGTCCCAAAGTGATATTGACCCCCGTGCCGAAGCTTGCGTACTTAAGCACAGGCAGCCCTTGATCATGATACATGGCAAGAATGCAATCATAATCCTTCAACCGTACTGGATTGAACAAGGTATCGGCCGGCAAAGGCCCCAGCAAATTTATGCCTTCCGCACGAAGTTTGGTCAGCACTGGGATGATAATGTCGATTTCTTCACGACCCATATGTCCTGACTCACCTGCGTGAGGATTGAGTCCCGCAACGGCAATGCATGGATTATTGATAAAAAAACGATTAACCAGATCACGATGGATAATACGTAGTTTCTGCTCGAGCTTTTCAGGCGTAATCGTGGCAGCGACTTCTTTCAAGGGCAAGTGCGTAGTAGCAAGCGCTACCCGCATGTTGCCCCCTACCAACATCATCACAACTTGACTATGCGTCATCTCAGCTAGATATTCAGTATGGCCTGTAAAGGGGATGCCCGCTTCGCTGATGATTCCCTTGTGAACCGGTGCTGTCACCAAAGCATCAAATATTCCATTTTGACAACCTTGTATAGCATATTGCAGTGTTTCAATGACAGAACTTGCATTCGCTGGCTCCAGTTTGCCAGGAAAGACAGGTGCGTTTACCGGTATATGCACAAGTTGCAGGCTACCGGGTTTATGTTCACTGAAATGAGCAGAGGGTCTTTCGATTAATTCCAGGGGCAGTTGTAACAATGCTGCGCGCTGTTGCAGCATGTCACGGTCTGCAATAACCACGAGTTGGCAAGATAAGGCTTCCTGGGCAATTTGTATGCACAAATCAGGGCCAATGCCAGCAGGTTCCCCTGCCGTTAAGGCAAGTATCGGTATGTTATTCATCGACTGGCTATACTGTTAAATATCTTCAGCTCGATATTCAACATAAGCCTGATCGCGTAGCTGCTGTAACCACTCCTGCATCACCATTTCTGCCTTTCTTGCATGGATTGCCTTGCGTGCAGTTTGGCGTTCCTGCTCATTACTGACATCTTGTGATCGACGCTCGATCACTTGAATCAAATGCCAGCCAAATTGGGTTCTTATAGGAGAGCTGATTTGGCCAGGTAAAAGCACATCCATAGCCTGTTCAAATTCAGGAACCGTATCACCAGGAGAAAGCCAGCCTAGATCTCCGCCACTTGAGCCACTGGCATCTTCAGAATGAGCTTTCGCTGTTTCTGCAAAATTAGCCCCTTTATCAATGCGATCTTTAATTTGCATGATCATGCGATGCGCATCATCTTCTGATATCAACTCACTGATTTTGATCAGAATATGACGGGCATTTGTTTGCTTGATAATGACCACCGGAGTTTCCTGTGGACGTCGACCTAATAATTTGAGAATATGAAAACCGACAGGACTTTGAATGATGGGCGTTACTTGACCACGCTGCATTTTCACCAGTATTTCAGCAAAAGAGGGTCCCATCTGCATGATAGGTCGCCATCCAAGGTCTCCTCCCTGCATCGCATTGGGGGCATCGGAAAATTCCGCTGAGACTTGCGCAAATTCCACACCTTCCTGTAATTTTCTCATGGCAGCTTCTGCGCGTTGGCGCTTCGCTTCAATCTGTGCTGCATCCATTTGTTCCAAGATCTGGATCAGAATATGGGCAACATGATATTCATCATTACCAATCGATGAGGTTTCCTGAGTCCGTAGAAAATTATCTATTTCCCCTTCTGTTACATTAATCCGGCTGTTTACCTCACGTTCTTTTAATCGAGCCATAAGAACTTCATTGCGTATCTCATCCCGGAATTGGCTCAAACCAATCCCTTCTTGCTCGAGCGCAGCATAGAATTCCCCCATCGACAACTTATTTTCCTTAGCGATATTGCGTATCGTTTTGTCAAGCTCAGTATCATTAACGGATATGCCCAGTTCTTTGGCACGCTGCAACTGGGCTCTCGTCAGGATGAGACGTTCTAGCAATTGTTTTCCCAACACCTCAAAAGGTGGCAGTTGTATTCCCTGTTTCTGCAATTGTCTGACGGTATTTTGAATCACATCATTGAGTTCAGTACGAGTAATCACTTCTTCATTAACGACAGCAACAATATGATCAACTGGTATGGCTTGGCTGAGGGCAACAACAGTTTGTTGTGCAACCGCTTTCCCGGTTATTGCCATAATGATTAGCATCAACATAATCTGACAAGCAAAACTTGCCTGGTTAATATGATGGTTAGCTATTCTGCGTATATTTTTCACCATTCCCATTTATTCCAATTATTCGTAAATATTCATCTCATTTAGAACTGCTCACTTGTATGTGTATAGCCTGGAATACCCTGGCGCAATACCCGTATCGGATTATTCCCTATTCGCATCAGACCATTTAATTCGAGTTGGACAAAAAATGCCGTAGAAGTTCTTTCCGTTGCGGTAATAAATCGGTTTAGCACCATACGTAACGTCCAGCAACACGAATTGTATTCTAACCCTACCAGTCCAGCTAAAAGCTTATCATCCTGCAATGAATAGTTGACGCTTGCCATCCCTTGCCAGTTTCTCAGAAAGGGCCATTGAGTGGATGCATCGACCTGTTCCAGAGCTGCTCCTGGAAGCGGAAATAGTAAATTAGTACTTTGCACCACCCCGGGCACCCCTCGAGTATAGCGATAGCCTAGATTGAATACCTTACCTGGCTCTGGATGATAACTTACGCCGGTGCGGATTTTTTCTACGCGTAATTCACTTGCATCGAGTTGCACACTGGTATCAGTCGTAATCACCGGAGTGATTCTTCCTGAAATAGCTGCAATAAAATCTGATTTATTACTGGTCGTTTGTTGCGTAGCTAGTACCACGTCGCGGTTCGCAAAACGTACTCGCTGACCTACCGCAAGCCGTAACCGCTCATTCCCTGTGGTTGATTCAATGAGACGTGAGGTCAATGCCAAAGTAACTTCATTGGCGTCATTGATCCGGTCATGACCACTGAACCGGTTTTCAGTAAAAATCTGCGCAAAACTGAAATCCATCTCCGCCGATTCAAAGTTGGGAAAGATACGATCACTCTGATTGCGGAATGGAACATAGAGGTAATAAATGCGTGGCTCAAGCGTTTGCACAAAGTTCTCATTTCTGAACTTGGTATCCCGTTCAAATACCACACCAGAGTCGAGGCTGAATAGCGGTACAGTACGATTGATGTTAGTTTCTCCATTTTCACTTACAGGCTCATTGAGATTGTATCGGGTATGATGCAAACTTACCTTGGGCTTGAGATAGCCAAATGCAGTTTGCAAAGGCATGCTAACACTGGGAAAAAGTACTAAGCGCAATCCATCAGCTAGCTTTAATTGTTGCCCATCTGGCAAACGTTGGGTTTCGAAAAAAAAGTTCGTCCAAATACTCGTAAAATCAAAATCCAATCCATAAACATCACGCTGTGATGCTGTCAAGGTAAACTGAGGCAAACGTTTGTAGGGCGGAACAATGAGCGATCTGGGGTCTTGAAGCGTTTGAAAACTCTGGACCATTGTGGTAAAGCTTATCGCCCCATTCTGGCCTAAGCTACTATTATATGTAGTAGTCGCCTGTTGTAAGAGGTTGGTTCTAGCAGTGAGGTTAACGTTAGTGCCGAGATCACGAAAAAAATCACGATCAGAAACAAGATTATAATCGACATTACCTGACCAACCTTTACCAAAATACTGGGCATGATTTAAGAAAACACCATAGCGAGTCTCATTAGTGATCAGATCATTAGGCAATATATCGAAAAGCGCCTGCCCACCCAGCGTTTCGCCCATATAGCGGAACTCATTTTCGAACATTATGCCACGTTTACTCATAGCACGTGCCGTAATCGTTGCATCATAATTCGGCGCGATATTCCAGTAAAAAGGCAACGACATTTCCACACCACTTCGTGCCGTATTGCCCATAACGGGTGCAAGAAAGCCTGTTTTTCGTTTACCACTATAGGAAAAATTTAACCACGGCAAATAAAGAAAAGGAACATCCTTGAATGCAACCCTAACATGGCGTGCAGTACCGATTTCTTTCTCTTCATCAATTTCCAAGTCTTCCGCTCGGATGAACCAATCATCGTTTCCGATTGGGCAAGTTGTATAACTGCCTTTTTTTAGCCGGTAATGATCTTCTCCTTCAAACAAAAATAAACTTCCACTCCCACGCCCCCCTCCTTCTTTTAAATGATAACTCGGCTGGCCAAGCTCTCCTCTAAAACTTTCCAGATTCAACCTGAGATGAGTTCCTTCCAGCACATCTTTCTCTCGTTCAAGATGTACTTTGCCATCAATGATCGCATCTTTTGTGTCAGGAAGATATTTCATATACTCGGCTGATATCACTTGATCACCGCGTTGCAATTTAACCTTTCCTATTGCTTCCACTTCTTCGTGAGGATGACCTTTTATTTGGTCAGCCTCCATAAATACCGGTAGTTTCTTTTTTGACCCACTCAACTGCTCGGCTGCAACCACGATGACAGATGAGCCGAATAAAATAAAAAAAACGAGAATTTGAATATAATAATTGTTCATTACACTTGTAAGTCATCCTGAAAATCTTTTTTCAGGAAGATGTTTGTTATAGTCAGGTTTTCAGCCTATCCACATCATAGGAATAATATGAAATAGAGATGATACAAAAAGAGATAAAGATGATCATTTCGCATCAAGCGTACTAAATGAAAGATCTTATTCCATTTCCAAATCAAAAATGACGCGAAGGCAAGCCGCAGACAGTATAAATAATATGGCAAGGTGAAGTCGACAAAGTCAGTTTTGATCTAGAAATGGAATTAATATGACTTCACCAAATAAAAGTAATTAACTCGTTCATTATTGTTCTCAGGAGTTGTTTTAAAGCATGCAGAATTGAATTTAATTCATTTACCTTGTCCATTACCCATTCTAAATGAGAGTATTATTTTAGCTGACAAAATTTCTTCCATGTCTGATCTTGCTACTATTTTCTCTGAAAACGGCCTGTTAGCCCACACCATACCGGGATATCGAGTTCGTACTCAGCAATTGCAAATGGCTCAAGTCATTGCAGATACAATTGAACATCATAGTGTATTAATAGCAGAAGCTGGTACCGGAACTGGAAAAACATTTGCTTATCTGGTACCCACTTTATTGATGGGCGGCAAAGTGATTCTCTCTACCGGCACTAAAACATTGCAAGATCAACTGTTTAACCGAGATATTCCTACCATTCGTGCAGCCCTTAAAATCCCTATCACTGTAGCGCTGCTCAAAGGTCGAGTTAATTATATCTGTCATTACCATCTGGAAAAAACATTACAATCTGATCACCTTAATTTCGCATCGCGTGAGGAAGTCAAATATCTAGGGTTGATCGAACGTTATGCTAAGTCGAGTTACCACGGTGATAAAAGCGGACTCAGCAAAGTTCCGGAAAATGCAATTATATGGCAATATGTGACTTCCACTCGAGATAACTGCCTGGGCTCAGAATGCCCGAGTTATAAGCAATGCTTTGTTATGGAAGCACGCAAACGTGCGCTTTCAGCCGATATTGTCGTAGTCAACCACCATTTGTTTTTTGCTGATGTGATGCTACGCGATGAAGGATTATCAGAGCTTCTACCTGCCTGCAACACAGTGATTTTTGATGAGGCCCATCAATTGCCGGAAGTTGCAAGTCTGTTTTTTGGCGAATCAGTCAGTACCAGTCAGTTGTTAGAACTTGCGCGCGATACTGAAATTGAAGCCTTGCTCAACGCCAAAGATTTCACTGCACTTCCTGAAGCAGTGACTGTCATGGAAAAGGCAACGCGTGATTTACGTTTAACTATAACTGGAGAAAACACGCGCTTGCCATCTGCTACAGTGATGCAAAACACGGACTTCAACAATACGCTTGCTCTTGTCCAGGAAAGACTCATGCTACTGGTCAGTCTGCTTGAAAATCAAGCGGTTCGCTCACAAGGGCTGGAAAACTGCTGGCGCCGTGCTATTGCCCTTCATGCCAGCATCAAACGCTGGTGTGAGCAAATTGAAAATGAAGGTTATGTTCGCTGGGTTGAAACGTTCAATCATGCTTTGCAGCTGAATGCCACACCATTGTCTATCGCTGAAATATTCAATCGACAATTAAACGCCTCGCCGCGTGCATGGATATTTACTTCAGCAACTTTGGCAGTCAAAAATGATTTTTCCCATTACCATCAGGTGATGGGATTAGAGACGGCTCAGTCAATCAGCTGGAGCAGTCCATTTGATTTTCCGAATCAAGCTTTACTCTATGTTCCCACTCACCTTCCTAACCCTAATGACCGTAACTATATCGAATGCGTGGTCGAGGCTGCACTGCCAGTATTGCGGGCGAGTCGTGGTCGCGCCTTTTTCTTATGCACCAGTTTGCGCGCTATGCAGCGAATTTATGAGCTATTACAGGCAACATTCGAACAGGAGCAGCTTGATTATCCACTCTTGCTGCAAGGACAGGGGTCACGCTCCACGATGTTAGACCGCTTCCGTGAGTTAGGCAATGCCATTCTCATTGGTAGCCAATCATTCTGGGAAGGTGTCGATGTACGAGGTGAAGCGCTCTCATTAGTCATCATCGATAAGCTGCCATTTGCCTCCCCAGACGACCCGGTACTCTCAGCACGCATCGAAAAAATCAATAAGGAAGGTCGTAATGCCTTCATGGAGTACCAACTGCCTCACGCCATCATCAGTCTGAAACAAGGAGCCGGACGCCTCATCCGGGATGAAAATGATCGAGGTGTGCTGATGATCTGTGATCCCCGTCTGATTACTCAATCTTATGGCAAGCGTATCTGGCAAAGCCTGCCCCCGATGAAACGTACCCGGAATCTAGCTGACGTAGAAATTTTTTTTGCTGAAAAGAGTAATCAGAGCACCTCTGAAGAAGCCACCGGGCAGGATAAAGCACAAGGCAGTTGAAGCGCTAACAACCCTAACAACCCTAACAACCTCGTGCGAGCTAGCAACATGCTCACACTGAGTATGTTGAAGTGTGAACGAACTCCAGTCTACTATGTAACAAGCGCGCCAACCCCTCTGCGCCTTGCTGCATTATCTGGTGGTGGTTCCATCTAAACAAAGGCAGCGCAAGTGGAGCAACGAGATTCATCCACAACCGATTAATGCGCACATGCCATTCAAAACGCACTATCGTCATACCATCCTCATGAAAAAAATTCCACCGCCCAGTTCCAATCACTTCACCATAGGCCTGCCCTTCTATTACCGCCAATGGAACGATTCGTGTCACACGTATATCAAAAATAAGCCGATAAGGAATCCGCCCTTTCCAGATAAAACGATGCACACACCCTACCCCATTCGTATCGCCAATAACAAGTTTTTCCACTTTCTCACTGCCCTGCCACCATTTGGGCCAATCAAGGCAATGCGTAATCGCCTCATACACCTCGGCTAAAGAGGCACTGATGCGCCATTCAGTGACAAATTGGAATTCTGTCATGATTACTTTATTAATCAAAATACAAGAGAAAGTTTAAGACTAATGTGATATTTCATTCTTTTAATCACCTCAATGGGGTTACTGTTTTTTTACGCGCCGCTTGCTAAGGAATGTCACGGATTGCTATCCGATCCACCTCGAATCTACTTCCTCTCTTCATCTGATTGTAGATTACGATAGAATCAGTCAGCGCTGCTTCATTGGTACAGATCTGCAGCCACTCCTCTCCAACTGCTTTAGTACCCCATGACACAGGTCGTGTGTTCCTACCTTGCACTACAACAACCTGACCGCTTCTGATCCATAGCCATGTTGAGAGCATACGCCTGGCATCAGATTTCAGGTTTGATAGTTGCAGGAAAACACCACTTTTATTACCTTTTGAAACGACCTTGAGCATATGATTATTATTTTTCTCAGAAACTTCTATCGGAACGCATTTTGAGATGTCCTTGCTGTCACTTTTGTCAGAATGCATCTTCCAGCCGATAACTGGGAAAGCAGATAAAGATTCACAGCTTCCTTTTCTTTTTTTACCCTCACAGCTAGTTTGAGCGCTGGTTTTGCAGCTCTCAAAATCAGGGTTAATTGCGGGGTTGTGCCCAGAGTTCTGAGCATTTGCCGTTGAACATATTGCTATCGTTACAGGCTCGGCGCTGCTTGGCGCAGAAACGATAATCACAAGCACTCCCACACAAAAAGTAAGAACTAATCGCTGCATGATTAATCTCCTTCTGTCTATGCGCAGCGTCGATACCGATTCAAAACCGAGAGTGCTACAATTGAAGCAATCCAGCTACTGCGTTACTTCGTCTTTTCCATCACAGCTATAGCCTGAATGCTTACTAAAGTCATTATCAATATTCGTAATGATCGACGCTCCAGCATCTTAAAGTAGATAATTGATGATTTTCAGATAAATATCCAAGTCTTTGATAAGTTAACTCCGATTATGAAAGTGAGTAAATACGTATAACCACTTAAGGATTATCTTTAGATGATGTTCGCCCATTAATAAGAGATGGGATTATTTCTGGCTTATAAAATTTGTACTTATAGCGCTGAGAACATGGTGCAGATTACAATGTTAGAAATAGATGTATACCTTTTACTCATCAAATTTCGGTAACCAGTTTTCATATTTTTCAATAAAAATTTATGAGCGAACGGTATACTATATATGGGGGATTTTGCGAGACAGTAGGTAGGGTCTAATAAGCGAAGCGCATTGCACCATTTACCTCATAAAGCGCAATAACAATTGCGTCCTACGCGCTGCTCAACCCTGATAGTAAGTATGATTATTGATAACCAACGCAAACATGTCTTTATTTTGTCCATAAGTACGCTTCGAAAGTGCTTGCCACTTGATTATGGTATCAAAAAGATAACCAGATTCAGCAAAGGATATTACGACCTAATATTAAGATTACTGCTTAGATGCCGCTATAAATCATGATGATTTGTAAAATTTTAATAAAACGTAAAAATAATGAATCTATTTACGAAAGTTATAATATAGCCTAACCAGTTAAGAATAATTCAGAATGTATAGGATTTAAAAAGCATCTCAACGGTCTGGTTTTGTTGTTTACGCAGTGCTTTGGCCTGTGCCCATTTATGTTCGATGGGATTAAGATCAGGAGAATAAGCGGGTAAGTATTCAAGGGTGTGCCCAGCGTTTTGTATGGCCTCTTGCGTATCCTGCCTCTTATGGAAGGTAGCATTGTCCATCACAACGACCGCATGTGACGGCAATTTAGGCAACAGGTCCTGCATCGCCCATCCATGAAATACATCGGCGCTGATATTGACTGCAAACAGGCTGACGGTTATCAATAGCTTTCCGATCAGGGCGCCAATCGCGTTGATACGACCTTGCGCATGCCAGTCATGCGTGCCATGACATCTCTGGCCAGCGGGTGCATAACCGTGCGTGCGCGGCGCATCCTGTGCAAACCCACTTTCATCAATA